>JBBSFI010000068.1:0-23228 GCA_038238905.1 Chthoniobacterales bacterium | reverse complement strand
TAAACCGCTCCTCGCGCAGCCCGAGAAAGTCGAAGCCCTCTTCCGCCGCATCCCGTTCCTGAATGGCGGCCTCTTCGAGTGCCTCGACGAACCCATCTTCGACGACAAAGGCAAGAAGACTGGCGAGCGCCGTGTGGACGGCTTTCTCCACCCGGCCCGCCAAGCAGGCGAAAGTCCCAAACTTCCTCTTCTTCGGCGCCAGCCAGGCCGCCGACCTCTCCACCGCCTACGGAGATTCCGGGCGCAACAAAGAGACCGTCCGCCCGCTCCTCGAAATCTTCCGCAGCTACAAATTCACGCTCACGGAAAACACCCCAATCGAGGAGGAGGTCGCCCTCGACCCCGAGCTGCTTGGACACGTCTTCGAGAACCTCCTCGCCGCCTTCAATCCCAAGACCGGCACCATCGCCCGCAAAGCCACCGGTTCCTTCTACACCCCGCGCGTCGTCGTGGATTGGATGGTGGATGAGGCGCTCGTTGTCCACCTCGCCGAGCGCGTCCCCGCCGCGTCCGAGGGCCAGCTCCGCGACCTCCTCTCGTGGGGGCGCGACACGCACGACCTCCCGCCTGCACTCGTGTCCGCGCTCATCGACGCCATCGATTCCCTCAAGTCGCTCGACCCGGCCTGCGGCTCCGGCGCGTTCCCGATGGGCCTCCTGCAAAAGCTCGTCCACCTCCTCAAAAAGCTCGACCCGCAAAACGAAGGCTGGCGCGCCCGGCAGACCGCCGCCGCCGAGGCCATCGAAAGCGCCCCGGCCCGACAGGCTGCTATCAGCGCTATCACGCGCGCCTTTGCTCGCGATGGCGATGACTACGGCCGCAAGCTCTACCTCATCGAGAATTGCCTCTACGGCGTGGACATCCAGCCCATCGCCGTCCAGATCGCCAAGCTTCGCTTCTTCATCGCCCTCGTCGTCGAGCAGCCCATTGCCGTCGGCGAGAAAAACTTCGGCATCCTGCCGCTGCCGAATTTGGAAACGAAAATCGTCGCTGCCAATACCCCGCTCGGCCTCCGGCGCGGCCAGCTCATGCTGGGGTCAAATGAAGTGCGCTCGCTGGAGAAGCAGCTTCAGCAGGTCCGGCACGACTACTTCACTGCCCGCCGTCACGCGGACAAAAAAACCCTCCGCACCCGTGATCGCGAGCTGTGCCGCGCCCTCGCCACCGCCCTCGCCGGCAGCGGCGAATGCACGCCCGCCGACGCCCAGCGCCTCGCCGACTGGAATCCCTACGACCCGAACACGCCCGCCCCTTCTTCGACCCCGGCTGGATGTTCGGCCTCGCCATCGGTCGCCAGCGCCCCAGCGCCGCCACGCTACGGGGGAATCTCGCCGCGATCATCAATCAAACCGCCGGTCAGATGGAACTCGGCGCCGCGCCCGTGAACGACGCCTCCGCGAACGGATTCGACCTTGTGCTTGGCAACGCTGAAGCCGAGTGGCTGGATGATTGAAGGGCGCGCAGGTTTAAACCTCCTCGACCGCTTGCGTAGAGCAGGGAAGCCGCTTGGTGAATATGTGCAGGGTCGGTTTTACTACGGCATAAAGACGGGGTTTAATGATGCCTCCGTCGTGGACGGAGCTACGCGGGACCAACTGATCGCCGCACATCCTTCGTCAGCCGAACTCCTCAAAAGATTCCTACGCGGTCGCGACGTAAAGCGATGGAAGATAGATCCGCAAGATTTGTGGCTGATATTCACGCGGCGTGGATGCGACATTCGTAAGTATCCAGCCATTCATGACCACTTAAGGCCGTTTAAGAACGCACTTATGCCAGGCGGCCTCGGTGGGAGAAAATCGGGCCACTACCAATGGTATGAGATTCAGGATAACATCGCTTACTGGCGGGAGTTTGAAGGCACAAAGGTTATTTACCCAGATATGTATGAGCATCAGTCCTTTGCGTGGGACACGGAAGGCCATTACTTGGGCAACACCTGTTACTTCATTCCAACCGACAAACTGTGGTTCACCGCGTTGTTAAACTCGCCTCTGGTTGAGTGGTTCTACGGCGACATCGCCAATCGAATTCGCGGTGGTTATCTGCGGCCTTCCCCGGCGGCGCAGACCCGACGGTTTTCAATCTCGGCGCCAACGGCAAAAACCTGCTCCTTTTCGGAGAGGATGGCGCGGGCAAGAGTTCGCTTTTTCACGCTCTGCGACTCCTGTTCAGCCCGAACCCGCCCGCGCGCCCGTTCGACGACTACCGGCACGTATTCTCGACGCATGACGGTGCCGATCCCGGACTGGTCTCCGTGAGGCTCACCGCCGGTTCGCCAGTGGATTACTCGTGGGATGCGGGCAATCCGCACCCGGCGAATGCGGCGCGGAACTCGCCACGCAGAACCTCTGGGATACCGCTAAAACCTGTGTCGAGGGCCTCGACGCCACCCACGCCAATTTCGTCGCCGCCATCGAAGCGCATGCTGACCTCTTCCTCTCACCCGATCCCACACGCGACCTATGTGCGACAAAATCAGAAGCCGACTTGGGAGCGCTCTGCCAACGCTTCTCCGGACAGAATTGGAAGACCGATCCACATCCGAAGGCAGTTATGGACAGTTTTTAGTCATCCCCCCCTCTCTATGTTCACATGGATTCCACTCTACCAAGAAATCGCCCGCAAGGTTCTCGAATTTGAAAACAGCCAGGACCAGTTGCCCGCGCTGCTGCGCAATCTCGCGGATCAAGGATTGCCCGTGGGCGGACGAGAAGATCAGGACGCGGCGGGGAATCGCGTCCCGCTTTGCGCGAATTAAAGGACAGACTTTTTGACAACCCACCGTGACGCATGACAAGTTCAAGGCGGGATCGGACATGGTGCGCAAGGTCTCCGGGGGTTGGCCTCGCGTGCTTTCCAGCATGAAATACTTCCTCGAAACGAGCGCGGGGCTCGACATGTTCGGAGACAGTTAGTTCGCCGTCGGTCGTTAACGCGGATATTATGCCGGCCCGCCAGCGGCGCCAATGCGACCCACTCTGTAAAATATCCCTGCATTTGGTTGACGATTCTCGGCGCGATTCGTACGGCAGGTTGATGAACAGTGATGAAATGGAGGATTCGGGACAAGACGACGGCTGCTCCGAGGTCGAGGACGGCGCCGCCCGAATGTTTAAGGTCTGGTTCCTGGGGTCCGAGCTTGAATGGGCTCGGGAAGCGTGGGGCCACCTCCACGCAGCCGGTTTGGAAGGAGGCGACACGCTGCTCGAAGTTACAGCGGGAAAGCTGCGGCTCGTCGCCCTTGCACTGATCTATGAAGAGTTCTCCGGCCTCGCGTGGAACGAAAATAACGAGACCCCGTTGGATTACCTTGCCGAAGGCCTGGAGATCGACCCCCGTCGCACTCGGGATCCTCGCTGCTGCGGCGAATCGGGAGTGGCTTCCGGATGCGGAGGACGCATACGATTTGCTGGAAGGCTCATTGTGCGCGGTCACGGCAGCCATGCGTCCTGAAATATTCAAATGCCTCGAGAGCGCTTATGGCGGCGACGTGGCGCTCTACACGAGGATGTGGCACACTTACTCAATTAGCCCCGAGGACGACCCAAAAGGCGAAGAGTTCGAGGTGAGAGGCAACACCGGGCGCGCTCTAAATTATGTACTGAATGGTTTCCGGGAAGGGTGAGTCATCACTCTTCACTCCTGGCGCGCCGTTCACTCGATCTTATTCCACTTCTCCCTCGGGTTTCCACGTCTTGCCGACGCGGCTCCCGAAAAGCGCGGTCCCCACGCGGACCATGGTGGAGCCCTCTTCAATCGCGACGGGAAAATCGCCGCTCATTCCCATGGAAAGCGTCGGGAGCCCCACTCGAAACTCTGTCTCCAACCCGTCGCGGAGTTCGCGCACCATGGCGAAATATTTACGGGCATCCTCCGCGGCGCGCACGGGCGGCGGCGATGCCATGAGTCCTTCAATCTGCAGCCGGGAGAGCGCCGTCAGTGCTTCGAGATCCTGGCGGAGCCGAGCGGGTGAAAAGCCGAATTTGCTCGACTCGCCCGCTACATTGATCTCGAGAAGTACGCGCGGCTGAGTGCCCAGTTCGCCGGCAACCCGGTCGATTTCTCGCGCTGTATCCAGCGAGTCCACGCTCTGGAGCATCTCGAAGATCGCGAGCGCCTGCCGCACCTTGTTCTTTTGCAGGTGGCCGATGAATTGCCATCGCGCTCTCGATGGACAGAGCGGAATCTTCAATCGGGCCTCCTGCACTCGGTTTTCCCCGAAAACGATCTGTCCGGCCTCGATCGCCTCGTGCACAGCGTCGGGCGGGTGCGCCTTGGAGACAGCGACAAGAGTGATCTCATCGGCGCTGCGCCCGGCGCGTTCGGCTGCGGAGGCGATCAGATCCCGCACCGATTTCAGGCGATCGACGAAAGAAGACATGCTGCGCACGATGCTCACAGCGCGCCCTTTTGTCATTTCTTCATTCCCCATCCTTTCCGCGTTTGAGCTTGAGTTCAGGCGCGATCCACGCCGTCATTCCCGCCGCCCCGGCGTTCCCAGCCGGGAATTATGACCCGGATACATCCCATTCACCTCACACGGTACGACCAGGGCGAGGTGAAGCCGTACTACGATGAATTGGCGCCGGAGGAACCGCTCGAGATTCGCGTCGAAGGCCACAGCATCGCCGTCGTCATGCGCACTCCGGGTGTGGATGCGGTCGCGGATCGGGAATTGACCGCGGGATTTCTGCTCTCGGAAGGGATTGTCCAGTCCGCCAGGGAAATCTTCGATCTCACCACCTGCATCACGCCTGGCGCTGTGGGGAAGGGGAACGCCATCGATGTGGCGCTGGCTCAGCCGAGCGCATTCGATTTCTCAAAATTTAGCCGCCACGTTTTCACTTCCGCGAGTTGCGGGATCTGCAGCAAGAGTTCCATCGACATGGTTTTGAAGCGGCACAAGCCGCTTCAGGATGGAGCGCGCGCCCGTGCGGATGTCATCCTGTCACTCCCGAGGCGGCTGGCGCGAAGTCAGGAGAGTTTCAAGCGGACCGGCGGCCTGCACGCATGCGCCTTGTTCGACTTGGATGGCCGTTTGCTGGCGATTCGAGAAGATGTCGGCCGGCACAATGCGCTCGACAAGCTGATCGGTTGGGCGCTTCTCGAGAAGCGGCTGCCTCTGGAGGCGCATATCGCGCTTTTGAGCGGACGCGCTTCGTTTGAGATGATGCAGAAGTCGCACGCCGCAGGCATTGCTATTGTGGCGGCGATCTCCGCGCCGAGCAGCCTGGCAGTCGAGTTCGCCCGAGAGTCGGGCCAGACGCTCGCGGCCTTCATTCGCGGGCGCTCCATGAATATTTACGCCGGGGAGCAGCGGATCGATTTCGATCTTCGAAAAGACGAGGGCAAATCGACGAAATCTTCTAGGCGACGATCGTCTTCTCTTCGGAAAGCTTGATCACGCGCCCTTCCGGGTCGCGGAAATTGGTGTAAGGGCCGACGGTCGTGACAATGATTCCGCGGCGGCGGAGCTCGTCGAGCACATCCTGCCGGTCTTTCATCGATACGTAGAGGTGAAAGTAGCTCACTGTCTCGCCATACTCGCATTTGCGCAGGGTGAATGGAACGCCGCCGAGTTCCATCTCGAGGTAGCGCTCGATCCGTTCACTGAGGACATGCGCATTGAGGATGTTCACGTAGAAGTCGCGGACATCTTTCCAGCGTTGCGTAAAGATGGTGACGGAGTAGCAATGGGCTGTGCCCGGGTCGCTTTCGTTCAGCGAGTCGCCGGTCTCGGGGTCGGAATCTACAGCCATTGATGGCAATGTAATCATGGAGACCTGCTAAAAGCATCGGGCGTGCCCGCTCTATAATTTCCATAATAAAGAGAGAGAAATATATCGTTTCCCTCGCGATGGCATCGAGTTCGGCAGGCATTTTCGCGATTTTCCCGCCGCTATTTGCAAATATGAAAGACTGGCACGAAGGGCGCGGGCTGTCTCCCGCGGCATCTCTTCGGCGTTCCGGCATGCCTGTGCTACCGTCTCCCGTTTATGATTCCTTTCCTCTGCGACTCACCGCCGGATTCCGCCTCTTCGCTCGCCGCAGCCATTGCAGCGGGTCTTGAGCTTTACGGTGTGAAAGCGCGCAAAACCGATGTCGAAGGAACCTTCCCAAACCTCGATTCCGTTACGATCGATCTCTCTGGCGGCGTCTTTAAGCCGGACCTCAAATCGTCCCATCGGAATGGAGCGCGCGCTGGCCGGATCACATCGAGCCGCGTCGTGATTACGGCGATTCCGCTGCTCATCGAGACTCTGCCCATCGAGATCCACGCGCAAGCTCGCGAGGTGGCGCTCGTGGATGCAAGCACCGCGAAAGGCAGCTTCCTTGCGCTTGATAGCGCCGCCGAAGGAAACATCGAGATCGCCGCCGAGATTGCGAAACTGGAGGCGTTCCTGCACGCGAAAGCGGTGGAAGCCGCCTCGCAGCACGGCGCAGACATCCGTGAGACGCATCTTACCGTCCAGGCGCGCGGTGACCGGGCGCTCACGTTTCGCATGGAGGTGATCGCAAAGTTCTTTTTGTTGAAGGCGAATGTGACTCTCTCCGGAGACGCGCGGATTGACGACGCGCTCAACCTTCACTTCTCAAATCTGGAAATTGGAGGCCATGCCATGGCGGCGGGTCTGCTCTCGAAATTCGCACGGCCGCGCCTGGATGCGCTTCAGCGCGAACCGATCCCGCTCGGAGAGCTGGCGCTTGGGGACGTAAAGCTCCGAAACGTCAAGGTCGCCTGCGACGAGGCCATCCGCATAACCGCTGAATTTGGTAATCGGCAAACGGAGCGCGCCTGACAAAAACGACCGGGCGCGCGCCCGCCTGCGCTACGCGGGCGACTGGCGCAGGCTCGGGCCTGCTCCAGGCCCTGTGCCGGCGATCTCAGAACGAAGCGTCTGGCCTTTGTGACCCGTCCACCAAAGGACGATCGGCGATGCGATGAAGATGGAGGAGTAGGTGCCAACGATGATTCCGATAAGCATCGAGAAGGCAAAGTCGTGCAGCACCGGCCCGCCAAAGACGAACAGCGCCGCCACCGACAGAAAGGTGCATCCCGATGTGAGCAGGGTGCGTGAAAGCGTCTCATTGATCGAGGCGTTCATGATCTCCTGAATCGTCCCTTTTCTCCCGCTTTTAAGCCCTTCGCGAATACGATCGTACACCACGATCGTGTCGTTGATCGAGTAGCCCGCGATGGTCAGAATCGCGCCGACCATCACAAGCGAGAGTTCTCGGCCCGCGAGCGAGAAAAGACCGATCGTGATGAGCACATCGTGCAGAAGGGCCACAAGCGCGCCGATCGCAAACGACAACTCGAAACGCATCGTCACGTAGATCAGGATGCCGAGCATCCCGAGGCACAGCGCTACGATCGAGCCTTTCATCAGTTCGTCGCCGACAATCTTTCCGACATGCTCCTTCTGGTCTTGCCTGAATCCAGCGTCCGGCATCGCCTCCTTCAGCCGCTTCTCGATCGCGTCGGAAGTGTTGTCTGGGCTGCGGATGGAAAGGAATTCATGATCGATGCTCTTTTCCTTCTGCACCATCACCTCGCCGATATGCAGAGGAGCGAGCGCCTCACGAACTTGCACTTCCGAAACCGGGACGGCGCTCGATAGCGTCAACAGATCGCCGCCTTTGAAATCGATGCCGAGATTTGCCGGGTAACGGACGATGAACCCAACGACCGAGATGATGATGACCGTTACGGATGCGCCCACCCAGAGCTTCGCTTTTCCGAGGAAATTGAAGTTCCGGCCCGTTGGAATGATATGCATCATCACCACGCGCTTCAGGTGGCCAAAATGCAGAGCCCACGAGAAGATGACACGCGTGACGATCATCGCCGAGAAGACCGACGCGATGACGCCGATTGTGAGCGTTACGGCGAAGCCCTTCACCGGACCGGTGGCGCGCCAAAAGAGGATCGCCGCTGTGATGAGCGTGGTGGCGTTTGCGTCGAAGATGACGGTGAATGCCTTTCCGTAGGCGGAATCGATCGCTGCCGGAAGCGACTTGCCGGCGGCAAGCTCCTCGCGCAGACGCTCGTAGATCAGCACGTTTGCGTCCACGGCGAGACCGATCGTGAGAATGACGCCCGCAATGCCGGGTAACGTAAGCACTGAGCCAAAGAGGGCGAGGCATCCAAAGAGGATGACGATATTCACGAGCAGCCCAACGATCGCGACGAGCCCCGCAAAGCGATAGTACACCGAGACGAAAATGAGCACCAGGAGCAGGCCGCCGATTCCCGCATAGACGCCGCTGTGGATGGCTGCTTCACCCAAGGTGGATGAGGCGCTGCGCTGCTCCAGCAACCGCACGGGCGTCTGAAGCGGATTCTGAAGCGCGCTCGCGAGGCTTCGCGCCTCTTTATCTGTGAAGGTGCCCGTGATGACGCAACTGCCCCCCATGATCGCGTCCTGGATTACCGGCGCGGAGATCACCTCATTATCCACCACGATGGCGAACTGGCGCCCGACGTTTGCCTGCGTGAGATCTCCAAATTGCTTCGCTCCCGCGCCGTTGAATTCCAGCCGGACTTCGCTCCCCTTCTGACCGTATGCCGCAAATGCGCCCGTGACCTTGTCGCCGGTGAGATCGGGCTTCTTGTGAACCATGATGTCGCTCTCGAACGGCTTGCCGTCGCGAGTCGATTTCTCCTTCAATTTAATGTACGCCGGGTCGGGCGGAGCCTGGCCTGTCAGAATCTGCCCGCTCTGTGGGCTGACCAGCCGGAACTCGAGCTTCGCCACCTTCTGCAACTGCTCCTTCGCAGCTTGGATATTCTCAGCGTCCAGGCCTGGAATCTGAACCAGGATTCGATCGGTCCCTTCCGGCGTAATGATTGGCTCGCTCACGCCGAACGTATCGACGCGCTTGCGGATCGCTTCCATGGCCTGCTCGATCATGTCCTTCGATATGCCGCGACCGGGCGTCTTTTGGCCATCGGGCTTGGCGCTCGCCCCCGCCTCGACCTCCGGCGGCATGAGCTGGATCAGGAATGACGTGCCTCCCTGAAGATCGAGACCCAACCGAATTTTACCGGGTTTGATTACATGCTGCCCGGTGGCGTCCTTCTGATCGAATGCCGGAAAGACAGCCTGAAGGCAGAATGCCACCAGCAGAAGCGTGAGGATCGTTCCGATTATCCGGCGCGCCCGATCGTTGTCGGAAAAGATATACCACGCAAAAAGCGCGAGAAGCACGCATCCGGTGAAGAAAGTCCAGATCGGGGACATCGTCGAAAAAGCGGTTGAAGTTGCTGCCTTAAGCCTTCGGAGCGAGCACCTCGACCGACGCCGTGGTGGCGGCGCGATCGACGGAGGTGATGGCCGATTTATCCACCTCGATCTTCACATTGTCGGCGATCTTGAGGCTGAGCGTCGAGCCGTCCTTCACATTCGAGACGATCCCATGGATTCCGCCGTTGGTGACGACTTTATCGCCGGTTTTAAGCTCGGAGACGAGTCTTTGCATATCCTTCTGCCGCTTTTGCTGCGGCCGGATGAGCAGAAAATAGAAGACAACTACCATTAAAAGCAGCGGAACGAACGTCATGCCTGATGGAGCCGACGGTGGTGTCGCGGCGGGGACGGCGTCTGCGATAAAGAGCAATGCGTATGAGATCATGGAGTGTTCGTTGTCTCGCCCTACCGGCGAAAAGGGACGGAATGGTATGCAGAGTGCGAGGATTGTCCAAGATTTTCAGCGCGACACCTCTGCCTCGATTATCCTCCGGCTTGGCGTGATCGTGTCAGAGCGCGGCTCCGCAGCCGGTCAGCGGATGGGACGCGCCACCAGGATCCCGGCGTCACTGCGATATTTGTGCAGATAATCGACGAGCCGGACATCGAGCACCACCTTGCCGTAATTGTGGGGCGCCGACGCATGCATGAAGTGAATGCCATCGGCGAGCCGAACGGCGATGCCCACATGCGATGTGCCGATCTTGCCGCCATCGTGCGTGGTAATGCCGATGATGTCTCCGGTTTGCAGCCGCGACTCGATCGATGGGATGCGATCCTTGGGGATGTGGCGCAGGCCCAGTTCTGTTACGCGCTCCTCCATTTGGTGAATGCCGTCCCGCAGTTCCGGGTTGCACCGCATGTAGCGATAAGAGCGCCAGTGCAGCGTCATTTCATCCGCCGATTGCGGCACGCGGACTCCGCCCAGCTTTCCGGTGAGATCTTCCACGAGGCCGCGGCGGTTGTTGTCTGCGAGCCACTCCTCAAGATAGTGCAGGCGCGAGAGGTAGCTGCCGTTGCATTCGCCGCCGCGATAGCGGTCCTTCTCGACATAGCGCAGGAGCGTTTCAGGCGTCCACTTTTCGCGCGGCTCATCGAGCATGCGCGCAAAGGCGAGTGAGGTCTCAAAAAAAGTCCAGCAGTCCAGTCCGAGGAGATCAGCGGAAGGCGCCTCCACATGGTCATCAATCTCGAGCGTGTAGCTCTTGTACGGCGTGCCGCAAAGCGCCCGCCCCACCGCAGCCGTCCGTTCCCCGATCGGCAGTGGCTTCCATTGGTCCGCCTGCGCCACCAGCGCATCGAATCGGGACCGGCCCTTGAACACCGTCTCCATTGGAAGAGACGCGGAGGCGCCCATCGTGAGAAGCGCAGGGAGAATGAAGAGGAGCAACAGCTTGCGCATGGCGCCTACTATTAGGCGCGGCAATCACGGATTGCAAAGCGGCGCGAACAATCCGTTTCCAAGCAATGCCTCGGTCGTTGACAACGCTCGATCGCCCGCGCTTGATGCGGGGCGATGAACGCTGGCGCAATTGCGGTCGAGAGCAAGTCCTCCATCCCCTATCGCCTTGGACTCGCGATGGTTGCACTCGCCATGGTCATTCTGCCATGCGTCTATCTTGCGCTCACGGCGCTCGCGGAATTCTCCGTTACTACTTTGCCACGCATTATTTCGGGGCGATTTGGCGGTTGTCCGATGGGGCACTCGAGATACGCGCTCATCGCAAAGGTGGTCTTTTCCGGAACTCCGCTGCTGGCGGGCGGGACGATTGCGCTTTTCATGGTGAAGCCGCTCTTTGCCCGGCGCGCAGCGCGAATGCACCCGCTGGCGCTCGATCCGAAGCACGAGCCGCGCGTGTACGCGCTCGTTCAGGAAGTCTGCCGCACCGCAGGCGCCCCGGCGCCGCGCCGGGTGGAACTCAACTGTGAGCTCAATGCATCGGCAAGCTTCGATCGCGGGACGCGTGGGTTCTACGGAAACGCTTTGGTGCTGACACTCGGCATGCCGCTGGTCGCGGGCTTGACCGAACCGGAGCTGGCCGGGGTTATAACGCATGAATTTGGCCACTTTTCGACAAGGCGCGGGGATGCGCTTCACCTATCTCATCCGGCGGATCAACGGCTGGTTTGGCGGGGTAGTCTATGAGCGCGATGAATGGGACGCGACGATCGAGTCATGGCGCGGCGCTGACTATGCGCCGATTGCATTCATGGTGGGTTGCACGTCCTTTTCCGTTTGGTTTTCCCGCCGGGTGCTTTGGGTTTTGATGACGCTCGGCCATGCAATCAGCGCGGTGCTGTTGCGGCAAATGGAGTACGATGCAGATCGCGTCGAGATGTGCGTTGCCCGAAGCGCAGCGTTTGAATCGACGATGCTCAAGCTCGCTGCGCTGGGAAGCGTAATGAGCGAGATTCAGCGCGAGATGCGCCGCGCCTGGCGCACAAAATTCCAACTGCCGGACAATCTGCCCGTCCTGATGGAGTATCGCGCGGCGTTGCTCTCCCCGGCGCAGCGGCAGAAGTTCGAAAACCAATCGGTGCTTGGCAAGACAGGCCTGCTCGACACACATCCGAGCGTTGCCGACCGGGTGTGCCGCGCGCGCCAGTTTGCGGCGCCGGGTTTGGATCTAAGCGACGAGCCTGCCCGGAAGCTCTTTGAGAACTTCGACACCGCGAGCCGCCTGGTGACGCTGGCGCACTACGAAGACGATCTGAACGTACCCGTTACACCCGAGCTCCTTATTCCTCTCGAGCAGATTATCAAATCCCAGACTGAACCCGCGCCTTCAACGGCCTTCAACGATCGTCGCGCCTGTTCCGATGATGGCATACGATCCGAGTGCCTTTCAGGGCGGGCGACCTGGAAAACCGTGAGGCGGTGGATGAGCCTTCGTTCGCGCGATCGGAACCGGTTGCGCCGCATTGTCTTGCCGTAAACCGCTCCCCAGCGCGCCCTTGACCGCCGCCCGCTCCGCTGTACGTTCCCTCCCCACGCCGCGAGCGATTTTCCACAAGAAATCAGCCCCGGCGAGATTCCCCGTTTATCCCCAAATTGCAGCAATGAGCGAATCCTCGGTCGCCGCGTCGTCCGTCCCCAGTCCAAGCATCTCTTCCGTCTCCGAAGCGGTCATCCGCATCGCTGGCAATTCCCAGGATGGCATCCAAGCCATCGGCGGATTCCTCGCCCGGCTCGCCGGGCGCAGCGAGCAGGAGGTGATGACCTTCATGACCATTCCGTCCACCATCTCGGGCGGAGCGTCGATCTTCCAGGTGCGAATCGGCTCCGGCGAAGTGCTGAGCGCCGGTGACGAGGCGGATGTGCTCCTCTGTTTTTACGATCACAGCTACAATGACCACGTCGCTTCGCTCAAAAAGGGTGGGATCGTCTTGTACGACTCCGATCACGTAACGCCCAACAACGACCTCCTCACGGCCTATCATCACGTCGGCGTGCCCATTTCGTCACTTACAGTCGAGGCGATCGGCGGCACAGGGCGAGACAAGGGGAAGAATATCTACGCCCTCGGTCTGCTCGCCCGCGTGTTCGATCTGAACGTGCCGAAGATTTCCAAGCTGATGGACGAGCGCTTCGGCGGGAAGGATCCGACGGTGCTTGAGAATGCGCTTGCGTGTTTCAATTCAGGCTACGGGCACCAGATCCAGGGTCTTTACGAGACGTTCCAATTTCATCCGGGCGAAAAGGAGGGCCAGGCGCAGGTGGTGATGAGCGGAAACGAGGCGCTGGCATACGGACTCCTCGCAGCAGGCGTGCGATTCGGCGCAGGATATCCGATCACACCGTGGAGCGACATCATGGAGCTGCTGCGACGGGAGTTGCCGAAGTACGGCGGCACGTTTGTGCAGACCGAAGACGAAATCGCGGCGATCTCCATGGCGATCGGCGCCAGCTACGCCGGGCGCGTTGCCGTCACCGGCTCCAGTGGCCCTGGGATTTCACTTAAAACTGAAGCGCTTGGCTGGGCTTCGATGGCCGAGATGCCAGTCGTCGTGATCGATGTCCAGCGCGGCGGCCCGTCCACGGGCATGCCGACGAATGTCGAGCAGAGCGATCTTAATATCGCCTGTTTCGGAGGTCATGGCGACAGCCCCCGCGTGGTGCTGGCGCCCGCCAGCGTGGAAGATTGTTTTTATACAGCGATCGAGGCTGTCAGTATCGCCCGCAAGTATTCCACTCCGGTCATTGTGCTTTCGGATCAGGGCATTGCGTCGCGCATCGAAGCCTTCCCGCAGCCCGACCTGAAGAAAGTCTGTCAGGACATTTCGCCGGACTTCACGCCGGTCGCGGATCACAAGCCGTACGATCTCGAGGCGCCGGGCGGCATTACCCGGCACATCGCGCCCGGTACGCGGGTGGCGAGCGGAAAGTATCCCGTCGTAACCGGGTTGGAACACGACGAAATGGGTCACCCCAGCGGCTCCGGCAAGATGCATGTGACGATGAATGCGAAGCGGCGGAACAAGCTGCGACTGCTCGCGGAAGAGATTCCCACGCCTCGTGTCTATGGCGCACCGGAAGGGCATGTCCTCCTCGTCGGATGGGGATCGAGCAAGGGTCCAATGGAAGAAGCGGTCAAGCAGGCGCGCAAACACGGCGAGGCGATTTCGTGCCTCCACATCAAGCATCTGAATCCGCTTCCCAACGGTCTTGAGCGGATCATGAGCGGTTTCACCCATATCGTCGTCGTAGAACTGAACGACGAAGGCCTGTACGGGAACGGACAACTCGCTTCCATCCTCCGCGCTCGCTATTGCGACCCACGCATCCGATCCGCGACCAAGACCGATGGCCTCACGTGGAAGGTGAAGGAGATTCTCCAGCACGCGATGACCCTCGCAAAAAGCTAAGCCATCTTATTCGCATTTATGAGCCTTCTCGCCCCCGAACCGCTTCAACGGACCACCGCCGCCCCCGCGCCAGCGCCCGCGCTGCCCGACGCCGATCGCAAACCGCTTACAAAGAAGGAGACCGCCGCCGATCACCCGACATGGTGCCCCGGCTGCGGCGATTTTTCGGTGCTCGCGCTCTACTACAAGCTCATCGAGAAGCGCAAAGTCTGGCATGAGAAGATCTGCACGATTGCAGGCATCGGCTGCTCCTCGCGCTTTCCGTACTTCGTCCAGGCCCACGGAGCGCACTTCATTCACGGGCGCGCTCTCCCCTTTGCAAGCGGCGTCTCGCTATCCCGGCCCGATCTCCATTGCTTCGTCTTTGGCGGCGACGGCGACGGCTTTTCGATCGGCGGAAATCATTTCAATCACACCGCGCGGAAGAACGTGAAGCTCACCTATGTGGTGATGGATAATCACGTGTACGGCCTCACGAAAAAGCAGACGTCGCCGACATCGCCCATTGGTTTCAAATCCAAGACCGATGTCTGGGGTTCAACCGACCGGCCGATCAATCCGATGAAGCAGGCGATCGCCGCAGGCGCCACGTTCGTCGCGCGCAGCACCGCGACGAATGTCCCGCATCTGCTTTCGATGATGGAAGCGGCAATGGATCACGACGGCTTCTCGTTTATTGAATGCCTGAGCGAATGCGTGGAGTTTTATCCCGGCGCCTTCAATTCATCGATTCCGCGGAAGGGCGGCGTGTTCAATGAAATTCCCGGTGATCACGACGCGACGGACGAGTATGCCGCCTACAAGCTTGCGGATGCTGAAGGCCCCGGCGTCTTCGGAATCTTCTATCGTGTCAATCGGCCCACGAAGAATGCAAACGAAGCACGGATCGTGGCCGATAATCGCGCCAAAGTCGCCGGCCTAGCCGACTGGGAAATACTCCAGCGCAGCTTCGATCGGATGAAATAGGCCTTTTGAGGGCGTCTGTCGCATGCCAGTCTTCCACAAGGCAGAAGGGATGCGATCACGCAGCCTTTCGATCCGAAGCTTCTGGTTCGGGCGCCTCCAAAGTTCGATATTCGCAGTGGGCGTTGTTGCTGCGGTTGCGACACTCGGTTCGGTTCAGGCTGAGACAGAAGATGGCGCGGTAAAATCCCCGGCGATAGCGGTCGAGACCAGGATTTTTGTTGTCCCACGAGACGCGAAAATCCCCTCCGAGTTCGCTTCACCGCAACCCACAATGAGAATAAGCGGTGAGCAAATGGGGAGCGCCGCGCGGAAGCTGGCGAAGATGCGCGGCGTTCAAACGTACTCCATGCCGGGCCTTAACACGCGCTCAAATCAGCATGCCATGATCGAGGTTATTCGTGAATTGCGTCACGCGACCGATTGGGATAAGGACGAAAAGTCGGGAGAGTGGAAGCCGAAGACGCTGGAAACGCGTAACGCAGGTGTTTCGCTCTCGATCGTTCCTATATTGAATGGCGATGACATGATTGATATGGAGCTGACAGCCGAGGTCGTCGAATTGCTCGGCTTTATCGACGTGGACGCGGGAGGGCGGGCTGTTCCCTTGAAGACCGGCGCGTCGAACTCGTTCGTCGATCGTTTGGTGACCCTTCCTGAAAGCGAAATCCGGCCGCGGCACGGATTCGAACCGCTGTTTTCGACGCGGAAGCTCACAACTTCGATGAAGGCGAAATCGGGTGTCACGGTTGCAATGGAGCTTTCGAGTGTCGAAGCTGGCGCTGCTCCCAAGTTTAAAGGCGCGACGGGAAATGCGCGCATTTACTTTTGCGTCACTGCGAAGATCGTTAACTGACCGAATGTACCGTTTGAGGTCAGCCGCGGGCAGGGCTGTGGCCAATCTGCGTCGCACGGCTTGCCAGTTGAGCCGAGGACGCGATAGTAGCGAGCCATGTACGCTCGCACTTCCTCCCTCGTGTGTTCTCTCTTGCTGCTTTGCCTCGTGAATGCGCTGGCTAAAGAAGATGAAGTCGCCGCGGCCGAGCGGGCTGCAAGCGGGGTAAAGAATCCCACAGGTGGGACGACGATGCTGTATGGGCCGGTTTTGAGTTGTTCGCTCGAAGGCCCGAGGCCGCCCGAGGCCGCTGGCCCCAAGCCGGTCCCAACGAGTGGTCGGATGCTGGCCCCTAAGGCGGTCGTTGTGAGCTTAGGAGCAAATGCCTGCGTGGCCTTCGATACGGAATTGCTCCGGATGGCGGCGGTTTGGACGGATGGTTACCTGGATTTGCGCGATGCAAATATCGGCAGCTATAAAGGGGAACGGACCGGTGGGGCGGCGATCTCGGGTCAGGTGCAGTTCCTCGCTCCGCAGTTTCCGGGGTGGGTGATGGACGGCGCACTGGGCGATCCTAGAAAGACGAAGGGCGGGCCGCTCCCGAAGAGTGACTATCACTATTCGGGGTTCTATCTCAATGGGACGCGCGCCATCTTTGCCTATGAAGCTTTTGGGCGGAGGATTCTCGACTCTTTCGAGGTTTCCGGCTCGAAAGAGTCGCCGAATTTTGTGCGCCATTTCACAGTCTCCCCTTCGACTGCGTCACAGACGCTGATCCTTGCAGAAACCGTACCCGGCTCTGCAGCCTGGAAAGTCACAAGGACCTCGCCAGGCGCGACCGGCGTCGCGATGCCGCTCCAGGAATCTGCCGATGGTCGGGTTCAAACGATCGCCGTACTGAGCGACTCGCTGGCGCTTGACTTCGAACCGCTGGATGCCAGCGGCGTTGTGCGCGTGAAAGTGCCGCCGGCGGTTGGCGTCTCCCACTTCGACGTTCTGTACCTCCAGACGGCTGCTGCGCAGGAAGCGGGGCGCGCGCTGAATGGCTGGCGCGGTTCGGCAAACCTCGCGGCGCTTTGTCGCGGCGGCGATCTCCGATGGCCGGAGGACATCGTGCTCAAAGGAGCTGTTTCACCGGACTCCGCGGCTTACGTCGTGGATACCGTGCCGATCCCCGAGCAGAATCCATCGAAATCGTGGATGCGGATCTCGGGCTTCGACTTCTTTCAGGATGGACGGGCAGCGGTCTGCACGCTGAATGGCGATGTGTGGCTCGTCTCGGGAATCGACACGGGACTTGCGGAAGTGAAGTGGAAACGCTTCGCGACGGGTCTGTATGAACCGCTCGGACTGAAGATCGTCGATGGAAATATCTATGTGCTGGGGCGCGATCGGATCACGCGCCTGCACGACACAGCATCCAGCGGCGAGGCCGATTTCTATGAGTCTTTCAATGCCGACCGGGTGCTTTATCCGAGCTATCACGCATTTACCTTTGACTTGCAGACCGACTCCAAGGGCAGCTTCTATTACGCCGTGGGCGGAAACCAGTTGGGCCGCGATCGCCCGTGGCATGCCTGCGTCGTCAAGGTAAGCGCGGACGGCTCCCAGGCAGAGGAGCTTGGCAGCGGCTTTCGCGCTCCGAACGGACTTGAGATCGGTCCGAATGACGAGATCGCCGTGAGCGACAATCAGGGGCACTGGATCCCAACCAGCAAAATAAGCCTGGTGAAGCCTGGCGGCTTTTATGGACATGTAGCCGATCCGCGTATCGATGAGCATGCGCCGGCTCCCGAAGCGTTCGACGATCCGCTCCTTTGGCTGCCTTATAGCTGGGATAACTCAAGCGGCGGCGGCGCATGGGCTCCAGACGATGGAAAATGGGGGCCGCTCTCCGGCCACTTGCTTCACACGTCTTACGGCAAATGTGCGCTGTTCGCCGTCATGGACGACGCGGTTGCGGGGACGCGTCAGGGCGCGGCCGTGCGCCTTCCATTGACATTCAGCAGCGGCATCATGCGGGCGCGCTTCAATCCGGCGGATGGCCAGTTATATGTCGGCGGACTCAAAGGCTGGCAGACGAGCGGCGTGCGGGATGGGTGCCTCCAACGCGTGCGTTATACAGGCACGCCGCTCTATCTTCCCGTGGCATTTCATGTTGCAGGGCCTGACTCTTTGTCGATCACCTTTCCGGTCGCGCTTGACCGTGAGACCGCAGCCGATGCGCGAAACTTCTCGATCGAGCAATGGAATTATAGATGGTTCAGCACGTACGATTCGCCCGAAATTTCCGTCGTCGATCCAAGCCGGAAAGGCCGCGATGCAATGGACGTCGCGAGCGCGGCCCTCTCACGTGATAACAAAACGGTGACGCTCACGGTTCCCGGTTTGCGCAAGGTAATGCTGATGGAGATCAAGGGCAGCCTGCGGGCCATTGATGGAACGACCGTGACCCTCGATCTTGCGGACACCATTAACAGTGTCCCTCGCAAATAGTTTGGAACCGTGGACGCGTCCGGCGGCGAGAGCGGTGCGTAACATCTGCCAATGTCAATTCACTTGCTCGAGCGGCGGCAGATCGTGACTGCGCCGATCGCCGAATGCTGGGCCTTCTTCTCGGATCCGCGCAACCTTCGGAAAATAACCCCTCCCAGGCTCGATATGCAGATGCTTACTTCGCCGACGCCCGTCATGGCCGAGGGCGTGAGGATCCGGTACCGCGTGCGGCCCCTCTGTGGAATCCCGTTGCAATGGCTGGCCGAAATCACGCGGGTGGAGGCGCCGCTCTATTTTTGCGATGAGCAGCGCGCCGGGCCGTATGCGCTTTGGCGGCACGAGCATTTCTTCGAGGAGGCGCCCGGCGGCGCGACCGAAGTCCGCGACCGCGTACATTACGCACTCCCGTTCGGATTACTCGGCGATGCCGTGAATTCACTCGTGGTCGAGCGCCAGTTGAAAGAAATTTTCGATCACAGGAAGCGCGCGGTGCGGCAGCTCTGGCCGGAGATGAAAGCTCCTGATCGCGTGGATTGAACGTGGCTGCGCGTCTCCCATTGGAACGCGCCGTAAATGTTTCACAAAAAATCCTTTGCTGCGGTGCGCAAACCATGTTCTCCTCCTCGCCCCTCGCAAAACGACATATTACCAGCTCATGGGTTCAATTAAGAAGCGCCGAAAGGCGAAAATCGCAAAGCACAAACGCCGGAAGCGGATGAAGGAAAACCGCCACAAGAAGCGTTTGCGCTACAAGAGCTAGGGGTTGCAAACCGGCGGAGGCGCCTGAAGCTTTCGGGTGAAATCGCACCGTTGCTTCCGGCCATGGAATTGCGCGATGGCCGCCCTCTTTGCGGCCGCGCTGTTTTTCTGCCGTCAAGCTCCGTCGGCGGAGCCGGGCAAGTCGGTCGCCGCCTCGCCTCATCGCGCCGCCAAAAGCGCTGCGCCAGTCAATCCCCTGGCCGATCCCTCGGCGGTCACGCCTCGTGAGAGCGCGTCGCATTCCCGGGCGGAGTATGCCGACGGGTACCCGACTTCGCGTAAGGCTGCTGCGGATCTGCTTCTTGCAAAAGACGAGGAGCGTAAGAGCAACGCCTGGCTGGCGTATGCCCAGGGACTTCTCGCTGAAGACGATGCGGAGACCGACGAGGCGCTCGCGAAGTACCGGCAATCCTTCGATCTCGATCCGTCGAACTCGGAGTTGGCGGTGAAAGTCGCGTCCATGCTCATCACGCGCGACGATCCATCGGGCGCGATTCAGATATTGAAGGACAACATCAAAGCGGCGCCTTCGGCTCCGCTCCCGCTCGTTGTGCTCTCCAAAGTGTACGCAGCGAACTTGAAAAAGCCCGACCTCGCGCTGAAGTACGCCGAGCAGGCTCTGGCGCTCGACCCCAATTATTTCCCGAGTTACTACGGCATGTACACGCTGCTCACGTCGCAAGGGCAGCGCGCGAAGGCGGCTCAGATTCTCCAGCGGGCAGCTAAGGCATCCAGCACCGATCCCGCCTTCTGGCTCGGCGTAGGCCAGCTTTTTGCAGCTTCACATTTCAAGGAGGACGGAACGCCGGATGCGCCGGAGAATCTCAAACAGGCGAACGCGCTTTTTCGCAAGGCGGTCGAGTTTGGCCAGAACAATGCCGATGTCCTGGCAAAGGCCGCGGATTACTTTGGCGACACGCGACAAGTGAAAGAGGCGCTTTCCGCCTATGCGGCGGCGGCGGCGCTCAAGACGTCGCCCGATGGCGAGACGGCGCTGGCCCGTTCACGGGAAAGGTTGCTGCGCACCTTTTCGCAGCCGGCCGTGCGCGATGCTGCCATCGAGAGCCTCGAGCAGATCACCAAAGCAGATCCGGGCAGCCCGCACGCCTGGCAGATGCTGGGCGAGCTGTATCAGAGCAAGGATGAATCCGAGAAGGCGCTCGCCGCCTTTCAGCGGAGCGCCGCGAACGACGCCACCGGCCCGCAAACGCTGCTGCGCGTGGCTCAACTTCAGATCGAAATGAAACTTTTCGATCAAGCGGTGGAAACTGCGCAAGCGGCTCGCGCAAAGTATCCGGATGCGCCCGAGACGCACTACATGCTCGCGATGGCGCTCGGCCTTGCCAAGCGAAAGGCGGATGCCGTTACGGCCTTTGAGAGCGCCCGGAAGGAGTTTGAGACGAGCGGACACGAAGAGTTTTTGAATGCCGCCTTCTACTTCGAATACGGCGCGGCGGCGGAGCAGGCGGGCTTGCGCGATAAAGCGGAGGAGCTTCTGAAGCAGGCGATCGAGCTCGATCCAAAAAATGCGGCGCAGGCCTGCAACTATCTCGGATATATGTGGGCCGATCGCGGTGAACATCTTGACGAAGCCGCCAAGATGATCAACAGGGCGCTCGAGGAAGATCCCGACAACGGCGCTTTCATGGACAGTCTCGGCTGGCTCTACTTCAGGAGCGGGCAATTCGACAAAGCCGTCGCTGAACTCAAAGAGGCGTCCGAGAAGATGACCCCCGAGGACGCGACGGTTCTCGATCATCTCGGCGATGCCTATCAAAAAACTGGGAAACTCGACGAGGCGCTAACGGTATGGCAGAAGGCCGTCAGCCTCCATCAGCCCGATCTGGATGAGAAGAAAGTGAGCGATAAGATCGACGCGGCGAAAAAGGAGACCGTTTCCAAGCCAGCGCCCACCGATAGGAAAGCGCCGTAAGCGTTTTGAGGCTTCTGAAAAACCGAGCCTCCTTTCGCGATCCAGGCGGATTTGCTCCGATTTGCGGCGTATAGTAGGAGGTAAATGACCGAACTTCTCGAACCGACGGCGCGCTCGATCGTTGAGCGGCTCCAAAAAGCTGGGTTCCGGGCGTTCTACGCTGGCGGTTGCGTTCGCGACATGCTTCGCGGCGTGCCGCCTCACGACTACGATATCGCGACCGACGCCCAGCCCGATCAGGTTCGCGCCCTCTTTCCCCGAACGGTGGCCGTCGGCGCGCAGTTCGGAGTGATCTGCGTCCTCGAAGCGGGCGCCGAGTTTCAGGTCGCGTCGTTCCGCTCCGATGGCGTGTATATCGATGGGCGCCGACCGGAGAGCGTAACTTTTTCCACGCCCGAGCAGGATGCCGCCCGCCGCGACTTCACGGTGAATGGCCTCTTTTACGATCCGCTCACCAGCCAGCTTATCGACTACGTTGGCGGTCATGCGGATCTCGCTAAGCGCATCCTGCGAGCGATAGGCAATCCGCACGATCGCATCCGGGAAGACCGCTTGCGCATGCTACGGGCCGTGCGGTTTGCGGCGCTTCTGAAGTTTGACATCGAACGCAACACTTGGCTCGCCATTGCGGAGAATGCGCCGCAGATACATCAGGTGAGCGCCGAGCGCATTCGCGAGGAGTTGGTCAAAATCATGCTCTCTCCCGAGCGCCTGCGCGGGTTTGATTTGCTCGATGAAAGCGGCCTGCTCGCCCAGATCCTGCCGGAGATTGAAGCGCTCAAGGGGTGCGAGCAGCCGCCGCAGTTTCATCCCGAAGGCGATGTCTTCGTCCATACGCGCAAAATGCTGGAGCTTTTGCCGCAGGAGGTTTCGCTCCCCCTCGTCTTTTCAGTGCTCTTCCATGACATCGGAAAGCCGCCGACCTATTCGTACGACGATGCTGATAAGCGCATCCGGTTTTCCGGCCACGACAAAGTCGGCGCCGAAATGACGGAGCGCCTTATGACGCGGCTCCGCTTCTCGCGCGCGGAGATCGATGCCACGGTCCAAGCGGTGGCTTTCCACATGGTCTTTAAGGACGTGCGCCAGATGCGCGTTTCGAAGCTGAAACGATTCATGGCGCGCGACCGTTTCGACGACGAGATGGAACTGCATCGCGTCGATTGCTCCAGCAGCCACGCCGATCTCTCGAACTACGACTTCCTGAAGGAGAAAAAGACCGAGTTTGCCAGCGAACCGCTGGTTCCGCCGCCCTTGATTTCGGGTCAGGACCTCATCGCGCTCGGCCTCGCGCCGGGGCCGCAGTTCACGGAGGTGCTTCATGCCGTCCAGTCACGGCAATTGGAAGGCGCCCTTGCGAACAGGGATGACGCGCTGGCCTTTGTCCAAAGAGAATACGGCAACGCAAAGCTCTGAGAGTGAGGGGCGGGACGGTTGTGCCCGGGATCGAAGCGGAATGGGGATCAGCGCGTCGCAGATGGAGAAGGCAACGGGTGGCCTGCGCCCGTTTCGGCCCCTCGGCGAAGCGCGGGATGACATGAAACGACAGCAAAAGCGCCCGCAGCCGCGCGCATGACGCTCAGGTCCGCCCCGGAAACTTGCGACTCTGTTTCGTTTAGTAGATTCGCAGCCGCCAAAAGAACACGCGCTTCCGGGTGGGAAAGGCGAGGTTGATTCTCACGGGCGGCAGCAGTGCCGCCCCCTTCTTTCGAGTAGTTCGTAGTACGCGATCAGGAAGGCGTCGAGGTACGTCTCCATCACGCGCCGGCGCGCCTCGACCGCGCTTCGGTCGCCAGGCTTCCGCCTGGTCTGCGCGATTTGTTGCGCGACAAAGAGCACTCCGACGGCGCAAAGAATCCAAAGCCGCTGGCGGTCGTCAACGACCCCGCGCTCCTTCAGCACGGTCGTCCACCTCCACGCGTACGCCAGCACCAAGGCGATCGAGATCTGGATGAAGCGGCCCATCGAATTGCCCGCATTCAAGCCCGCGCGCCGCCGCTGCGCCAGCGCCATCGTGCGCGCTTTCGAAAGATGACACAGCCCACCGCCGCGCCCTGGCGGCAAGGCGGCAGTAGTTTAGCTGGGCAGTCCGCCCAGTAAGTGCGTTGCCTAATAGAATTGG
>JBBSFI010000067.1:0-23918 GCA_038238905.1 Chthoniobacterales bacterium | reverse complement strand
GTGGGCGCTGGAAGGCCTCTCGGAGTCGCTCGCCGCCGAACTGAGGCCACTCGGGATCAAAGTCACGATCGTGCAACCCGGCCCGTTTCGCACCGAATTCATCGGCCACTCGCTGGAGCGCGCGGAGCATCAAATCGCCGACTACGACCGGACGAGCGGCAAGTTCCTGCGCTTCCTCGAAGCGATGGAAGGCAAGCAACCCGGCGACCCAGCCAAGGCGGCGGAGGCCATCATCGCTGCCGTGGAATCCGACACGCCGCCCTTGCGGCTCGCGCTCGGCAAATACGCGAACGACAAGACGCGCAAGAAATTCGCCGACGCAGAAAAAGAACACGCCGCATGGGAGCACGTCGGACTTTCCACGGACTATTCGCTAAATTCATGAAACGCAAAATGCCACTCATCATCGCCATCTTTTTGCTGGTCGCTCTCGCAGCGTTCTGGCTCGTCTCCACATCACGGGCCGCGACAGAGAATCCGGAATACAAAGTCATCCGCACCGACGGAAAGTTTGAGATCCGCGATTACCCGACGCTCACCGTCGCGACGACACAGATGGAGGGAAAGGAGATGAACGGCGGTTTCGGAAAATTGTTCCGCTTCATCTCCGGAAGCAACGACGCCAAGGAAAAGATCGCGATGACCGCGCCGGTCCTCATCGACACGTCGAAGGACAAGAGGACGATGAGCTTCATCATGCCCGTGAAGACCGTGGACAAAGGCGTGCCGAAGCCATCGGGTGAGAGCGTGACACTCGGCAAAGTGCAGGCGGCGAGATTCGCGGTGCTGCGTTTCGACGGCGGTCGCACGGAGGAAAACGAGACGTCCGCCATCGAGAAACTCAAGGCGCGGCTCGACGCGGAGAAGCTGAAGGGGAAAGGCGCGGCGACATTTGCCTACTACGATCCGCCGTGGACGCCGACCTTCATGCGCCGGAACGAAGTGATGATCTGCATCGACGAACACCATGAATAACCCGGCGCTCCGACTCCTGCTCGCCGCGGTGGCGGGTCTTCTTTCAGCGTGCTCGTCGCGGCAGATTTGCTCCGCCGCGTGCGCATGACACTGAGCGGCCTCGAAAGCACGCGCGGCGCGGAGGTTGATGTGACCTTCCGCGATTTCCGCAACATCGGCGGCATCGTCTGGCCGACGGATTTCGACGAACGTATCCGCGTGCCGTTTGACCTGCACGCGCACCACTGGCGCATGCTCGGTCTGGACACGAATCGCGGTCTCCGTGCATCGGACCTCGCAGTGACAGGATTCAAAGGACGCGCGGCAAAACCCGCCACGGCACTGCCTGCGGCCTAGCGTCGGCATGGAACTCCAGAGCAAACTCGAAATCCTCGCAGACGCGGCAAAGTATGATGCCTCCTGCGCGAGCAGCGGCGCGGCGCGGAAGGATTCGCGAGGCGGCAAGGGCGTGGGGTCCACGGGCGGCGCGGGTATTTGCCATTCGTATGCGCCGGATGGGCGGTGCATTTCGCTGCTGAAGGTGCTGCTCACGAATGCTTGCCTTTACGACTGCCACTACTGCATCAATCGCCGATCGAGCAATGTGCGGCGCGCGCGCTTTACGCCGGACGAGGTGGTGAAGCTCACGCTCGATTTTTACAAGCGGAACTACATCGAGGGGCTCTTCCTCAGCAGCGGCATCATCCAGAGCGCGGACTACACGATGGAGCTGGTCATATCCGTCGCGCGGACGCTGCGCGAAGTGCACCACTTTCGCGGCTACATTCATCTCAAGACAATCCCGGAGGCATCATCGGCGCTGATCGAGATGGCTGGGCGCTATGCGGACCGCATCAGCATCAATATCGAGCTGCCCACGCAGGCGGGACTCGATGCCCTCGCACCGGAAAAAAATCTCGCTCGCACGCAGGACGCGATGGGTCACATCCGCGAGAAGATCGACGAGCGCCGCGCGGAAACGCGAAAGGCAGATACGCAGAAGCCGCCGCCCTTTGCCACGGGGCAAAGCACGCAGATGCTCGTCGGCGCGGACGCATCGAGCGACACGAGCATCCTCCAGCGCGCGGACGTGCTCTACGGCGCCTACCGGCTGCGGCGCGTGTATTACTCGGGCTTCAGTCCGATCCCCGAGCCGTCGAAGCTGCTGCCCATCAAGCCTCCGCCGCTGGTGCGCGAGCATCGGCTGTATCAGGCGGACTGGCTGCTGCGCTTCTACGAATTCAAAGTCGGCGAACTGACCACCTCCGAGGCGCCGAATCTCGATCTCGCCCTCGACCCGAAGCTCGCCTGGGCGCTGCGCAACCGCGCGGCCTTCCCCGCCGACGTGAACCGCGCACCGCGCGAAATCCTCCTGCGCGTGCCGGGCCTCGGGGTGCGCAATGTGGACCGCATACTCTCCGCGCGTCGCTACACGCGGCTGCGGCTGGCGGACCTGCTTCGGCTGCGCGTGTCGATGAAAAAGGTGCTGCCCTTCATCATCGCCGCCGACCACACCCCGACTCAGCTCGGCCTCGATGGAGATGACTTGCGCGCGCGATTTCTCCCGCCGCCGCGGCAGATGGATTTGGACTTCGGGTCGCCGCCATCCTCCGCCGACGACCTCATATCAGTCCGTAACGGCGAGTTGTAGCCATGCGCACCGTGCTCATCAAGCCGACCTTCGAAGCATGGCGCGACCAGGCGCGCACGCTCCTCACGCAGGGCGCAACGCCTGACGAAATCCTCTGGTCCGACGATCTTGCGGAAGCCGCACTTTTTGCAGCGGAAGAAATCGCCGTCGCGAAGACCGGCCTTGTTCCAAGAGTGCCTGCGGCATTTCTCGACATCGCCCGCACGGCCGCCGCGCACACCGACCCGCACCGCTGGGCCGCACTGTATCGCCTGCTCAGGCGGCTCACGCGCGGCGGCGAGCGGCATCTACTTTCCATCCCCACCGATCGCGAGATGCGCCAGGTGCAGGAATGGTGCAAAGCCGTCAGGCGCGATATCCACAAGATGCATGCCTTCGTGCGCTTCCGGCTCGTCGGCACGGACGAGGCTACTGGGCGCGAGCAATTCATCGCATGGTTCGAGCCTGAGCATCGCATCGTGCGACTGGCTGCGTCGTTTTTCCAAAAGAGGTTCGCCGGGATGGACTGGTCCATCCTCACACCGCATGAATGCGTGCACTGGGACGGCGCCGCGCTGCACTTCACGCCGGGCGTCCTGCGCAGCGCCGCGCCCGATGAAGACGCTCTGGAAGGCCTGTGGCGCACCTACTACCGCAGCATCTTCAATCCCGCGCGGCTCAAGGTGAAAGCCATGCAAGCCGAGATGCCGAAGAAGTATTGGAAGAACCTGCCCGAGGCGGAACTCATCCGCCCACTCATCGCCGGAAGTCCGGCGCGCGTGGAAGAGATGCTCGAGACGGAAGAGCGTCCCGCAAAGCCCGCGCCGAAGAATGCGTATCTCGAAAAACTGCGGCAGATGAACGCGGAGACTCCGGACACGTCTGCTAAATGAAAGGCATGAAGACGGCTTCGATCCCAGGCTGGATGCGGTGTGGACGGCGAGGGTTTCGCATGAGAGCACGGGGTGTAGGACGTCTCGCGGACGCTTGGCTCACCGGTGCGACCAGCATGGAGCGTGGTCCCTTGCAGGCATGAGTGTTCCTGCAGTCATCCCAGCCATGTCCCAGCGACTGGCGATTCGCAAGCGCCCATCGACTCCCATCGTTGGCCGGCAACGCTGGAGCGATTTGCTTTTTCTTCATTGGAAAGTCGAAGCGAGCGCTGTGGAGGCCTCGCTGCCGCCCACATTGCTCGTCGATACTTTCGAGGGCGCCGCCTACCTCGGCATCGTGCCGTTCTTCATGGAGCGCGTGCGCCCTGCATGGCTGCCGCAGTTGCCTTGGGTGTCGTGGTTTCTGGAGCTGAACGTGCGAACCTACGTCCACGATCGCGAAGGCCGGCCCGGTGTCTGGTTTTACTCGTTGGATTGCAATCAGCCGCTCGCCGTCGCAATCGCGCGCTGGTTCTTCCACCTCCCGTATTTCCACGCCAAGATGCGCGCGACGCGACGCGACGGGTTTGTCGATTATCACTCCCAGCGGCGCGGAACACCTGCGCTCTCGTCGTATGCGTGGCAGCCCGACGGCGACACGCGCGACGCACCGCCTGGGTCGCTGGACTTTTTCCTCATCGAAAGATACGTACTTTTTTCGACCGACCAAAGCGGCGTCCTGCACTGCGGCCGGGTGCATCACCAGCCTTATCGAATCTCGCACGCTGTCGTTTCGGAGTTTTCCGTCGAGCCAGCGCGGCAGTCGGGATTCGAACTCGCCGGGCCACCGACTTCCACCCTGTGTGCGAGCGCGCTGGACGTCTCGATTTTCGCCCTTGGGAAATTGTGACCCACAAACGTCTCGCCGCTCCCCGCGGATGCATGACGAGCGCGCTTTTAGAAAAATATACCGAGTATCCGCCGGAGCGCCGCCTTCGTTAAGCAGTGACCGTTCACAACGGTGCAAACAAACAAACCAAGCAAACTAACTCAGACTCATAAACCTATGAAACGAATCCTCGCGCTCACCATCGCGGCGCTGTCCCTCAGCCCGCTCGCTATTAACAACGTCGCGGCAAAGCCCGCGGACGAAACCATCGTCGCCATTGCCGCAAGCAACGCCGACTTCTCGACCCTCGTCGCCGCCGTGAAGGCCGCTGGCCTGGTGGACACGCTGAACGGCCCCGGCCCGTTCACGATCTTCGCCCCGACCAACGCGGCATTTAAAAAGCTGCCGAAGGGAACCGTCGAAGATCTGCTCAAGCCCGAGAACAAGGCAAAGCTCACCGCCATCCTGACCTATCACGTCGTCGCTGGCAAAGTAATGGCCGCGGATGTGAAGACTGGCATGGTGAAGACCGTTCAGGGTGGTGAACTCGACGTCAAAGTCGCCGACGGCGGCGTGACGGTGAACGGCGCGAAAGTCCTGAAGACCGACATCGTCGGCACGAATGGCGTCATCCACGTCATCGATAGCGTCTTGATGCCCAAGTAATCGCAAAGTTTCAGACCGATCGAAAAGACAGCAAGCCCGGGGCGAAAGCTCCGGGCATTGCTTTTCCATGGATCGGCTCGAAGTCGAAATGCGTCCGCAGGACGCCCCCGTCGCGTTTAGCCACTGAGAGCCCGAGCAACCATCACCTCCATGAACAAAGACACACTCGCCGGTCTCGCATGGGGTTCTTTCATCGGCGACGCCCTCGCGATGCCCGTGCACTGGTCTTACGACCGCTCCGCACTGCACCGCGACTACGGCGTGGTTCGCGAATACCTTGCGCCGAAAAGCCCGCATGCCGACAGCATCCTCTGGCGTTCGGAATACACCCCGCTGAACGAGCGCGGCGACATTCTGCACGATCAGGCGCAATACTGGGGACAGCGCGGAATCCACTACCACCAGTTCCTCCGCGCCGGCGAAAATACACTCAACCTACAGCTCGCGAAAGTGCTGATCGAATCGCTGATCGCGCACGGTCGCTACGACGCGGATGATTATCTGGAGCGTTACATCCACTTCATGCTGACGCCGGGAGAACACCGCGATACTTACGTGGAGGAGTATCACCGGAAATTCTTTACCGCATACGCACTTGGCAAGACGCCGAGAAAATGCGGCGGCAACGACATTCATATAGGTGGACTTGCCCACGTGGGCGTCCTCACCGCGTTTTTCGCTTCGAATATAAGCGCTGCCCGTGGGGCGGTCCGCGAACACATCAACCTCACCCATCGGAGCGAGGAGGTGAGCATCGCAGGAGACGCCCTCACCCGCATCCTCTGCGAGGTAGCTGCAGGCGCCGACCTGCGCGAAGCCATCTTTGAGCACGGCGCCGACTGGTTCTCGAAGCGCAAAGCCGAGCAGTGGTCGCGCGAGCCAGACGAAGTAGTAATCGGACATCGAGTCAGCCCGGCCTGCTACATCGCGGATGCCTTTCCCGCCTCCCTGTTTCTCGCGTGGAAATATGCGGAGGATTTCGAGGCAGGAGTGATCGCAAACACTAATGTCGGCGGAGATAACTGCCACCGGGGTGCAGTCGTGGGCGCCCTGCTCGGAGCCGCATCCGGACTCACCCGGATGCCTTCGAGATTGGTCGAGCGCCTCGACGGAGCGGCTCTCCTGCGGAACCAAATCGAAGTGCTTGTTTGCGCCTACTCAGGAGGCAAAGCCACAAACTCACCTGGTCACTTAATCGAACATTTGCAAAAGTGAAAAGCGACTGTAAGTCACTTATCCACAGTAAAATGGAGGGGTGGCAGAGCGGTCGATCGCGCCGGTCTTGAAAACCGGAGAGCCGAAAGGCTCCGTGGGTTCGAATCCCACCCCCTCCGCCACGGCGCGCAATCCGCCCTTTTACTTTCCGCTTCCACCCCGCATGCTGCACGCTCATGCGCGTCCTCATTGCACCGGATAAATTCAAAGGGTCGATCTCGGCTTCCGAAGCCGCCGAAGCGATCGCCCGCGGCTGGCGTGCGATATATCCGGATGCGGTCTGCACGCTCGCGCCGATCGCCGATGGCGGTGAAGGCTTCGCCGATGCTTTGCGCGGCGCGATGGGAGGAGAATGGGTCTCGCTCGATGCAAATGATCCGCTGGGACGAAAGATCGAGGCGCGCTACGCATGGGTCGCGGCGACAAAGCTCGCGATCATCGACATGAGCGAGGCGTCGGGCCTCTGGCGGCTGAAGCCGGATGAGCGCGATCCGCTGCGCGCAAATACCTTCGGCACGGGCCAGCTCATCCGCCACGCAGCGGAGCGCGGCGCGGCTCGCATTCTCCTCGGGCTGGGCGGGAGCGCGACGACCGATGGCGGCCTGGGCATGGCCGCCGCGCTCGGCTATGCACCGTACACCTCCGATGGCGAGCCGATCGCACCGGAGCCGCGTAATTTCCTCGCGCTCGAGAGGATCGGCTGCAACGACGCGATGGAATTGCCGGAAATCGTCGCCGCATGCGATGTGGGCAATCCCCTCCTCGGCCCGCGCGGAACAGCGCGCGTCTTCGCCCCGCAGAAAGGCGCCTGCGCCCAGACCGTCGAGACGCTGGAGCTTGGCTTGGAAAATGTCGCCGACGTCGTGCGGCAGGATCTCGGTTGCGATTTTCGCGATACGCCTGGAGCTGGGGCCGCAGGCGGGATCGGATTCGGTCTTCTCAGCTTTTGTCACGCCAGCACGCGGTCGGGATTTGACCTCGTAGCCGAGGTGCTCAAGCTTGAGGAAGCCGTAGCTGGCTCGGATCTGATTTTGACTGGCGAGGGCCGAATCGATTCGCAGACTCTAGAAGGAAAGGGCCCCGCGGGAGTCGCCGCGATGGCGCGCAGGCACGGCAAGCCGGTGGTCGCCTTCGCTGGCTCGGTTGCCGACGAGGAATCCGTCGGCGCTCTCTTCGATGCGGTCGCGCCGATCATCGATCGCCCTGTTTCGCTCGAAGACGCCATGAAAGACGGAGCCGATTTTTTGGAGCGCGGGGCGCGGCGCGCCGCATCGCTATTGCGGGTGGGTGGAAAATGGCGATAATCCACACCCCGCGCCAACGGCGCGCGTACGATTCACCAGCAGGAATCCATCTATGAGCAAACAAGTCGCACTTCTCTTCGCAGGCCAGGGAGCGCAAAGCGTCGGAATGGGAAAAGATCTCTGCGCCAAATACCCGGCGGCAGCGGAAATCTTTCGGCAGGCCGATGAAATACTCGGCTATTCACTCTCGCAAATCTGTTTCGAGGGGCCGGAAGCGACCCTTCTGGAGACGCGCACATGCCAGCCCGCGCTCTATGTGCACGGGCTCGCCTGCATGGCGGCCCTCCGGGAGATCGTCGGCGATTTCCCGATCGCCGCGGCGGCCGGATTGTCGCTGGGTGAGTTCACCGCACACACCGCTGCTGGCACGTTCGATTTCGAGACCGGTCTGCGGCTCGTGGCGCAGCGCGGCGTCTTCATGCAGGAGGCGTGCGAAGAGTCCACTGGATCCATGGCTGCGATGATCGGCGCTGACGAGAGCGCCGTCCGCGCCCTCGCCGCGGAGTGCGACGTCGATGTCGCCAATCTCAACAGCCCGGGTCAAATCGTAATCTCCGGCGAATCGAGCAAAGTCGCCCTCGGCGTTTCCCTAGCAAAAGAGCACGGTATTCGCATGGCAAAGCTGCTGAACGTCGGAGGCGCATACCATTCCCGCCTCATGAATTCCGCATTTTCGCGCCTGGGCGACGTCCTCCAGAAGATCCCGCTCCGCACGCCGCGCTTCCCGGTCATCTGCAACGTCGATGCCCGGCCTGTTAGCGAACCGGAAGAAATCCGGCAGGCGCTCCAGGATCAAGTCACAGGCACTGTGCGCTGGACAGACAGCATCGAGTACCTCGTTGACGAACTGAAGTGCGACCTCTTCATCGAACTCGGCCCGGGCGCAGTGCTCGCCGGCCTCCTGAACAGAACGCGCAAGGGAACCCCATGCTTTTCCGTGACCGACGTCGAGTCTCTCCACATCGCCGCCGAAGCCGTGCGGGCCGAGTTCACACCGGAAAAGGTTATATAGTTCGCAGCGTTTTGAATAACCCAAAGGGCGCGCGCCACGAAACTGCAACCCGCTCCCATCGCGGCTTGTATGTCTTCGCGTGACCCCAGCAACGCGCGTCCACCTCACGGCAACCAAACCGCCCCCCCCCTCCGCGATCCCCGCCGAGGAGGAGGTTGGGAATAGCGGGGGTCGGTTGGCGGGCGAGCCGCCTCCGCGTGACCCTCCCGCCCCGCCCCCTCTACCCCACCGCCACAACCGGCTCAGGCCCCGCAATGGCCCCCCGTCCCTTCCACCGCGCGAAGGCGACCTTCATATGCTCGAAAGCAAGGTAGATGACGGGCGTCGTGAAAAGCGTCAGGATTTGCGAGACGACCAGCCCGCCGACGATGGCGACACCGAGCGGCTTGCGCAGTTCCGAGCCGGTGCCCATCCCGATCGCCAGCGGCACGGCGCCAAAAAGCGCTGCCAGCGTGGTCATCATAATCGGGCGAAACCGGATCACACAGGCTTGATAGATTGCCTCCTCGGGCGTCACACCTTCCTCCCGCTCCGCTTCCAATGCAAAGTCGATCATAAGGATCGCGTTCTTCTTTACGATCCCGATCAACAGGATGATGCCGATAAACGAGACCATCGAAAGATCGTCGCCGCATATCATGAGCGCGATGAGCGCTCCCAATCCCGCGGAGGGAAGCGTCGAGAGGATCGTGATGGGATGAATCAGACTCTCATAGAGTATGCCGAGAACAATATAGACAGCGATGAGAGCGGCGCCCAGCAGCACAGGCATGGAGGAGAGCGAGGCTTTGAAGACCTGCGCCGTTCCCTGGAAGCTGCCTAGCACATCCGTCGGAAGCTTGATCTCCTGAATCGCCTTCTCCACGAGCGGCGTTGCGTCTCCCAGAGAAACTCCGGGTGCGAGGTTGAATGAGATGGTCACCGCCGGAAATTGACCCTGATGATTCACCGAGAGGAATGCGTTGGATGTCGAGAAGCGCGCGACCGCGCTCAACGGGATCTGCTTTCCGGTCGCGGTCTTCACATAGATCTTTTCGAGGGAAGCCGGGCTCCGCTGGAAAGTAGGATCGATCTCCAGGATGACGTGATGTTGATTGTAGCGTTGATAGATCGTCGAAACCTGGCGCTGACCGAATGCATCGTATAAAGTGTTATCGATAAGCACGGGCGATATTCCGAGCCGCGAAGCGGCGTCGCGATCGACAACCACGTTGGTTCGCAGTCCGCTGGTCTGCTGATCGCTGGTGACATCTTTTAGCTGCGGATACTGCCTCAATGCTCGCACGAGCTTTGGCGCGTACTCGTTGAGCTCTTCCAGATTGCCCGATTGCAGCGCGTATTGATATTGGGCCTTCGAGCCGCGCCCGCCGACCCGGATATCCTGATTCGCTGTCAGAAAAAGAGAAATGCCGGGCGCCTGCGATGTCTGCTTGCGAAGCCGCTGAATGATTTCCTCCGCATGCACCTTACGTTCTGACAACGGCTTGAGCGCGATGTACAAACGGCCGTTATTCGCCACCGAGCCGCCATTGCTCGATCCCAAAAACGACCCGATCGTATCCACGCCCGGATCGGCCAGCACGATCGCGGCCATTTTATCCTGCAGCGCCTTCATCGATTGGAACGATATATCCTGCGCGCCTTCCGTGGTCCCCATCATCAGTCCGGTGTCCTGCTGCGGGAAAAAACCTTTCGGCACGATCCGATATGACCAAATGGTAAACACGACGGTCACCAATGCCACGAGCAGCATGATTCCTTGATGGCGAAGCACCCATCGCAAGCCGCGATCGTAACCCGACAGCATCCATTCGAAGAAGCGCTCGGAGGCGCGGTAAAACCATCCTTTGTTTTGGTACTCCGATTCCGCCTTCAGGAAGCGCGAGCACAACATCGGAGTAAGCGTAAGCGAGACCACGCCGGAAACCAGAATCGCAGCGCTTAATGTGACCGCGAACTCATGGAACAGCCTGCCGACCAGCCCGCCCATGAAGAGCAGCGGGATAAAGACCGCGACGAGAGAAAGACTCATCGAAACGACCGTAAATCCGATCTGTCGGGCGCCTTTAGACGCCGCCACGAGGGCCGTGTCGCCCTTCTCAATAAAGCGATAGACGTTCTCGATCACAACGATTGCATCGTCCACGACAAATCCCACCGAAATCGTGACCGCCATCAGCGACAAGTTATCGATCGTATAATGGCAGATATACATTACACCGAACGTCCCCGAAATGGCGAGCGGCACCGTGATGCTGGCGATAAAAGTAGGCCAAAAACGACGCAGAAACACGAAGATGACCATCACGACCAGGGCAACGCTGAGCAGGAGCGAGAACTGAACCTCCTCGACCGAGGCGCGGATCGTCTGCGTCCGGTCGCTGAGGATGCGAATTTTAACGTCGGGCGGAATCCATCGTTCTGTCTGCGGAAGCACACGGCGTATACGATTCACGGTATCGATCACGTTGGCATCGGACTGTTTGAAGACAATCACCAGGACCGCGCGCTTCGATGCGCCCCAGTCCGAAAAGCCCGCGGCGCCAGCGAGCCGCGTGTTTTCCGTTCCTTCTAGCACCTTTCCGATGGAACTCAGCGTAATCGGGATCCCATTCGGCTGTGATACGATCAAGTCTTGATAATCCGCGGCCTTGAGCAGTTGATCGTTGCTATCGATCGCAACACTCGATTCGGAGCCATCGATGCTCCCCTTCGCCTGATCCACATTGACGCTGCCTAGAAAAGTCCGGATATCCTCCAGGCCCAACCCTGTCGAGGCAAGCGCCGCGGGATTCACCTGCACGCGAACTGCGGACTTCTCGCCGCCGCTAATGATCACTTGGCTCACCCCCTTGACCTGGCTGAGTCGCTGTCCAAGAATCTCATCGCCAAATTCGAAGACCGAACTCGGCTCCCGGCTGTCGGAAGTCATCGAAAGCACAAGGATCGGCGCATCCGCGGGATTGACCTTCCGATAAGTCGGCGGGTTTGGCAGATTGATTGGCAATTCCGGAGCTGCTGCGCTGATGGCTGCCTGGACGTCGCGCGCGGCGGCATCGACCTTCCTATTTAGATCGAACTGAATGTTGATCGAGGTGCCTCCAAGCGTGCTGGACGATGTAAGCTCCGTCACGCCCGATATCTGGCTAAAACGGCGCTCCAGCGGAGCCGCAAGCGAGGAGGCCACCGTCTGCGGATCGGCCCCCGGGAGCGAGGCATTCACCGAGATCATCGGAAAATCGACATGCGGAATCGGCGCGACCGGCAGATAGTAATAGGCAACCATTCCGATGGCAAAGAGACCCGCAGTAAGCAGCGAGATCGCCACGGGCCTGCGAATAAATGGCTCGGAAATATTCACGTTAATGAACCGTCAGAGACGCATTTGCCGCCGCGGCAAGCTCCTCGTCCTCCCCAAGGGAACGCACGCCTGGCAGCCCAGCCCCTTCACGCTTGCGCCGGAGCCAGGCGCCAAAGCGGTCGAGGTACAGGTATATGACCGGCGTGGTATAAAGCGTGATAAACTGGGAGACTAGCAATCCGCCAACGATCGAAATCCCGAGCGGCCTGCGCAATTCCGAGCCAGTCCCGTTCTCAAGGGCCAGCGGCAAAGCGCCGAGCAGCGCCGACATGGTAGTCATCATGATGGGCCGAAACCGCAAAAGACACGCCTGATAGATCGACTCCTCCGAGCTCATCCCGTGCTCCCGCTCGGCCTCCAGCGCAAAATCGATCATCATGATCGCATTCTTCTTCACGATGCCGATGAGCAGGATGATGCCGATGAGCGCTATGAGCGACAAATCCGTGTGGCAAATGATCAGTGCGAGCAGCGCTCCGACTCCAGCCGAAGGGAGGCTGGAAAGAATCGTAATCGGATGAATATAACTTTCATACAGGACACCGAGCACGATATAAATAACGATAATCGCCGCCAGGATAAGGAACGGCTCGCTCTTGAGCGATGAATTGAATTCCGCCGCGCTCCCGGAAAAGCTGGTGGCGATCGTGTCGGGCAGCCCAATCTGCTGCTGCGCATTGCGGACGGCCGCTATCGCATCGCCGAGCGAGCTGCCCGACTTCAGATTGAACGAGAGCGTGACCGCTGGGAACTGCCCCTCGTGTACGACGGCGAGCGGCGCCGTAACAGTCCGCAATTTTGAGAATGTTTTTAGCGGCACGAGTTGGCCCGTGCTCGACTTTACGTAGAGGTCTTTCAACGCATCGGGCGTAAGCTGAAAGCGCGGCTCGGCTTCGAGAATGACGCGGTACTGGTTCAATTGCGTAAAGATAATCGACACCTGCCGCTGCCCAAAGGCATCGTATAGAGTGTCGTCGATCGCCTGCGTCAAAATATTGTACCGCGCCGCTCGCTGCCGATCCACATCGACCGTGATCTGGAGTCCGCCCGATTGCTGGTCGGAAGCGGCATCGGAGAGTTCGGGCAGCCCTTTCATCTTCGCAAGAAGCTTTGGCGCCCACTCGGCCAGCTCCGATTCATCGGCATCCTCCAGAGTATATTGATATTGGGTGCGGCTAACTCGGCTGTCGATCTGCACATCCTGCACCGCCTGCATATACAGATCGATCCCTTCAACGGACTTTGTCGCATAGCGCAGGCGATTCACAATCTCCGTCGCGCTGGCGTTGCGCTTATCGCGCGGCTTCAACACAATATACATCCGGCCCGTATTGACGGTTGCATTCACGGTCCCGGCGCCCACGATGGACGCCACGCTTGCTACGTCCGGATCACGCTTCGCAATTTCGGCGATCTGGCGCTGCTTCTCCAACATCGATGCAAAGGAGATCGACTGCGACGCGTCGGTGATGCCTATGATCATGCCAGTATCCTGCTGCGGCAATAGGCCTTTCGGGATGATGATATACAGCCAGATCGTGCCGACCAGGGTGGCGACCGCCACCATCAATGTGAAAAATTGATGCCGGAGCACCCACTTCAGACCGGCGTCGTAGGCATGCAGCATCGCGTCGAACATCCGCTCTGTGGCCATGTAGAGCCGCCCATGTTTCTCGTCCTTCTCCGCTTTCAACAAGCGGGCGCACATCATCGGAGTCAGTGTGAGGGAGACGATGGCTGAAACCGCAACGGCAACGCTGAGCGTGATGGCAAACTCTCGGAAGAGCCGGCCCACGATGCCAGTCATGAACAGCAGCGGGATAAACACCGCAATCAGCGAGACACTCAGCGAGATCACAGTAAATCCGATCTGCTTCGCGCCCTTTAAAGCCGCTTCCATCGGCGGATCGCCCATCTCGATGAATCGGACAATGTTTTCGATCATCACGATCGCGTCATCCACGACAAATCCCGTCGCGATCGTCAACGCCATGAGAGAGAGATTGTCGAGGCTGAATCCCGCAAGCTTCATAACGCCAAACGTGCCGACAATCGCCAGCGGCAAAGCGACACTCGGAATCACCGTCGCCCAAAACTTGCGCAGAAAGACAAAGATGACCATGACTACCAGCCCGATCGTAAGCAAGAGCGTGAATTGCACATCGGCGACCGACGCGCGAATCGTCTCAGTGCGATCGGAGAGGATCGAAAGCTTCACAGATTGCGGCAGCGACGCGCTGAGCTTGGGCAGCAGCGCCTTCACCCGATCGGCTGTCTCGATGATATTCGCTCCGGGTTGCCGCTGCACGTCCACCACCACCGACGGTCTGCCATTTACCGCGCTGGCGAGTCGCACATTCTCGACGTTATCGATGACCGAACCGACATCGCCCAACCGCACCGGCGCTCCGTTTCGATAGGCGACAACGACCTTCGCATATTCGTCTGCCGAGAAGATCTGATCGTTCGTCCCGATGGCATACGACTGGCGCGAACCGTCGAAACTGCCCTTGGGCTGGTTGACGTTGCTTGCCGCCAATTGCGTCCGCACTTCCTCGAAACTCAGCCCGATCGATGCCAGCGCCGGAGGATTGAGCTGAACCCGCACAGCCGGCTTTTGATTCCCCTCGATCGAGACAAGCCCGACGCCCGTCACTTCGCTTAACTTTTGCGCAAGGATCGTATCGGCGAGATCATTCACCTTCTCGAGCCGCAGCGAATCGGAAGTGAGCGCTAGCGTGAGAATGGGAGTGTCCGCCGGATTTACCTTCGAGTAAGTCGGCGGGTTTGGCATCGCCTTCGGGAGCACGCCTCCGGTCGCATTGATAGCCGCCTGCACATCCTGCGCCGCCGCGTCGATATCGCGATCCAGCGTAAATTGCAGCACGATCGATGTGTTTCCAAATGAACTCACCGAGTTCATGCTCTGCAAGCCGCTGATCTGCCCGAAGTAGCGCTCCAGCGGCGTCGTGACCGATGACACCATCACATCCGGGCTGGCGCCGGGATAGTTTGCGACGACTTGAATCGTCGGAAAATCGACGGCGGGCAGCGCGGAGATCGGCAGCAGGAAATAGCCGAGCATTCCAACCAGGATGACCCCTGCCATCAACAGCGCGGTCGCGATGGGCCGCCTGATGAATAGTTCGGAGATATTCACGCGCCGAAGTGGTGATATTAGTGACTGCCGCCTGCCGCGCCTGCTCCGGGCTTGCCAGATCCCCCGCCAGGCTTGCCGCCGCGACCAGGCCCGCCGCCAGGCGCCGCCGGCTCCACGCTCTTCACCGCAGAACCAGGCTGGAGCTTGTACTGCCCATCCACGACGACTCTCTCCCCTGGCTTGAGTCCCTCTTCGACAAGCGCCTCACCTTGTTCGATCTGGCCGACCTTCACCGTCCGCATCTCGGCCTTCATACCGGTCGCATCATCGCCCTCGATCACATAGGCAAAGGAGGAATCCGGTCCGCGCTGGATCACTGCCGCCGGGACGACCACGCCCGCTTTGCGTGTGCTGAGCAGCAGGCGCGCATTGACAAACTCACCAGGCCAGAGCTGGAGATGCTCGTTGGGAAACTCAGCCTTGAGTTTGATCGTGCCAGTTGTGATATCGATCTGGTTATCGATCACCATGAGCTTTCCGGTGTCGAATACCGTTTTGTTATCGCGTGCGACAGCGAGCACGCCCAATTCCGGCGTCTCCTCCTGCTCCTTGTGGATCTGCTTCAGCATCTGCTCGGGCAATGTAAAAATAACCGAGATCGGCTTCAGTTGCGAGATCACTACGATGCCGGTCGCATCGGTGGCGTGAACGATGTTTCCGATATCGATCTGGCGGATGCCAGTGCGCCCATCGAATGGCGAGGCAATGGTGCAGTAGTCCACATTCACGCGAGCCGCCTCCACCGCCCCCGCGTCGTTCTGCACGGTCGCGACATCCTGCGCCACGAGCGCCGTCTGCTGGTCAACCTGCTGCTGGGCGATCGCCGTCTTCTTGAGGAGATCCGCGTACCGCTTCAGATCGAGCTTGTCGCTCTCGAGCTTCGCCTGGTCCGTGCGCTGCCTCGCGAGCGCCTGGTCGAGCACCGCCTTGTATGGCGCCGGATCGATCTGCGCCAGGACATCGCCTTGCTTCACATCCTGCCCCTCGGTGAAGGCGATCTTCAGAATCTCGCCATCGACCCTCGATCGCACGGCCGCTGTATTCAGAGCCTGCACCGTCCCGAGTCCGTCGAGGTAGATCGGCACATCCTTTTGCTCGACGGTTCCCGCCACGATCGGGACCGCAAATCCGCCTCGTGGCGGGCCGGCTTGTTTTTCGGCGGCCGCCTTCCGCGTCTGCATGATGCGCATATACCCGGCGACGACGAGCGCCACCGCGGCGATCACGATGATCGTCGTGCGAACCGGATGGGATTTCCGGGGAGCGGATCCGCGATTTCCGCGCGCCTGCCAGGAGGGGGAGCGCAGCTCACGGACCGGGCGCGCGGCTTCGTGGTTCTCCAAGGCGGCGTGGGCGGCGCCATCGGGGGCGGAAGGAAGCAGATTTCCGGAATCTCGCTGCATAGGTATAAGAGAGTAAACGCGCGGAGCAGTTACAAGTTGCGCGAAATGTAAGCTGTAAGTATCGTGCAGCGCAACCGCCTTTCATTTCGCACTGCGCCATGCAGATCTCCACTCCCGACGACACCAGGCAATTGATCCTCGACACCGCACGCGAGCATCTCAGCCGTTTTGGCCTCTCGAAGATGACGATCGTCGATGTCGCCAAATCGCTCGGGATGTCGCATGCCAATGTCTATCGCTACTTTGGAAGCAAGCGGGAGATCCTCGACGCGATCGTGGATGAGTGGCTCGCCCGCGTCGAGGCGCTGCTCCAGCCCATCACACGCATGCCCGGCGCGGCTGCGGAGCGGATCGAGGGCGTTGCCGTCGAGATCTACCGGCGGCGGCGGCAAAAGATCGAGTCGGACGCTGGCATGTACGAGAGCTTCCTGCAGATCATCTCGCTGCGACCGGATGCCATTGCGCGCCGGATCGCACGGATTGGCGCCGTCTTTTCGCAGCTTTTGCTCGAGGGGATCGACACCGGCGAGTTCACTGGCATCGAACCGGAGGCGGCGGCATCGACTCTGAACGATGCGACAGCGCTCTTCCTTCACCCGCTCGTGAATGTGGCGACGATGCGCGAGACCTCCGAGGAGCGCCTCGTGAAGGTCATCCGATCGGTGCTCGCCGGTTTCAGAAGCCCGCAACAGCCGGCAAAAGGGACCGCTCGCAACGGGAAGCGAAAGATTTCGCCGCGCGCCCCGTATTGACTTGTATGCGCATCCTGCCTCTGAGCCTCGCCTGCCTCTCGATCTTGACGCCTGTCGCGCTCTGCGCCGATCCCGCCGACTGGCCTATGCTCGAGCCCGGCATGACACGCAAGACGGTCGAGCCGATGATCGAAAAGCGCCAACCGCCCGCTCCGGCGGCGGACGATGCGGACGGCGGCGATGTGGCGCTGCCGACCGGCGCGATGGCCCTGTACGAGACCCCGAAGCAGGAACTCGAGGGATACCGGCTCAATGAGCGCGATGTGCTCGTGGTGCCGTACGTGCGGGATAAGCAAACGCTCGATGAATCCGAAGGCCACGGAAAGGAGCGGCACGAGCAACAGAAGGTCGCGGGGAAGCCCTGGATCTTGCATGACTTTGTCACACCGGTTTCCGATCCCGCTGCTGACGCGTTCGTGCATCTCGCTTGGCCCGCGCCGCATAAAGCTGGCGATCAGGACAAGCTGCACGCGCATATTTTCGAGGGAAATCTCTTCGGGAATGGCGATGTGGCCGTAGTGGCTTTTTCAAATCCGGCGGGAAATGCGCTCGTGGCCGCCGCCTTTTACCGGCTGAAGAATACGAACTGGGAACTGCGCTCCTTCTTTGATGCGGCTCCCAATCTCCCGAGCGTCTCCAAAGACGGACGGTTCCTGGAATTCATGGAATTGAATGGCGATGCCGTTCCGGAAATCGCCGTCCATAAAGAAAACGGACGGCGTGGCAACGCATACGCCATCTACAAGTATGATGCGCGCGGTGATCGCCTGCAACTTGCCATCGCGGATATCGTCGATCCCGGCTGGGACGGCAGCCGGGTCGGCTCGTTCATCCACTACGGGGCAGGTCATTCGTCCGAGTTGATCTATGCCTGGGAAGGCGCGTCGTTGGCGATTCGATCCCGGGCGGAGCAGGGCGGGAGCGCCATTCAGTTTCCGCTCCTCGATCCGAGCCTTCCCGACGGCGCATCCATTGCGATCCAGTACGCTGAGCGTGATCCTAAAAGCGGGTCACTCCTGCGGCGATTCGCGGGCATCGGAAACGTCTCCTGGATTGAAGGCGCGCTCGATGCGGCATCGGGAAAGCTGTGGACCATTTGCAACATCGGCCAGATGCGGCGGCGCATCTCCGTACAAATCGACGCGGACAAAATGCAGCGGATTGCCCCCGGCTTTAGCGCGTATGACCTCGGCAATGCGATCTTCCCCTGGCCCGAAAAATTCATGAAGAACGCAAAGGCAAAGCTCGCCTCTTCGGAAAAGAGCGTGCGGATCGCGGACTTCGCGGCAATCGAGATCGCCGACGATTGGCCGCTCGTGCTCAGCGAAGAGGCTACGATGCTTGCGGACGACGACCGGATTGAGATCCCGCCATTGCGCGCGGAGGCGAAGAAGCGGCCCGACCCTTTCGCTGAGCAATCGCAATCGAGCGTCTGGCGCGGCGCCTTCACCGTTGGCCCGAAGACGGAGCACTCCCGACAGAGCGATCTGGTGACGCTTTACATCAGCGGGCCGGATCAGCTCGCCGACTCTGCATCGCTTTCGCTCAAAGAAGCGCGGCTCGAGGGAAGCACGCTGAACCTCGTATGCGCGCTGTCCTCCAATACCGCCACGGGCGCTGCAGCGAAGCTCGTGCGGCCTGCGGTGGCTCTCAATCTGGGCGCACTGAAGCCGGCCCTCTACACCGCGCATATTACGATCACTCAGGCGGCGGACGCGGGCGGCGCCCCGGCGAATCCCGTGGAACCGATCGAGTGCAGCTTCCGGATCGAATAGCGGCACCCTTCAAAACTTTTCACTCGCATTCCTTTTCCGAAACAGGTTCGTTCGCGAATGGCCCAGCAGAAACTTCAAACGCCGCATGACAACCGCTCCGCGCGGATTGCACGGCAAGCATCCGCGTGATCGAAGCTGGCGCGCAGCCCATCCCCGCCGCAACGAGTCCCGCCCATGCCGGCTCCGACACTTGCAGTCGAATCCCGCTCGCCGATCAGATCGCCGCGTGGGTGATCCTCTCTCTCGCGCTGGCTCTTCGGTGCGTTTACACCTACCGCTACCGCTTCAATTCCGACGAGTCGCAGCATCTGCATGTGGTCTGGGGCTGGACGAAGGGGCTCGTGCAATACCGCGATCTCTTCGACAATCACACGCCGCTCTTCGACATCCTGCTCGCGCCGGTGCTGGCGTTCGTGGGCGAGCGGGCGGACGCGCTTTTCCCGATGCGCTTCGCCATGCTGCCTCTCACGATCGCGACGCTTGTGCTGCTGTACAAGCTCTGCGCCAGCATGTTCAGCAAGCGCACCGCCCTCTGGGCGGTGGTCTTCGCTTCCGTCTGGCCGAGCCTCATGCTCCACACGAGCTTCTTTCTCAAGATGATCGAGTTCCGCACGGATGTGCTCTGGACGCTCTTTTGGATTGCGGGACTCGCGATCCTGGTCGACGGACCGCTGACGGCGCGGCGGCTTTTTTTCGCCGGCCTCACATTTGGCGCGGCGATGAGCACTTCGATGAAGACGACGCTCATGCTGGTGTCGCTGGCGCTCGGCGCAGGCGTCCTCGCCTGCATCCAGGCGCGCATCGGTAATCGGCGGGCCGTCATCAAGGTGGCGCGCTCTTCGTGGGCCTTCCTCGCCGGGTTTTGCATCGTACCGGCGATCCTGCTCGCCTACTTTGCGGCGCGCCACGACGCGCTTCGCGCGCTGAAATATTGCGTGATCGATCACAACAAGCTTCCGGGAATGCATCTCCATCTGCGCGGAAGACGCGAAGCGATCGCCGCGCTCTGCTCGATGGCCGCCGCAATCTGGTGCATCTGGAAAGTCACGCGCGATCGGATGACCGCCAATCGGCGCACCTTTCTGGTGCTCTCCGCAGGTATCTTCTATCTGGCGCTGGAAGGCTTCTGGCCGATGATCACTTTTCAAGATTGCATGCCTTTCGATCCGCTCTTTGCGGCCTGCGCCGCCCCCGTCGCGGTCGCATGCGGCGATTGGCTCGGTAGGCGCTTCGGCTCCCCTCCCCTGCGGCTCGCCCCGCTGGTCGCGGTCTGCGCATTTGGCCTCCTCCGGATCGGCCTCGGCCTCCCGGGCGCTGGGTGGTGGTCGCGGCTGGCGCTGGAAAATCCCTTTGAAAATCACACCTCGGGCGAGGTCCATCGCGTGGCCGATGTGCTGAAACTCACGCATCCCGACGATTGGATCATGGACGCGAAAGGCGAGACGATCTTTCGCAGGCGAGCCTTTTATTACGTCTTGGAAATCCTCACCGAGAAGCGGATCGATCTCGGCTTGATCGAGGATAACGTGATTGAACGGCTCATCGAGACCCGCACCGCCGTGCTGCATCAAAGCTGGCTCACTCCGCGCGATCAGGATTTCGTCGATGCGCATTACATCTCGACAGGCTATGTGAGCGTGCTCGGCGCGGCGCTGCCTACGCCGGAGAACGGATCGATCGCGTTCGACGTGGCGATTCCGGAGCGATACACGATTGTAGCGGATACCGGCCGGGTGCGGGGCGATCTGGATGGCTTGCCGCTCGATGGACCGCGCGCCTTGGATCCCGGCAGACATCTCTTCACCCCTTCGGCGAGCCAGCCCGCCGGTCAGCGGCTCGCGCTCTTTTGGGCGCGCGCGCATGAACTCGGGTATCGTCCCAATTTCGCCGATCCGACCCCGCACATTTCCCATTAACTCAGTGTCCGATTTCCCACTTCCCTCGATGCTACAACCGCCCGCGGCTTCCCCCAAAACGATCGTCGTCATCGGAGCCGGCCCCGCCGGTCTCACCGCCGCCGTCGAGCTCGCCGAGCACGGACATCGCGTGACCGTGCTGGAGCGCGATCCGACGTATGTCGGCGGCATTTCACGGACGGTTTGTTATAAAGGATACCGCTTCGACATCGGCGGGCATCGCTTCTTCTCCAAGAGCGCCGAGATCACGCGTCGCTGGAAGGAGCGGCTTGGCAATGAATTCATCTCCGTCCGCCGGCTGTCGCGCATCTTTTATCGCGGGCGCTTTTTCGATTACCCGTTGAAGGCGTTCAATGCGCTCTCCAATCTGGGGATCTTCGAAAGCATCGCCTGTGTCCTCAGTTATCTCAAGGTGAAGGTGCGCCCCGCGCCGGAAGAGAAATCGTTCCGCGATTGGGTGACGAACCGCTTCGGCGCGCGCCTCTTCAATATCTTTTTTAAGACATACACCGAGAAAGTGTGGGGGATGCCTTGCGAAGAGATCAGCGCCGATTGGGCTGCGCAACGGATTAAAGGCCTCTCACTATTCAAAGCCGTCTGGAACGCACTCATGCCGGCCAAAAAGAGCGGCGAGCAGCAGACGATCAAGACGCTCATCGATTCCTTCGAGTACCCGCGATTTGGCCCTGGGCAGATGTGGGAGAAGTATCGCGACGACCTCGCGAAAGCGGGCGGCGTGCTCCGGATGGCGGAAGAAGTGACGGCGATCCAGCACGACGGAACCCGCGTGACGGCTATCGCGACGCGGGACGCCTCCGGCGCCGCGCATTCATACCCAGGCGATCAGTTTGTCGTGTCGATGCCGCTGCGCGATACGGTGCTCGCCTTTCAACCACCGCTTCCGGATGAAGCGCGAGCCGCCGCAAATCGTCTGCTATACCGCGACTTCCTCACAGTGGCCCTCATGATTCGGCGCACGAATGTGTTCCCCGATAATTGGATCTACGTGCACGATCCCGCCGTGAAACTCGGCCGCATCCAAAACTTCAACAACTGGAGCCCCGAGATGGTCCCCGATCAAAATACCACCTGCCTGGGCCTCGAATACTTCTGCTTCGAAGGCGACCAACTCTGGAGCATGCCCGACGCCGATTTGATTGCACTCGGCAAACGCGAACTCGCCCAGCTCGGCCTCGTCCGCGAAGAGGACGTCTTCGACGGATGCGTCGTCCGCATCGACAAAGCCTACCCTGTCTATGGCCCCGGCTATCAGCAGGACGTCGATGCCATCCGCGCCGCCCTGAAACCGTTCACCAACATCCAGCCCGTCGGACGCAACGGCATGCACAAGTACAACAACCAGGATCACTCCATGATGACCGCCGTGCTCGCTGCCAAAAACATCGAAGGCGAGTCGTTCGACCTATGGAACGTCAACAGCGACGCCGAGTACCACGAGGAAGGCCACCACGGAGAGGATAAAACAGGCCGGCTCGTGCCGCAGGCGGTGACTCGGTGAAGCGGTCGTCCGCAGATTCTATCTCCACCCGCAATCCCCGCAGATTTCAAGACGAGCCGCCGCAGCCAACCTGCACGCGATCGACGACGAGGACTGCTCTGAAGAGGTCTCACCCGAGTTGACCGCAAGACTTCACAGGTCAGGACTCAAGTCCTCCGGAGAGCACGCGTCTCGCGCAGATTGCAATATTGCCTCAACTTCCTCGCGGCTTTTGGCTAAATGCCGATGGCCGCAACTTTTACGCCCGCAAGACCTGACAGCGAAACGCCGCTAAGAATTATCGCGGGGAAGGAGTAAGCTAACGCCATCGTAACATAGAGAAGCCCAAAAGTCTGCAAGTAGTCGATATTCATGGTATTCTTTAAGGCGGGACAATTCCAATCTCTGGGTGCTTCTGTGCGAAACGCTTTAGCCAACGCGCTTCTCTGTCCCAGAAGCGTGAACCGTCTAAAGTCAGGACAAATACTCCGCCGCCGTGGTTCGACTGAGAAGAGTCGTATGCAATTGGATATTTAGCCATTGAATGGAAGTCCACCGATCCGGACGTCCCCTGCAGATCCAAGTAAGTAATGGAATCCGCTGCGGCACCGGATTGCCAGACAGCAGGGCATCGCAGGAGACCGCGACTCATGTACGTACCGATCTCTATTTGCTCATTTTTTGGACAATGCGGAACTCGGCCGCCCGTTGTGATTGAAAATGCAACGACTTTATAAATCTGGTTCATATTAAAACCGCCACATTCAGCTCTATCTACCGCACTGACACATGCTGATACCGACAATGTGACAAGTAAGACGCACGCAAAAGCAGCCGTCAAGTTTTTCAGAAAAGTCATTTTCCTTCCTTTGAGTCCATATCACGGAATTTCGGACTGTCGTTAAACGTGTAGCCACTCGACATGTGAAAGTCGATATAACCGTCGGACTGGTAACGCATTTTTTTCCATTTACAGTCTTCGCACTTCAAGAACGCAACATTTACGTTGATATTATAGCCTACTCGAGCCTTATCAGATATTCCCCCGGTGGCATTGAATGTTACGTTTCGCTTATCGTTCGACCCGGGTATAATGCCGCTTGTATTGTCCGGGCGAATACATGTCTGCCACCGAATGCGTATTCCTGCCTTCGTATTGTATTCACCCCGCATGTGGATGTCCAAGCCTAAGTGTATTTTTCAGCCCTTCCAAACGTTAATCCCAGCGCGTTCGGTGCTCCAACCAAACTCGTTCATCCTAACAGATTTTAGCGGACCATGGCCGGTGCAATCCTTACCCTCGTCATCAAACTTTGCCCAATCGTTGTCAAGATTTGTAGGCGTGTCTAGGCCGAGGATATCAATGGTTGATTGTGGGCCATTCGAGAGAAAGCCAACGAGGTTTGGTCCACCTTTCTCCTCAAGTGTTCAAGTTCTCAACGCGGTAGCCTTCGCTTTCATAAAGGGCTCGGATTTGGTTTCGCATCCACCTTCCAAGCACAACGAAGGCT
>JBBSFI010000066.1:0-24216 GCA_038238905.1 Chthoniobacterales bacterium | reverse complement strand
GGCGAACTATAGCGCAACCTATAGTTAGCCTAAAAACGGCCGGCTCGCGTAGCCAGCCGATCCCTGTTCTTTGACATCCAAACAAAACCGCCGCATCCGCCCCGCGGGTCCAGCAAGCCCTCATCGCGCCTCCCGCCCGCCGCTCCTCCCCTCCTTCATTACTCCCCAAAAACACACCGGAAAGCCGATAAATCCCCTCATGGCTACCGATGCCCCGATTCCAAGAATCGCTTCAGTAAATAAGGCATCCCCGCCCCACGCGCGGGGTTGTTTCGAGTTTGCGCTAAGTTAACCTCCGCTCCCTATCCCTCCGCGCCCCCGCGTGACGAAGGACGCATCACGTCTCCGGCTCGGCAGACGTCCGAAAGATGAGGCGCAACGCATCGACGCGAAGGCGCGCTGCGTGAATGGCCGCCTCGAGATCGGTCCAATGTTTGCGCAGCACGGCGATTTCCTCGGGTAAGACGTGGTCGTTGATTTCACGCAGCTCTTCGAGCCGCGATAGTTCGCCGCCAAGTTGGGAATCGAGATTCTGGCTTGCTTCGGCGACAAAGCGCTTCATCTCGGCTTCAGCCAGCGCATTCGCTTTCTCAAGCATCGCCGGAAGCGCCTTCTTTCGAATGGCGCCGCGATCGAGCAAACGGAAGATATCTCCTTTCTTGAGCGGCAGGGATGCCAATTCACTGCTCGACGAGCGATCCACGAGAGCGTGATCCACGACGATGCGGATGGGAGTCGGCGGCAGAAACCGGTGGACGTGAAGAGCAGCCGGCGCGAGCGCTTCGACCACGGCGTACAACTCCAGAAAGATCGCTTCACCGGCGGGATCGATCCATAAGCCAAAGGCGCTATTGCCCGTTTCCGTGCCGAGCAGCAAGTCGAGGCTGCCGCGCACGAGCGGATGATCGAGCGTAAGAAACCCGAGATCTTCGCGGCTGAGAGCGCGGGCGCGATCGAATGTGACCGACATCCCTTCAGCAGGAAGACCCGGCAGCGCATCGACAAGCAGATGGCCGGGCGCCAGCAGATAGGTGCGGGGCGCGAGATCGTCGCACTGCACGCCGAAACGATCCAGCAGGCGGATGACGAACGGCTCGAACGAAGCGTCGGAATCGGCGGCGCGAATCTCTGCGATGATCTTTTCCGCGCGCTCCGGGCGGCACGAGGCCATGGCGAGAAGCCGATCGTGCCCGCGCTTGAGCCGCCCTGTGATTTCCGCGCGCAGAGCGCGTGCGGATGCGAGATGCTTATCCAGGTCTGCAAGCAGCGGAGCCGGATCGGCGCTGCGCAAAATGGGCTTCAGAGCGGCGGCCATCTCGCTCGCGCCGTGGAGATTTTGCTCAAATGCATCCAGCCCCTCCTGGTAGAGCTTCGCGAGCACTTCCGATTGGCTCCCTTTGATGTAAGGCACGTAAATGCGGATCGTGGCAGTCTGCCCGATGCGGTCGAGCCTGCCGATGCGCTGCTCGAGCACCTCCGGATCGGCGGGCAAATCGAAGAGGGCCAGATGATGGGCAAATTGAAAATTCCGGCCTTCGCTGCCGATTTCCGAGCAAAAGAGAATCCGAGCCCCCTCCGGCTCGGCAAACCAGGCGGCATTGCGGTCGCGCTGCAAAAGCGTGAGGCCTTCGTGAAACACGCCGGCAGGCACGTTGATCTCCTGCTGCACCTGCAAAAGCAGCGTCTCGGCGACTTCGCGCGAATGACAGATCAGCAGGATCTTCTCGTCGCGAAGCTTCTTAAGGAGGCCGACAAGCCATTTCACTTTGGCTCGCATTGGTTGCTCCTCGCCGTCTCCGCTTAAGGGGACAAGAATGGCCTTGCGCTCCGGAAACCCAGTGAGCGCCGTCCGCATATTTCTAAAGAGCACGCGCCCTGTGCCGAAACTGTCGATCAGTTCGGATACGAGCCGCTGGCGCGCCTCTTCTTTCCCGGCCAGCAGCGCTTCGCACGAAGCGCGGATGCGCGGAGAATGCTCCGCGAAAAGCTTTTGATCGGCCGGGCGCAGCGGCTTGCCATCGATGACGCGTTCGAGCGCTTTGGCGGTCCGCTCGTATTGCTCGGATTCCTTTAGAAAGAGATCGAGCGAGCTGTAGCGGTCGGGGTCGAGCAGGCGGAGACGCGCAAAATGGCCTTCCGGGCCTAGCTGCTGCGGAGTGGCCGTGAGGAGGAGCACACCCGACGCCTGCTTTGCGAGCGCATCCACGACCGCATACTGCGGGCTGGGGGCGGCAGCGCTCCACTCGAGATGATGCGCCTCATCGACGATCAGGAGATCCCACCCGGCGGCCACCGCCTGCGCGGCTCGGGCCGGATTGCCCGCGAGGAACATCACATCGCAAAGGACAGTCTGGCTGTCGAGGAAGGGATTACCTTCGGAACTATTCGACTCGATGGCGCCGCATCTCTCTTCGTCGAAGATGCTGAAGAGCAGATTGAATCGGCGGAAAAGCTCCACGAACCATTGATGGACGAGCGCTTCCGGAAGGAGAATGAGGATGCGATTCGCACGCCCGGTCAAGTGGAGCCGGTGCATGATGAGACAGGCTTCGATCGTTTTCCCCAAGCCCACTTCATCCGCGAGCAGCACGCGCGGTGTGAGGCGGGAAGCGACATCCGAGGCGATCGAAATCTGGTGCGGGATGAGATCGATCCGCCCGCCGGCGAAACCGCGCGCTGGGGAATGGCGTATCCGGCTTTGCTGGCGGAGCGCTTCGGCGCGAAGATCGAAGGCGTACAAATCGTCCACCTGCCCCGCCATGAGCCGCTCCGCGGGAGTGCTGAAGCTGATGAGATCGGAGAGCTCCGCCTCATTGACCTCGCGCCCGCCGCAGACGTAAACGAGGGCCTTCCCCGCGTCCTTCACGGAATCGACCGTAAGCGGGGCGCCATCGTGAAGCTTTATGTGATCGCCCTCGCTGAATCGGACGCGGCGAAGCGCGGAAGCTTTGAGAGCATACAGCCGCTGTTCGTTTGCCGCCGGGAAGAACACCTCGACCTTTCCAAACTCGGCTTTTAATATGATGCCGAGGCCCAGCTCGGGCTCGGTGTCGCTTACCCAGCGCTGGCCGGGGCTCGGAAGGATTTCAGGCATTGAAGAAAAGAATCGAAAGGGAGCAGAGTTCTGCGATGAGGAACTCGAAAGCAAGCAACCTCTCGAAACGACTCTTCCCACGAGCGAAGAAGCCACGCCTGCATGAAGGTTTTACGCGCTCTGCCGATGAACGATATCCATGGTCACGAAACCGAACCCAATTGCCGGCCAATGCACAATCGCATGAGCGCTTCGACGTTGCGCCAGGTGATTGCGTGCTGCGCGATTGCGCTCTCGGCTGTGAGCTGCGCGATGCAGGAATCGGCCCCGAAACTGGCCTTCGGGCGGGTCGATTCGCGAGCGTCCGCTCGCATCGAGGGCGCGCGAAGCGCTTGGACGACGATGGCGTTGCACGGCGTCTCAGCGCAAGCGATCGAGCAATATAATGCGGGCGCCGCGGAGCTCGTAAAGGACGCGATAGTCGAGGCGGCCCATGCGGTGCGCGTGAGGCAAGCGGTGCAAACCGCCTTCGGGACGCTCTCGGTGCGATCGGAAAGTCGCGGCTTGGGAGAATGGGATATCGATCGATTCAATTCGATCAAGCTCGCGACGGACCCGCCGACTCCTGGCTTGATCAACGAGCCGGGAATCGGCGCCCCCGTCCTGGCGCGATGCAAGCCGGAAATCCGCAACGGCATTCGCGATCCCGGCTACCCTGCGCGAGGGCAGTACGTGCCAGCGACCGCGTGGGTCGGCTTTGAGAATGACGCGCGGCGAGTCGCGCTGCATCTGGCCGACCCTCGCGCCGTGCGAACGATCCCGATCGGCAAACGACTACTGCCGCTTGCATCCAACGTCGCGGCAACGGAACGGAGCAATTTTCGTGAGAAGGATTTTCTCCGGCTTGCGCTCGGCGGATTCTTCCGTCCGGGCAACTCATTCGAGCGGCGGGAAGTCTTTCTCGTCGAACCGTACAGCCCGCAAAAGATTCCGGTGATTCTCGTGCATGGGCTGGCATCGGAGCCGAACATCTGGGAAAATCTGGCAACGGCGATCGAATCAGACCCTGAGCTATCGAAGCGCATGCAGATTTGGTGCTTTTCGTATCCGACCGGCCCAGCCGTTCCATCGTCGGCCTATTGGTTTAGGAGGAAGCTGGCCGAAGTGCGCGATTTCCACGATCCCCGCGGCCAGTTCGCAGCCGAGCGGAACACGGTAATCGTGGGCCACAGCATGGGCGGGATACTGACGCAAATGATGGCGATCGATTCCGGGGAAGACTTCCGCCGGGCCTACTATCGAAAGCCGCTGGAGGAAATTCGGATCGGCAAAGCGGCGCGAAAGCTCTCGATCGAGACCCTTTATTTCCATCCGCAGCCTGGAGTGCGGCGCGTCGTATTTATTTGCACGCCACATCGGGGCAGCGCGCTGGCCCAGACCTCCATCGGGCGGCTGGCAAACAGCCTCATACAGCTCCCCTTCGCCACGCTCAACACGGCGCTGCATATCGCCACGCTTAATCGGGACGCTCTGAACCCGGAACTGATGCGGTTCCGCAATTTGGGATCGACGAGCATCGACACGCTTTCGCCGCTGCATCCCTATTTCAAAGCGCTAAACGCCCGTCCGATCGCGGTTCCGTTTCATTCGATCATCGGAAATCGAGGCGTCGATGGACCGATCGAAGCGAGTTCGGACGGAGTGGTGGCGTACAGGAGTTCCCATCTGGACGGAGCTGTATCCGAGAAGATCGTGCCATACTGGCATAGCTGCGTGGAGAAGCCGGAGACTGTCGCAGAGGTCGTGCGCATCCTGCGGCTGCACGCGGGATTGAAGCGCTACAACTGATTCCTGACCAGCCGGCCCAGAACCCCGACGACCCTCTGCGACAGGGGCCGGCGGCGCAATTCCTCAAGGGTGATCTCGAAGCTTTGCCGCTTATCGGATTCAAAGACGCCTGACATCTCACGCGCGAAATCGCCATCGAGCACATTCAAGTTGCACTCCTCGTTAAAAATCAACGAACGGCCGTCGAGATTTGTCGAGCCAACCGAGCACCAGCAGTCGTCGGCGATAAAATACTTGCAGTGAAAATTCGTCGGCTGGAACTCGAATATCCGTATGCCGCTGGCAAGGAGCGGCTCCCAAAGGCTCCGCGAAACGGAACGCACGAGCGGCTGATTGATAAGAGGCCCCGGAACGATGATCTCGACGGCGACTCCCCTGCTCCGCGCCTCGATGAGCGCGCTGAGAAACAGCGGGTCGGGAATAAAGTACGCATTGGCGATTCGGATCGACTTCCTGGCGGCGGCGATGCTCAACAGATAGACCAGCCGCGTGCTGTCGCTCCCCTCATCCTCGGCGCTTTTGAATACCTGGCACATCTGTCCTCCAGCGGGATCGATCTTAGGGAAGTAATCGTCGCCATGCAAGACCGCGCCGCGCGACATCATCCAGTTATCGAGAAACGCCTGCTGCATCTGCGCGACGGCGGGTCCCTCCAAATGAAAATGCGAGTCGCGCCATTGATCGGGCTGATTTCCACGACCATCCCACACATCGCCGATTCCCGTGCCGCCGATGAAACCGTGCTTGCCATCGATCACCATGATCTTCCGGTGTGTCCGCTCATTGATGCGAGTGAGATGCGTAAAGCGGAAGATTTCCAGCTCGACGCCCGCGCTTCGCAGCAGGCGCACTTCGGCGCCATCGCGGCAATCGCAGCCGATCGCGTCCTGCAGCATGTGGACCCGTACGCCAGCCCTGGCGCGCGCCGCGAGCGCCTCGGCGAACTGGCCCGCGACACGGCCAGTCCAAAAAATGAAATTCTCGAAGCAGATCGTCCGTTCCGCCGCTTCGATCGCCGCGAGCATCGCAGGGAAAGTCTGGCTCCCATTGCAAAGATGCGTGACGCGGTTTCCCTCAAGCAACGGCGGGCCTAGCAAATGGCTGATCGAGCGGACGAATGCCTCGTCGCCGATCGCGTACGGCGCCGTCACAAGGCGGCGCAGCTTCTTGCCTTCGGAAATGAAGTTTCCAAAGACAAAGATTCCGGCGGCAGCGCCAGCGGCGGCAGCCAGCGCAAGAGCTGGCCAGGAAGGGGTCTCACGGTTCGCGCGTTTCACGGTTGGTGCAGCATCGTTTCCTTCCAACGATCATTCCCGCCCGCGAGCCCGCGTCCAGCATAAAAATCGGCGGAAGGAATGCGCTGGCCGCGGTTTCTATGGAATTTTCCAGAGGTGACACGATTTTATGTTGCGGGGCGGTTTCCTGCCGGTATGTAAAGGGAGTTCTTCTTCTCGAAGAATTACCCTCCCCTTGAAGTCCCGCACCTCGCACGTTTACCCCATAATCGCCGCGTTTCTGCTGCTCGCTGCGCCGCAGACCGGCCACGCCCAGAAATTAGGCGGCGGCGCCAACGCCACGGCTGGCGAAGAGATTGCGAATGCTTATAATGGGGCGATGGCTTCGTTCCAGAAGGCGGACTGGGCGGGGGCCTCGGCGAAGTTTGAGCAAGTAATCGCGATGGTGATGCAGCTCGACGTAAAAACGCAAGGCCAGCTTGCCCCGGTTTACTACGCTCTGGGCTCCTCTTACTTCAACCAGCCCGATTTCAAAAAGGCCATCGAAGCTTTCAAAAAGTACCTGGATAAGTTCCCCAACGGCGAGCGGGCGACGGACGTAAAGCTCGGCCTTGCGAAGGCAAGCTACGAGATGCGCGATTTCCCGACGGCGCTGAAGATTTTCGCGCAATTTGAGACGACGCCTGCGCTTCGGGACGACGTTCTGCTATTCGAGGCGCTCTGCTATAAGGGAATGGGCAAACCGCACCAGGAGATTGCGGTGCTTGAAAAGCTGGTGAGCGCTGACATAAAAACGACGCTGCAGGCGCGGGGCGGAATCCGGCTCGTGGAACTATACACCGATCTGGGCGACTCGGATAAGGCCGTCGCCCTGCTATCCAAGCTCTATCGGAAGGCGGCGCTGATCGAAAATCAGATTTCGCTGAACGAGCTCGCGGTTCGCCTTGGGGATGAACTTTCGGACAAATCAAAGTTCGCTCAAGCTATCCAAGCCTATCGCTCCGTGCGGACCCGTGACGAGATCGTCGCCTTCCAAAAGGATCGAATCAATCGGATGGAGAAGCTGATGGAGGCGAATCTGAAATCCGTGGTTGGAAATCCGGTGGCCTATATTCAAGTGACGCAGAGGAATAACGAGATCAAGGCGTACGAAGCGGATGCGAAGGAATTGCTCACGGACTTTGAAAAGCTGCCCGATTTTATGCCCACCGTGCTGCTGCGCGCGGCGCGCTGCTGGTATGATTGGGACAAGAAATGGTACGCGATCGTTGTATATAAACATGTGTACGATAACTACACCGATCCCGTGGCGCGGGAGCCAGCGCTGTTCGCGATGGTGGAAACGTATGCGGAGCTCATGCAGGTGGCGCATTGCCAGCAGCTTTGCCACCAGTATGTGAAGGATTTTCCGGAAGGACCGAACGCGAGCACGGTCGGATATATTAGTGGCGCCGTGGCGCTTCAGGCGCAGGATCCTAAAAGCGCGGAGGCGCAATTCACGGAAATGCTGGCCAAGGTGCCGAACGGACCGTTTACAGAGAAGATCCGTTACTTGCTTGGCGTGTCGAAGTTTATGCAGGGCAATTACGCCGGCGCTCACGAGGACTTTGAGCAGTATTTGAAAGAATTCCCGAACGGCGACACGCTCGAAGAAGTGCATTACCGGAATGCCCTGTGCCTGGTGTTTGGCGGCAAGTACGACGAAGGGAAAGCCGCCCTCCAAGCGTTCCAAAGCCACTATTCATCCAGCGCGTTTATCTCAGACTGCAAGTATCGGATCATCGTTTGCGATTACGCAGCGCAACGATACGAAGCGGTAATCCGGGGCGCCGACGCGTGGCGCAAACAGTACCCGGAAGACAAACTGCGGGGTGAGGTGGCGGCAATCTTGGGCGATTCGCTCGCTGCGACCGGCAAGGAGGCAGAGTGCATCCCCGCCTACATCGATTCGTACAAGGCGGCGCCGACGGATGAGGTCCTCAACTACAGCCTCTTCGAGGCAAGCAAACATCTGCAGAAGCTCGGCAAATGGCCGGAGCTTGCGAAAATGTTCGAGGACTTTGTTAAGGAGAAACCTGATGCAACGGCCGTGGTGGCCGCGTCGTATTGGATTGGACGGGCCAAAGCGAAACAAGGCAAGACAGAGGAAGCGAAGCGGTTTTTGGTCGATACCCTTAAGAAATATGTTGGCCAGCCGAGACGTGAAGCCGTCGAGCAATTGCTGCAACAACTGGCGCAACTTTGCGCGAAGCGTCCGCGTCCGGTAATTGCCCAAACGGCGCCTGAACCGCCGAAGGCGGAGGGAGCGACTGACGGCAAGCCGGCCGCGGGAGCACCCGCTGGATCCGCAAAGCCGCCGCAACCCGCGCCAGTGATCGCTGCTTCCAGTCCTGCGAAACCAGCCGCAACCGCTCCGGCGGCGACCGCAACCGGCGGAGCGCCTACTCCTCCCGTTCCTTCCGACGCCGCGAAGGCTCCTGACGCCGCGGTTGCAGAAGCCGAACCGGAGCCGCCACCTTACGACCCGGAAGCCGAACTACAGACTCAGTTGAAGCCCTTCGAGCAGGATGCCAATGCGACCACCCGCGCTCGGATGCTTTATGCGCGATCCGAGCTCGCAAAGATCCGAAAAATGGACGACGAAGTGGAGCGCATCTACGAACGGCTCGCGGGCGAGTTTAAGCCGGAAGAATTAAGTCCGGTCCTGCTGGCGCTCGTGGGAGACTTCATCTTCGAGAAGCGGCAGACCGATAAAGCGACTACCTATTATACACTGCTGAAGGAGGAATTCCCCAAGAGCGATTATGAAGATTTTGCTTATGTGGGCCTCGGCGAAATCGCATTCCGGGCAAAGAAGTTCCAACAGGCCGTCGAGTTATATACGGCCGCAGTGGACGAGTTCACCGGCATCAAGATCAAGGAGGCGACCATTGGCAAAGCACGGTCGCTTCTCGAACTTGGCCGGTACGACGAAGCCAAGAAGCTCTTTGAACAGGTCGCAGGTGTGCGGGAGTGGCGTGGCGAATCGACGGCAGGCGCGCTGTATTGGCTCGGCGAGGTCGAGGCGCGGCAGAGCCATTGGGCGGAGGCGATCTCGCATTATCAGCGCATTTACGTTGCTTACCAAAAGTACGCACACTGGGTTGCCAAAGCCTATATTAAGAGCGCGGAAGCTTTCGACAAGATGGGCAAGCGGCAGGAAGCGGCGGCATCGCTCCGGGAGATGCTTCGCAACGAACGGCTGACCGCCCTGCCAGAGGCGGAGGAAGCGAAGAAGCTTTTGCAAAGCTGGGGAGGAACCGTATGACGCGCGCATCGCTTCGCCTGCAGCAGCTTCGCGCGGTGGCGTTCAGCGCAATCGCATTCGCCTTGGTTTCCCGCGCCGGAGCAGAGAACTTTTTGCTGAAGGATGGCCGCGTTATAACAGCTCGTTCATTGCGTCGCGATGGGAATACCATTATGGCGACCGTGGAGATCGCACCTGCGGTGGAGGCGAAGGCGGCTCAAAACGGGCAGTCGGCGCAGGAGGCCAGGCCCGCGCAAGTCGGTGAGCTTGGATATCCGATTTCGCAGATCGCGACGATTGAGTTTGCAGAGCCGCCACAACTTAGAGCGGCGGCGGATTTAATCACACAAGGCAGGGCAGCCGAAGCGCTCGGACAGTTGAGCGCGCCGTTGAAGTACTATGAAGGGTTCCGCGACGCGCCCGGCAGCTGGTGGGCGGATCTTTCCATACTGAAGGTCGAAGCGCTCCTCGGCCAGGGGCACGATAACCAGGCCGACCCCATCGCGGCAGAAATCGCCAAATCTGCCACAGATCCAGAAACCGTTAAATTGGCAAAGGTGCTCGTGGCGGCAAGCGTATTGAGACACGGAGACTTTGCCAAGGCGCTCGAAACGTGCCAGGCCATAATCAAAGAGACCAAACGCCCGATGACTCTGGCTCAAGCCTATATCACGGCGGGCAAGTGCTACCTGGCGGAAAAGAACTGGGATGAGGCGCTTATTTCTTTTCTTGAGATTCCGGTCTTCTTTCCGGATGAACGGGTGCTCATTCCCGAATCGATGCTCGGCTCGGGGCGCGCCTTTGCCGGTCTCGAAGATTTCACCCGTGCGAAAGAGACTCTGAACGCGGTGATCGCCACCTATGGAGCGACGATCCAGGCTCGTGAGGCGAAAGCTGAATTGCCTGTGATTGCAAAAGCCGAGCATATCGCTGAACTTAAAAAATAGACATCCTCTCCCTCCTCCTGCCCAATACCCCTATGAAATATAAGAAAGCCATTTTCCTTTCCGTGATCGCCGCCGGCCTTTTGACCGCTTTTTCGGGCGTTTACGCGCAAGCCAAACCGGACGCGACACCTCCCGCGGTTAAGAAGACGCTCTGGACGCAGATCCAGGAGGGCGGCTGGGTAATGTTCCCGATCGCCGCCTGTTCGATTCTTACGATGTATCTCATTATCGATGGCGTCCTCCGGACGAGCCCCGCGCGGGTGCAGCCACCGCAATACGTCGCGGCAGTAAAGGAGTTTTTCCGGCAAGGGGACTACGTCGGCGCATACGCATATTGCAAGAAGTACCCCTCCGGTTTTACGAATGTTTGCCGGGTGGCGGTCTCTTTTCTCGGCGACGGCAAACAAGTCGTGGAGGAAGGAATCATGGCGGAAATCTCGAAGGAAAATTCCAAAATGCAGACCTACATTAGCTATCTATCCGTTATCGGCGTGTGCGCCCCGATGATCGGTCTGCTCGGCACTGTAACTGGAATGATCGGAGCCTTCTCCGTTCTAGGCAACCAAGGAATCGGCGATCCCGCCGCGTTGTCGGCCAAAATCGGTGAAGTGCTTATAGCGACAGCCTCGGGTCTCTTTATCGCCATTCCCGCCTTCGGCTCGTTTTACTATCTGCGCAATCGTGCGGCAAAGGATCTGCACGACATCCAGGACACTGTCTCGCAGCTTCTCCGCAAGATGCCATACGATCAGCTTGCTGGCGCGCACATCGGTGATGATGAGCTCTATGCAGCGGCTCCAAACTGGGCTGGCCCCGCGGCGGACCATTCGCCTTCACATGCGGGACTGGAGCACGTTCATCCCCAGGCCTTGGAAGTATAATGCTAAGGAGGTCTCACTAGTATGGCCGGCGGCGGCGGTGGAGGCAGCGGCGAGCCGGAGTTCCAGATCGCTCCGATGATCGATGTGCTGCTCGTGCTGCTTATCTTCTTTATGTCGATTACATCGGCGGAAGTTTTGAAGGTGGACAGGCAGGTGACGCTTCCCGTGGCGCCCGACGCTTTGCAGAAAGACAGCAGCCGCTCGGAAGCGATCGTCAACGTTCGATGGGATCCGGCCCACAAGAAGGCGACCTATGTCCTTGACGATAGGATCTATCCGCAATTGCCCGATCTCACGAAAGCGCTGGCTGTCGCGAAGAAGACAGGCGAAACCAAGGTGGCCAAAGGGCCAAATCCGACCTTTCGTTGCGTGATACGCGGCGACCGCGACGCCAGCGCGGCCAGTGTCTCTTCCGCAATGAACTGCGCGGCGGAAGCGGGAATCAGCGACATCGCATTCTCCGCTCAAAACCACGAATAGAGATGAAACACTTCGACCCCAATGCCGGCAACGAGGCAACTTTCGGGTTTCAGATCGCGCCGATGATCGACGTGGTGTTCGTCATCATGCTCTTTTTCATGGTGATGGCGGGCGCGGTGAAGGTGGAGCGTGAGCTCCCATCGAAACTGCCAGGCATCGCGGAGACTGCGGGTCCATCGGAATCGCCGGACGAGATGGTTATCACGATCACGGAGAGCGGCGAAGTGAGCCTGAACGATGAGCCGATCGATTCTCCCACAAGCAAGGATCTCCCGGCATTGCGCGCCACGCTCACAAGGTTGAAGAGGGCGAGCGACGCAGCGAAGACTCCCACTCTCGTGACCATCGTAAGCGAGCCGCAGGCAAAGTATGGGCGCACGGTGGATGTGCTCGATGCCCTTGCGGTCTCACAAATTGAAAACGTTTCGTTCACAGTGCCCGACGAAGAAGACTAACCGCCATGTCCACTATCCAGCCGGTCGCCCCAGTTAAGAAGCCGCTCATCAAGCTGTGGCATAAGATCATTGCGAGCAACACGCTGCTGCTTAGCATCGGGCTGCATTTCCTATTTGGGGTAGGCGCGACCGTTTATGTAGTGCAACAGATCCAAGCGAAACGGAAAGTCGCCTTCCAAGGAGGACCCCCGCAGATCAATCCGAGCACCCGCGCCCTGGAGCATCAGGTCTCGATGGCAAAAAAGAAGGCTAGCATGAGCGCCCCGGCGCAAGCGAAGCGAATCACCACGACGGGCCTTGCAAAGATTGCGTTGCCGGACATGCCGACGATGCCGCACGCGACCGAAGTAATGCCAAACCGAATGGCGGGCCTGGGCGGAAATGGGAATGGCTTCGGATTGGGCGGCGCCGGGGGCGGCATGGGCAACGGCGGAAGTGGATTTAGCTTTCAAATGCCTGCGGTGATGAACGAACGATGCAGCGCTGCGTCGCGAGCCGCGGCGATGGCCTCCAATGGGGGGAATCCGAAATTTGAAGCGGGCATCATCAAGGGCTTGAATTGGCTCAAGGCGCACCAGAATGCCGACGGAACGTATGGCCAGGAGTTCCAAGGGTCGATGACGGGTCTGGCGTTGCTGGCTTACCTGGGACATTGCGAACGGCCCGCCTCCAAAGACTTCGGCCCGAACGTGCGAAAGGCGATCGACGCGCTCTGCTCGATGGGCGGTTCGGGCGGCAAACTTTCACGGATCGGCGGGAATCCATGGGCATATGAGCACGGGATCGGCACATATGCCTTGGGCGAAGCGTATTGCCTGACGCGGGAAGCGAAGATCGCGGAAGTGCTAAAGAAGGCGGTTGCCATTATTGTGGGTGGCCAGGGCGCGGATGGCGGGTGGTTCTATAGTTATAGCAAGCAATCGCCGAGCGATACGTCAGTGACAGGCTGGCAAATTCAGGCGTTAAAGGCCGCCGGCTTGAGCAATCTGGAGATGGATGGAGTGCAGGAAGCGATGGCAAAGGCGATGGGCGACATCCTGCGCGTGCGCGGTCCGAACGGCGGTTTCGGCTACCTAAATCCTGAAGACAAGTGGAGCCTTACGCCCGTCGGTGTCTTCGCACTGCAAACCGGACGGCACGAGCGCGGTCTCACGGTGCGGCAAGGCCTCAAGTTTGCGCTTGAAGATGCTTCCGCTCCGAAGCCGGACTGGGGCGATCCAGGGGCGAATGTTTACGCATGGTACTACCTTACTCAAGCCTGTTTCCAGCATGGCGGCAGCCCCTGGCATAAATGGAATCGCGAGTTCATGCCCAACCTTCTGGAACATCAGGATGCCGACGGAAGCTGGCCTTCAACCGGGAGCACGCAGCAGGCAGGCGCCCTGAGTTATACCGGCACAGGCGGCTCGATCGATGCTCAGGTGTATCGCACGGCTCTTGCGATCTTGATGATGGAAGTCTATTATCGCTACCTGCCAAGCAGCCGCGTGTAGGCTCCCTCTTCTTCGCGCGTCGTGCTGTGCGTCATCCTTATGTAAGGATGCGGTGCACTCCGGGAATTGCTAGTCCGCGCGGGGATCTTCGGGCGGCGTGCCACGCTTGACGATCTCGTGCCGGGTGAAGACTCGCACGCCGTAATAGATCAGCGCCGTCAGCACCAGGGTCAGCAGGAGGTACCGCGTAAGGTGCCTCTGCTTTACCTTGCCCATGATGGACTGTGCGTGAAGGCTGAACCGATAGCCCAGAAACGTCAAGGTCGTTGCCCAAATGGCGAGGCCGCTGCTCTCGATGAGGTAAAACTTCCAGAGCTTAAGGCGCTGCACGCCCCAGAAAAGCTGGCTTGTAACGCGAGTGCCTGGAATGAAGCGGCAAAAGAAGAGTTCGAGCGCTCCGAATCGCGCCGCCCACTGTTCAATCTGCGGACCGACATTTCGCCACGCTTTCGTCTTCTTGATCCACTTCGAGCGATGATGCCCCAGGAAGAACCAGAAGCTGTCGTGGCAAAGGGCGCCCATGACACCCGCCAGGACCCCGAAAACGAGGCTGGGATGCGGCGCCCCGAGCGTGCCGCTCTCGACGATGCGGTGATGCACGGTCGAAGCGTAAATGCCCGCCATCACGAAAGTGACGTCGTTTTCGAAGAGGGCGCAAACGAAGACCACCCAAGGGAAATAGACCGGGCCGTACTGCTGGAGAAGGTGCGTCGTATCCATGGATGTCGATGCGCAATCCCTCTCTTACGGGAGTTTGCGGTGAACGCTAAGCGAAAATGAAACTCCAGCCCGGCGGTCAGAGCGGGGGCGCCGCTCCAACCCGGGCCGGTTTTCGTCCGAGTTACCGGTTCTCCTCGGTAACGCCTTTCCACTCGTCCGTGCGGAAAGGGACCGTCGGCAGGCCGGCTTTGTTATACAAATTGGTAACGGGATTGATCGCCCATCCGTAGCGGACCGCCACAGGAGCCTTCACGTCGTCGCTGGAGAGGACAACATGATCGCCCCGAATCTCTCCCTTGGCCCACTGCCATTTTTTGTCTTCGCCCGCGATTTGGAAGCCCTTTACCGGCTCGCCGCCATTTGCTTCGAGACCGCCCTCGGCATTCTTGAACTGAACAATCGCCTTCTCCCCCTCGATCTTCATCGAGGCAAACTCGGGCCCGGAGCAAACGACATTCTTTCCATAGGTCTTTGCCAGCGCGACCAGCGCGAGGCGGCGCCCGACCTCCTGCTTGTTGTGCGGATGGATGTCCTCTGGATTGGCTTCATCGGCGAGATCGATCGCGAGCGCCAGGCCATTGTGCGGCTGCCGCGCAACGCTGGCTTGCGCCTCGCGCAACTCGGCCCAGTCGCTCTCCCCAGGCTGAGCCTGCGGCTTCTGGAAATTGGCAAGCGACACGATTAGAAACGCCATGTCGGGTTCGCCCCACGCATCGCGCCAGCTCTTGATCATCGTCGGGAGCAGCTTGCGATATTGGTAAGCGCGATTCGCATTCGCCTCGCCCTGGTACCAAATCGTCCCGCGGATCGCCACCGGCACGATCGGTGCAATCATTCCGTTGTACAGGTAAGCGGCCCGGTTGGGGCTGTCCTTCTTCTCATGCTCCACCCGCTCCAGGATCTTTTGGTAATCGGGATCTTTCTCCAAATACGAACGCTGGGCCCATGCTTCAGCCACCGTGCCGCCCCATGAGCTATGGATCAGCCCAATTGGAATGTGGAGTTCCTTATTCAGCTCGCGTCCGAAGAAATAGCCGACTGCGGAAAAGCCGCCCACCGTCTGCGGCGAGCACGGCTGCCACGCTCCGTGGGTGTCGGATTGCGGCTCCTCGAGTGTGGCCTTGGGAACACTGAAGAGGCGGATTTGCGGATAGTTCGCATCCTGGATTTCCTGCTGCGCATTCTTCGTCGAACCGACATTGAATTCCATATTCGACTGCCCGGAGCAGAGCCATACCTCTCCGACTAAAACGTCCTTAAGCGTCAGCGTATTCTTGCCGGAGACGACGAGGTCCCCTGGCTGATCGCTGGCCGTCAGCGGAGAGAGCTTTACGCTCCATTTTCCATCCGCGTCGGCTTTGGCCGATTGATTTTGTCCTGCGAATTTGACGGTGACATCCTCCCCGGCTCCCGACCAGCCCCAGATCGGCACGGGCATGTCTTGCTGAAGGACCATATGATCGCCCAGGACGGCGGGAAGTTTTACATCGGCATGCAGCGCCGGGGCAGCGGCCCATAGGACGGCAGCCGCCGCGATCGGCTGGATCGATTGGAAGGTTCTTGAAAACAGGGAGAAGGCGCTCATTGCGTGAGGGTAAATAGGCGATTGATTGGTTTGTGCAGAAGAGAATCCCACAGAGCCGCACTGCTTTGAAAGCTTCTCCTTCGATTTACTTTGCGATCCTTCTCGCGATTTGCGCCGCCGATTGCAGCCGCCCGGCGCTCGACCGATCCCCTTTTCGCAGCGCGGCTATCTCTGGCAGCGCGATTGGAATCCCCCGGTGCTGGAAGCCATGAGCGAAGGCGAACGGAAGCTGGACGGAGTCGTGCTCCTGGGCGGAGAGCTGCTTTGGAGCGGCAGCGCGCGGCACGGCACGCGCCTCGATTCCCTGGGAGGCGCTGCGTAGTCACCGGAAGCCGCTCGGCGTCGCGCTTCGGATCGCCCCCTGCCCCACGGGCAGGCGCCCTCGTCCGCGACAGCCCGAGCCGTTGTCGATGCCGCCCTTGGATTACGGGCCGAGGCAAAGGCTCACTCCATCGAGTGGAGCGAGCTTCAGCTCGATTTCGACTGTCCGCGCAGCAAACTGGCGGTTAGAACCGGGATGACAAGCTCGCGGACTCATACTACAAAATATTGCTGAAGCGGTGTTCAGCCTCCCCATTTGGCAAGACGGTAATCGCAAAGCATTGGTTCATCGACAAAGCGGAGCCTTGGTCGGAGGCGGCGCTCGCCGAATATGAGGCGCTCCACAAGCGGGCCGGTGTCGAGCCGCAGCCTGAACAATAGCTCGGTGTCCAAGGACTATTTTAACAGCCTCCTAACATTCGCCAGCCTTGCGAATTGAGCCAATCAGCCTCATATACCGATCTCATGAAACGCCTCCTCGTTCCCGCCCTTCTCCTTTTCGCCGCCATTGCATCCGCGACCGCCGACCCGGCGCAGCCGATCAAAGCGCTGCTCGTCGCGGGCGGCTGCTGCCACGATTACGCAAAGCAGAAGGATATTCTGAAGGCGGGCATCGAGAAGCGCGCCAACGTTCACGTCGATATCATTTACTCGAGCGACGGCGGAACGAAGCCGCCTCTCGCAATCTACGGCAACCCCGATTATGCGAAAGGGTACGATGTCGTGATCCACGACGAATGCGCCGCGGACATCAATGACCCAGCGGTCGTGGAAGGCGTGCTCAAGCCGCATCGCGACGGCATCCCCGGTGTCAATCTTCACTGCGCGATGCACTGCTACCGCATCGGCAATCCGAACGATCCCGTGACGCTTGGGACACCGCATGGATATTGGTTTGAGTACCTCGGGCTGCAATCGAGCGGCCACGGCGCGCAGCAGCCGATCGCGATCTCCTTCACCGACAAGGCGAGCCCGATCACCAAGGGAATGGATGATTGGACGACAATCAACGAAGAGCTTTATAACAATGTGAAGGTGCTCACCGCTCAGGCGCTTGCGCATGGCAAACAGGGCGCGAACGATTCCGTCGTCGTATGGACCAATCTCTACAACAATAAGACGCGTGTATTCAGCACCACGATCGGGCACAACAACGAAACCGTGGCCGACGAACGCTATCTCGATCTCGTAACGCGCGGATTGCTCTGGGCGGTCGATAAGATCGACGCCGACGGCAAGCCCAAGGCTGGCTTCGGACCTGGCGGAAAGTAAAGCTCCCCCGCCCCCTTACCAGAGATTAAGCGTCTCGATGCGATCCCTGCTTGCCGCCGCCGCGATTTTGCTTTGCAGCGGAATCGTCGTGCGCGCTGCCGAGGCGCGGAAACCGCTGCGGGTGCTCCTCGTGTGCGGAGGATGCTGCCACGATTACGAGACCCAAAAGAGAATCCTCAGCGAAGGGATCGCCGCCCGGGCCAATGTCCAGTTTACGATCGTTCACGAAGGGATTCCCGCGGGCGGCAACGACGCCCGCAACTTTCGCGTCAGCATTTACGAGAAGCCCGAATGGTGGACCGGCTACGACGTGGTGATTCACGACGAGTGCTTCGGAACCGTCGCCGAGAACGCCTTCGTGGAAAATATCGCCGCCGCGCATAAGGCCGGGGTGCCGGCCGTCATGCTGCATTGCTCCACCCATAGCTACCGTGCGGCGACGACCGATGCATGGCGGGAGACGGTCGGCATCACCTCGCACAGCCACGAGACGAAACGGGATCTCGATGTCGTGACGATTCAACCCGAGCACCCCGTGATGAAAGGCTTTCCGGCCACATGGCAAGATGCTCAAGACGAATTGTACAAGAATGAGAAGGTATGGCCGAATGTCGTTCCGCTCGCGCAGGCATACGGGCTGGATACGAAACAAAACCACGTCTGCATCTGGCTTAATACTTACGGGAAGGGGCGCATCTTCGCCACGACACTGGGGCACGGAAACGAGACGGTGTCCGATCCGGTATATCTCGACTTGGTGACGCGCGGGCTGCTGTGGAGCTGCGGCAAGCTCAATGCCGACGGCAAAGCGGCGGAGGGCTATGGCCCTGGAGGCCGGTAATCACCATTCATCGCGCGGCAGAAGCCAGCGCGAAAGCTCCCGGAGCGTCCATTCCCCGAGCGCGAAGAATGGAACCAGGATCAACCAAAATCGCACGTCCCACGGCGCCAGTTCGGTATCGACCGCGATGCGCCAGGCGATCATGACGTAGGCTGCAAAGGCGGTGCAGTGCAAAGCGAGAAGCCAGCGCGAGACCCGGTCGCGGCGGCGAGCCGGATGGGAGAACATGGTCGCGCAAATGAGCGGTTGCAGTTCGGTGATGGTCTTGATCATATTGTGAATGCGGGATCGCGTGTTCATGTGAACATTCGCCTAGTCCAAGCGCAAGCTTTTTTTCGAGGCGAGGGATTCGATGATCCCAACGGGCGTCCGTCGGGCGCGACCGAATCGATCTTTTCGGTACCTATGAATGCTTTGCTCCAAATGCTCTTTCTTCCCTTCGCCAAGCGGAAGAGGCACGATCCGATGCTGTGCCAATACCTCGATCACCTGAACTCCCGAAAGCGCATTCTGAGAGGTGGCGATGACTTCGGCTGGCGCAGGCTTTAGGCGCGAGGAGCGTCTCAGGCGGCGCCCCGTTCTCGCACGCGGACCGCATCGCTTTTAATGGGTTGGGTAAAGACGCCGCCCGGCGCGGGCTGGGAATGGCCGGCGATTGAGAGGGGCGGCGAGTTCCATAACATTGGCTCGGTCCGGAACGTGCGCCTTGCGGATGTCCTCAAGTGGAAGATGGGGCTTGGTCCGCCAGACGATCTTTCATTTTCCGACGCAGCATGCGCGTCCGAGGCGCCGGTGTGTACGCCAGACTGGCGTGCGATCTCGGAGCCACCTTCGGACGCAATCACCATTACTTGGATCGGGCACTCTTCCTTCCTCATTCAGTTGCGAGGATGCAATCTCATTACCGACCCGGTTTTCTCGGAATACTGTTCGCCCGTTCGTTCACCTCGCTTTCGGAGGCTGAGCCGCCCTGGGATGCAGCCCAGCGAGCTTCCGCCTCTGGACGCCATCCTGATCAGCCACAATCATTACGATCACATGGATCGCGAGAGCGTGTGCGCGATCACGCCCAAGGCGCCGGTCATTTGCCCCATGGGGCTGCGTCGCTACATGCGCGGATGGGGCGTCCGAGATTGCCTGGAAACTACGTGGGGCGACTCATGCACAAATGGGATCGTGCGCATCACTTGCCTGCCGGCACAACACGGGTCGGCGCGCACGGCATTTGATCGCAACCGCAGCCTGTGGTGCGGCTGGCTTATCGAGACCGTCGAGGAGCCTGTGCAAAAGGTCGTATTCGTCGGTGACAGCGGCTATGGGCCAATCTTTGCGGAGATGGGCGCACGCTTCGGGCCGATCGACGTCGCCTTGATTCCGATCGGAGCGTACCGACCGTTTTGGTTTATGCATCCGGTGCATATGAATCCAAAGGAAGCCGTGCGAGTTCATCGCGACCTGCGGGCGCGGCGCTCGATCGCCATGCACTGGGGCGCCTTTCATCTGGCGGATGAACCGACGAGCGAACCGGTGGTCTGGCTGCGTCAGGCGCGGGAGGAAGCTGGCATCGCGCCGGAAGACTTTTCGGTCTCCGCGATCGGGGAAACAGTCCCGATTGGCGGCAGAACGAACCGACCTGCTGAATGTCGAACATCCTGATCTTCCATAACGGCAGTCGCCGGGCGCGCGCATTTTCCAGCCAGGCAAACTTTCCCCTTTGAAGATCGCCAAAGGCGGCGGAAAACGCAGGGAACCATGGCGCATCCAGAGCAACCACGTGAGAACATCATCCTCGTCGGATTCATGGGAACCGGGAAGTCATCGATTGGGAAGCAGCTCGCCGGACAGCTCGGATTCCAGTTCATCGACACCGATCGGCTGATTATTGAGCGCACCGGCGCGCCGATCGCAACCCTCTTCGCGGAGAAGGGCGAAGAGGCCTTCCGCGATATCGAATCGGGAATCCTGACGTCGATTGGCCACCTGAATCGCTGCGTGATCTCGACCGGCGGGGGCACGGTGATTCGTGAAGAGAATCGAGCCGCGCTGCGCGCCCTCGGATTCGTCGTGGCTCTCACGGCGTCGGAAGAGGTGATTTTCAACAGGGTATCTCGGAACACCAAGCGGCCGCTGCTTCAGACGGAGAATCCGCGCGAGACGATGCGGGCGCTGCTCGCCACGCGCGAGACGTACTACCGAGAGGCGGCGGAATTCACGCTCGATACCACCACACTCCCACACGCCAAGGCCGTCGCGGCGCTGATCGCCAAGGCGCGCGAGCGCTTTTCGTGGCATCATCAGCCGTGAAGGAGGAATTGCTAGCCCTCGCCGAACGGCTCGGATTTGATCTCTGCCGCGTCGCGCCGGCTGGCGAGCCTCCGCACACCGCCGAGTTCCACGCGTGGCTTGAAGGCGGCAACGCGGGCCAAATGGGGTGGCTCGAACGAAACAAAGAGCGCCGGAGCGATCCGCAACTTGTGCTGCCGGGCGCGAAATCGGTGATCGTGCTCGGAATGGGGTATTGGGCGCCCGAACCGACCCCGACGGCGACCGGGGCCACCGGCCGAATCGCGCGGTATGCCTGGGGCGACGACTACCACGATGTCATCGAAAAGAAGCTCGCAGAAATCGCGGTGTTTCTTGCCAGACACGGCGGAACCCAAAAATGTTATGTGGACACCGGCCCGATGTTGGAGCGCGATTTCGCGGCCCTCGCCGGAGCTGGGTGGCATGGTAAGAGCACGATGCTCATCTCGCGCTCGCTTGGCACATGGTTCTTACTCGCAGAGATCCTCACGACGCTGGATCTGGCGCCGGACGCACCGATGGAAGGTCACTGCGGGAAATGCACCCGCTGCATCGCGGCCTGCCCGACGAAGGCCATCGTGGCGCCCCATCATCTCGATGCGCGCCGCTGCATTTCGTATCTTACGATCGAGTTGGAAGGGAGCATCCCCGAGGAGTTTCGGCCGCTGATCGGCGACCGCATTTACGGCTGCGACGCCTGTCTCGATGCATGCCCGTGGAATCGATTTGCAAGCGCGTCGAGAGAGACCGCGTTCGCCGCGCGCGATTATGTCGCCGGATGGGCGCTGGCCGATTTTCTGGACCTCGACGACGAATCATTTCGGGCCTTATTCCGGCGATCGCCTATCAAGCGAATCAAACGCAAAGGATTCCTTCGGAATGTGTGTGTGGCGCTCGGCAATGTAGGGAGCCCCGACGATCTGCCCGCCTTGGAAAAAGCAGCGTGCGATCCCGAGTCGCTGATTTCAGAACACGCGCGATGGGCGATCGCCAGAATCCATGAGCGCCAGGCAGCCGACCGCGTGCGTGGTTAGACCCGTGCGAGGCAGGCGCGGCTCAGAAAAGTGCCAGCCGGGCCAGCCGCGGCGCAAGCAAAAGCGAAAGGCATGAGGCCTGAGGAAATGTAACGGATGCGAAAAAAACACTTGCGGATGTCATGTGCTATATGTCACATGACACCATATGGCCCGCGGACCTTCAGGCCGATTCGTCATCGAAGTCGATCCAATCCTCAAGCGTGACCTCCACGCGGCCCTGGCCGCGGACGGACTCACGCTCAAGGACTGGTTCCTCCAGCATGCTTCCGAATACCTCGCCGAGCGCCGCCAGCTGACGCTTCCGGGCATCATCCGCTATCCTGCGGCGGACGAGGAGCCGTCGCTTCGCGTCGCGGAGAGTGCACCTCGCATACCCTCTCCACGAAATCCGCAGCCATGAGTGAGACCACCGCAACGACCGGTCACACCGGCCCCAAAGAACGCCGCTTCCTCGACGCCCTCCGCGGCCTCTTTGTCGGCGCGAAGGTCGATGGCCAGTCTGGCTACATCAATCTCATGCGCATCAAGGCGGGCTACTTCGAGCACGCCGTCGAGCCGGCGCTGATGAAGGACATCGCCGAGGCGCTGAAACCGTCCCCTGAGTTTCGCGAGGAGTTGTTCGACAAGCTGAACGCCTTTTTCTCCCGGTACTTTAGCAAATCCGGCTCGATCTGCTTTGCCTACACGCCACAGCACATGAGCGTCTATGAGCGCGTCTATACGGACGAGCAGGACGTCGTCCTCTTTTGGAAGACGCACATGCTCTACTACGTGAAGACCGACCGCATCTTCCGTGAAATGCGCATTGCCGTGGACGGCCACACGTTCTTCTTCGATTGCGCCGCGCTGGAACACAAGAAGGCGAATGAGAAGCGCGAATTGCTCTTCACCTTCGACAAAGTGGAAGCCGATGGCACAATCCGGCTCGGCGTCACCCACTCAGAACGCGGGCGTATCACGAAGACCGAGGATATCCTAAAGGCGCTCAAAAAACTGAGCATCCGGTGAAAGAAGCCGTGCTGGAGAAGGCGATGAAAGTCTTCGCCCGGCAGAGCGAGGTGGACTTTTTCATCAATAAAGACGCGCTCGGTTTTCTCACTGAGCAGCTCGACCTCTGGATGTATCAATACGTCTTCAAGGACGAGACGCATTGGACCGCGCCGCGCATCCTCCAACTCCAGACAATCAAGAGGATTGCCCTCCGGCTGATCGCTTTCATCGCGCAGTTTGAGGACGAGTTGGTGCGCGTCTGGAACAAACCGAAATTCGTCCGGGGTTCGCACTACGTGATCACGCTCGACCGCATCGACGCGCGCACCGGCGGGCTCGATCTGCTGGCGGATGTCATCAAGCACGGCGGGATGCCGGCGCAGGTCGCCGAATGGCGGGAACTCGGGATCGTGGAGGAAAGCTTCGATGCGAAGAGCATTCTCGAAGGCCGGGACAAAGACCGCGTGTTGGCGGGCGCGTGGCGAACCTTACCGCTCGATACGCGGCACTTCAAATTGCTCGAACTGCGGCTGCTCGGTCTCTTCGACAATCTCGATGAGGCCCTCGATACCCGCCTGATCAGGAGCGAAAATTACCAGGCGCTCAACACGCTCAAGGACAAGTTCAAGGGCCGCATCAAGACAATCTACATCGATCCGCCGTACAACACGGCGACGGACGACTTCCCGTATGCGGACAACTATCGCGACGCCTCATGGCTTTCGATGATCTACGACCGACTCGAACTCGCGCACGGGTTCCTCGCGAAAAAAGGCGTGCTCTTCGCCAGCATCGACGCCAACGAGCGGCGCAACCTGGAAAGTGCGCTGGAAAGCGTCTTCAAGCGCGAGAACCGTGTGGAGGAAATCGTCTGGGCGCAAAACACCACCAAGAACCAGTCGCCGACCTATTCGACCAATCACGAGTATGTCGAAGTCTTCGCGCGTGACCTTCAGTTATCTAAGGCCGACGAGCGAATGTTTCGCGAGCCGAAGCCGGGCTATTCCGAAGTGTGCGAACTGGTCGAGCGGCTCAATCCCACGTTCCCGAGCATTGACGAAATCGAGCGAGAACTGAAGACACTCTACGAACAGCGCCGGACAGAGTTTCGCGAAGAACTCGAAGAGCAAGACATTGAATACGATAAGAACCTCGATCTCTGGAAAGGTCTCTACAATTACTCCCATGCAGAATATCGCGATGATGCAGGACGCTTGGTTAAGCCGGAAACCGCACGAAAGGTCGGTGCGAAAATTTGGATTTGGCGTGAAGACAACCCCTCAATGCCACTCGTCTCCGCTGGCTCAAAGAAACCTAGCGTCAAAGACCCGAACGACGGAAACTATTGAAGTTGCCCCAGTTTGCCAGACACGTCGGCTCATGTAAAGTAAAAGTCGAAAATATATGAAAAGTAAAGTCCGAATTGAGAGAAGACCGGCGCGCAAGCGCTATGATGAGGAGTTCAAGCAATCGGCCGTGGAGATGGT
>JBBSFI010000065.1:0-24336 GCA_038238905.1 Chthoniobacterales bacterium | reverse complement strand
CCCTAACTACGTCCGCGATCTTTCCAGCATTGTATTCGTTTGAAAACGGGGCAGTGTGAGCCCCGCGCCGTATGGTCCGATTCTCCACCTCGTCGCGCGAGCAAGCCAGCATGGTCGCGTCGGGAGAACGGACGCCATAAGTTCGATTGCGGACCGAAACTGGGCTTCCGCCTCGGGATACTTCTGTTCGTCGTAAAGCACACTCCCCAATTCCGCGTTGCTCTCCACCGATTTCGGCTCCTTGCTTATCGCGACGCGGAGGGCGTATTCGGCTTTCGAGAACTGCTTTTCCTTGCGGTAGCACTGCCCGAGGAGCTGCCACGCGCGGTCGGCTTCCGGGTAATCACGCGTCACGCTGAGAAGCATCTTTTCCGCGTTCTCAAGCTTGCCGGTCTTGATGGCTTTATCGGCTCGCTTCACCTGAACCTCCTTGCGACCATGCTCGTCACGTCGGAATGTTCCGGGCAAGGTAGAACCGCGCCGTTGACGCCCATTCCTAGCCGGATAAAGGTTGCCGCTCCAAAATCCATGGCCCGACTGAACGACCACTATCTCAAGCTGCGCGCCGGCTATCTTTTTCCCGAGATTGCCCGGCGAGTGAAGGTTTTTTGCGATGCAAATCCCGAGGCCGCAAAGCGCCTGATCCGCTGCGGCATCGGCGATGTGACGGAGCCGCTCCCGGCTGCGGCCCGCGAAGCGATGCACAAGGCGATCGACGATCTCGGCGATCGGACGTCGTTCCGTGGGTACGGTCCGGAGCAGGGGTACGAATGGCTGCGCAAAGCGATTGCGGATCACGATTATCGCAAGCACGGGCTCGAAGTGGCTGAGGACGAGATCTTCGTCTCGGACGGGTCGAAGGGCGACACGGGGAATATCCTCGACATCCTGGGCGCGGATAACCGGATCGCCGTCACAGACCCGGTGTATCCAGTCTATGTCGATACCAATGTAATGGCTGGGCACACGGGCGAAGCAGACGAATCGGGTGCGTACGAGGGGTTGCTCTATCTGGAGGGGAACGAGCGGAACGGCTTCGTGGCCGATATCCCGGAGGAGCGTGCGGATGTGATCTATCTCTGCTCGCCGAACAATCCGACAGGCGCGGTGGCGACCCGCGAGCAGCTTGCCGCCTGGGTCGCATACGCGCGGAAGCACGAGGCGATCATTCTCTTCGATGCCGCTTATGAGGCGTATATCGCCGATCCGGCGCTGCCCCGCTCGATCTATGAAATACCTGGAGCGCGAGAGTGCGCGATCGAGTTTCGCTCCTTCTCGAAAAGCGGCGGCTTCACCGGGGTGCGGTGCGCCTTCACCGTGGTGCCGAAGACGCTGGAGGGCCGGACCGCGAAGGGCGAGAGGCGCCCGCTCAATCCGCTTTGGAATCGGCGGATGAGCACCAAATTCAATGGCGCGTCGTATATCGTGCAGCGCGGCGCGGAGGCGCTCTACTCGCCAACGGGCGCGGCGCAGGTGGCGGAACTCGTGGCGCACTACATGGGGAATGCCAAAATTTTACGAGAGGCCGTTGCCGCATTGGGCCTTCCCGCATGGGGCGGGGTGAATGCGCCGTACATATGGGTGAAGACACCCGGCGGCGCGACGTCGTGGGAGATCTTCGACCGGATGCTGGGCGAGGCCAATGTGGTCGTCACGCCGGGGAGCGGTTTCGGCGCCGCGGGCGAGGGATATTTTCGGATCAGCGCGTTTAACTCCCGAAGCAACGTCGAGGAGGTCGCGCGCCGACTCAAAGCGGCCCAGTGGTAGAGTGCGCCATTCCTGCCGTTTACCGCCGCCGATTTGGATAAGCGGGCGGGGCGTACACGCTGAAGGTGCGAGCGGGCGCATCCGATTCGTTTAAGAAGCGATGCTGCACGCCAGCGGGGACGATGACGACATCGCCGCTGTGCAATCTGGCCCGGTCTTCGGCCACCACGGCAAGCACCTCGCCCTCGACAACGAGCAGGACCTGGTCGCTATGCGGATGCGATTCCGCGTCGTCGCCGCTTGCCTGGCCCGGGACGAGATCCATCACAGCCGCCTGGCTCTGCCCTCCGGTTTGCAAGACTTCAAACCATTCTTTCGCAGATTGCAGATTGGTGACAAACATGGGGGCGCCATTTATATCGAGCGCCGATTTCCACGCGGCCTTGGTGTCGCTGTCGCGGGACTCTCCAAAGAGGCTCAGCGATTTTGAGCGATTTTGCATCCGGCCATCTTGTGGATTGATGGAAAAAGCGGGGGAACTACAATCGGGCGCATGCTGCCGACGCTTGCGATTCCAAATTCCGCGATCCCCTTCGCGTTCGGAGCGCCCCTCCTCTATCTGCTGGGTGTTGCGATCGGCCGCTTCCTGAAGAGGCGCGCGGGCGTGCGACTCGGTATTTTCTACCAGTTATTTTGCCTTGCGGCGGCCTGCTGGATTCCGCTGCGCGGCTACGCCCTGGTATCCGGCATGCCGGAGGGATGGCCGTGGGCGAATGCCGTGCTTACGCATCTCGGAGCGGCGGTGGCGCTCCTTGCGACCGTCCTATTCATCGCCCTCTTCCGGCGCTTCTACTGGGAGCTCTGGTATGAGGCAAAGAATCGCACGCGCGCTCCAAAGTTTGCATCGCAAGTGCTCGCCCTCCTCATCTTCACCGGCGCAGTGCTGCTGGTCGCGGCGTACGGGTATAACAAGTCGATCGCCGGGCTGGCGCTCGGCTCGACCGTGGTCGCGGCGATCCTCGGTTTTGCGCTGCAGGATTTGCTCGGAAATATCATCGCCGGGATTTCGCTCGAAGTCGGCAAGCCGTTCCGCACCGGCGACTGGCTCGCGATCGACGATCGCCACGCCGAAGTCATCGAGGTGAATTGGCGCTCGACCCGGCTGCGGACGAATGACGACATCTATCTCGATCTCCCGAATAAGCTCATCGTCGGGTCGAAGATCGTAAATCTGACGTATCCGACCCGGCAGCACGCGCTCCGGCTCCAGGTGGGATTCGATTCGGCCATCCCGCCAAATGTTGTGAAAGATTGCCTCGTGCGCGCGGCGGCGCAGGCGGCGGGGGTGCTGCAAGCCCCGGCGCCGAAGGCATTTCTGAAGGATTTCCTCGAGTCGTCTATCTCTTACGAGGTGAAGTTTTGGATCGAAAACGAGGCCCAATTCAACGATATCATGGATGCGATTCGCACGAATATCTGGTACGAAGCGCAGCGCAACCGGCTGCGGATTCCGTTCCCGATTCGCACGATTCAGGTGGAACGGCGCGCGGATCGGAAAGCCGACGATAACGTCGAGTCCGCCCGCGCCTGCCTGCGGAAGCAGCCCTTCTTCGAATTGCTCGACGACGAAGAACTCACGCAGATCGTCGGGCACGCCCGCATCCTGCAATTTGGCCGTGGAGAGAGAGTCATCGAGCAGGGCGCGAAGGGGTCGTCGATGTTTGTCCTGCTTCAAGGAGAGGCGGATGTTTTTGTGCGCGTGAATGACGCGGATGCACGGGTGGCGACGCTCCGCAAAGGGGACTACTGCGGGGAGATGTCGCTCCTTACCGGCGAGCCGCGGAGCGCCACGGTCGTGGCCCGGAGCGATTGCGAGATGTGCGAGGTGGGAAAGGCGACGCTCGGCGCGGTGCTGCAATCCAACGATCTGCTGGTGCAGAAACTCGGCGAGATGCTTGCGCGCCGAAGGGTCGAGAATGAAGGGTTCCTCGCGACGCCGGCGAGCAGCCGACAGACGGAGCAGACCGAGTACACGGAAGGATTGCTCCGGCGCCTCCGCTCGTTTTTCGAACTATAACGGCGCAAATCCGCCGGGCGCGGCCCCGAATTCGATCCCGTATCGATCGCATGGCACTATTCCAGCTTTCTCATCGCTGCATGTCTATGGCCACAGAATCCGCGCAGTCTCAGTCGGACGCCGAGTGCGAACAGCCCCGCCGGCACGATTGCCCGCTTTGCGGCAGCCGGCGCATCTGTTACGCCTTCTCGCAGGACGAGTCACGCGTGGTCCGCTGCCCCGATTGCCGGCTCATGTTTCTAAATCCGCAGCCGAGCGATGCGGAGTTGGCCGCCATCTATGCGGCAAATTATTTTCTAGGCGCGGAATCCGATGAAGGGCGCGCGGCGACCCGGGAGATGAAGCGGGGGACAGCGCGCGAATATTTGTCGGAGATCGTCCGCTACCGGGGCCAGCACGGCGGACGGCTGCTGGAAATCGGGTGCGGCGATGGCGATTTTCTGGTCGAAGCGAGCGCGGGAGGGTACGAGGTCCATGCCGTCGAGTACGCGGCGCCCGCCTGTGAGCAGGCCCGTGCGCGCCTGCCCGATGCGGCGATTCACTGCGGTGAACTCGCGTCCGCCCCGTTTGAAGAGGCGTCCTTTGACGTCTGCGTGATGTCCGACGTGATCGAGCACGTCCGCGACCCACTCGTCACGCTCGCGGCTGTCCACAAGCTTCTGAAGCCCGGCGGCGCGATCTTTATCGCCACCCCATCGCTCTCCTCGTGGAGCGCGCGGATGCTCGGGCAGCGCTGGATGGAGTGGAAGCGGGAGCATCTCACCTACTTCTCGCGGGACACCATTGAGACGGCGCTCTTTCGATCGGGCTTCGAGCACGTGATCGTGCAGCCAAATTGGAAGATATTAACGCTCGATTACGTGGCGCGTCATTTCGAGCGGTTCCCCGTGCCGTTCTTCACGCCGCTGCTCTCTGCTTTGCGCCGCAGTCTGCCGCGTGGCATCGCAGGCAAGTGCCATCGCCTCGTCGCGAGTGGCATCTCCGTTTTTGCGTGCAAGAAGGAGATTGCTGCACAGCGCTCGCTTTCCGTGATTATACCCGCCTACAACGAAGCGGCGACTCTTGGATCACTGGTCGATTCGGTCCTCCGGAAAGAAATCCCCGGCCTCGATATCGAGGTGCTCATCGTCGAGAGCGGCTCGTCGGATGGGACGCGTGAGATCGCTCTCGGTTACCAGAAGCACCCGCGCGTGAAGGTGATTCTGGAAGAAAAGCCGCGCGGCAAAGGCCGCGCCGTTCGCACCGGCCTCGCTGAAGCGAAAGGCGACTTTATCCTCATCCAGGACGCCGATCTGGAGTACGATCTCGAAGACTACGATGCGCTGCTGGAGCCGTTGATCGCTGGCCGCGCGGCATTTACGCTCGGCGCCCGGCATGGCGGCGGCGCTTGGAAAATGCGGCAATTCACCGGCCAGCCGCTGCTCAGCGCCGTACTGAACAGCGGCCACCTTTTCTTCACAACGCTCGTGAATGTCCTCTTCCTCCAGCGGCTGAAAGATCCATTCACCATGTTCAAGGTTTTCCGCCGCGATTGCCTCTACGGCCTCCGCTTCGAGTGCAATCGCTTCGATTTCGACTACGAATTGCTCGTGAAATTGCTGCGCAAAGGATATCGCGTCCTGGAACTCCCCGTGAATTACCGATCCCGCTCCTTCAAAGACGGCAAGAAAGTCACCATGTTTGGCGATCCGCTGAACTGGATCGCCGCATGCCTCAAGCTGCGAGTCGCCCGGATCGATCCGATGGGCGAAGTCGAGCGGAGCCGGGCAGAGGAGCCACCGCATCCGGTATAGCGCGCATCCAATGAGGGCGTTCGTTACGGGGGCGGCGGGCTTTATCGGCAGCAATCTTGTGGACCGGCTGCTGGCGAATGGTGCGAGCGTCGTGGGCTGGGATAACTTCTCGACCGGGATCGAGCGCTTTTTGGAAGGCGCTTCCACCCATCCCGCGTTCCGTCTCGAAAGAGGGGATAACCTCGACCTGCCCGGTTTGCGCGGCGCGATGGCCGGATGCGACACCGTCTTTCATCTCGCTGCAAATGCCGACGTGCGTTTCGGCCTCGATCATCCCGATCGCGATCTCCAGCAAAACACCATCGCCACATTCCATGTGCTCGAAGCGATGCGCGCCAACGGCATCCGCAAAATCGCCTTCTCATCGACGGGATCGGTCTATGGCGAGTCCACGGTCATCCCGACACCCGAAGACGCGCCGTTTCCCGTGCAGACCTCGCTGTACGGCGCCTCGAAACTGGCCTGCGAAGGATTGATCGCGGCGTACGCCGACGGGTACGCTTTCGAGCCGTGCATTTTCCGCTTTGTTTCGATCCTCGGCGAACGCTATACGCACGGTCATATCTTCGACTTTGTGAAACAATTGCGCGCGCATCCCGAGCGGCTCGACGTGCTGGGCAACGGCACGCAGCGTAAATCGTACCTCGCGGTCTCGGACTGTGTTTCAGCCATCCTCCACTCAATGGCTCCGCAGGCTGAGAGCGGCGCCTCCCGCGTGCAAATTTATAATTTGGGCGCCGATCACTTTTGCTCAGTAAAGGAGTCGATCGCGTGGATCTGCGCCCGCCTGAATCTCGCTCCGCGCCTCTGTTTCGGCGAATCGGAGCGGGGATGGGTCGGGGATAATCCCTTCATTTTTCTCGATACGGCGCGCATCCGATCGCTGGGGTGGAAACCAAGGTTCACGATCCGCGAGGGCGTCGGGCGCACGGTCGATTTCCTTCAGGCAAACCCGTGGGTATTTGAATCGCGCTAACCGATGGAAACGTCGCTTGAAGGAAAGACAGCGATCGTCACGGGCGCATCACGCGGTTTCGGCCGCGAAATTGCTCGGTCGCTCGCCGCAGCGGGGGCCAGCCTCGCGCTGGTCGCAAGGTCGATCTCGGAACTGGAAGAGACCGCTCGTCTCGCACGGGCTGAGGCCACCGATCCGCAACAAGCATTCCGATGTTATCCTGCCGATCTATCGCGAACCGCGGAGATCGCCTCGGCCGTGCGGGCGATCCGCGCCGATTTCGCGTCAATTGATATCCTTGTTAACAATGCGGCGATTCAAGGACCGATCGGGGCGTTTGAGACGGTGGACCCGCGGCTGTGGCGGGCTGTCTTCGATGTCAATGTTTTCGCCCCCGCCGAATTCTGCCGTCTGTTGATCGGTGATTTGCGGCGCTCTGGCCGCGGCAGGGTTATCAATATATCCGGTGGCGGAGCCGCTGCGCCGCGGGCCGCCTTCAGCGCCTACGCGGCATCCAAGGCCGCGCTGGTTCGGTGGAGCGAGACGATGGCGCAGGAGCTTGCGCCGGACGATATCACGGTAAATTGCGTCGCGCCGGGCGGGATGAATACGCGGATGCTGAGCGAGATCGTCGCCGCTGGCCCCGAGGGATCGGGCCACGAGTACGCGCGCGCGGTCGAGCAGTCGAAGACCGGTGGCGCATCGCCCCGGCGCGCCGCGGAGCTGGTGCTCCTTCTGGCCTCACGCGCTGGCGATGGCATTACAGGGCGTCTCATTAGCGCGGTGTGGGATGACTGGAAGTCGCTTCCGGCCCGCCGGGATGCGCTTGCCGCGGGCGACGTCTATACTTTGCGGCGAATCGTTCCGGCGGACCGCGGGATCACATGGTAATGCGTCTTTCCATCATCGGCTGCGGCCTCATCGGCGCCAAACGCGCCGCCGCTGCCGGCGCCGTGCAATTGGCAGCCGTGTGCGATCTGGATCTCTCTCGCGCGAAGGCGCTCGCCGCTCAGTATCCGGGCTGCGTCGCGACAGCCGCCCCCGCCGAAGTGATCGCGCTGGCGGATATCGTAATCGTTGCCACCGCGCACAACGCCCTGTGCGGCCTCGCCATGGAAGCCGTCCGGGCCGGAAAGCACGTCCTCATCGAAAAGCCGGGCGCCATCCGGTCTGCCGATCTTGAGGAACTCCGGCGGGAGAGCAGGGCGCGGAGCGTTCGCGTCCGCATCGGGTACAATCTGCGCTCTCATGCGGCGATGCGGAAGGCGCGCGAGCTCGTCGATGTCGGCGCAATCGGAGCGCCGATGCTGGTGCGCGGCAGATACGGGCACGGCGGAAGATTGGGATACGAAAAGGAGTGGCGCGCAAACCCCATGATCTCGGGCGGAGGTGAGTTGATCGATCAGGGCGTGCATCTGATCGATCTGGCTCGATGGTTCCTGGGCCCTTTCGCCTCTGTTGCCGGCGAGGCAAACACCCTCTACTGGCCGATGCGTGTGGATGACAATGCTTTCCTCCATTTGAAGACCGCATCGGGAGCTGTCGCATGGCTGCACGCCAGTTGCACCGAATGGAAAAATCTCTTCTCGCTGGAAATATATGGGCCTGCCGGAAAGCTCCACATCGAAGGGCTGGGCGGATCGTACGGAGTGGAGCGTCTCTCTTTTTACAAGATGCTGCCGCAAATGGGGCCGCCGGAGACGACGATCTGGGAATATCCCGGCGCCGATCGCTCCTGGCAGACGGAGTTCGACGCATTCCTGCAAGACATCGCAGCCGGACGGGAATCCCAACCCGGCCTGGAAGACGGCATCGCCGTGCTTCAGGCGGTCGAGGCTATCTATCAAAACGCGACCGCATGATTATCACACGCTCACCGCTGCGAATCACCTTGGGAGGAGGCGGCACCGATCTGCCCTCCTATTACCGTGAGCATGGCGGCTTTCTGATGGCCGCGGCGATCGATCGTTATGTCTATATAACAATCCATCGCACGTTCGAGCAGGAGTTGATCGCAAAATATAGCAGGCTCGAGCGCGTCCGGCGCGTCGATGAGCTGAAGCACCCGATCATACGCGAAGCGCTCCTTGCGGCGGGAATCGCCGAGCCGCACATGGAGATTGCTTCCATGGCCGACATCCCCGCTGGCACGGGTCTCGGCTCATCCGGCGCTTTCACCACCGCGCTGCTCAAGGCGCTGCACACCTTTCAAAATCGAAGCCCCACCGCTGCCGAGATCGCCGAGCAGGCGTGTGACATCGAGATCGGAAAACTGCACGAACCGATCGGCAAGCAGGATCAATATATGGCGGCTTTTGGCGGCGCCACGTGTCTCGAGTTTTCACGCGATGGGCAGGTGCAGGTCTCCCCATTGGCGCTCTCTGAGGAAACATTGGCAAACCTTCAGGATAATCTGTTGTTATTCTTCACAGGCTTCACCCGCTCGGCCTCCGAGATCCTGAAGGAGCAGGACGTGAAGACGCGTGAAGCCGATGGCGCGATGGTGGAGAATCTTCATTTTATAAAGGAGCTGGGAAGGCAAAGCCACGCGGCGCTCATCGCGGGGGATCTCCAGAACTTCGCCCACCTCATGCACACGCACTGGAGCCGCAAGAAAGAGCGGTCGAAGGGGATGAGCAATGGCCCGATCGATGGCTGGTACGATTTTGCGATGAAGAACGGCGCCCTGGGCGGCAAGCTCATCGGGGCGGGCGGCGGCGGTTTCCTCATGTTTTATACGGAAGAAAACGCCCGGTTGCGGCGGGCCATGCGCAGCCAGGGCCTTCAGGAAGTTCCATTCCGGTTCGATTTTGAAGGGACGAAAATCCTCGTTCAAAACCGGTGATTCTCCGTTCGTTCGCATGAAGATTGAAGCGATGACAGTTGCCATCCTGGCGGGAGGCATGGCCACCCGGCTCGGCGCCATCGCTTCGCGCATTCCCAAGTCGCTCGTGCAAGTCGGGGGTGAGCCGTTTATTTCGCATCAATTGCGTTTGCTTCAGAAAAACGGCGTCCGTTCCGTCGTGCTCTGTGTGGGCCACTTGGGCGGGATGATCGAGAGTGCGGTCGGCGACGGCTCGGCTTGGGAGATGCGCGTTCGCTATAGCCTCGACGGACCCGTCCCGCTCGGGACTGGCGGCGCTCTCTCCAAGGCGCTGCCTCTGCTCGGGGACGCCTGGTTTGTCTTATATGGCGACTCGTATCTCGCGGTCGATTATGCCGCCGTCGCCGATGCGTTCGAGCGCAGCGGCATGCCGGCTTTGATGACCATTTATGAGAATCGCGGTGCATGGGATCGCAGCAATGTTGCTTTCGATGGCGACCGCATCACAACGTACGACAAGCACGGCGCTGCCTCGGATCTGCGCTTCATCGACTACGGCCTCGGGATCTTTACAGCCGGCGCACTTGCCGGAAGGAGCGGAGCTTTCGACCTCTCCGAAGTTCAGATGGAACTTGTGTCTCAGGGAAAAATGGCGGGATATGTTGCCGCCGACCGTTTTTACGAAATCGGCTCGCCAGCCGGCCTGCGCGAACTTGAATCTTTACTGACCACGAACGCATGAGCGCCTATGCCAGCCAGCACCTGAAGGAAACCGTCGAGATCATCGGACAGCTCGATGTCGAGAAGATCGAGCGGATGGTTGAAACGCTTGCATCCGTCCGCGCAAGAGGAGGTCGGCTCTTCATCCTCGGTGTCGGGGGCAGCGCAGCAAATGCCAGCCACGCGGTCAATGATTTCCGGAAGCTTTGCGGCTTCGAGTGCTACGCTCCCACGGACAATGTCTCCGAACTCACCGCCCGCACAAACGACGAAGGGTGGTCCACGGTCTTCTCGGAGTGGCTGCGCGGCAGCCGGCTCTGCGCCGCCGACGCGCTGCTCGTCTTCTCCGTCGGCGGCGGGAGCGTGGAAAAGAATGTAAGCCCCAATCTCGTGGCTGCTCTCGACTTCGCCAAAGCGGTTGGCGCAACGGTGCTCGGGATCGTCGGGAAGGACGGCGGCCATACGGCAAAGGTCGCGGATGCGTGCGTCATCGTCCCGACGGTGAATCCCGCAAATGTCACGCCGCATCAGGAGGCCTTCCAAGCCGTGCTCTGGCATCTCTTCGTTTCGCATCCTGCGCTGAAGGTGAATCCGACGAAGTGGGAGTCGATCCGCTGATGGCAAAGCGGGCGGTTTTTCTCGACCGCGATGGCGTTCTTAATCGCGCATTCGTTCGCGATGGAATACCGCACCCACCGGAGGCAGTCGCCGAGTTTGAAATACTGCCTGGCGTTCCGGAAGCGTGCCAGCGGCTCAAGGCGGCCGGTTACTTTCTCATTGTCGCGACAAATCAGCCCGACGTGGGGCGGGGGACTCAAGACCGCGCAACGGTGGAAGAAATGCATCGCCTCTTGCTGGCGTCCGCGCCCATCGATGCGGTGGAAGTCTGCTGGCATTCCGGGCGGGGTGAACCGTGCGCCTGCCGCAAGCCGCTCCCCGGAATGCTCCTCGCGGCGGCTGCCAGGCACGATCTCGATCTGCGGCTTTCCTGGATGATCGGCGACCGCTGGCGCGACATCGATTGCGGAGCTGCTGCCGGGTGCCGGACCATCTTCATCGAAGGCGGGCACTCGGAGCCGCTTCGTGTTTCTCCCGATTTCACCGCTCGATCGCTGGCCGAGGCGGCCGATATCGTTTTGCAGCGCTGAACCGTGGCACGATTCAGGCTTTGGAGGGGGGGTATGATCGCGCTCCAGGATCTCAATGTAAAAATATTCGCCGATGGCGCTGACAAAGCCAGCATGCTCGGCCTCTACCGAAATCCCTTGATCAAAGGGCTCACCACAAACCCGACGCTGATGCGGAAGGCGGGAATCTCCGATTACGAATCGTTCGCCCGGGATATACTCGAGACCGTCACGGACAAGCCGATTTCCTTTGAAGTGTTCGCCGACGAGTTTGCCGATATGCGGCGGCAGGCGCTGAAGATGCGCAACTGGCAGGATAACGTGTACGTCAAAATCCCCATCCTCAGCCCGCGCGGAGAGTCCGCTGCGGATCTCATTCACAGCCTCGCACAGGACGGGGTGAAGCTGAATGTCACCGCGATATTGACCGAAAGGCAGATCATCGATGTGGCTGTCGCGCTCGCTCCGTCGGTGCCCTCAGTTGTCTCGATCTTTGCGGGGCGGATTGCCGACACGGGGCGCGATCCGATGCCGATCGTCCGCTTCGCGACCCAGGCGCTCGATGCGCAGCCTCTCGCCGAGACCTTGTGGGCGAGCGTTCGCGAAGTGCTCAATATCTTCCAATCGGAGCAGGCTGGCGCGGGCATCGTAACGGTGCCGCACGATGTCTTGAAAAAGGCGATCGAACTCAATGGCCGCGACTTGAGCCAGCTTTCGCTCGAGACGGTTCAGATGTTCGATCGGGATGCGAAAGCCGCGGGTTACACACTCGACGTTGAACAACCCGTGATCCTTATGCCGTCGGCATCCGCGGTTCAGATCGCTGCGTGACGGGCGCTATTTGCGCGCCGCTTCGCCCGTAAGTTCAAACGCGCTCCTGTTTTCGGCGTCGCGAGGCTTGCCAGGAGGATCGCCGCAGCCGGCAGCATGCACCGCCTACTTCTGCCGTATGTCGTAGCACATCAAGGTGTCTTGATCGCGCAGATAGAGCCGGCCATCGCAAATGGCCGGGTGGGACCAACTCGGTCCATCCACACTCGGCAGCTTGAATGCGCCCCGCTCCGTGTAACCATCGGGCGACGCGTCGATGAGTGCGACGATGCCGTTTTGGTATCGGAAGTAAAGCCGTCCGTCCGCGGCTATCAGCGCGGCGGACTCCGTTCCGGGGCCGCGATCTTTTTTCCACGCAACCTTTCCGGTCTTCCATTCGAGACAAAGCGGGAAGCCATTGTTATGTCCGACGCCGGCATAAATATAATCGCCGAGGCGGACCATGCCGCCGTGGTGATTCTGGAAGGTGGATGCATTCAGGAAATATTGTTCCTTCACCTGAAGCGGAGAGCCGAGTATTTCCGCGTCGCCGCCTGCCCCCGTTGCCTTCGCCAGGTCTCGCTCCGCCGCCGCGAGATCTTTCTTGGCGCTCTGCACCGCCTCGTCGGCCTTTGCATATTCCGGAGCGCCCCGCGAAGCCTTGTCACGCTCAGCGCGAGCGGTCGCCAGCGATTGCGTAAACGCATCCACTTTTTTGGACAGTTCGACCGCTTGCTGTGCGTCAGCCTTCGATGGCCCCTGCCCCCCTCCTCGCGCTGCTTCGATCTTGAGCAGGGCCGCGCCCGCTCCGTATCCGGTCGATGCGAAAACATAGTCATCCCACGCAAGCGGCGTAGGAATATTAGCTGTTCCATTGGCGATCCGGTCGTAGTGCCAAAGCGGTTTGCCGTCTGCCGCAGCCACGCTGAGCACGCCGTGCCCGATGAGAGTCACATACTGCCGCACACCGCCCGCATTCGAGACAACCGCGCCGGTGTAGCCCGCTCCGTCATTCCCTTTCCCGATCATGCCAGCAGGCAGAGGCGCTTTCCATATCAGCTCGCCCGTCGTTTTATTCAGCGCCACGAGCACCGCATCGTTGCCGCCGGGCGTCACGATCACTTTGTCGCCATCCACAAGCGGGGACTCGCTGTAACCCCATCCCGACATCATCTTGCCTCCGAAATCTTTCGCAAAATCCTTGCGCCAAATCTCCTTCCCATCGGTCGCCCGGCAACAGAGTACCCTGCCATCCTTGCTCACGGCGTACACCAGCCCCCCATTCACCGATGGAGCGCCCTGCGGGTCGTCTCCTTTCTCGGAGAGGAGCGTGCTCCACGATTCCTTTTGAGTGGCGAGATCGATCGCGACGACAAACTGTCCGCCGGGACGCTTTGCGACCGTATATAGCTTTCCGTCCGAGATCGCCACGGAAGCCAGGCCGCGCCCGATTCCCTTGATCTGCCACGCCAGCGCCGGGCCTTCCGCGGGCCATTCCTTCAAAAGCCCTTTTTCTGGAGAGACGCCATCTCGCTCTGGCCCTCGGAATTGCGGCCATTCCGCAACCGCAGCCGCGGCAAACGACACAAACACAAAAGGGAGAACGGAACGGAGAGCCTTCATCATGCAAGGGAAGACCGTCCATGCCCCCATTTACAAAGGGCAATTCCACTCCCAATTTACGGCCTCGCTAACCGCCGAGCCTCTGAGTCAGCCAGGCGAGCGGCCCGCTGGGATGCACCCATTGGCCGCCTTCGGTCTCCCCGGGCTGCAACACTTTTCCATCCCCGTCGAGGATCACCATCCACGGAATGCTCCCCTTCAAGTATTTCCCGAACGCGGCGACCCGGTCGAACTTCACCGCCGGCCACCGCATTTTGTCCGTGCGCATGTACCCTTCCATCTCCGCGGGAGATTTGTCCGCGCTCAGAAAAATGACTTCCATCTCGGCGTGCTTCGGCTTGAGCCGGTTGTACGCCTCGACCAGGCCGGGCGTGAAGGCCCGGCACGGTCCGCACCACGCCGCCGAGTTGTAGAGCGCAAAGTAGCGCACGTCTCGGAGCCTATCCGCTGGGTACGGCGCCAGCTTTCCGGAGCTGTCGAGTTGCTGCAGAATATCTGCGAACAGGCTCGGGAAGTTCCCCGTCCTTGGCGCGCTCGGCTCCCGCAGCCGCGCCAGCCGGGCAGCAAATGCCGCATCCTCCCGCGCAGACTGGCGCGCCGATGCTTCCTTTGCCTCGGCGGCGCTTCGGATCAACTCTGCGGCCGCGAGCGGATCGAGGGCGTAGTTCCCGCCTCGGATTCTCTCGATCAACCCCTTCGACGCGCCGTCTGCCGTCAGCTTCCGCTCCATCGCCGGGTCGAGCGGCGCCAGCAGCCGCCGCTTGCCGACGTCCTTGAGGATCTGCTCGTCGGCCACTCCCATGCGCACCATGAGATCGATCTCATTCCCCGTAATGGGTGCGGCGCGGAGTTCCGTGTGGAAAAGCGTCAGCAGGATTGCCAGGGAAATGATTCGCATCCCCTTTTAAAAAGCAGATCACGCGCCTTTATTGCCAGGAACGTATTACCTCCATGAATATTCGCTTTCAATTCCTCGTATGCGCCGCTGCTCTTGCAGCGCACGGCGCGCCGCTTCCCGAACCCAAATTTCACGCCGTCACGATCGACGACAAAATTCAGATCGGCTACGGCCTCGCAATAGCCGATGTGGACGGCGATGGCCTGCCCGACATCCTTCTCGCCGACAAGCGGCAATTCGTCTGGTACCGCAATCCCGGCAAGGAGCATTGCGAAGAGCCCGGCGCGTGGCGCAAATATGTTTTGGCGGAAAATCTCACGGAAAAAGACAACGTCTGCATCGCGGCCCAGGACATCGATGGCGATGGCAAGTGTGAGATCGCCGTAGGCGCCGGATGGAATCCTGCCGATACGGAAAACAGCGGGGCCGTCTTTTACCTCATCCCGCCGGCCGATCGGACGCAGCCGTGGCAGCCGGTCAAATTACACGCCGAGCCCACCACGCATCGCATGGGCTGGGTCCGCATCGAGCGCGCGACGGGAGATGCCGGTCCCGCGTGGGGTCTCGTCGTCGTCCCGCTCCACGGTCGCGGCAATAAGAATGGCGAGGGCGCCGGCGTGAAGGTCTTCCTCTATCGCCCGCCCGCGCGATGGAACGATGCCTCCGCCGAGTGGAGCCTCGAACCCATCGAAGACAAGCTTCACATGATGCATGGGTTTGCGCTTTACCCCGACGGCGGATCCGACGGGCTGATTCTATCGGGCAAGGAGGGGATTCGACGCTACGCACGAGCCGCCAACGGCTGGAGCGCTCTGGACGCCGATCTCTCCCGGGTCGCGAATGTCGGCAAACAGGGGGTCGGTGAAGTCCGGCAATCGAAACTCCGCGAGGGCGCATCGGCTTTTCTTGCGACGGTCGAGCCGATGCATGGGAACAGGCTGGAAGTGTACGGGATGAAGAAACAGCCCGGCCTGCCGGAGTATGGGGACGGCGTCGAGATTACGGCCAGGCTCTCCGAGGGGCACGCGCTTGCCTGCGGCGATCTCCTCGGCTCGGCATCGGATCAGATCGTGGTCGGCTGGCGCGGCAAGGCAGGGGATCCTTCGAGCACGACTGGACTGTCGCTTTGGGCGCCGGCCGAGACGGGCGTCTGGACCGAGCACCCGATCGATCCCGATGGCATGGCCTGCGAAGATTTGAAGCTGGCCGATCTCAACGGTGACGGAAAGCTGGATATCGTCGCAGCCGGGCGCGCAACCAAAAACGTGAAGATCTATTTCAACGATACGGCCCGATGAAATCGCGTCCAGGCGCCCGCGGTTAGACGCCTGCAATCCGCGCGGCGGTTTCGATCGCCTCCTGCTCCAACGGGCCGTTTGGATAACCCTCCACAAAGCATTCGCGCAGATACATTCTCAGGAAAGGCGTGATGCCACCAGCCCGCTCGTATTGCGCGACGTGCGCCAATTCATGCACGAGCAGGCGCCGGGTTTCCCGGGTTGATCGAATGAGGATAGCGTAGCCGAGCGTGATCCCGGAAGTCGTGGAAAATGCGCTGGAAAAAATCGCGTTCAGCAGCTGGAGGGCTGGGGTCGCGAAAAGCTCGATCCGATCGACTTTGAGCAAGCGGACTTTGCCCGGCTCGCGCACCCCAGCGGCGACTGCGTCTCGCATTCCATCGGCCCCGAGTGGAATTCCATGCAGCGAGGCATGGCGCTCCCAGTGCCACACCCATTGCCCAGCCAGCGGAGCGATCCAGTGCGCCGCCACGGGGCCGAGCATTGCCTTAAAGTGAATTGGCTGGATGCTCCCCATCCTTCGCGATCAGGCGGCGCCGGAGCCGGTCGAGCGCTGCCCGCGTGACAAGGTCCTTAAATGTCTCCCGATCGGTCGGGAAAAAGAGGCGATGCACCTCGGTCGCCTTTTCCCGGCTGGCCAGCGCCAAAAAGGCAAGGCCCACCGGTTTTTCCGGCGAGCCGCCTCCCGGCCCCGCGATCCCCGTTGTCGCAAGCGCATGGTCGCAGCCCGTTCGCTTTAACGCGCCCTCTGCCATCGCAGCGGCTGTCGGTTCGCTCACAGCTCCATGTTCGGCAAGCAGATCGGCGCCGACACCTAGATCGCGCATCTTTGCCTCGTTTGCGTAAGTGATGAATCCGGCTGTGAAGACCCGCGACGCGCCCGGCACGCCGGTGATGCGATTCGCAATCGATCCCCCGGTGCACGACTCGGCAGTCGCGACGGTTTGCCCCGCGCTTCCGAGCAGCGCGACCACGGCCTCTTCGAGCGAGCCTTCCTGCACGATATGCTCTCCAAATTCGCGGGTGATTATTTCCGACGCTCCCGCAAGCTGCTCCGGGGCGCCGATCACCCGCACATCGACTTCTCCCGCCTTGGCGCAGTATCCCAATTCCGCTCCGAGCGAGAGCAACCGCTCGCCAACCGCCGCTTCCACCTCCGATTCGCCGAGCCCGGCGATTCTCCACACGCGCATTTCTTCCTTCTCGCCCTGCGGCACGATCGCGTGCAAGATCGGCAGCACGGAATCGTCCAGCATCGGCTTCAGCTCACGTGGAGGCCCGGGAAGGAGAAAGAGGTGAGGGGATTTCCGCGCGGCCTGCGGCGGACTTGCCGGTGCGAAGTATAGTCCTGGCGCGGTTCCATGCGCATTCGACAGGACGATTGCTTCTTTTGGCCGCATGGCTTGCCGCCCCACGCGGGCGCTCAGCGCCAGGCAGCGCCGCTCGAACCGCTCCTCGATGGTTCGCATGATCTCCTCGTCGTGTATGAGTTCGTATCCAAGCAACTCGGCGGCGATCTCGCGCGTGATGTCGTCGGTCGTCGGTCCGAGACCGCCCGTGACGATCACAATATCCGCTCGCGCAAAGCTCTCGATCAGCGCCTCGCGGATCGCCTCTCCATCCGGCACGGCCGTCTGCCTCGACACCCGCAGCCCGAGCGGGAAGAGCGATTCCGCGACCGTGCGCAGGTGGGTGTTGATCACGCTGCCCAGCAGCAATTCCGTCCCCGTATTCAGCAGCTCGACCGTCATCCGCGCTCCGCCGCTCCCTGCCGCAGCAGATCGAGCCACGCGGTGACCCGCCCCGCGATTGCGGGCTTCGACTGTTCCGTTATGAAACTGATGTTCGTCAGCGTGCGAATGAGCATCTGCTTGGGCGTGGTCGGGAGAAGATGCTGCGGCGTCAGAACTAGATTCTGCTGCTCCATCAGTGCCGAACACTCATCGAGCGTCACCCGCCGCCCTCCATGGAATGGGTCGAAAAAGACATCCTCATGCCGCGCGAGGAAATGGCCCGGCAGCCCGACTCCCTCTATGCTCAATCCCGCGCGCCGGCCTACAAGCAGATAGATGAGCGAAAGCGTAATCGGAATTCCGAGCCGCTTGTCGATCACGCGGGGCAAAAGCGAATTGTCCAAATTGTAATAATCGTCGTCGTTTCCGCGCAGCCGCATCGTCCGCCCGAGATACTCCCCAAGCACGCGCACCCGTTCGGCCCGGGTGAGCACTTTGGCCAGCCGCCCGGCCACTTCGCCTCCCCATAGATCGAGCGTCCGCCGTTGCGCCGCGAAATCGATTCCTGGGGTAAAGGTTGCCGCCAGCAGCCAGTTCGCTTCCTCGATGTCCCCGTTTTCATCGAAGTTCTCACAAAACCGGCTAAAGGCCGATTCCGCCTCGCGGTCCGTAATCTCCGCAATCAAAGAGTCGAGATGCGTTGCGGCCGGCCCCGATGCCATCGCGCGCAGTTCACGGATCGCGGCGAGCGATTCCGTCTCCGCCACTTTGCGCAGCACGAGCGAAGTCGTCGGCAAGTCGTCGTCGGCGAGCAGCCGGAGAATCGCGGGCCGCTGGTCCGTCATGGGCGGCGATGGTTTCATCCGCACATGGCATTCACAGCCAGGACTTCACCCGGCTCACTCGCCACGCTGAGCGCTATCGGGCGGCAGCAGACCGGGCAATCTTCGATCGTGTCGAAGTCGCCTTGTGAGGTGTCCACTGTGGTGCTGTAATTCTCGCCGCACCACGGACACGACACGTTGGTTTCGAGGAGCAGATTCACGGTGGGTCTAAAGTTTCAGTTTCAGACGAGGCGCATCGCTCCAGAGGTCTTCCAGGGCATAAAAGCCGCGCTTTTCGTGGTGAAAGATATGCACGAGAACATCGTAATAGTCCACGACAACCCATTGGCTCGACGGATATCCCTCCACATTATGCGCGCGCAGCCCGTGGTCCCGCCGGAGGCCCTCCTCGATCTCGCTCGCGATCGCCTTCAGGTGCGGCTCCGAAGTTCCCGAGCAGATGACGAAAAAATCCGTCAGCGACGACACGCCGCGAAGATCCATGGCGATGATGTCCTCCGCTTTCTTGTTGGAGGCCAGTTCGGCGCACAGGCTTGCGATTCGCTCCGGGGTCAAAGCGGCTTTCTTAGCGGTAGAGACGGTGTTGCTCAATGAGTTTGCGTACAGGTTCAGGAACGAGATAGCGGATGGAAGCGCCGCGCGCAATCCGCTCGCGAATTTCCGTTGCGGATATATCGATGCGCCGCGGAACCGCCCGAACGCCCTCCGCCTGCCCTTCCTCCCTCCGATCGAGCACGACGAACTCCGTCATTTGCCTCAGTTCTTCGTAGCGGCGCCACTCAGCCAGTTTCGCCTCATTGTCGCGGCCGATCAGATAAATGCAGCGCGCCAGGGGAAACCGCGCGCGCAGCGCCTCCACGGTGTCGATCGTAAAACTGGGCCCCGGCCGGTCGAGTTCGCTCGCGTCCAGATCGAAGCCAGGCTCGCCCGCGATCGCTCCGGCGAGCATCTCCAGCCGAAGCGGGGCCGGCGCCGGCTGGCTGCCGAGTTTGTGAGGAGAAAGCGCGGCCGGTACGAAGATCACGCGCTCGAGCCCCAGCGCTTCCATCGCATCCCGTGCGAGGATCAGATGCCCATTGTGTACGGGATCGAACGTGCCGCCGAAAATGCCGATGCGCGGTGTGGAGTGGGGTAGGGTGAAGTCGGACAAGCTGAAAATCTGTCTCACGATCTTGTCGCGTTTTCAATCCCCAGCCCCGGCGATGCGCGGGATTCAGAGGTTGGCCGATCGGCTCTGGTTAAAATCGCCCAGCAATCCTCGACCATGTTCGTTTCTAGCCAATTTGCGCGACTTCTCTGCGCCGCCTTCTCTGTAAATGTCGATTGGCACAAAGGGTGCTAAGGCCCCGGCGACCGCGAATGCCGCCATCCCTCAGACCAACCATACCAACCAAACCATCATGTCCAATAATCCACAACCGTCCAAGGGCACCCTTGGGTTAACCGGGTTGACCATGAATGCAATGGCGCTGATCGCGCCCGGAGCATTTCTATGGCTGACCTTCCAAATTCAATCGCTGTATGGCGCGCCCATGGCGGGCTCCGCCATGTGGTTCGGCATCGGCCTGGCGCTCGTGTTGTGTCTGGCCACAGCCGTGAGCTACGCCGAGCTTTCCAAGCTCTATCCCGGCGCCGGTTCGTCGTACTTCTACGCCGAGCAGGCATTCCTCTCGAAGACGCATGCCTACAAATTCGCGCGGATCGCGAAGTTCATTGTCGGCTGGGCCAGCCATCTGTATTACTGGGTGTACCCGGGATGCATGGTCGGCGTCACAGCCATCTTGAGCGGCTATCTTCTGAATCAGTTTCTGCCCGATATGTTCAGCGGCGCATATAACAGTCCGCTGTTCATGTTTATCTTCTGCCCAGTCTTCGCGCTGGCAGTCGCCTACATCGCCTATCGCGGCGTGAGTGGTACTACAGGCGTTAATACCGCTATCAACGTCATCCAAATCACCGCGTTGCTTGTTTTCTCGGTGATCGCAATCGCGTATCGCACAAGCCATCATGAAGGCGCTCCCGGATTACACCTCTCCGGCGGAGTGCCTGTTAACTATCAAGTCTTTTCTGATACCGTAAAAGACAAGGACGGCAAACCGGTTCCGGCAGTGGATGCCGACGGAAAGCCGGTTCTTGACAAGGATGGAAAGCCCACGTTCCAGATGGCGGATCAGCAGGACAAGGACGGCAATCCCGTCGGAGCCGATAAGGACGGAAAGGCCGTTGCCGATGTAAAGGACGCAGCTCCGTTCACAGTGAGCTACGACCCAGCCGGCGCGGTCACGAAGGACGACAAGGGTGTCGAGACGTTCCAGTATCATAAGGACGCCTTGTCCGTGATTTCGCCGCACGGCTTCAATCTGATCTTCATTCAGGCGTGTATCGCGATCCTGATCCTGGTCGGATTCGAGTCCGTCACGGCGATGGGTGAGGAAGCCAAGAACGCAAAGCGGGATGTGCCGCGCGCCGTTCTTCTCTCCCTCGTCATTCAAGGCGCGTTCTGCTACTTGATCGAATACTTCGCCGCGAATTACATGCTGCACAACGGCTACACGCTGCCAAACGCCGGAGCCTCAGGCGCTCCTATCGGCGATTTGATGTTGATCGCTGGCACATGGCTCTTTGGCTCAGTCGCCCTCGGAAAGGCCTTCATGCTGGTGCAGGCTGCCACGGTGTTCCTGGCCCTTATCGGCACCACGCTCTCCTGTCTCAGCACAGGCGCTCGTGTGACCTATGCGATGGGCCGCGACGAAGAAGTCCCTTCGCACTTCGGGCTCCTCCACGGCAAGACGGCATCGCCCCATCGCGCCATCTGGGCGCTCGCGATCATCTCCGCGGTAATCGGAATCATCACGGTGGCGATGTACCTCGGTGGAACCACTCCCGCCGCGCTCGAAGATAAGTTCCACAGCAGCGTCTGGTATAGCTTTGGCGTATTTGCGCCGGAGTTTTACGCGAAGTTCCCAAACACACTCGTCATCGTGACGCTGGTGAGCAACTTCGGCACGTTCCTGCTCTATATGCTCACCTGCTGGACGGCTATTGTGGCCTTCCGCGAGCATGACAGCTTCCATGGATTCAAGCACATGGTCGTGCCGGTGTTCGGCTTGGTCGCGAATCTGGCTTGCATGGGATTCTACCTCATCGGCCCGTTCACCGTCGCCGGCATGAGCTGGAAAGAGCCGTACATTGCCCTCGGAGTAGTCGCTCTCTGGGGTCTGTATGGAGCCTTCTACTTCATGACTTCCAGCAAGAAGAAGGATAAGGCGATCCTTATCGAGAGGCCGCTCGCGGCAGCCGCGTAAGGCGGCCCAAGTTGCACTTCAAGCGGCCACATCCTGCCGGGTGTGGCCGCTTTCTCTCTTTCAACAATCGGATTCTTCCCCCACACATACCGCCCACCGCCTCCGTTCGATCTCCCAGTTCTCTCACCCCGCTGTCGTTTCATGAAACTGAATGTCGAATCGATCTCTTCCACCGGCCCAGTTCGCTCCCAAAACGAAGATTGCCTCGGCTTCTGGCAGCCCGAGGAACCCGACGAGCGTCTGCTGCGCGGCGCGATTTCGGTAATCGCCGACGGAGTCGGCGGCCAGGCAAACGGGCATCTCGCGAGCCGCATGGCGGTGGAACTCGCTCTCGCCAAGTTTCGCGAGGCCGATCCTTCCACACCCGCCAAGCGTCTGCTGAAAGACATCTTCAACGCCGCCAATCTTTCCATCTACGATGCCGGCATGAGCATGGGTAAGGCCGGCCGGATGGCAACGACGCTCGGAGTCTGTATTTTCAAAAATAAGCAGCTTTTCATCGGTCACGTCGGAGACAGCCGCGTTTACCTTGTCCGCCAGGAAAAGATCGAGCGGCTCACGCACGACCACTCCTATACTGGCCTGCAGGTGAAACTTCGCCTCATCTCCGACGCGGAGGCGCGCGCCAGCACGATGAGGTCGATGCTCACCCGCAGCCTCGGTTCCGAGCCATTCATCCGGTACGACTCCAAAGTCATACCCATTCGCAAGCACGACCGCATTGTCCAATGCACTGACGGCCTCTACTGCTTCGTCGATGACGGCGAAATATCCGAAGGCGTAGAGCGGCTCCACTTGCGCGAGATCTGCCCCTATCTGGTCGCCCTCGCCGAGCGCCGCGGAGCCGACGACAATCTCTCCGTTCAAGTCATCGAGGTCGAAAGGCTCGAGGAAGCGCGCGCTCCCCGCAAAATCGCCATCGGAGCTGCAGCCGAAGCCGTCCCCGTTCAGCAGAATCAACACGAGGTCCATCCGGGCGATGTCCTCGACAGCCGTTTCGAGATCCAGGACGTGCTCAATCGCAGCGGCATGGCCTCCGTCTTCATCGCGCGTGACAGGGCCTCCGGCGAGACCGTGGCCGTAAAAGTGCCCCACATGCAGTTCGAGAGCGACCCGGCGTTCTTCAGCCGCTTCCAGCGGGAGGCTGAAATCGGCAAGGCGCTCGACCATCCCAATATCCTTCGCTTTGTCAGCGTGGCCGAGCAGAGCAAGCCGTACATCGTCACCGAGCTCCTCCAAGGCAAGACGCTCGGCGAGATCCTCATGAAGACGCGCCCCCTGCCGCGAGACGACGCGCTGCTGATTGCTTCACAGATTTGCGATGCCTTGGCGCACATGCACGCCAAAGGCGTCGTCCATCGCGATCTCAAGCCGCAAAACGTCATGATCTGCAACGACGGCTCCTTGCGCGTGATGGACTTTGGAATCGCGAAATCCGCCGAGATGCGCCGCATCACGTTCGTCGGATTCAGCCCCCCCATGGGCACCCCCGATTACATGGCGCCCGAGCAGGTGAAAGGCAGGCGCGGCGACGAGCGCACCGACATCTACGCGCTCGGCGCGATGCTCTACGAGATGCTCACCGGATCCGTCCCCTTCGAAGGCCCAAATCCATTCATCGTCATGAACTCCCGCCTCAGCGGCGATCCCGTCGCCCCGAGGCAGCGCAATCCAGACATCTCACCCGAGATCGAGGAAATCATCCTGCACGCCATGGAGCGCGAGCCGCATCGCCGTTTCGCGAGCGCCGCCGCCATGAAATCGGAGATGGACGATACCGAAAAGGTCCGCGTCACCGGCAGAGCCGAGCGTCTGGTCTCCCCTAAACTCTGGAAAGCGCGCTGGCAGGGCGCCCGCCTCGTCGTCCTCTCCGCATCCATCCCGCTCCTACTGTTCGGCCTCGCCCTGGCCCTCTCCCGCTGCCACCACGGGCATTAGGGAAGCCGCGCTACCGCAATCGAGGCGTGAATCGTGCGTTGCAACAGCAGCGTCGTCCGCCGGCGTGAGAGACCAGCGTTTCAACCCCCGGAACCTGCCCTGTACGCAGCGTCGCATATCGCCGTTTGCAAAGAACGACACGCAAACCGATGCGCGGCCGGCTGGCGTTTCACCGTTCCCATCCGTCGCTTCCAGCCCCCGTGGCAAGCCTTAGTCCCCGGAGGCTGCTCGGTCTCAATATCCCATTTGGACCACCTCAGGCTGGCGCCTCTTCCGTTCCGAAATCGCGGAGCGATGCCCGCCGGTAGCCGGGGGTTTCAACCGGGTTTCAACCCCCGGACATCCGCCGATGTCGCGTCGTCGCGGAGCAAACGTATCTCTTCGCCCTGGCAGAAGAGCCATTGGCGGTACTCGGCTAGAACGGCTTTCGTGCGCGCGGATTGGCTCATGCGCGGCCAGGAGACGTTCAGTGGGGTGCGCATCGTCACCTTTTGCGTCATGAGCAATCATTTCCACGTCGTCGATCTGAGGACAGGTTTTCCAGAAACGAGATAGCGAATATCGGGCCGCGCGCCTGCGAGTCGCGAAAATGTAATAGACTATATTTTCGCGAAAGTCTTCGGAAATCGTTGACGCCGGGGCGGGCTGGCGCATTGTCGCGGTCGGATATTAGTGCATTTTTT
>JBBSFI010000064.1:0-25044 GCA_038238905.1 Chthoniobacterales bacterium | reverse complement strand
CGTGAGTTACGCGAGCATGGCCGGGGAGACAAAGCCGCAGCAGTCGGTAAAGTGGCTCAAGGACAACTCTTCCGCGTGGATCATGCTCATCGGCGCCGACGGCGCCGCGCTCCCATCTGCGAAGGATCTCGCGTCCGCGCACCTGGTTTTTTATATATCCGAGTGCCACGACAAAGCCGACATGCAGGCGGCTGCCGTCGATCTCAAAGCGCCGTTCGAAGCGGGAAAACCATACGATTTCAAGAACTTGGGAGAGATCGTAGGCACCGCCGTCATTAAGAAGGGCGGCGGAGAAAATGCGCCTTTCGATCCGCCTCTGCGTTGCGAAATCGACATCACCAAAGAGGTGCGCGCGTGGGCCACGGGATCCAAGCCCAACGGCGTCGCGCTGCGGATCGTCCCCAACCGTTCGGTGGACGATGGATGGACAGTCCGCTTCACCCCCGACGCAAACAAAAAGCCGGAGCTCGTTCTTACGACATTCCGCCCGTAACGCCCCTCGCCCGTCGGCAGGCCGCTTCCGCGCGCCGAGCTTCCCGCTTGTAGCTGGCTGAATCCGCCGGTATCGGAGAAAGAGATATGCCGATCTATGAATATGAGTTGCGCGAGGGGGACTGCAAGGCGTGCGGCGGCAAATTTTCGCTCAATCGTCCTGTAAGCCGGCAGGCGCTCGAGAAATGTCCGCTGTGTCGCAAGCCCGTCCGCAAGGTGATCTCCACTTTCAACACGCCAACCGCGACGAAGCCACTCTCCGTCTCGGATGCGAAGAACGCAGGATTTACCATTTTAAAAAAAATCGGGAACGGAGAATACGAGCGGCAATAGCGACGACTCGTATTCCGGGGCGCACTCAAAGTCTTCGCGCCCGCGGGACATCGGGATCGCTCATAATTCGGCGCGACGGGACGGAAACTGCAGCCGACGGGCTTTTTCCTTTGCACAGTCTGCGGAGCCTCGCGACGATGGCAGCCTTGAATTACGATCCGGAAAATCCATTGCATGTGCAGGAGCGAAGCTGGGTGGGAGATGCCGTGCTCGCATTGGTCGCACGCGAGTGGATACTGGCGAATGGCCCGAAGGATTTCGGGGGCCGTTCAGATTACTATCGCAACCTCACCTCCAACGACTTCCTATCCACCCTGGGTGTGCCATCGAAAGTCGAGGCAGAACTCGGCAACATCTATCTCGCAGGCGGACTCGATGCGGCCCGCGCGGCTTTCGACGAGCGGTTTATTCCCCTGTTTAAGAAGCAGGAACTGAAGCGCCGCCGCCGATTGGGCCGCGTTTGAGCACGCGATAGCGCAGGAAGCATTCGCCTTCGATAACCTCCATCGCCTGCAGCGAGCAGGTGACGCTCCGCGGCAGGAAATGGCCCGGGAATCCTGTCAAGGTGGCTGCGCGCACTCCGCCGCCGAAGATGCGCGGGCAAAGCGTGAGGTTGATCGCATCGACCAGCCCTGCTTCGAGTAGCGACCGGAAGAGCGTGCCGCCTCCTTCGCAATCGACCGTGCGGACGCCATACCTTGAGTGGAGCGTATTGAGCATCCCAGAAAGATCAACCGTTGCCCCAGCATCGAGATGGAGATCGGCTTTCCCGGCGAGCGCTTTACGCGTCTTAACGGGCATCCGCTCAGTCGAGAATAGCGCGATTGGCGAGAACCGGCTTTGGAATACCCGCAGCCCCGGATCGATGCGCCCTGTATTGCTCGCGAGGACGCGGAGAGGATACTCGGCTTGTCCTCGGGAAGCTCGCGCGGCCCGCAGATCGGCATCAGGCATCCCCAGGGTCATCGCATCGGCTTCCACCGTTTTGGCGCCTACGAGGACAGCATCCGCCTCGGAGCGAATTTCGAGAAGACGGCGCTTGTCGCGCTTCGACGAGAAATCGGCGGGCGTGCGGTTGCGCGTCGAGATGCGCCCATCCCACGTCATCGCGAAATTGACGGATACTTTCGGCCTGACCGTGCGATTACTGTTGGCGTCCGTCATCAACGCTGCGATTTTTCGTGGCTCAGTTCGAGCTCCATCTCATCCTCCGCAACATGGTGCTCGATCCCTGCGATCTCCTTACTGATTTCCGCCATGCTCGGCCCCTTCGACGGGCGGTACAGGAGGTAGAGGATGCCGCCGGCGAGACCCCAAACCGCGGTGAGCAGGAAACCGGTCGATGAAATGAGAATGGCGACCCCTTTATCCACCCCGACAAGCGCATTAAGGAAATCCTGGAAAAGACTCTCGCGCACTCCCAGTCCGCCGATGCTAATCGGGATGGCGGTGATGGCATTTACGAGCGGCATGATCACACAAAGCTGCTTGAAAGTAGGTGTCGCGACACCGGGCGCGGCATAGGCGCGCGCGGCGCAGTAGAAGGTAAAGAAGTAACCGGTGTGCGTAACAAACGACGTGCCGAGCGCCTGCGCGCTGGTGCGCCACGCGCGCGCGAAGAGGCCGTAGCCGAGAGCCAGTTCCCCCAGCTTGTCGCGGCACGGAAAGCGCGCCGGCAGGCGATGCACGATGCCAAAGGCCGTGACGACAAAGGAGAAGCCAATGGCCAGCACGCTCACTCCGAGGATCAAGAGGGCGACGAAGACGAGATGCGCGGTCGCCGGAGTCGATGTGAGCCAGTGCCAGCGGATGGCAATGAAAACCCCTGACATGAAGATCAGTGCGAAGAGGCCGATGATGCGATCCATCAAGACCGAGAGCACCGCTCCCGCGCCTCGTCCTGGAGCCTCCTTGATGAGATAGTAAATCTTCACCACATCGCCACCCGTGCCCCCGGGAAGGAAGAAATTGAAAAACAACCCGATCAGCAGCAGCGTAAAAACCCGCCCGCGTGCGAGTACGATGCCCTGCACGCGGAGCAATCCTTGCCATCGCCACGCAGCCAGCAGCTCGACCAGCCCGTACACCGCGATGCCGGTGAGGATCCATGCGCCATCCGCGCGGCTGAGCGCCCTCGCCATTTCCTGCCGCCGGGCGCCATCGTGAAACAGCCAGACCAGCACTCCGCAGGTGACGCATAGCTGGAGCGCCGTCAGCGCCGCACGTTTCGAGCGCATCCCCTTCAGGCTCCGAAGCGCTCGACCCATTTCTCCCGCGCCTTCACAATTTCCTCGGCCGTCCTGCGGGGACTCATCTCAAAAACAAACAAAGTCTCCGCTTTCTTCGGAAGCAGTTCGATCAGCGGATCGTACGGCACATCGCCCGTGAAAGGGGGCTGATGGTCCCGCCCCGGCCATTGCGTATCATGCAGATGGCATCCCACCAGGCGATGCGCCACGCGCTCCATCCATTCGACGTGATCTAGGAAGCCGAGATTATGCTTCACCTGCACATGGCCGAAATCGTGCCAATAGCCGACATGAGCCACCGCGAAGGCATCCAGCACATCGACCATTTCGTCCTCGCTGGGAATCTCCTCGTACGAGTGCCGGCTCTCGACTCCGAGCGTGATGCCGCGATGGCCCGCGTAATCGGCAATCTGCGCCAGGCAATCCATCGATCGCTGAAAATACTTCGGCGCCGCCCCTTCACGCTTCCGCACCGCTTCGAGCTTGGTCTGCACGTAGCCGCGCGAAAGATGCAGGCCGACTTCCGCCATCCGCAAAAGTTTGTCGGTATAGTCGTCCACTGGCACGCGCCCGAGGTGCAGCACCACATGCGGCGCGCCAAGCCGGGCCGCGAAGTCGATCGTCTGAAAAGTAAACCGCATCGCGCGCTCCCGTTCGCGCGGCTCCGGCGAAGAGAACTGGTAGCAATCGGGCGATGGCCTCGTGATCTCGACCGGGAGCGGGCAGAAATTGTGAAGCGACGAAAACTGGCATTTTCCCTTCTCCGCCGCCTTCACGATCCCCTCCATGAGCGTGATGCGTATTCCGTGCCCAAGCTCGACGCGCTCGAAGCCGAGGCCGAGTATCTCGTCCAGCATCGCTTCGCCATCGGTGTGGCGCTGTGAATTCCAGCAAGTCGAACAGGAGAGCATCGTGGGATAATTCGGGAGCCGCACCTTTTCCGCGTCAAACAGGGAAATGAAAAGGAAAACCGGCCTCCCCGCTTTAGCTTCAATCCGCCCCGGTTGCGAGCAGATACCGCGCCGGATGCAAAGTCAGCCTACCCCCCCGGGAACCCCGAAAGTCATGGTTTCACGCGGTGGCGCGGGGGGCGCGGAGCGGGAATCGGAGGGGTGCAACTCGATTACCCGCCCCTTTCCGCTTCTCACGGACGCCGATCATTCAGCTCGCCTGCGAGCTACTACTTCAAGCGCCTTTGGATCCTCGCTTGCCCGGCGATCGAGCGCCAGCCTGCGGCTTGCGTCGCGAAGGAGGAGGCGCCAACTGCGCATTGATCGCCTGAAGATCCAAGTACTCCGGATCCCATCCCTCGCGAACCCATTCCTTCATCTGCTCATGCCCCTCGTGTGTTGGATCCGACATCGCTTCGAGAAAATAGTAGAAACCAGGGACACCGCCGATATCGTCCGGCGGACACGCGCGTTTCCCGCCGAGACAGAACGGATGCACCACCTCGCCCGTCGCCGCTTGGTCGATCCGTCGAACGACCACATCGTGCTCCCAATTGTCTCCGAAATCGTAAGTGTACTTGAATTTGCACTTCACGGAGGGCGCCACCGATTCGAGGCGCGTCCGCTCGGTTCCCTCGTCGTCATATTCCGGCTCCTCGCCCATCGCATACGACGGTTTATAAGTCGCGTCCGCGGTCTCAAAACAATGCAGGTGTGAATTATCCCACCCCATCGCGATCTGGATGACGTCATGCAATTGCGCCAGCGTGATGCTCCCCGGCACTTGCAGCAAACGCCAGATCGGCGGCTTGATATGGCACAGCGTTACCTTCAGTTCGTAAATCGTGCGTTTAGCCATCGGATGAAGTCGGTTCCCATCGACACTCCCAAGATTCCCGCCCCTTGTCACCGACAAAAATTAAAAAACATCTCCACCCGTTTCCGGAAGGATGCCAACGGTGTACAGCGGGAGCCGCTGCTACGGGATCGGAGCCGCGGGTGCGACCCTGATCCCAGTGCGCCCCGGCAGCCCCTTCATCTCTTTCGCAAAACACTCGGGACAGATGCCGTGTGAAAAATTGCTGCCGGTGTGTGTGTGCAGGTATTTCTCGACCTGCTGCCAGTAGTCCTGGTCGTCCCGGATCCGTTTGCAATACATGCAGATCGGCAGCAATTCCTTGAGTTGCCGGATCTGCCGGGTGAACTCCAGTATCCGCTCCGCAACACGGAGACGCATCATGATCGCTTCCCGGTCGAGCGGTTTGACCAGGAAATCGTCGATCCCGGCGTCCATCGCGAGGCGGAGATTTTCGCGCCCGGTGTTGATGGCCGTCAGTAGGATAAAGTAGGTGTACTCTGTCTTCGGGCGGCTTCGAATCTTGCGGCAGAACTCCAATCCATCCATGCCGGGCATCATCCAATCGCTCACGACAGCGCGGATCGGCTCGGCGTCGAATCGCTCCCAGGCTTCCGTTCCGGAGGCAGCGGTCACGACCTCGTGCCCGTAGTGTTGCAGCGTGATTTGCAAGACTTTGCCCGAAACCGGGTCGTCTTCTGCGATCAAGATTTTCATGCGGCGGAGATGGATACGAGACGCTCGCGCTCCAGCGCGATGCGTACAACTGTGAACTCTCTCTCGACCGACGCGAGCAATTCGGGAATCTCCGGGAGCGCGTCCCGCAGGCCGGCTTGCTCGAGTCGGTCGCATGCCGCGCGCAAACGCTCCGCGCCGAAGTTGCTGCTGCTCCCCTTGAGGCTGTGTGCGGCCTGGGCCACTTCCTGCGTCTGCCGGCGTCCGAGTGCGCCGCTGGCATCGGCGAGCAGCTTTGGGCTGTTCTCGAGAAATACATCGATGAGATTGGCGAGCAGATTCTCACCGCGCTCCTCAAAGTCGCGGAATCCGTCGAGAACACTCAGATTGACCGCCTCGCCGAGCGCTTCCTCGATCGCGCTCTGTGTCACCGCGGCCGCCCGCTCCGCGATGTGATGGCTCCGGTAGCGCTCCAGAGCCGCATCCAGATTTTCCGGCTTCGCCGGCTTGCTTACGTAATCGTCCATTCCACATGCCAGACATTTCTCGCGGTCGCCCTCCAGAGAATTGGCTGTCATCGCGACGATCCACGTATGTTTCGATTCGCCTTCGAGCCGGCGCAATTCACGCGTCGCACCGTAGCCGTCCAGTTCCGGCATCTGGCAATCCATGAAGACCACATCGAATGCGGTGCGTTGCAGCGCCTCGATCGCGGCGCGCCCATTATCGACCGCATGCGCGGCGTAGCCGAGCCGCTGCAGTTGATGGATGGCCACTTTTTGATTCACGATATTGTCCTCTGCAATGAGAATGCGCAGGTCGCGGCCGCCGCCAGCGGCAGCAATATCGTCCAGCACCTTGAGTTCCGTCAGACCGGCCATGATCGACCGCGGCCGGACGCCAGCCGACATTGCCATCGCCAGGCACTGGCGCAATAGGGATTGCTTGACAGGCTTCGCTATATAACACTGGATCCCGGTTTCCCGCATCGCATCCGGCGCCTCACGATGATCGAGAGCCGTGAGGAGAACGAGACGCGTCTCGGCGATCTTCGGGTCGCTCTTGATCGATCGGGCCAGGTTAAGGTCGGCCATCTCTTCCCCGCGAAGATCGAGCACCGCGAGATGATACGGCTGCCCTACAGATGCGGCGCGCCGCAATTTATCGAGCGCCTCGCGCGCATTCGCCGCCTGCTGCTCGTGCATCTTCCACGCTGCGAACAGGTGGCTGAAGATTTTACGATTGGTCGGATTATCACCCACTGTCAGCACCCGGGAGCCGTCCAGCGGACAGGGCGCCGCCTGTTCGAGGACCAGCGCGGGCTGCTTGCGGAAGCGGGCCGTAAACCAAAACGTGGATCCCTTGCCCGGGACACTCTCGACGGCGATGTCGCCCCCCATCTGCTGCACGAGCTGCTTGCAGATGGCCAGCCCAAGCCCGGTGCCGCCGTATCGGCGCGTCGTGGATCCATCGGCCTGCACGAAAGCCTGGAACAGCTTGGCCTGCGCTTCCGGCGCAATGCCGATGCCGGTGTCCGCCACGCTGAATCGAATGACGATCTCATCCTCGGTCTCTGCATCGCGCACCGCCGAGACGAGCACTTCGCCGTGCTCCGTAAATTTCACGGCGTTGCTCACGAGATTCGTGAGAACCTGGCGCAGCCGGCCGGGATCGCCCACTAGGCCCGTCGGCAGGTCGCTATGCACCAGCGAAGCCAGGTCGATTCGCTTGCTCATGGCCCGTTCGGCCAGGAGTTCCACCGCTCCTTCCACGGCTTGATCGAGCTGGAATTCGATCGACTCGAAGACGAGCATCCCCGCTTCGATCTTCGAGAAATCGAGAATGTCGTTGATGATCGTTAGAAGTGCGTCGGCGCTCGTAGATATGGTCTGCGCAAAGTCATGCTGCTTCGGATTCAGCTCCGTATCGAGAAGCAGCCCGGTCATCCCGATGATGCCATTCATTGGCGTGCGAATCTCATGGCTCATGTTCGCGAGGAATTCGCTCTTGAGCCGCGCCGACTCGAGAGCGGCATCGCGCGCCTTGGTGATCGCTCTCTCGGCATGACGGCGCTCGGTGATGTCGACGACCGTGCCTTCGTAATAGAGAATGCCGCCATCCGGACCCCGCACGATGCGGGCATGCTCCGAAATCCAGATAATCGACCCGTCCTTTCGATATACTTTCGACTCGAAGTCCACCACCTCGCCGTTCCGCTCCATGAGTTCGATGAATTCCGCGCGCCGCCGGGGATCCACATAGAGCTGCCGCCCGATATCGACCATCGCGTCCATTAATAGATCCGCCGATTGGTAGCCGTAGATGTGCGCCAGCGCGGGATTCGTATTTCGGAAGCGGCCGCCCGGGGTGCTTTGGAAGATCCCCTCGATCGCGTTCTCAAAGATCGAGCGGTACTTCTCCTCTGCTTCCCGCAATTCACGCTCCGTTCGTTTGAGAGCTGAGATGTCCTGCAGAGTGGACCGCATCCCTTTCATCTGGCCATCGGCATCGGTGATCAGCCGGTGGCGCATGAGAACGGGGATCTCCGTTCCATCCTTGCGACGGAAGGTCCGCTGCGTCGCTTCCAGACGCAATTCGGCGGCGAGCTCCACGGGGATGACATCATCCTCCTGGCTCTCGACAATGAAGTCCCATACCGGCCGGCCCACCATCTCAGCCTCGGAATAGCCCAGCATCGCAAGCTCAGTAGCATTCACACGCGTGAGTCTGTTCTCTGTGTCGAGCTCGTGATACGCGACCGGTGCGTCATCGAACAAATCGCGGAATTGCGCCTCGCTCTCCTTCAATGTCCGCTCGGCGCGCTTCTGCCTCGTGATGTCGATGCCGACTCCACCGAGCAGCTTGCGCCCGTCTGGGGTGACCATTACGAACTTGAGCACGAGCCACTCGATCTGCTGCCCATCGGCTGTCGGCACGATTTCGTTCACGCGCGCCATCTTTCCCGAGACGAGCACATGACGATCGCTCTCGGTCACCACGTGCGCGTTTTCAGCGGGCAGCCAGTCGAAGTCTGTCTTACCGACCAACTCTTCCATGGAGATGCGGAACCGATCGGCAAAGATTTTATTTATATATACATAGCGCCCCTCCGCGTCCTTGATGAAGGCGACCGCCGGGCTGTGATTCATGAATGCTTGGAAGCGCTCTTCGCTTTCACGCAGCGCGGCTTCAGCTCGCTTCCGATCTGTCAGATCGTGCCACACAGCAAGCAGCACCTGGCGGCTGTTCAACTCGACGACTGTGACATTCACCTCCACCGGAAACTCTTCCCGATCCGCGCGGCGCACCTTCCATTCATAGTTGAATGTTCCGCTTGTGAGCGCAAGCTTGTGGATCTCAGCGAGTCGCGCCGCGGAGTCCGCTCCATCCGGCTGATGACTCGGGGAAAAGTCGATCAATTGACGGCCGACCACCTGCTCCTTTCGCCGGCAGCGCAGCAAATCGAGGCATGCCGAGTTGCAATCCAGTATCCGCTCTTCGTCGTACAGGAGGTGGGCATTTGCCGAATGCTCGAAGAGGATCCGGAACTTATCCTGCGCGGTGCGCCCCTCGGTCACATCCCGCAAAACGGCGAGCAGCTTTTCCGGACGCCCGCCTGCCCCAAGGACCGGGGTGAGCATCACGTCCCACCATCTCGGACTCCCTGCCAGCGTAGGGCAAAGCCCTTGGAAACGCGCGGTCGTGCCGGATCGCGCCCCGGCGACCGCCTCTTCCGCTTGTTGGACGCATTCGCCCTGCCATGATTCCGACCATAAGGTTCCGGCGAGATTCGCAAACCGTTTCACACCAAGCCGCTTGCGCCCCTCCGCATTCATCGAAAGCAGGCGTCCGCCAATATCGAGCACTTGGATGCAGTCGCCGCTGCTTTCCAGCAGCCGGTTCTGGAAGTCTTCCGATTCCCGCAAGGCATCCTCGATGCGCCGACGTACACGCACATCCTGCAGCGTGAGCCGGAAGATCACTGCCAGAGCGCAGAGCGGCAGCACGCTTCCACAAAGAACGGTTAAAAGGGTGAGCCGCGAGCTGTGCTCCACTTCGCCCGAGCGCGCCTGCAGTTTGGCCTCCTCATTTTGCTCCTCCTGCGAGATCCGCTGCCGGATCGACGCCATCTCAACCTCGTCGGCGCCCATTGCGATGGCCTTTTGCGCAGCCTCGAACCCGGCGGAATCCCGCAATTTCGCGAGAGCGCGATAAGACGCGAATTGTCCGACGATGGAGTTTCGGAGCGCAGCAAAAGTTTCGCTCCGCATGGCGTCTCCCTCCGTCAACGCGGTGATGGCCTCGAGGTGCGTGCTGGCGCGGGTTTCCGCATCGGCCATATCCGAAAGCGCGGATGGATTCCCGCCGATGAGATAGCCGCGGGCTCCCGCTTCGGATTCGACCAGCGCCGGCACGAGCGCCTGAAGATGGGCAAGAACCTCTTCCGTATGCGGAACCAGCGCCCGCGAGGCGGCGAGCTGCCGAAGGCTCCAAATCATGGAGCCGCCCATCGCTACCATCACAAGGAGCGTCAGGGCAAAGCCGAGGAAGATCTTCTTTTCGAGGGTGGATCGCATTTTGCGCAGAACTGCGAAAAATGAACTAAAGCAGGAACTGAACCGTGGCAGGCTCCCATCGCGCACCCGTTAAATATTCCTGCGGAGGCCTCATCCCATCCCCTCCGCCGCCATCCTTCCGCCCGCAGCAGCCAGCGGAGGACGAACCAATTTTCATTTCTCCTCCATGCCCGAGCCGGGAACCGCCTGAGCCGTCTGCGGCACGATAAACGATTCGTGCATCTCCGCCGCGATCACAGCGCCGGTATTGATCGGCGCTCCATCGCCATCCTGCACCCGGTGAACGAGCGCGGCCGCCACAAGAAGGAAAGCGCCGCCCAGCATCACGAGAGAGACCGGGTCATTGTGAAAGACGTACTTCACCAGCGGCTGGAACGTGAGCGAAGCGATGATTTCCGGAATGACGATGAAGAAATTAAAGACCCCCATGTAAACGCCCATGCGGGCTGGCGGCAGCGAGCCGGAGAGCATCGCGTACGGCATCGTCAAAATGGACGCCCACGCGACCCCGACGCCCACCATCGTGAGCAGCCAGAGATAGCGGTCGTGTATGAAATAGGTCGATAGCAGCCCCGCTGCGCCGCACACGAGCGCCAGGGAATGCACCGCCTTGCGGCTGCTCGCCGCCGCAAGCTTCGGAAGCACAAACGCCACGGCAAAACAAACGAGCGAGTAAACCGCAAAGGCCGTCCCGCCCCATTCCGTGCCACGATCGAACAATACCGACTTCGGATTGGTCGCTCCAAATATCTGCTTCGCGGTAGCGAGTCCAAAAAACATCCACATGCAAAACAGCCCGAGCCACGTGAAGACCTGCACAATGGCAAGCTGCTTCATCGTGCGAGGCATCTCCCGGATCGCCGAGAAGATCTCGCGCGCGGCAGCCGCCACCCCGCGCGCGGACGCCCTGCTCTTTTCAAACGCGGCCACGTCCTCCGGGGGATATTCTTTCGATGTAAAGACGGTCCAGAGCACCGACAGCAGAAACACGGCGGATCCGATCTTGAAGGCGTATTGGACGGTGAGCGGCACGCCATTGGATGCATGGCCGGAGACGCCCATCAGTCGGAGCGCGTAAGGAAAGGCGTTCGCGCACGATGCGCCGATCCCGATGAAGAAGCTCTGCATCACGAAGCCCGCCGTATGCTGGCTCACATCCAGCTTGTCCGCCACGAAAGCGCGGAATGGCTCCATGCTGATATTGATCGAAGCGTCCAAAATCCAGAGCAGCCCGGCGGCGGTCCACACGGCCGGTGAGTCGGGCATGAAGAAAAGGGCCACGCTGGATAGGATGGCGCCGACGAGGAAATAGGGCCGGCGGCGGCCAAGCCGATTCCACGTGCGGTCGCTCATCGAACCGATGATCGGCTGAACGATGAGCCCCGTGACCGAACCCGCGAGCCACAGAAAGGGAATGTGATCCGGGTCAGCGCCAAGCTTCGAGTAAATAGCGCTCATGTTTGCCTGCTGCAATCCCCAGCCAAACTGGATGCCAAGAAAACCGAAACTCATATTCCAAATCTGCCAGAAGCTGAGACGCGGTTTTTGCATTTGGAAATTGAACGGTTCAGCAGGGGACTTGCTGTATATTGCCGGGTTCACAGCGAAGTGTCCGCAATAAAGAGGCCCCTCCCCCCGTGGAATTGATGAACCGTTCAAACCCTCTGCTTCGGGCAGTCTTCGCTGCGTTCGCGCTTCTTGCGCTCCCCGGCTTGCACGCAATCGGAGCGGCGGATCCTGCCGCGCCTGTTGCCGCGGACTGGCCCAAGGATGCGGTGTGGTACCAGATTTTCACCGAGCGTTTTCGGAATGGCGACCGCTCGAACGATCCCACACGCGATTCCCTGGATCGGCCCATCGAGCCTTCCACCAAGTGGCGCGTTACGCCGTGGACCGGCGATTGGTATGAGCGCGCCGACTGGGAGAAAGAAGAGGGGCCGAGGTTCTACAAAGATGGCGTGCTCGACCGGCGCTACGGAGGCGATCTGCAAGGAGTCCTCGACAAACTTGATTACCTCGCAGGCTTGGGCATCAATGCGATCTACTTCAATCCCCTCTTCTACTCGCGCTCACTCCATAAGTACGACGGCTGCAGTTTCCACCACATCGATCCATTCTTCGGACCCGATCCGCGAGGAGATCTAGCTCTCATCGAAAAGGAGGACGCAAACAAGGTTTCCGACTGGACATGGACAGCCGCGGACAAGCTCTTTCTGCATGTCGTAGCGGAGGCGCACAAGCGGGGGATGCACGTCATCCTCGATGGCGTCTTTAATCACAGCGGCCGTGATTTCTTCGCATTCAAAGATCTGAAGAAGAATCAAGAGCGCTCCCCCTATCGATCGTGGTACGTGGTGCACACATTTGACGACCCACGCACCCGGCGCGACGAGTTCGATTACGAGGCTTGGTGGGGATACAAATCGCTTCCCATTTTCGCGCCCGCTCCCGATGGCAATGACATTGCGCCCGGCCCAAAGGCGTACATCTTCGCGGCGACCAAACGCTGGATGCTGCCACACGGCGAAGGAAGCGCAAACGACGGGATCGACGGCTGGCGGCTCGATGTCGCGGATGAGCGTCCCGCCAAATTCTGGGCGGACTGGAATACCTACGTTCGCTCGCTAAATCCGATCGCCTACACCAGTTGCGAGACATGGCGCGATGCATCGAAACTGATCGCCGACGGGCGCTTCTCAGGCTGCATGAACTATCATGCATTCGCGATTCCGGTGAAAGGATTTCTCATCGATGGCGGGATCACAGCGGCTCAGTTTCTCCATCTGCTGAACGCACGCCGCGAAGCCCTTCCAAAAGGGGCCGCCGATGTGGTGCAAAACCTGATCGATTCGCATGACACCGACAGAGCGGCATCCATGATTGTCAATGCGCACACCGGCGCATATTCCGATCCGGAAAACATCGAATACAACACGCGCGCCAGTCCCGCGGTCTCCGACACATACAAGATACAAAAGCCCGACTCGCGCCACCGCGCGATCCAGCGGCTGGTGGCGCTCTTCCAAGTCACGTACGAGGGCGCCCCTATGCTATATTATGGAGATGAGGCAGGAATGTGGGGAGGCAACGATCCCGACAATCGCATGCCGATGGTGTGGGCCGATTTGGCATTCGCAAGGCAGTCGCTCGACCCGCGCGGGCTTCCCCGCAAGCCGGACGACGTTGCATTCGACGAGAGCCTCTTCCAGTATTACCGGTCGGCGATCGAGCTGCGGCGCAGCCACGCGTCCCTGAGTCGCGGCGCATTCCACTCCGCCGGCGCCTTCGACGAGGCGCGCGCGATCGCATTCCGCCGGGAGACGGATTCCGAAGACCTGCTGGTCGTCCTCAATCGCAGCGAAGAACCGCAAACCGTGCGAATTGTTCTCGATAAATCGGAAGCCGCTAAATACGCGAAAGCTTCTGTTCTATTTACGAGCACGGGAGGCCATGACGGCTTCCGGATCGATGCAACACCGATCGGCATTCACGTTTCGCTGCCGCCGCTTTCAGGAGCGGTCGTGTCGCCGCGACCGCGCTGAATTTCGGTGCGGTTGCGGACTAATGAGCCTGAGTTCTGAAGGTTTTACTGAGCACACGCACTCCCCTCGGCGTTACTCCCTTACGTGAACCATTCCACACGGCGAATTTTTCTACAGACGCTTGGCATCGGATCGCTTGCGGCGGCATCTGGCGCCGGCAATGCGAGCGCAGCGGCTGCACAGCCTCCGGATGCGGCGATTCTCGGCGCCGACGGCGTGAAGACCACGCCGCAATCCACGGCGGTCTGGTCTCCGATTTCAGACCGCAAGATTCGCGTGGGAATCGTCGGATACGGTGTCTGCCAGTTTGGATCCGCATTCGGGTTTCAGAATCATCCAAATGTCACGGTTGCCGCGGTGAGCGATCTGTTTCCGGACCGTTGCGATGCGCTGGCGGTCGCGTGCCGCTGCGGCACGAAATATCCGTCGCTTGAAGAGTTGGTGAAGGACGATTCCATCGAAGCGGTCTTCGTCGCGACGGACGCGCCGAGTCACGCCCGGCACTGCATCGATGTGCTGAATCACGGCAAGCATGTCGCGTGCGCCGTGCCAGCGGTATTTGGATCGCTCGAAGACGCGGATCGCCTTCATTCCGCCGTCAAGGCCAGCGGCAGGAAGTATATGATGTTCGAGACATCGGCATTCCACGAAGATCTCCACGCGATGCGGCGCATCCATCACGCGGGCGGCTTCGGAAAGTTGATCTACTCCGAGGGCGAATACTATCACTATATGCGGACGCCGATCGCTTCCTACCGGGACTGGCGGGTTGGATTGCCGCCGCAATGGTATCCGACTCACTCGAATGCATACTATATTTGTGTAACGGGCGGAAGCTTCATCGATGTGAGCTGCCTTGGAATGCCAAGCGTGCTCGATCATCTCCAGCCGGCAAACAACCGGTACAAAAACAGTTTCGGAACCGAAGTGGCGCTCTTCCGCACAAGCGAAGGCGGCATGGCGCGCATGGCTGTGAGTTGGGACAGCCACGAACCGGGCGCCGAAGCCGGCCGCGTACGGGGGCAGCGCGGCGCGATGTGGGGAGCGCCGTACAATGGCGAGCAAAAAGACCTGCCCGATCTGCGGCGTCCCGCGCTCCCACCAGCCGTCCAGCCGGGCGGGCACGGCGGCGCACACGGTTATCTCATGGACGAATTTGTATCGGCCATCCTCCAAGACCGAAAGCCGCTGGTCGATATCGCCATGGCCTTGAATCTGACCGCAGCGGGAATCGCGGCCCACCAATCCGCTCTCAAGGACGGAGAGCGCTTAAAGGTGCCACAATACAGCTAACGAATCTCTCGAAGGACCGGCAAAACATGGAGTGGATGCCACGGGCGACGAGACCCGCCCAGTCCTGAAGCGGCTCGGCATTTGCGCACACCACCCAAAGAACGGGAACGAGCAGAAGATCCAATCCGTGTTCACGCAGAAAAATGGCTTTGAGATTCCGGAGTTCGCCTCAATCCCTGTCGCCGGCCCCGTAGCCGTGCAGATACTTCAACAATGCATCCACTTGGGGGCCCAGTCGTTTGATCTCTTCCTTGTGCGTCGCGGTCAAGCTTTCGAGCAATTGATGACCGTCGCGGGTGACTGACAAAAACACTTGCCGGGCATCGCCAATGCCGCTCTCGCGCACCATCAGCTTGCGCATGCAGAGGCGATCCACCAGGCCGACCGCGCTGTGATGCGCGATTTGCAGACGTTCGGCCAACTCGCCGACTGTGATTCGATCCCGGCCGGGAAATCCGACGATCGCCAGCAATGCCTGGTGTTGTTGCGGGCTTATCCCGGCCTCGTGCGCCGCTTTCTCGCTGAAGTGCAGGAACTGGCGCAATGCGTAGCGGAAATCCGCCAGCGCCTCGTATTCGCGTTTCGTGACGCCGCCGGCGCGCGCCTTCGAATCTTTCGGATCGGGAGGGAGCATTCGTTTCATGTTCTTTTGGGGAAAAGCATCGGTTGCGGTATATCGTAACGCGATATATCTCCTCCGCCTTCAGTTTCATGAAAACTCCAAAACAACTTCTCGCCGACTTCTCGACCGACTGGCGCGTCCTGCTTCTCTCCCTCATGGCGGTCGTCATCGGCGCGATCGGCGCCTGCGTTGCGTATCTGCTCATCTGGTTGATTGCAGTCATTACCAACATTTCTTTCTATCATCATTTCTCCGCCTCCCCTTCCACTCCCGACGGGAATCATCTCGGAGCGTGGGTGGTGCTCGTCCCCGTTGTGGGTGCGCTTGTTATCGGATTCATGGCTCGATATGGCTCGCCAAAGATACGCGGGCACGGAATTCCAGAGGCCCTCGAGGCAATTTTGCTGGGACGCAGCCGCATTGAGCCGAAGGTCGCGATCTTGAAGCCGCTCTCGTCGGCGATCTCCATCGGAACAGGGGGGCCGTTTGGGGCGGAGGGGCCCATTATCATGACGGGAGGGGCATGCGGATCGCTCTTCGCGCAACTGTTTCATCTTTCGGCAAATGAGCGCAAGACCCTCCTCGTCGCGGGGGCTGCCGCAGGCATGGCGGCGATCTTTTCCACACCCGTGGCGGCGGTTTTACTCGCCGTGGAATTGCTTCTTTTCGAGTGGAAACCGCGCAGCCTTATCCCGGTTGCAGTCGCTTCGATTGTCGCTGTCGCCTTGCGCGTTCCGCTGCTTGGATCGGGTCCCATTTTCCCGGTCGTTCCGCACGCGGCGCTCGGCGCCAAGGAACTCGGCTGCGCGCTAATCGTTGGCCTTGCCGCGGGACTCGCATCCAGTCTGCTCACGCTTCTCGTGTACGGGGTGGAAGACTTCTTCCACAAACTGCCGATTCACTGGATGTGGTGGCCGGCGATCGGCGCGCTATTTGTCGGACTCGGCGGGTGGCTCGATCCCCGGGTGCTTGGCGTCGGTTACGGGTCGATACACGCGCTGCTTAGAGGAGAATTCGCCGGCTCAGCTCTCGTCGGATTTCTCATTATCAAAGCTTCTGTTTGGTCGATTTCCCTCGGTTCCGGCACTTCTGGCGGCGTCCTCGCTCCTCTTTTGATGATGGGCGGCGCCATCGGAGCGCTGGCCGCCCCGTGGCTTCCCGCGGGAGATGCCGGGCTTTGGGCGCTTGTCGGAATGGCATCGATGATGGGCGGCACGATGCGATCTCCATTTACCGCGATGATCTTCGCCCTCGAACTCACCAACGACCTTCACGCCCTCCCAGCGCTTATGATCGGCGCCGTATCCGCCCTTGCGGTAACGGTTCTTCTGATGCGCCGTTCAATTCTCACGGAAAAACTCGAGCGCCGCGGGCATCACGTCATCCGTGAGTATAGCATCGATCTCTTTGAACTGATGCGCGTAAGCGAAGTCATGGATACGAACCCGCCAACAGTAGGAGGAGACACCACGGTCGCAGAACTATCGCGCCGAATCGCCGTGGGCGATTCGCAGCTTAACCGGCGGCAGGGAACGATCGTGCTCGATAGCAGCCACCGCATCGCTGGAATCATTACCCGCGGCGATCTTTTGCGTGAAATGCAACGGGACGGCGGAGCTACGAGAGTCGCGGTGGCGGCGAAGCGCGACTTGATAGTAGCTTACCCCAATGAACCGCTCCGGGAGGCGGTCTCCAGGATGCTGACAAACAAAGTCGGCCGCCTACCCGTCGTGGATCCGGAGGATCCGTCCAAGCTGCTTGGCTATCTGGGGCGCTCCTGTGTCATGAGCGCGAGCCTGCGCCACCACGAGGAAGAGCATCGCCGCGAATCTGGCTGGCAAACGGCAGCGGTATCCAGCATCTGATCGCGCGAATCGCCGGGCCGACCAATCTACCAAACTAGAGATCCGTTCCGCAGGATGCCGCTTACCCGCGAAAGATCCAGCCAAGCAGCATCACCATTTATACTCACGACGCCCGGAGCGATGCATTCCACGGATAACAGTTTCGGGAGCTCCGGATATCGTGTCTTCGGCGAGTCGAACTTTGCAAATCCAAAGCCTGCCCCGATGCGAGAAAAGGCGATCGCGCATTCCCGAAGAATTGGCGTAAGTCTCGTCCTGTATTCCGTGCAATCGCTGGGGCAAGAGGTGCATCCTGTGACGAAGACCGTGATGGATCAATCGGCGCAAACGCTCACAACCGTGACAACGGTCCCGGCGCTGGCCTATGGATCCAGGGATTCCAACGGATTGCCGGCAGGAATGAACAGCGGGCCGCGGGATTTCGATGTGCTCAATCACATGCCGTGAAGCGCGCCGATCATCTCCTTGGAAGAGAGACCCGTTTTCTTACAGCAGCCGCGATTCGCTGTTGAACTGGCGGGCAGAGAAGCCATGCGGGATTTCGAACGAGCGAACGCGCAAGAGTGGGACGCGGTTCATTGACAAGAATCTGCGTGCCGTTGGCGTAACAGTCGTAGCTTAATTCCGAGGCGAGCCGGACGCGGCGCCAGCAGCCTATGTCGGGGCGACTAGCGAGATGCTTTCCCACGCATGCGCGAATCTCATCGGCGGCAGCCTGTGCAGCGGACGATTTCTGGTTCGCATGGAGTCGAAATCGAGCAAAGACATCGGGCACATGAGCCACACGTGCGCCCGCGATAAAACAGCGAACCCAAAAGTCATAGTCAAAAATCAGGTCGTAGAACGGATTGAACCCGCCAACACGCTCCCAAAAGGAGCGCCTGAAAAACACCTCGGGCTGAACCCATTGCCGGCGGTTCCACCAGACACCATAGATATCGAGCACCTCGCCGAGAGATTCGATGCGCCCCGCATGGGTTCCCGTTACGCGGCTCTCTTCATCCATCCACTCGATCGTGCCACAAAGGATGTCGATCTCCGGATGCTCGCTGAAGAACTGCAAGACCCGGGCGGCGGCGCCCGGGGCAAGGCAATCGTCCCCATTTAAAAAGCCAATGATTTCACCACCCATCCGCCGCATGGCGCGATTGAGCGCCTCAGGCTGGCCGGAATCCGGCTCACTGACGATCACATCCCCTGGACGGGCAAACGACCTGGCAATTTCAACGGTGCGGTCCGGAGAAGCGCCGTCCTGAAGGTGCCAGCATACGAAATCCCCCTGCGCGTTGAGGGACGCGAGCGTCTCAGCCAGGAATCGCTCTGATTTGAAAGTGGGAACCGCCAGGACGAGGGCGCTCACACCACTTCGGCAGGATTGAGGCTGCGCGCGGGCGTGACGTTCTTCACGTCCCATCGAATCCTGGGACAGACGACGCCGGGCCACGGCTCCGGAAAGTGGGAAGATTGATTCCCAACCCCAGAGACAAGAAAGCCGATATACTCAGCGAACGGCAATACGTAACGCTCGCCCGGTATATCCAATTGCAAACCAACCACATAACTGCGGCGATTTAACAACCCTCCAGGAATGTGGCACGTCGTGCGGTACGACCCTGGCTCGAAACATTCCTGCTGGTAGAGGTGATCGGTTGCGCCAAATGCTGTCTCGCCCTCTTGAGTGAGAAGCTGCAGATTAAAGCGCGCACCCCGGATTCTGCGAAGGACATCGTAATGTATTTCGATCGCCACCGGCTTGTCCGCCTCGAAGATCGATTGCGCAATCCCCCGTTCGTTGAGCAGGCGGATCCCGCGCAGGGCCACTTCATCGCACCGCGGCGACCCCGCCTCCCCGTTCCAAAAGATTTCCCCATCACACCCTCCCGCGGCGGGGAGCGCCATGGAGAGATAGTGACTGATGACATCGCCAGGCTTCCCTTTCATCGTGACGCGGCCGCCATCGATCAGGATCGCCTCTTCACAGAGCGAGCGAATAGCTCCCATATTATGGCTGACAAAGAAGACGGTGCGTCCGTGCTGGGTGGCCACCTCACCCATTTTACCGAGGCATTTCTTCTGAAATCCGGCATCGCCAACAGCAAGCACCTCATCGATAAGCAGGATCTCCGGCTCAAGGTGTGCGGCGACCGCAAACGCCAGGCGGACATACATGCCGCTCGAATACCGCTTAACGGGTGTATCGACGAAGTCTCCGATTTCCGAGAACTCAACAATCTCGTCAAATTTGGCGGAGATCTCCCACCGTTTCATCCCAAGGATTGCGCCGTTAAGGAAAATGTTTTCCCGTCCGGACAACTCCGGATGGAACCCGGTGCCAACTTCAAGAAGTGAGGCGATGCGGCCGCGGAGGATGGCTTTCCCCGACGTGGGCTCGGTGATTCGAGAGAGGATTTTAAGGAGGGTTGATTTGCCTGCGCCGTTGCGGCCAACAATGCCGACGACTTCTCCCGGCGCGATGGAAAACGAGACGTCCTTAAGCGCCCAAAAGGTAGCCGCTTCGGGGCCGCGGCGACTGTCTGGCACCGGCTCCTTCGTTCGATTGAGAAGGGGGGAGCCGACTGCCGCGGAAGCAGAGGTGTCATCTCCGCGTTTGAACCATCTTTCAACGGACTCACGCAAAGTAGAGGCTCCGATCGACCCGAGTCGATACAGCTTCGATAGATTTTGAACTTCAACGATCGGTTTCATACGGAATCGACTACAGTCCGCTCGACACGCTGGAATATAGCCATGCCCAACACAAGGAGGACAATCGTCAATGCCCACGATATTGCGGCATCCTGAACGGTAACCGAGCCGTGACCGAGAAGGAACAGGCGAAAACTTTCGATCGGCACGGACATGGGATTCAACCAAATAAGCCACGGTGAACGCTCCCTTATCATGGAAAGCGACAGAACCGTGGGCGAGGCAAACATCCAAAGTTGCACCACATACTGTGTAAGATGCACCAAGTCTCGATATTTTGCGGTTGCAGCCGCCATCAAAAGGCTGACACCGACGCTCAACAAAACGATTTGGAATAGTGGAATAAGCGTGAGGAACGCAGTAAATCCAAACTGAATGCTGGCTGGATGTGGACCTAGCACCTTGTAATAGAGAAGAAACAGGAAGAATGGAATAAGTTGGAGCGCAAACGAAATGAGATTCGAGAGCACAATCGAAAGGGGCATGATGAGGCGCGGAAACCAGACCTTTCCGAAGAGCGGCGCATGATTGATGAACGTGGCGCCGCCCGTCACAATATTCTGTTGAAAGTATTGCCATGCCAGCAGGCCTGAAAGGTAGAAAAGCGGCCCCGGAATCCCCTCAGTCGGAATCTTTGCAACGCGTCCGAACATCACCACAAAAATAAGCATCGTCATCACTGGCTGAAGCACAAACCAAAGCGGGCCGAGGATAGTCTGCTTATAGCGGGAGGTAAAGTCTCGCTGAATGAGCAGCGCAAGCAGGTCGCGGTATTCCCAACACTCGCGCCAGCGGAAGTTCCACCAAGTGCGGGAGGCCTCGATTACAATCTCATATTCCACTGGAGCGGCGCCTAATTCGGGCAGTGTGTAATTATCGGATTTCATGAGTGCGCTTCATTCGGAAGAACAGGCGATGTCGACGCAGGTTCCAGTAATTTTCGAGTGGGATCTTCTACGATCTCGCGCAGCAGGTGAATGAAATCCCGGGAGAGCCTCTCGATCGTGCTTCGCTCAAATAAGTCCGTGCAATACTGAATTTGCCCCAGAAAGCTCCCATCGAGATCTTCGTAGAGGTGAAGAATCAAATCGATCTGGCCGAACATCACCTCGAATGGAAAACTATCGACTCCCAACCCTCCAATCCTCGGCCGCACAGCGGGAAGAATCTGGATCATCGCCTGGAACACCGGGTTCCGGCTGGGGTCGCGGCGGAACTTGAGATTGCTTACGACCGTCTCGAACGGCAGATCCTTGTTAGAAAGCGCGTTCAGAGTGGTTTCCTTGGTTCTTCTTAAGACCTCGACGAATGGCGGGTTCCCCGAAAGATCTCCGCGCAACGCTATGATGTTAAGGAAGTTTCCAATCATCCGCTCGGTCTCCGGCAAAGGCCTGGTTACGACCGGAGTGCCAATGACGATCTCGTCGCCTTTTGAATATCGCAAAAGAAGCACCTGATAAGCTGCCAGTACGATCGTGAAGAAGGTGCATTTCTCCGTGTTCGCTACGGAAGTCAGCGCCTTGACCAACGGCTCGGGAACGGGGAAGTGAACAATGGAGCCACTAAAGGTGCGCCGGCGCGGACGTGGCTTATCGGTCGGGATATCCAAAAGCGGTAGATGCCCTGCAAGTTCGCGCCGCCAAAACTCAGTCTGGCTGAATTCCCGTGCTTTGGAGAGGTCGCCCCGCTGCCAGACGGCAAAGTCCGCATATTGCGCGGTGAGTTCCGGCACCTGAGGCTCTGCTCCAGATGCGAAAGCCCGATAAATCGCGTCCACCTCATCGAATATGACGTTCATCGAGAGCCCGTCGCCTACGATATGATGGAGGTTGATGAGCAAGACGTGGTCGCACGGATCAAGCTTGAACAAGGAAACACGCACCAAAGGAAGTTTACGGAGGTCAAATGGCCTGGCTCCCTCCTGCGAAGCGAGCGAGCTGGCCGCGGCTTCACGATCTCCGGCAGCCAACTGATCAAGCTCCGTAATCTGAATTTCAATCTTGCACTCTGGATGAATCTCCTGGACCCCGTCTCCATCCGAAACATGAAATGTAGTCCTCCAGATCTCGTGACGTTCGATGATTTTGTTAAAGGTCTTCTCCAACGCTGCGACATCCAGTTCGCCGCGAAGGCGATAGGCCATCGGAAGATTGTCAACGGGATTGCCGGGGATCAATTGATCGACCACCCACATTTGATGCTGGCCAATGGAGAGCGGGGCGCGTGACCCAGGCGGACGCTTCGGAATCGAGGGAGAAGCCGGAGATCCTTTCGCGAGCCCCTTAAGGCGCAACGCAAGCAGCTTCTGCCGCTCCGGAGAGAGGGGCTGGCGCGGCGCAACCGGTGAGAGGGAGTGGCTTGACGATGTACTCACGGTGTTTGGGCTGAAGCGGCTGAGAGCAGTTCGCGGACTTGATCGTCGGAAAGCGATGCGATATCGAGCGTGAGCTTTTCTTCAATCAGAGAACTCAGTTGAACGATGGTGGGCGCTGCGAAAAACTCGCGGAGAGTGAGTTCGAGGCGGTACGTCGAGCGGACTCTCCCGACAATCTGCAATGCCAGGAGGGAATGCCCACCGAGATCGGCGAATCGCTCCTGCAGGCCAATTTTTGGAATACCAAAGGCCTTGCTCCATATTCTGGCGACGACGCTTTCGACGTCACTCGCCGAATCTTCGGTCTCCGAGGCCTCGATCGAAGCCAGGAGGTGAGGCGGCTCCGAGTGCCGCATTTCATAGTCAAGGTCCGTGGGGCATACCACGACTTGAGGGTGCGGTGAGGCGATGATCCGCCGGAAAGCATCGACTCCATCCCGCGATAGAATCGCCTTCTTCATGGCAGTCTCCTTCCAAAACTCAGTGCCAGGCGCGGGCTTCAGATTAACCAATTGCCCAGCCTCCATCCAGCCTGGCCAGTTGATCGAAAAGACGGGGTACGAACGTTTGATTCGAGAGAAGTGAGCAAACGCATCCAGAAAAGCGTTTGCGCCGCTGTAGTCGGATTCTGCAAACGGAGTGGAAACAGCGGTGATGGATGAGAACAGGACCAGGAAGTCGAGTTCCGCGCCCTCGAGCAGGTCGTGAAGCACCCAAGCACCGGCGACCTTCGGCTCAAGGACACTTTGCGCAAGGTCGCGTGTCTTCGTCCGAACCAATCCCGCCCGCACAATGCCTGCGGCATGGATTACACCATGAAGCGCCCCGAAACGACGACGCGCCGCTTCGAAAGCGCAGCGCATCGCCTCGCGGTCTGTGACATCGGCCACCAGCACTTCGACTTCAGCGCCCAGCGTTTCAAGCTCAAGCAACTGCTTGAGTTGTTGCGCCAGTTCTGGCGGCGTCTTCGAGTTCTCGATCGCCTCGCTCCATTGCGATCGGTCAGGGAGAGGCGATTTCTTCGTGAGAACCAGTCGCGCCTGGCAGGCTTGGAAAAGGTGGCGGGCGACTGCCAGACCGATGCCGCCTGTGCCGCCGGCTATGAGATAGACTCCCCGGTCACGCAATCGATGGCGGCCTGGGGAGGCTTCGTGAGGAGATAGCTCAGCCGCCGGCGGCAGCGCTACGGAAACAAACTTCCGCCGCCAGCGGTGCGATCCGCGATACGCGAGAATATCGCCCGCGACCGGCCGGCTAAACTCGGAAAGAATCCAACGGCGATGCAGCTCAGAGAGAGCATGCGGTGCCATCCCAAGCGGCAGATCGATGTTAAAGGAGACGATATTTGGGAACTCCTTCGGGAGCACGCCACATGGGCCGAGGACCGCCGCCATCGACGGATCGAGGACTTCATCGCCGACAACCGAATGCAGCCCGTTGGATACCACCGCGACGATCACTGGGACGCCGAGATTGAGTTCACCCAATGCCTGGGCCAAGTGCATCAAGCTGAAGAATCCATATTCCAATGCATCGCCCCGAATAGGCAGGTCATTCACCGCGTGATCTTGCACGCACCCCAGATGGACAATGTGAACCCGTGAACAGCGAGAATCTGTAATCCGCTGAACCAGACGCAGGCACCCCTCGAAACCGGTTTCGTCGCTGCGGTCGAGGCAGCCGCTGCAACTCAGTTCTCCAAAGCGGATCAACTCGACTGGCGCTCCAGACTGCGCCAGGGCTTCGCAAAAACCATGGCCAATGCCACGGCTATCGGAGAATACCACCCAGAAGATGCCTTCGTTGGAAGCGATGTCCGGCGATTCATCGACGCCCGCAGTCCGTTCCCACGAAGGGACATGGAACCAGTCATCGATTTTGAGCAAGCCAGCCTTCGGCTCCGCTCGGCCTCTGTCGCCAACCGGTTCTTCCCGCTCGATCCAGAAGGTTTGCCGCTGAAACGGATACGTCGGAAGCGACATTTTTCCCGGCAGTTTGCCCAGGTGCAGATTTTCCCAACGGATATCGGCGCCGGAAATCCAAAGTTTCCCGACGGAATTCAGAAGCACTTCGACATCGGGCTGATTTTCGTAATGATCCCGGAGCGATGGAATTGCCATTACCGCCTCACCATCTGGACGATCGGGATGCTGATTTGCCAAAACGCCTAGTGTCCTTCCGGGGCCCGCTTCCAAAAGGACGGGTTTATCCATCTGCCACAGCGTGTGAAGCGCGTCGTTGAATCGGGCGGTATGACTCAGATGTCCCGACCAATACGCCGAATCCATCGCTTCGGCATCTGAAATCCAGCGCCCTGTTACGTTGGAAGTGAACGGAATTGCAGGGCGATTCAATCGGACCTTCCGCACTTCCAGCTCGTACGCATTGACGATTGGATCGAGGAGTCGTGAATGAAACGCGTGCGTATTCCGCACCGAGCGAACGATAATGCCCCGAGCGCCGAGTCCATGGGAAAACGCATCGACGGCAGGCGGCGGTCCGGCGACAAT
>JBBSFI010000063.1:0-25708 GCA_038238905.1 Chthoniobacterales bacterium | reverse complement strand
GTGAGGTTGAAGCCGCCTGGACGATCGCCCCAATCGTTAGCGGGGCTTTGCCAGACGACACCGCCCCAGCCTGTGGCGGCGGTAAAATCGCAGCGCATGCAAGTTTTGCCGGTGTGTGGTTTGGCGGTGCATGCGGGATCGAGCTTTATCGCTTTTGCGTCGCCCATCCATCCGGCGGGAGCGTAGGGGAGATCGTGGCCGTCTTCGTCATAGACAATAAGCGGGAGCGCCGCTTTGCGGGAAGCGGCGGGCGCGGCATCGCCCTTGACGCGGATCGGTTCGTTGGCCGTGGCGCCGCCGCCGTGGTCATCGCGCACGATGGCGAAGATGCGGTACAGGCCTGGCTCGCCCGGCATGACTATCTTGGCGCCTTTGAGATCGGCTGAGAGGATGGCTTTGGGAAAGGTCGGTGGAGCTTGTTCGTTGTCGCCGCCCGAGCCGAATTCGCCCGCATCGCGCTGGACGATCCATTCCGCTTTCATGGGGTCGTTCTCGGGGTCAGTTGCCTGGAGTGTGAGCGTGACGGTTGCCCCAGGATCGACGGTGTCCGCGCCTTCGAGTTTCATGCTGGAGATCGCCGGGCATCGGTCGGCAGGCGGCTTGCCGGACCAGAGATCCTCGATGGCATCGACAGGCGCCAGCCGCGTGCCATCCTTCAGGAACATGGAGAACCACGTCGAAGTCGCTTCCTGTTTTTGCCCCCAGAGAAAGGCGTACGAGCCGAGGCAAAGCTTGCTGCCGACGATTGCACTGTTATATACGCGCCGATAGATTTCGGCCTTTTCGGTGCTTGACGGTTCGGTGTATGCGCCAATACCGTTTTTCTTTACTTCCCAGATTCCTGGCGGTCCAAACTCGGTGACTATATACGGTTTTGTGCCGCCCGCTTTCTGATAGCGTTCGGGGAGCGAGGGCGCGCCAGCGTAGGAATTGATGCCAATGATATCGATGTCGGGACAAAACTTGTGAATGTTTTGCACCTTCTGCCCGCCGATCTCGGCTATGACGGTCATAACAGGATGATGCGGGTCGATCTGCTTAACCATGCGAGCGAGACTGTCGATGGCCAGCCAGACGGCGGCGTTGCTTCCGGTGGGATCTTCCATCTCGTTTCCGAGAGCCCAAATGAGAAGGGCGGGAGAATCTTTGTGTTTCTCAACCGTGGCGCGGACATGGGCCATCTGGCGTTCGAGGCTTGCAGCGTCGGTCCAGTCAAAGCCTTGGCGGACTTGCCCAAGCCAGATCCCTGCGGTGACGGTGAGGCCGAGCTTTTGGGCCGCGGCCAATTGGCCATCGAGTTTCTCATCGCCCCAGGTGCGGAATGAGTTTCCACCGGCGCGGGCCAACGCTTCGAGCGAGGCGTCTCCGCCGACACCCTTTACGAAGTATGGCTCGCCATTGCGGAGGAGGCGGGCGCTTCCGGCCTCCGTTGCGACCTTCACGTCCACGGGTGCGGCGAGGGAGTGCGTGAGCATCGCGATCACGGAGATGCTTCGCAGGAAGGCTATCGAAAGGGATGAGTGAGAGGAGGCCATGGGAGCGATGATAATCGGCAAGATGCGTTGGACGCAACGGGGATCGGGCGTGCGGTCGCACGCGGAGCGGCTCGTTCGTTAGCTGATAGGAGGTGGGGGAACCGTTGAATTGCGGGGAGGCTGGCGGCGGCGTTTATTCTTGGCACGGTTGTGCATGCGCTCTTTCAGAATCTAACGATCCCAGACCTGTGGCAGCAGGAAGCGCTGCGGGGATTGCGCGCGGGGCGGGATGTGGTCGTTCACGCGCCTACGGGAGCCGGGAAAACTTTTATTTTTGAGATGTTTTACCCGGAGTTGCGGGGGCAGGCGATCTTCACAGTGCCGACGCGGGCGCTCGCCAACGACAAGCTGTCGGAGTGGCGGAAGCGCGGCTGGGATGTGGGGATTGCCACGGGCGATGTGGCGATGCGGCTTGATGCGCGGGTGGTGGTCGCCACATTGGAAACGCAGAAAGGGAGGCTTTTAAAGCGGAAGGGGCCTGCGCTGCTGGTGATCGACGAGTACCAGATGATCGCGGATGAAGCGCGCGGGGTGAATTATGAAATCGCGATCGCGCTTGCGCCGCCAGGCACGCAATTGCTTTTGCTCTCGGGCAGTGTCGCAAATCCCGGTGACGTGGCGCGCTGGCTGGAGCGAATTGGGCGCGCCCCGCTGCTGGTCTCGCATGCGGAGCGTCCGGTGCCGCTGCAAGAGGTGGACCTGAGGCGGATTCCTGACCGTGTTGGGGCGACGGTGCGCGAATATTGGCCCCGGGCGATCGCAAATGCGATTCGCGAGGATCTCGGCCCTGTGCTGCTTTTTGCGCCCCGACGCAATGCGGCGGAGGAACTGGCGCGCCAGATTGCTTCGGCGCTGCCTGCGGACCGTCCGCTCGTCCTGGATGCGGAGCAGCGAGGGCTGGCGGGGACGCGCCTCGCGAAGCTGCTGGCATCGCGCGTAGCGTTCCATCACAGCGGGCTGTCGTATGCGCAGCGCGCGCTGCTTGTCGAGCCGCTGGCAAAGGCGGGAGAACTGCGATGCGTGGTCGCGACGATGGGACTTGCAGCGGGCATCAATTTCTCGATGCGATCGGTGGCGATCGCAGGGAGCACGTATATGGCGGGCCATTTCGAGAAACAGGTGCAGCCCGATGAATTGCTGCAAATGTTTGGGCGCGCCGGCAGGAGAGGGCTCGATGAAGCGGGCTGCGCGCTCGTTACCGAGCGGTCGCCGCGGTTGCAGGATGCGCTGCCGCGCCAGCTCCGCCGATCGCGGCAAATAGACTGGCCGACGCTGCTGGCCGTGATGCGCGGGGCAGTCGATGCCGGGCTTGAGCCGTTCACTGCCGCGATGGACGTGAACGAGCGGCTCTACACGCTTCAAAAGATTCCGCTTGGAATCGAGCACGCGCTGGCGACCGGTCCAAAGCCGTGTGGACTCTCGATCGATATGGAGCGCGCGCGATTTGCCCGCAAAGGGGCAGTCGAGATTTTGAATCGATTGGGAATGTGGGAGCCGAAGCCGCCGGAGGTGTCGCAAGCCACGCTGGGTGAGGCATGGATTGTCGCACCGAATGGGAAGCGGGCGGACGCAGGTCCGCAGTGGGTTCCGGCGCTCTCGCGCCCGGAAGTGCTGAAGGGGATCGGTCTGGGAAACCCGTGTCGGCTGCCATCCGGCGACCGTGGCATCCGCTATGGACGGGAGATCGTCGCGGGCACACGCCGCAAAGACGGGCAACTGGCGCTCAGTCCAGCGCTGAAGCGGCTGCTAGGCCGCGCCGTCGTCCCACCGGATGCATTGGAAGCGGAGATCGTCGGACGGATTCCCGGAATGATGGGAGGCAGATTGGAGTCACTCTTTCCACGCGGGGATCAACTCGTGATGCGGGTCGGGTACGATTCGGCGCCGACGACGGCATGGATCGATTCCGGCGGCAATCCGTTGATCGACCCGCCGGAGCGCCGCGAGCTGCCGATGGCATGCAAGGGATGCGAGGAGATGGAGTGGTGCTTGGGAGCGGAGATGGTTCAATCGCCTGCGCATGCATGGAGAACGCTTGGCTTGATCTCGAAGGACGGCGCCCCAACGCGGCGGGGCATCGTTTTTTCCTATTTCCAGCGCGGCGAAGGGCTGGCGGTCGCAGCAGCCTTAGAGGACGACGAGTACCCGATCGAGGAGATGATCTTCGACATCGCGAATCTCCGCGCCGGGCCGCGCTTCGCGGGCGACGATTCGCCGCACGCCGGAAGGCTTGCGAACGTTTGCCAGCGAACGTATCAGCGCGCGGATGTCGAGGGATATCTGGAGATGGGAGTGCCGCCCGATTACGGAGCGGGGGCGGCGGAAGCCGTGCGGGCGCTTGAGGAGGGGCAGCCGCGGCAGAAGCTTCTCACGGAATCGGTGCGAATGGGAGACTTGGAGCGGGCGGCGATCGAGTGGCGCAGCCTGCTGCGGCATATCGCCCTCGCGCCGGATTTCCCGTGGGAGCGCTGGCAGCAACTGCAAAAAGAGGCGCGGCGCAGGATCGAGCCGCAGTAGCAGGCAGAAAAAACACCACGCATGTTTCCACGCGTGGTGTTTTAGAAAGCCGGGCTGAAATTAAGCCCGATCCGGAGCGTTACTTGGCAGGCTCCGTCTTGGTTTGGGTGGTCGTTTTTGACTCGGTGGCTCCTGCGGCTGGCGCTGGAGGAGTGACGGTGGTGCTCGTCTCAGTCTTGGTGTCGCTGCCGGCAGCCGGTGGCGTTACGATAGTAGTCTTTTCGTTGGTGACGGGCGTGGTGGCTGGAGTGTCGGCCTTCTGCTCGCACGCGGTGCAAAGTGAAGCTGCAACCAGGGCCAATAGATATTTCTTCATGGGTATATGTGTCAGGGGTTTTGTTGTTGCCCTGCCGACAGCACACGATTAGCGAGACGGGTCTCGATCGCCCGCTGTCAACGGGTGTATGGTGGTTCAAACCTACCAATTCATAAAATCTGAGCGCCTTAGGAAAAACAATCATTTCTTTTCGAGCGCCGCAGCCAAAGCTGGGGTCTTTAAGCGCGCGAGCCAAGGATTCGCTGGGGATCGCTGCTCGTGATTCCCTGGAGGCGCATGCGGAAATTTTCGGCGTTCGGAGAGTGGGCGAGAGCTTCGGCGACGGTGATCGCGCCGCTTTCTACGAACCGGTGGAGCGCCTGGTCGAAGGTCTGCATGCCATCGGCGGCTCCCATCTCGATCGCGCCGTGCAACTTTTCGAGTCGGTCGGATTCGATGAGTTTCGATACTGTGAGGTTATTGACGAGAATCTCAAGCGCGGGCAGGATGCCGCCCGCGCGCGGCCTGACGAGCTTTTGGCAAACGACGGCTCGAAGCGAAAGAGCTAGCTGCCGCCTGGCTTGCTCGCGTTCGGGTCCGGGAAACATATCGAGTATGCGGCGAACCGAGCGCGATGCATCGCCGGTGTGCAGCGTGGCAATGACGAGGGCGCCCGCGTTGGCGGCGCTCACGGCGGCGGCGACGCTGTCGGGGTCGCGCATTTCACCGATGACAAGCACGTCGGGATCCTGCCGAAGGACGTTTCGGAGACCGGTGGCAAATGTTGCCGTATCCAGCCCGACCTCGCGCTGTTCGATGACCGAGTGCTTGTCTTCAAAGAAGTACTCAATCGGATCTTCGAGAGTGATGATGTGTTTGCGCGCGGTGAGATTCAGGTGCTCGACGGCAGCGGCGAGCGTGGTCGATTTGCCGGCGCCCGGCGCGCCCGTGAGCAGCACGATGCCGCGCGGGCTCTCTGCCAGGCGCTGGATAATCGGGGGCAGGTGCAGTTGGTCGAAGCTGCGGATGACGGTGCGGACGAGCCTTAATGCGAGCACGGGCGCGCCGCGCTGCTGGTAAACATTGATGCGGAAGCGCCCGGCGTCTGGAATGACGAGGGCGAAATCGATCTCGCGGTCGCGCTCGAGTTTATCGCGCAGCCGCTCGGGCACGTAGCGCTGGATGGCCTCGGTGAGCCACTCTTCGCTTATCGGTTCGGCGTCGAGCGGGCGCAACTCGCGGCGGATGCGAAACATGGCGGGGCCGCCGGCCTTCAAGTGGATATCGGAGGCTTCGGCGTCGGACGCGAGACGCAACAACGTCTGGAAGTCGCGGCTCATGCCGGAGCGCCTGCGGCGGCTTCGATGAGACGGTCGAGAGCGTCGAAGCAGATTTGCGACCAAGTTTCCATGGCGTCACGCCGGCTAAACAGCTCCGCTCGATCGAGGAATTGAAGATCGGTGATCATCGCCTCTCCTTTTTTTACATCGTCAGAATCCAGGGTGAAAACATGGACGACGCCGAGATGAACTTTGCCGACGTCATTGGAATCGTCGTTCAAGAGGGCCGCGGCTTTATTTGTGAACGACGCGCCCACCTTCAATTCCTCGCCGACTTCGCGTTCGACCGCGGCATCGTACGCGGCGCGATCGAGCGCGAAAAGTCCTTCGTCGCCATCGTTCATGTGCCCGCCGATGCCGATTGACCCTTTGGCGACCAGGCGCTGTTCGCCGGCCTTTTTGCCCCGGACGTAGTGGAGGACCTTCCCGCCGTGTGTGAGAAGGGCGTAGGGGATAATCTGCTTAAATGCAGGATCGGTCTCAGCCGCGGGGCGCGGCATAAAGAAATTGTTCTTGCGGGCCAGGAGCGCAGGCAAATAGCGGTCGATATCGAAACAAAGGCCTTGAAACGCGCCGAGTTCCTCGAAAAGCGCCCGCCTGACGACGAGGATCATTTCATCGGTCATAGTGAAAGAAAGGAAGGTTTCAAGAGAGGCCGTTACGTCTCATTCCAGCCGCGCCTTGTCAAAGAGCCGAGAGAAATAGGAGGCGCTAATGCCGCATTTGCACGTAGAGCATGACGAGATCGAGGATGAAAAGAACCACGATGGTGACCTCGAGAATGAGCATGACGCGATTGGTGCGATCCTGCGCCAGCATGCCGTAGAGGTCGTCGAGCGTCTTGAGCTTGTCGTCGATGGAGTGATGCCAATCCGCCAGATGGAAGCGCGCGGCGAGCGCCTGGTAGATTCGGGCCAGGTGCCAGTCGCCGAAGAATTTTGTGATGTTGGACAATTGGTCGGAGAGGCGCGCAAGATCGATGCGCAATTCGCCGATCTGGTGCAGGACGGAGGCGCGGGAGCGGAGCGGACGGCTGCGGAGATCGCGATAGGCGCGGTCGAGGGCATCGTCCAGCATCCGGTCGTAGGCTTCGAGTTCGGCCAATTGGAGGTTTGCCAACTCCATGAGGTGAAGCGTCTCCTCAAAATGTCGCGGCTCGTCGAGCAGCAGAGCCGCGTCCCAATCGACGATGACCAAGTCCCGCCCGTAGTAAGACAGGAAGCGGGCGGTCGATTCGTCGGCTTCCTGAGCCGAGAGAGAGGCGATGTCGGGCTCCTCGGTGAGAAGGGCCGCGATCTGGCGGCGATTCTGGCCGAGCCATTCTTCGGCTCCGAAGGGCTTCTCCGAAGTAAGCGGCGCCGAGAGGCAGAAGACGGTGTAAGCCTCCTCGATGCCAAGATGCTCGTGCGGGCGCATGATGCGCGGGCGAAGCTCGAGCGCGATGTCGGAGGCGAGCTGGCGCACCTCGTCGGAAAGTGAACCATTTGAGAACGCGATATCGTGAAAAACGACCAGATCGCCAAGTTCATCCACGCTAAACGGAACGCGGACGGCGATTGAGATCGCGCCGACCGGGAGAAGTTTTACGGTGCGCTCGACTCGCACGGGGCCGCGAGGCCCGATGCGATCAAGGGGAGGGAGACGGACGGTTTGGGGTCTGTAAAAAAAGAGCTGGCGCGGGGCGCGCTTGCTGGCATCGACCACAAATTCCTTTACCGGCTGGCCGAGAAGGCTGGCGAGCGGGCCGCGCTGCATTTCGTACCCGAGATCGAAGGCAAAGAGATAGACAACTTCCCCGATGTAGCGAGATGGGGGATCGGTTTTCATACAAGCGCGCCGCACTTCGCGCGGTTCAATACGGTTCAACAGATTCGCTCTGCTCACCATCGACCGCAAGCGCTCGGCGCGTATTTGCGCTCCTGAACGCAAGAAGGCCCGCGTCACCCATTATTGGGCTCCCGCAGGCCCGCTTTGCCTGGTATTATTTCGCCGCCGCTTCGTTAGCGGCATTGATACCGACCGTAGTGGCGGTAGCCGCCGCCCCATCCTCCACGCCCGCCATACCCATACCCGCCGTGCCCGCCAAAGGCGAACGTGACGCCGGGCCCGTAGTAAGAGCCCCCGTAGTAAGGGCGTCCGTAGTAGGAGCCTCCGTAGTAGCCGTCGTTGCAATATGTATCGGCGTAGTAGGGGCCGCCGCCGTAATAGACAACATGCGGGCCGTACCCGCCGTGCCGGTAGTAACGATGACCGTAATGATGGTAGTAAGCCTGCGCCGGGGTCGCGGCGATCAGGCCGGCGACTGCGACAGCGCTCAGGACGAGAGTTTTAAGTATTGTCATTGATTTTGGTTTCAGTTGAGGTGGCGGGTTCGCATGCGCGATTCTCCGCTGTGTGTCATTGGACCGCTGTTGCGTTCGCGGTATTCATATTGAATACGGCTCACGGCCATCCGCCGCGCCTGCGGACGCATCCCTCAAATCGGCAGACCGCTATTGAGCGCGGGCAGCCGCCCAGCGTCGCCGAGCGGATTGCGACAGTTTTTTGCGCCAGGCAGCAGTGAATTTCCGTTTGACCTTCTTCCGGGCAGCCGCGCGGCGCTCGAGAGTGAGATCCGTCAAAGGTATCTTTTCGCCCCTGCTCCTGGCCCATCGCGTCCGCTGCCCCACCGCCATGCGAGTGCGGGCGGCGTCTGAAAAGAATTTCGATCCGCTGGCTCCCGCGCTGGCCTGCTGAAGCGCCGCATGGATGCGCGCCGACGCCTTCAGCTTTCCCTCCGCAAGGAGCGCCTTCAATTCAGCTCGCAACGACTCGATCCGTTTCGTGATGAGGATTACGCGCTTTAACTTGCGCGCGGAAGTCTTTAGGGGCTGGGGCATGCCCGTCGGTTTTATACCAAACGGGCGGGCCGTCAAATCGTCAAAAATGGGGCGGATGCGTCGGGCTAGCGCCTGGCGACGAGCGCGCGGCAGATCTCTGCGACAAGCGCGGGGCCTCGATAAATAAAGCCTGTATATACCTGCACGAGCGACGCGCCGGAATCGAACTTCTCGAGCGCCGAATCCACGGACGTGATTCCGCCGGAGGCGATGATCGGTAGAGGGCTTCGCTCGGCGATGAAGCGCACGATCGCAGTAGAGCGCTCCCGGAGCGGTCTGCCGCTCAGGCCGCCAGCGGTCCTCTTGCTGATGGGAACCGCCGAGTGATCCGTCGTCGTATTGGTGGCGATAATGCCCGCGACACGATGCTCCGAGCAGACCGCGAGCAGTTCCTCGATTGCAGCCCACTCCAGGTCAGGAGCGATTTTCACGAGGAGCGGTTTGCCGTCGCCGTTGCGCCGCTGAATGGTGTCGAGCAGAAGGTCGAGAGATTCCCGATCCTGAAGGAGGCGCAGGCCGGGAGTGTTGGGCGAGGAGACGTTGAGCACAAAGTAGTCGCCAAACTGGTGCAGCCGCTCGAAAGAAAGGAGGTAATCGTTTGTCGCCTCTTCAAGCGCCGCCGCCTTGGATTTTCCGATATTGATGCCGATCGGGATCCGCGCCCATTGTCCAGATTCCCTCAACCGGCGCAAGCGGCTGGAAACTGCGTCGGCGCCCTCATTGTTAAATCCGAGCCTGTTGACGATCGCCTCAATTTCCGGGTAGCGGAATATGCGCGGCTTCGGATTACCCGGCTGCGGGCGTGCGGTAATGGTTCCCATCTCCGCGAAGCCAAAGCCGAGGGCTTCCCAAGCGAGCACGGCGACGGCGTTCTTGTCAAAGCCAGCGGCGAGGCCGACCGGATTTGGGAAGTGGACTCCGAAGACTTCACGCGCGAGCCGCAGATCGTGCGCGGGCGCAAAGGCGCGAATGAAAGGTCCAAAGCGCGCGAGGGCGCCTACTGCCAAATGGTGAACGGTCTCGGGATCCGTCGCAAAAAGAAGCGGCCGAAGGAGATGCCGGTATGGTGAGAAACTCATTCCTGCCCGCAGAGTGGGCGAGCATGACGTGGGCCGCAATTGGAAGCGGCGGAAATCGGCGCATAAATCCGGTTGGGATCGAAACACGGCTCGACTTGGGGCGTGAGGCGGGTACGGTGGCGCGATTGCTGAAATCAACCCGCCGCCATGCAAGCTCCAGGAGAAGACAAGCCATACGACGACATCAACATCACGCCGATGCTGGATCTTGCGTACGTGCTGCTGGTCATTTTCATCCTCATGTGTACGGCGACAGTGCAGGGAAGCCGTGTGAATATTCCCAAGGCGAGCAATGCGCCGCCGCCAAAGGACAAGAAGCTGAAGACGCAATCGATCCTCATCAGCGATGAGGGGAAGATCAAGCTGGGCAAGGACGACGTGAGCTTGAAGGATCTAGAGCAGCGCCTCACTCAGGTGAAAGCGCAGGACCCGACTACGCCGGTCGTGATCCGTGGCGACAGTAAAACGCATTACCAAGCGGTGATGGAGGTCGTGGACATCGTTTCGCGGCTCGGCTTCACCCAAGTCGGGATGGCGACGAAGCCGCGATCGTAAACAGGAAGTTCCCCCGCCCGGAGCGGATGGAGTGTTCCTGCCCGCTGCTAATTCAATTCCTTCGCGGGGCGATTCATCCGCACCCGCCGCATCGGGGGAGCGGTCTCCGGCAGGAACGGCTCCACAAATGCCTGTTGGAACGTATAAGCGCCCTTGAAGTCGTCGATCGTATCGGACTCAGTTTTTCGGAATACGCCAGCTTGGATCAGGTTGAAGACCATCTCGCCGAAATCCTTGCAAGCATGGATGCCCCAATATTCGAAGACGGTGACAACCATCGGGCCGAATTGCTTGAGCGCGTAGTGCCGGATGCCATCGAGCAACTGCTGGCCGCTTACATGCTCCATTGCGGCGCCGGCAGCCTTCCGCCCTTGCTTTGCCGTGTGTGTCAGCGCGTCCCGCAGGAAAAAATAGGCATCGCGATCATAGCGGGCGTCTTTGGTTGCAACGAGATCGACAGCTTCTGAAAACTCGAGCTTTGGCATGGATGGGTGCGCGAAGAAACAGGAGTGCGGGAACGGCTGCAACGCTCAGAGGAAGACGGCGACGCCTTCAGAAAGCGGAATTCGAGAATACCTGCACGGAGATTGCTTCGCGGCGCAACGTAGGCGGCGACTCGCACAACGTCAACCCCGTGCGGCGATTGTCTGTGTCATCATGTGGGGGAAATCCGCGGCGCCGGAATCGTGAGGGTTTCTACGGTCGAAACGCATTTGCTCCAGTTCCCGCCGCAACGGTCGCCAGTGGTCGCGATCAGCCGCCCTTTCGCGGTGCTCTTCTTCCAAAAGCGCCGATTGGAGCGCGTCGATAGTTGTCGCGTGGAGTGGAAATCCGCGAGCGCGTTCTGCGGTTGCCGCGGCTTCAGGAAAACACGTTCCGAAAGCTCCAGGATGATTTCAGGCGTCCGTGCCTCCCGAAGCCAAAACCTGCTTCGTTCCGCAGGCGGGGAATCACCCGCATTTGCGTAATCCGCTTCGATGAGCCTGCGAATCATTGGCCAGTCTTTATCGCGCTGTGTTTTCTTTGCAGCGACCAGATCCGGTAGAGCCATCACGTCCCACCGGGCGCCGTCAGCCGACTGGAGGGTCGTGCGACGATCCCATAAAGTCTGGAACTCGGACACGCCTCTCATGCGCGCCATGATGTCGATCCGAAGCCCTGCCGCTTCGGGATGATGGCAGCGGAAATGGATGGCGTGTCCGCGCGCCAGATGGACGAGGTCGAACGGGGGACGGCGATCGTTTCGGCGCGCAACGCATCGAGCGCCCGGCGCAGATTCGCCGAGGCCCTCGGGCTCCGGCGCCACTGCGAAGTCGATGTTGCGGCTAAATTCGGCCGCTCCGTATAACACGCAGGCCTGACCGCCCATCAATAGGGCGCGAACCTCGCAATTCTGGAAAGTCGAAAGGACTTTGCGAATCGGGTTCGGGATCAAGACTGCCTCCCATGCTCATGTATTGTGACCATAGTTTCTCGGTCTCCTCCCACCGCTCCAGCGGAGTCAATTTGTACCACTCGATCCATTCATCGGGGGTTCGCCAAACATCTTGCGCGAGAATCTCACTTTTCTGCACAGAGTGCGAACTGAAATGTGGAGTCAGATCGCCTCCATGCGTAGGATGCCACATCTGTTGCAAATCAGATGCAATAGATGGCGCCGCGTGCGCTCGGCAAAGCGCGCCGTTGACGTCCGACCGGCCCGCTCTTAAAATGAACGGACTTTCCCAGAGCCGCACACCGTCAACTGAACCAAAACCATGCCAGAAGTTATCGTACGAAAGGGAGAGCCTATCGGCCGGGCGCTGAAGCGGCTGAAAAGCAAGCTTTTGGCGGAGGGTATCATGGATGATATGCGGCGGCTGCGGGCTTTCGAAAACCCGACGCAGAAGACGAAGCGCAAAGCGCGTGGCAATGCGAGACGGGGCAAAGGAAAACGCTTCTAGCGGACGGGCGGCGCCGCATAATCCGCCCTGTCGATTGCCCCGCCTTTCTCGCGGACCCACCCCTCTCACTTTCCTGTCGCCTCACATTGGATAAGCCGCTCTTTCTCCGGAATCTCTGGTATTTCGCGGTGCATGGCAGCCATCTCGCGGCGGGAAGCATTCGTCCGATCGAGATGCTTGGAGAGAAGCTTGTGCTGGGGCGCGGGAAGGATGGGAAGCCGTTTGCCCTGAAGAACAATTGTCCGCACCGCGGCATCCCGCTCTCGGAAGGCTCGTTCGACGGCGAAACGCTCCAGTGCTGCTATCACGGGTGGAAATTCGACACATGCGGCGTCTGCAAGGAAGTACCCGCGCTGAGCGAATCGTCGATGGACGTCGGCAGGATCAAGGTCTTTGCCTACCCGTGCCGGGAGATTCATGGGACCATCTGGATCTACATGCCGGATGGGAAACCGGACCTTGCGGCTGCGGAGAGAAACCTGCCCGACCTCATGATCCCCGCCACGGAGTCATTCCGGCTTGTCGAAACCGTGCGGCTGCCCGTGGATATCGACCACGCGACGGTCGGGCTCATTGATCCGGCGCACGTGACATACGTTCACCAATCGTGGTTTTGGCAAAGCGGCAAGAATCCCCGTCGCAAGGAGAAGCATTTCGAGCCGTACCGCAAGGGGTTCCGGATGAAGCGGCATACACCGTCGAATGGAAAAGGCTACGGCATCCTCAAGGGTGGAACTTCGACGGAGATCGATTTTCAGATTCCTGCTCAGCGCCTGGAGCATATTACCGTGGGAGAGAAGGACGAGATTGTATCGGTAACGATTCTGACACCGATCAATGAGAACGTGACCGAGTTGAATCACGTCTTTTACTCGACGCTCGGTTTTATCAATTATCTCTGGTGGCCGCTCGCCACGCTGGGCCGCGCGTTCATCGGGCAGGATCTCGGTGTATTCCAAAAACTCGCCGACGGTTTGAAGACCAAGCCGCCGCTCATGCTGCTTGGCGACCCCGATGCGCAGGCGCGCTGGTACTTTGCGCTCAAGCGACAGTGGCAGCTCTCACAGGAGACGCAGACAGAATTTGTGAATACAATCGCGCCGGCCACACTCAAATGGCGCAGCTAGCGCTGCCTGGTCGCTTGGGAGGCGTCGCATCGAGGCTTGACGGCGCCGCATTCGCTTGTAGCGTCGCGATTCGCAGCTTTTGGGGGTATAGCTCAGTTGGTAGAGCGTCTCGTTCGCAATGAGAAGGTCAGGGGTTCGACTCCCCTTACCTCCACTTGCTGGTATTCATAAACGCCGCCTGGCAGCGAAGAGCTGCATGCCATGGATTGGGCGCGATTTCGTCGTCCGCTTGCCGGAAGTGCGCCATTGACCGGTCGGGCGTAAGTTCCGAGAGTCGTCCCATGTCGCTCGTAATGGCCTCGCTGCTGCCCCATGATATTGTCATTTCGGCGGATGGACGATCCACCGTTACGGTGAATGGCGAGGTTACAGAGGTGGATGATCGATTTCAGAAGATATTCCCCATTCCCGATCACCCGGTCGTGCTTGCCGCAATGGGAGAAAACCGGCTCGGAGGGAGGCCGCTGACCGAATTCCTCGGCGCGTTTATTTCGCGCCTGAACACCGGCGACTTTACAATGATCGAGATCGCAGACCGTCTCCACGCCTATGCGCATCCATTTGTCCGCGAGCGTCTGGCGGGGCTGCGGTTGCTAAAAAATGGATGCGGGTTTTGGGTCGCCGGATTCAGCGTCCATGAACCGGGGCCGCGGCTTGTGAAGATTTTCTGGACTTGGAAAGAGACGGTGCTGCTGACCGAAGAGCTTCATTACGAACCGCTGTCGATTGTCGCGGGCGGCGACGGGAAAGAGCAGATCGATCCCGTCGATTGGCATGCGATCGACGGAAAAACTGTCGATGAGGTGTGCGCGCACCAGCGCGCTTCGATCCAAACGGCGATCGACGCTCCGCTGAAGGTGAATTCGGTTGGAGGGCGCATCCACGAGGTGGCAATCGACTCGACGGAATGGCGCTGGACGCTGCCCCCATAGAGAAGGAATGAAGAACGAAACCGTGCTCTGAAACGACCGCGGTTTTGATGAAAAAGAGCGGGTTGCCAAAACCGGAGTCGTCGCGTAAAGAGGCAATCCCGTTTTTCGAGCCAGGGTAGCTCAGTGGTAGAGCAGGGGACTCATAAGCCCTTGGTCGGGAGTTCAATTCTCCCCCCTGGCACTTGACACGCGCGGCATGCACGTTACTCTGCCACCCTTTTTCAAAGAACCGATCTATGGCCAACACGAAGTCCGCAGCCAAAAGCGCCCGACAGACAATCACTCGCACCCGCGGCAACCGGCGCGTCTTAGGAGCGATAAAGACCCAACTCAAGACGACGCGCCACACCATTAAGACTGTGGACAAAGAGACCGCGAGGCCGCTCGTTCAGAAGCTAAGTTCGGCAGTGGACAAGGCCGCGAAGACCGGTCGCATTCATCGCAACAAGGCGAATCGCTTGAAGAGCCGCACCGCGAAGGCGCTGGCTGGTTCCGGCAAAGCGGCAGCGTAGAGCGATTCCGCTCCGGGGCGTTTTAAGACGCCTGCTGCTTCGTTTCCGCATCGAAGAGAGCGCGCCAATAGTCTAGGCGCTCTTTGACTTTTCGTTCGTACCCCTGGTCCCCCGGTTCGTAGTAGCGGCGGCCTTCTGGCAGATAGGCCTGCGGCACGTAGGCTCCGTCGAAGTTGTGGCTGTATTTGTAGCCGGCGTGACCGAGCGATTTGGCGGCCTTCTTGTGGTTGGCGTCGCGAAGATGCCGGGGCACAGCCAGCGTCACGCCGTTTTTTACTTCCTCCATCGCTTTCCCAAGCGCTTCGTAGGCTCGATTGCTCTTCGGCGCGGTGGCCAGGTAAACTGCGGCGTGCGCCAGCGGAATCTGCGCTTCGGGCAGCCCGATGAATTCCACCGCCTGCTGGGCCGCAACCGCGATCACGAGCGCCTGCGGATCGGCCATCCCGATGTCTTCACTCGCGCAAATGACGATGCGTCGGGCGATAAATCGCACCTCTTCACCGGCATATAACATCTTCGCCAGCCAGTAGAGCGCGGCATCGGGATCTGAGCCGCGCATCGATTTGATGAAAGCGGAGATGGTGTCGTAATGCTGGTCGCCGTCGCCATCGTACACGATGGCCTTTTTCTGGATCGATTCTTCCGCGGCTGCCCTCGTGAAATGGATCACGCCCAGATCGTCCGGTGGCGTGGTGAGAATTCCCAGTTCAAGCGCGTTCAGACATTTGCGCGCGTCGCCATCGGCTGTCACGGCCAGATGGCGCAGCGCATCGTCGTCGGCGACGACCGCGAAGCGGCCCAGACCGCGCTCCGTATCGGACAGTGCGCGTCGCATCAGCGTTAGCAAGTGCTCCGACGTGAGCGGTTCAAGCTGGTACACCTGCGAGCGCGAGACGAGAGGCGAGTTGATGTAAAAGAAGGGATTGTGCGTGGTCGCTCCGATGAGGCGGATCGTCCCATTTTCGACGTCCGGCAGCAGGACGTCCTGTTGCGCCTTATTGAAGCGGTGAATCTCGTCGATGAAGAGAATCGTGCGGGCCCCTGAGTTTTGGAGGCGATTCGCCGCCGTGGCGATGACGCGCCGCATATCGGCGACATTGCTTTCGACGCCGGAAAGCCGCTCGAAGCGCGACTCGGTGGTCTGTGCGACGATCTGCGCCAGGGATGTCTTTCCCGTTCCTGGCGGCCCGAAAAAGATGAGGGACGAAATGCGATCGGCTTCGATCGCGCGGCGCAGCAGTTTGCCAGGGGCGAGAATGTGCTCCTGACCCGTAAATTCATCGAGAACCCGGGGGCGCATTCGCTCCGCGAGCGGCGCCGAGGCGCGGTCTTTCGCGGGAGGCGCGCCGCCAGGCGCTGAAAAAAGATCGGACACGCGGAAGTTGGGGAAATTGGCGGGGAGGAAACAGGCTGTTTCGGAAACCGGAGAGTTGTGAGAACGTTCAGCGTTGAACGTTCAACATTCAACGGTCAAAGATGCACCCATGCATACCATTCTAGTCGCCATCGACTTCTCAGATGTCACAACAAAGGTAATCGAGACTGCGGGCAAGCTCGCGCAGGCGTTCAAGAGCCGCGCCGTGCTCGTTCATGTTTCCGAACCCGATCCCGATTTTGTCGGCTTCGAGCCGGGGCCGCAGTCTGTAAGAGCCGTGGTGGCGCGTGACTTTCGCGACGAGCACCACAAGCTGGATCATCTGAAGCAGGCGCTTGGAGCCATGGGAGTGGAGACCGTGGCGCTTCACATACAGGGGCCGACAGCGGATAAGATTTTGCGCGAAGCCGACGTGCAGGGTGCGGGCATCGTCGTGATGGGATCGCATGGGCACGGAGCATTGCATCACCTCCTCGTCGGGAGCGTTACGGCCGGAGTGATTAAGGAAGCGAAATGTCCTGTGTTGGTGGTTCCGGCGATCCAGCGATCGCCGTCGAGTTGACGCCCCGTCCGCCCGATTCCACGCTTGCGCGGCCTGCCGCGTTTCGCTACTCTCGAAGCATCTCCCCAGCGGCCCGACTGGTGCGCTGCGGGACGTTTGCGTTTATTTCACCTCACCACTTTTTCTAACTGCACACATGGCGAACACTATCCTCGTCGGCGCCCAATGGGGCGACGAAGGCAAAGGCAAGATTATCGACTTTCTCACCGAGCGCGCGGAAATCGTCGTTCGAAGCCAGGGAGGGAATAACGCCGGCCATACGGTGATCGCCGGAGGCGAGAAGTATGTCCTTCACCTTATTCCTTCCGGCATATTGCGGCCTGGAAAAGTGTGCGTGATCGGGAATGGAGTCGTCATCGATCCCGTGGCCGTGGCTGTCGAGATCGCAGGGCTCGAGGCGCGGGGAATCGCGGTGACGCCTGAGAATTTGCAGATCTCCGACTGCGCGCATCTGGTGTTGCCTTACCACCGCGTCATCGACGAACAGCGCGAGACGAGGAAGGGCAGCAACAAGATCGGGACAACCAAGCGCGGAATCGGCCCGGCGTACGGAGACAAGGCGGCGCGCGTGGGCCTGAGGATGAGCGATCTCGTGCAGCCGGAGCTTTTCTCCCGGAAGCTCGCCGAGCGCATCGAGGAGAACAACGCCGTGCTGCAGGCGCTTGGCGCAGCTCCGCTCGATCTGGAGACCGTTCGGCAGGAGTATCTCGTTGCCGGAAAGAAACTCGCTTCTTACGTGCGCAACACGGTTGTCTATCTGCATGAAGAGTTGAAACGCGGGCGGGAGATGCTCTTCGAGGGCGCGCAGGGGACCTTTCTCGATATCGACCATGGGACGTACCCCTACGTAACCTCCTCCAACACAACGGCGGGTGGCGCTTGCACAGGCGCCGGAGTTCCGCCCAATCGCATCGATCGCGTGATTGGGGTGATGAAAGCGTACACCACCCGCGTGGGAGAGGGGCCGTTTCCGACGGAAGATCTTGAGATTTCCGATATGCTCCACGGGATGGGACGCGAATTTGGGGCGACAACCGGGCGCGCGAGGCGTTGTGGCTGGTTTGACGCCGTTGCGACGCACTTTGCGGGAATGGTGAATGGAATCGATGAAATCGCCATTACCAACCTCGACGGTCTCGATGCGCTTCCTGTCATCAAAATCTGCACGCACTATCGGCTCGATGGCGCGCTGATCAGCGCACCTCCTTCCGATCTCGCCCAGCTCACGCGTTGCGAACCGGTGTACGAAGTGGCCCCCGGCTGGCAGACGCCTACGCACGATGTCCGGGCGTGGGGCGATCTGCCGAAGCAGGCGCGCGATTATTTGACCCGCATCGTCGAGCTCACGGGCGGACGCCTCGCCATCGTGAGTGTCGGTCCGAATCGGGAGCAAACCTTCGAGCCTTAAAAACTAGGCAGTGACGATCTGAGTACGAAGGTTCACACTGCTCCTCCCATGAGCCCTGCGATCTCCCTCGATTCCCCTGCGGATTCGGCGGTCGCGCCGTCCGATCACGAAGCACAGATTCCTGAGCATATTGCCATCATCATGGATGGCAATGGCCGCTGGGCGGCCGAGCGCGGGCTGCCTCGCCTGCGGGGACACGAGGAAGGAGCCAAGTCCGTGCGCGCCGTGACACGGGCGGCCGCTGAGATCGGAGTGAAATTCCTGACGGTTTACGCTTTCTCGACCGAAAATTGGAAGCGTCCGCCCGAAGAGGTCGCCGCGCTTTTCATCCTCCTCGAGCGATTTATCGAGATGGAATTGCCAACGCTCATGGAAAATGACGTCCGCCTGAGAGCCATCGGGCGGCTTCACGAGCTGCCAGAGAGCTGCCAGCGCGCATTGAGCGATGCGATCGCCAGGACGGACGCAAACCGCTCCATCACGCTCATCCTTGCTTTGAACTACAGCGCCCGCGCGGAAATCGTGGATGCTGTCCAGGCCCTCTGCGCCGAAGCCGCCGCCGGGAAGTTGGACCCCCGCACGCTGGACGCCGGCGTTATCAGCAGGCACCTCTACACGCGTGATTTTCCTGACCCCGACCTCCTGATTCGCACTTCCGGGGAAATGCGACTTTCCAATTTCCTCCTCTGGCAGTTATCGTACACGGAGATCCACGTAACGCAGAAACTTTGGCCCGACTTCGGAAAGCCGGAGCTGATCGAAGCCATCGCGGATTTCAGCAAAAGACGGCGCCGTTTCGGTGGAGTGTAAGCTTACTATTTGATGGAAAAACTGCAGACCATTCTCATCGTCGATCCAGAAACCGATTTTCTGGAGTGGGCGCAAAATCAACTGCAGACGCCGACGACGCGTGTCATCACGGCCGTTACGGCGGAGGAGGGATATAAAATATTCTGCCGTGAGAGTCCCGATCTGCTGATCGTCGAAGTTCACCTTTCGCCCTTCTCGGGCATGGAGCTTTTGGTTAAGGCGCGGCTGCGCGATCCCAATGCGATTGTCATCATCAGCACGGCATTCGGCACCACGCAGCAGGTGATCGAATCGATGAAGCTCGGGGCATTCGATTTCATCCGGAAAGAGACCCTGCCGTTTACGCTGAAGGTGGTCGTGGACGCGGCGCTGAAGGCGCAGGCTGAGATGAAGTCGGCGACGATGTTCAAGCCGCAGCTCACGGTTGAAGAGTACCAGGACTCCATCGTCGGCAAGTCGCCTGCGATGCAATATGTCTTCAAGATGGTCGGTCGGGTTTCGCATTCCGACGCGCCTGTCATGATCACGGGCGAAAGCGGCTCGGGCAAAGAGCTGGTGGCGCGCGCCATCCATCACTATTCCGCGCGGAATACGCGCAGCTTCGTCGCCATCAACTGCGCCGCGATACCGGATCAGTTGCTCGAAAGCGAACTCTTCGGCCACGAGAAAGGTTCGTTCACAGGCGCGGCGGGCCAGCGAATCGGACGCTTCGAACAGTGCGACGGCGGCACGCTCTTTCTCGATGAAATAGGCGACATGCCGTTGCAGCTTCAGAGCAAGATTCTGCGCGTCCTGCAGGATGGCGAATTCTCGCGGGTCGGCGGCAATGCGACTCTTCAGGCAAACGTCCGCATTATCGCCGCCACCAATAAGAATCTCGAAGAAGAAGTAACCCGAAAATCCTTCCGGGAGGATCTCTTCTACCGGCTCAATGTCGTTCGGATCCAGCTTCCGCCGTTGCGGCAGCGAACCGAAGATGTGCGTATTCTCGCCGAGTATTTCCTCCGGAAGGTCGCGGTTCAAAAGGCGCTCCCGCAGATGCATCTCTCCGAGGAAGCAGTGCGCGTGCTCGAGGCGTATTCCTGGCCCGGCAACGTTCGGGAACTCGAAAACACGATCCAGCGCGCCTGCGTTCTTGCGACGTCCGATGTTCTTCTTCCGAAGGATCTTCCGCTCGGAGCGCCGCCTCCCGATGCCGCCGGAAGCGCGGGGCAGGGGATCTCGGGCATCACCACGATCACGACGGAGATGGCCATCGACACTTTATTGAAGGCCGCGCAGGCCGATCCGAATGTGCAACTCCTCCCCTGGGTCGAGCGCGAGTTTACTCTGCACGCGATGAAATTGACGCAGGGAAATCAGGTCCGCGCCGCCAAGCTTCTGGGGATCACCCGGGCGACATTGCGCAAGCGGATCGAGATTTTTAGCATCACCAAGGAGCTCACGATTTCCTGAACGCCGATGAAAACCTGGTGCTGGCGCGGTGACCGTTTCGCCCCGGAGGAGGCGATCCCCGTTACCGACCGCGGTTTTCGGTATGGCATGGCCGTCTTCGAAAGCGTCCGCATCTGGCGAGGGATGCCGCTTTTCCTTTCGGAGCACCTTAAAAGGATTCGCTCCGCGTGCGCCGACCGCGATTTCACGATCGCAGGCGGTGCGCTCGAAGCGGTGCAAGCCGTGCTCGCCGGCGCTGGCGTCGATGGGCTTGCTCGCATCTACGTCACGGCTGGAGACGGCACGTTGACCTCGCGCTTCGATGAGTGCCGTATATTTCTGATGATCGAGGAGCGCCCGGATCCGGTCGCCGCAGTCTGCGCCGTCCTGGCCACGAGTGAAGGCCATCGACCGCTATTCGGTGGCATCAAGACGGCGAATTATTGGGCCAATGCCGATGCGCTCCGGCGGGCTGCCGCGGAAGGGAAGGACGAGGCGCTCCTATTTAATCACCAAGCCGAGCTTATCTCGGCCGCAGCCGCGAACGTCTTCGTAATCCATCGCAAAGAGATTCGGACACCGGCGCTGGCGTGTGGAGCGCGCGACGGAGTCGTAAGGGAATGGCTCATCCAGCACGCAGCCGTGAAAGAGGGCGCTCTATTCGTCGAGGATTTGCGCAGCGCAGATGAAGTTCTCATCACCAGCAGTTGGCTCGGTGTCCGCTCCGTGTCGCAGATTGGAGGGCGGGAACTGCCATCGAGGGCGTTCTACTGCCGACTCTCTGTCGTATATCAGGAAGCCATTGCGGAGTTGGTTTCCGCACGCGCAGTGTGAACGCCGAGACCAGACGCGTGGAAGCAGGCGATCCTCGACGGACGGCGTTGCCTCCGCCTTTCGCGGAATTGACGGAGGTCGGTGATCGCGGCGCCCACGGGGCTGCGTGGAATATGGCGATGGACGAAGTGCTCCTGCGCCGCGCGCGCCAGCCTCTGGTCCGCTTCTATCGATGGATTCGGCCCGCCATTTCCATTGGCTACTTCGGGCGCATCCGGGAAATCGAAGCGGCCTGGCCGGGATTCCAGATTGTCCGCCGATGGACCGGCGGCGGCGCGGTGCTTCATCGCGATGACATCACCTATTCGCTCGCTGTGCCCCGCGAGTCGCCGATGTTCCAGCTCGCTTCCAGCGAAGTGTATCGGCTTGTCCACGGCGTCATCGCGCAGGTGATCGGCGGTCGGCTTGGTGGCGTCCCCGTTGCAAAAAGCGGCCTTCCGAGGCCGGCGGCGGGCTGTTTTGAAAACCCGGTGGCAGGCGATGTGCTCGTTGATGGCGCAAAGGTGGCTGGCGCGGCGCTGCGGAGGACCCAATGGGGGCTGCTGCACCAAGGGAGCATCCAGTCGGGAGCCTGGAGGGATGAAACGGTCGAGGCGCTGCTTCGCGCCTTCGGATCGACAGTCCGAACAGAGGCCTTCTCACCCGGCGATCAAGCTCTTGCCGAACAGATCGAGCGGGAGCGCTATGGCTCGGAGACCTGGCTTCGGCGGTTCTAAATGGGCAAAAAAATAATTCATCCCCGATCGTTCTCGCTATTGGCACGCCGGGCGCTATTTTCAGCGCCCCAGAAGACGAAAAATGGCAAAACCCGCAGCACTCGGCAAAGGACTCGGCGCGCTTATCAATACGCGCGTCGCTTCGCCTACCCCTGCGCAGGATAAGGGTGAACGGATACAGATGATCCGCCTCGACCAGATCATCCCGACACCGCTCCAGCCGCGCACGGTCTTTCGGGACAACAATCTCCAGGAGCTCGTCGATTCCATCAAGGAGCATGGCATCATCCAGCCGCTCATCTGCCGGAGAAATGGCGATCGTTTCGAGCTGATCGCTGGCGAGCGCCGTTGGCGCGCCGCCCAGCGCGTCGGCCTTCCCGAAGCGCCCGTTATCCTTCGCACAGCCTCGGATCAGGACGTTCTCGAACTCGCTCTGATCGAGAATCTTCAACGTGAAGATCTCAATCCGATCGAAGAGGCCCACGCCTTTGCCCGGCTGGCTCGCGAATTCGGTCTCCGCCAGGATGACATCGCTCAAAAAGTCGGCAAGAGCCGAGCCTCGATCGCAAACTCCATGCGGCTGCTCGACCTGGACGATCAGGTCCAAAGCTGGCTTTGCCAGGAGCGCATCTCCGTAGGCCATGCCAAGGTATTGCTCTCGCTTAAGGAGCATGAAGCCCAGCGCTCGATAGCGGACGAGATCATCCGCCGCGCCCTTACCGTTCGAGCCGCGGAAAAGCTCGTGGCGGGCCAATTCACAAACAACGGCGTCGCGAAGCCGACGCGCGGGCGCGGCCCCGGGGAGCCGGCGCTGGGCCCAGCCGTGCTCCATCTCCAAAATCGCCTGCAGCAGCATCTTGCCACGCACGTCGTCCTGCAGCATTCTGAGAAGAAGGGATCCATCGAGATCGAATACTACGGCACGGACGATCTCCATCGCATCCTGGCGCTTCTTGGCATCGAGCCTGAGGAAAGCTGAGGCATGCGGCGCCGGTTTTTTCGAGTTCAGCTCTTGTTCGCCGCTGCCGCTCTCCTGGCAGCAGGCTGCAAGGATAAGACGATCTCCGATCTGCCGCCGACAGTTGACGGCGGGACGCCCGCGGCCGATCATACCCCTCGGTCCGGCGCCGATGCGCCCGCAAACATCGCCGGCAATCCCCCCGCGAAACCGCGTGGTGAACTGTGGAAAGAGTTCTCCGGAGACAAGGCGATGGAGGAAGTAAAGAAACAGATCGATATCGGCCCGCGCCCATCCGGCTCCGCCGATCTGGAGAAAGCGCGCGTGTTAATAACAGAGAGTCTTAAGACAAACGGATGGGACGTGCAGCGGCAGGAATTTACCGATGACACACCGCGCGGCCCCACCCACTTCGTGAATCTCATAGCGCGCTTTCCGGCGAATGGCGGGCGTCCCGTGTCAGCGGCTTCGCAACAAGTAATCGTCTGTTCGCACTACGACACCAAGCGTTACGCTCTCATCCGATTTGTGGGCGCCAGCGACGGCGCCTCCAGCACCGGCGCCCTGCTCGAGTTGGCGCGCGTCGCGGCTCGCGACCCCGCGTTTGCGGCGAAGCTCGAGCTGGTTTTCTTCGACGGCGAAGAAGCCATGCAAAACTTCACCGAAACCGATGGACTCTGGGGCAGCCGCCACTATGCAAAAGATCTGCGCGAAAGCGGGCGCGCGAAACAATTCAAGTTCGCGATCCTCTGGGATATGATTGGAGACAAGGATCTTACGATCACGCTGCCGCCCTCTTCTCCGCCCGATCTTGCAAAGGGCGTCTTCGCTGCCGCCGAAGCGCTCGGAGTCCGCCAGAACTTTGGCTACTTCCACAGCGACATCCTCGACGACCAGGTCCCGCTCGAACGAAGCGGTCATATCAAAGCGATCGACATCATCGACCTCGATTACATGTACTGGCACACCGCCGACGACACGATCGACAAGCTGAGCCCCGACAGTCTGCGAAAGGTCGGGCAGGTGACGCTCTATTACTTGCAGCAGATGCTCCAGTAAGGCTGGTTTTCTGCTTGGCTTGAGTTCGGCCCGAAACCGTTCCCGCCACTTCGCGGCGCCAATCCCTTAGGTAGCCAAACCCATACGGCTGAGTCAAAAATCGCGGCAACCCCAATTCCCCCTCGGCAAAATCTGCGCTCCTCAGTGTCAATCTGTCGACAACCGGTTTTCCAAAAAATGAGATAGCGGAAATCGGGTCGCACACTGGAAAGTCGCAAAAATGTAACAGACTATATTTTCGCGAAAGTCTTCGGAAAACATTGACGCCAGAACGGGCTGGCGTAACTCGGCAATTTACGTGGGATGGGGCGGCCATCGCAGACGAGCGGGCCGCGGACAATACGGTGGTGCGTCGCTTCTTCCCGCAGGGCGAGCAGATCGTGTCGGGCCCAAATGCCGGCACGACACTCTACTACACGCGCGATCACCTCGGCAGCGTGCGGGAGGCGGTGGATGCGGGTGGAAACGTCCGCGCCCGATACGACTACGATCCATACGGCGTTCGGACGCCCAACCAGACTGCCTCGGGTTCGATCGATACGGTATTTGGATTCACCGGGCACATGTATTACAAGTATTGCATAGCCACGGTCGATACCGAGGCGGCGGGACTGGATCTGACATGGTACCGGCAGTATGATCCGACGCTTGGGCGGTGGTTGAGCAGGGATCCGATTGGGGAGCAAGGCGGGGTGAATGTCGCTGCGGCGGTCAGCAACGATCCAATCAACATTGTAGATGATTCTGGGCTGGCGCCACTGTCCCCTCATATTCGAATGCTGGCGGATGAGGTGAAAATCGCGAGCGCGTTTGGCCCCGGAGGCACAGCGCTGTCGGAGATGAATCAAACGGCGTTGAATAACGCTCCAATTTCCACGCTCGGCAAATTTGCTTTTAATGCGTCGCGGGGAATCGAGTCGGCCAATTCTGCCCGAACGCTTGCAACCCAGGAATGCCGCCTGGCCGCGACGAACGCGGCGTTTACCGCAAAAGCAGGACCTTTTGGAGCTGCCGGGGGATCTCTGCTTGCTGCTGCTGGGACCGCACTTGCAATCGGAGGATTGCCCGTTGCAGAGGCAGTCGGAATACTTGGCTTGGGGACTGTCACTGGTCTCGGAGTTGCCGCGGCTGGTGTCGGTCTTGGAATTGGTTACGGCATTAGTCAGATTCCAACCGGCGGCGGAGAAAATGTCGGTACGTCTATCGGCTCCTCTGTCTACAATGCGGCTCCGAGGTTCTGGAATTGGGCTGTGGGCCAATGAACATCGAAAATATAATCCTGTGGCGGGAAGGCCGCGGTCTCATGGCGGCTGAAATTGAAACGCTGGAAGAAAAAGTTACATTCAAGGGACTACCAGCAGCACCTATGGGAACGGCGCTCGGCGACTACGACATTTTACGTTCTGCCCTTGGAGAAATGCTCGGATTTGACTTTGGGATAACGAAGAGGCAAATTGAAGTTCTCATGCCCATGTTCGATGGGCTTGATTGCGTTGCGATTGACTCTAATCGACTGAGGATTCAGATGGAGCCATGCCCTAATGTAGTGACCGAGTGCGTGCAGGGAAGCAGTTGGATTATGGGTAGTAGAGGGCTTCCCGTCGCTATCTTCGTCCACAAATGGATCGATTGGGGGACATTCGGATTTCCGTTACATCGGGCTCCCGTGGAATTTAAGAAAGGCAAGCGATGAGGTTTGCAGCGAAATCGTTGACATTCAAAAACGCATCAATGCATCAACGGTGTACAAGCTTGAGGAAAATACACGCAGCCAACGGGGCCCCGGAGGCGCGTCAGATGCGCTGTCGACGCTCGGCCGTCCTCCCTCGTATCGTGACTTGACTACACCTTTTGGCATTGGATAGGCGGCAGCCCAG
>JBBSFI010000062.1:0-25819 GCA_038238905.1 Chthoniobacterales bacterium | reverse complement strand
TGCCACGCCGGCGGCTGGCGCGAACCGCTGCGCGCGGCGCTGGTCACGGCACCTGCTCGCGTTCGTCCCCCCACGAAACGCTTTGCAGAGGCAGGAGCCGCGCCCAGCGCCGCGCTCCGCTCAGCACACAACAGCGGTAAGGCAAAGCAGCGGCCAACCGCCTTCGCCCGCGCCGGCTCTCCCAAGGGAGGACTCCCGGCGCCCCGCTGCTTTACCTTACCGCGCATTGTATGCTGTAGCGCGCACCCGGCGCGCCAGTCGTCCCGGAGCCAACCAAAGCCAGCCAGGGACCAACCGGGCGCGGCCAAGCCACTCCTCCCGCCCCTTTGAAGTGAGTCGGCGTCCCGCCGAGCTGGTTGTCGAGCGGCGTCGGGAAGGCCATTTTGATCAGAATCGGCTCCCACGTCGAAGCTTGTATCTCGGGATAAATACAACTGCGCGCGCAGCCAGCTTTCCACGACAGCATCAATTTGGACCTTCCCGTTTCCCCAGGCCAGCAAGTGCTTGACCGCCTTCTTGAATAAGACCGTCCCGAATGGGGCGAGTTCGGAGGACACGACGGTTGACCGCCTTGAATACGGGCTGGATCATCCTGTTGGCATTTTATTCAAAGGCAACGCAGCGTACCGAGAGTAGAGTACAGGCTGTTTGTGGATTTTAGAAGGGCAGCACGCCGCGGTGCTCGAGCGCGTGAGGGGGGCTGCATGACGACGTGGGTGCGCCTTATGTCGGTGGGCCAAGCCAGGTTGGCTGCGCTTCCAGCTTCCTGCGGGCCAGCTCGGCGACGTTTATCTACCGCAAGGCCTTTTGCAGATTGGCGCGCTCCCGCTTCACCAAAGAAAGATCGCTTTCCAAAGTGAGCAATCTCATGCGCCTGGTGCAGTTCGTCCATGAGCTTCGCCCGCTCTTCGATAAATGGTTGCAACTCGGCGTGCACCGCGTCTTCGGGTGCTTCTGCGCGAAGCGGTTTGAAGGTGTTCTGCGGAAACGTGTCACCGCAGGTCTTTCAAAGTCTTGAAGAATCTCGCTACTTATCGCGAGAAGCCGGGTTTGACTGTCTGTGCCCAAGCCTCATTGCCTCCCGCGGAACGGTTCCGGATCCGCCGCCGCGCCCAAGTTTCCCTCTTTTGCCGACGTAAAATCCCAAGCCTGCGGGCGCAGCGAATATGGGAAAGCGGGCACAAATGCTGCTTCACAATGCGCGCGGATTGGGTCTCCGCGTTTTCCGCGCAATTAGCTTTTCCTGCCTCCGTATGCGTCCTCGAATTTGTACATCCTTGTCACGGTATCGCGTCTTGCTTGTTCTTGGGCTGCTTGTGGTAAGCGGGTTCCGAGCCTTCGCGCAAGCGTCTCCGCCGATCGATCTGAATCACGATGGATTGCCAGATGTGTGGCAGATGTTATACAACGCGCAGGGACTTACTCCCTCCGCCGATGCAGACGGAGACGGAATCACGAACGCCCAGGAAGCGGCGGCTGGAACCAATCCGTTCGATCCGACTTCCGCGTTTCGCATCAGTTCGATCACCCAGGACGCCCAAGGTGTGCGCATTACGTTTCCGACGCAGCCCGGTAAATCGTATCAGGCGCAGAGTTCGTCCACGCTTGCAGCGCCTTCCTGGCAGAACGCCGGAGGCCCGCTCACTGGGACAGGATCCGTTGCAACGATTACCCTGGCTGTCCAGAGCGGATCGAGCGCGTATTATCATGTAACGGTCTCGGATCTGGATACCGATGGCGATGGAGTGACTGATTGGGAGGAAATCATGCTCGGGTTTAACCCGAATAGCAGCCATAGCCAGGGTTTGGGCGCCGCGGACGACAGGACGGCGATCTTGCAGGCGCTGCAGGCCGTCAATATCGTGTCGGCAAGCGCTCCGCAACCCGTGGCGTCGAAGGCGGGTCTCGTGCCGGGTTCGATCGTCCTTACGAGGAGTGGAAACCTCAATCCATTCACGGCTCACTATACAGTCAGTGGGACTGCCGTAGCGGGAATCGACTATGTGGCGTTGACTGGGACGGTTAAGTTTGGATTGGGTGTGAACTCGGCGACCATCGGCGTCGTTCCGCTTGCGGCGACGACATTAAAGTCTCCGCAGACCGTCATCGTGACCGTGAGCGCGGATCCAGCCTACTCGGTCGGCACTCCGTCGATAGCCGCCGTATTGATCAGCGACGATCCGCAGCCGACCGGCGCCGGGTTGCTTGGGCAATTTTGGGACGAGGGAACCCTTGGGCAGACTGCCACGCCAGCCTACGCTGGCATTCCACAGGGGAGTGTGATCTTGGCAGGCTTGAGCGATCAGACCGCATTCTGGCCTCAATCGACACCGCCGCCGGGCGTGGGGCAGGACCTCTATTGGTCCGCGCAGTTCAGCGGGGAGATGCTTCCGCAGTATTCGCAGCTTTACACGATCGGACTGGAAACAAATTTTGCCGGGCGCATGTGGGTGAATGGACAACTGATCGTGAACAATTGGCCTCCGATAAACGTAGTGGCCTCGAATGGGGGCACCTCGGCGAGCAATCCGGGCAAGATTGTATCGGGAACGATCTTTCTGAATGCGGGTGTGCGCGTTCCCGTCTTTATCGAGCAATATACGAATGGAAAGGGAGGAAGATGTTATCTGACCTGGTCGAGCGTCAATCAATCATCGCAATTTATCCCGGCCTCGCGGCTGTTTGCGAATACACCGCCGCAGATCACGAGTCCGACTACGGTCCTGCTGCTGCAGGGAAGCGGGCCGTATGTCTATCAGATCGTCGCGAGCGCGAATCCATCGAGTTACGGAGCGGTGAATCTGCCGCCGGGCTGGACGTTTAACTCGGGGACCGGCCAAATCTCCGGATCGCCCTCGCTGGCGGGTGTGTGGAATGTCCCAATCACAGCGACAAACGCCGTGGGATCCGGGTCAGCCATTTTGCAGATCACCGTGGCTAGCACCGGCGGAATGGTGAGCCGCGACACATGGATTAACGTGCCCGGAACAGATGTCGCGCAAATCCCCACGACCACCGCTCCTTCGACCTCGGACACGATCTCTTCGCTGGAGGCGGTCCCAAACAGCGGGGTCAATTTCGGGGAGAGGCTGCGGGGTTATATCACGGCGCCCGTTTCTGGCGCTTACCAATTCTGGCTCGCGGGGGCGGACTCCGCGCAACTCTCGATTTCCAACGACAGCGACCCTGCAAATCTTTTCGTCCGAGCAGCGCTTGCGGCGCCCGGCAGCGGGTTCGAGGATTGGGCGCACGCTGCTCTCTCGCCGCTCCTTTGGATGGATGCGGGGAGCCAATACTACGTGGAAATCCTGCATAAGCAGAGCGCTGCGAACGGGCACTTATCGGTCGGCTGGCTTCGTCCGGATCAGACGGGCAAAGTCCCGAGCGGAATCGTGCCGGGATACACTCTTTCACCGTACATAGCGCCCGCGGTCGTACCTGGGCAAAGCACGCTTTATACGGCCAACCTCGCTCCCGTGCCGACTGTGGGGACAAGCGCCGGCGGATCGGCGTCCTTGCTCCTGAGCGCGGATCAAACGCAGGCGGTAGTAAACGTGGCGTACGCCAATCTTTCGTCGCCAGTAACGGGCAAGCACATCCATTCCGCCGCAAACGGCGGAATTATCATCCTGGATCTGGATACGACGCCGCAGCAGGCCGATGGCAGCTATCTGTGGAATATTGGTCCTGTCGGACCGCTCTCAGCCGCCGGTGTTGTCAATGTGATCCAGACAGGCAACGCCTATGTGAACGTCCATACGGTCAACAATCCCGCTGGGGAGGTGAAGGGCTTTCTCGCGCTTGCGGCGGCCTCTCAGACGTTCACGCCGCCTCCGACTCCGCCCGCGTGGAGCGACGATCACGGCACGGACAATGGGGCGGCCCGGTTTCTTACCCAAGCAACCTTCGGCCCCAGCGCGAACGATCTTGCGGCGGTTAAAACCGCTGGGTACGAACCTTGGATCAACAATCAGTTCACGATCCCCGCCACGCATCATCTCGACTATGTCATTGCGAACAGAAATTCGACAAACCCAAGTTCGCCGACGTATTACACAGCACTGACGACCGATGCGTGGTGGCTTAACTCCACGACGGCGCCAGACCAGCTTCGCCAGCGGGTTGCGTTCGCGCTTAGCGAGATCTTCGTGATTTCGTCCTCGGGCGTCTTGGAGGACAACGCCCAAGCCCTCTCGTCCTACTACGATATGCTTTTGGACAATGCGTTCGGCAATGTCCAAGCCGTCCTTTCTTCAGCGACCCTGGCGCCCGGCATGGGCATCTATCTCGACATGTTGCGGAACGACAAGCCGAACATCGCCACCGGTTATCACCCCGATGAGAATTATGCGCGTGAAATTCAGCAGCTCTTCTCCGTCGGGCTAAACCGGCTCTTTCCCGACGGATCGCTCATGCTAAATTCAAAAGGACAACTCATCCCGACTTACGACCAAAACGTCGTGATGGGAATGGCCTCGGTTTTTACAGGCTGGAACTATAACCAGCCGAACAATGGGGCGTATCTTCCCAGCAACTGGTATAACGTCCCTTCCGACTATACGCATCCGATGCGCGAAGTTCCGGCGCATCATTTCACGGGGCAAAAGCGGATTCTGAACAATGTCGTGCTGCCTGGATTGACTCAGGTAACCGTTGGCGGGATCCCGCAGCCGCCGCCGGATCCAAATGGAACGCCGAGCACAGCCCAAATCGACTCGCCGGAATTCCAGACGCTTCCCTCGCAGGAACTTGCCGACGCGATCGGCTCCCTGTTCAATCACCCCAACTGCGGGCCATTTATCTGCAAAGAACTCATCCAGCGCCTTGTCACGAGCACCCCCAGCCGCGGGTATGTATATCGCGTGGTGCAGGCCTTCGACGGCGTGCTCAACGTCGATGGAATCAGCACCGGAGTGCGTGGAGATCTGAAGGACGTGATCCGCGCGATCCTTTTGGACTACGAAGCGCGATCGGCCAATCTGCTCACGCAGCAGGGCTTTGGAAAGCAGAAGGAGCCGGTCTTGCGTGTGACCGAAATGGCGCGGGCGTTTCCTTCCAATGCTCCGCTATCGGGCACGTTCAGCCAGCAGGATGGGTTGATTCAAGTTACGACAAGCGCGGATAACCGACTGGCCGGTGGAAGCGTCGTCGATCTCGATTTTTCAGCCGATTTGTCCAGTCCTCCGACTGGAGGGCCCTACTCGGTGATTTCGCAACCCGCATCGCTGGCGCCGACGGCGACCAGCTTTTACGTCCGGGCGAAGGATGCGATCAATTTTACTTACAGCCAGACGGGCAATCTCGGCACTCTGACGACGATTAGCAGCGGCATGACAACCGTTTCGCACAATCTGTCGCAGGGAGCCGACGTCTATCTCACATTCACTTCCGGAAGCCCGAATGCGCCGGCGAACGGGCTTTATCCAGTCACGGTAGTCGATACGACGCATGTGACGATTCAGGCTCCGGACTCGGTCAGCCGCACAGCCACCGGGACTCTCAGCTATTTCACGGGAGGTTATGCCCAGAGCGGCTCGACCATCACGGTAACGTGCAATGTGTTGCACAATGTGGCAGCGGGCGGCACGGTGGGGATCAGCTTTGTCCCGGCAAATGGACAGACAATCGTCCCGGCTCTCGTAAATGGAACCGTCCTTAGCGTGATCGACCCCCTGACCTTTACGGTCGCAGCCGCAGACTCCGCGACGCGTTCCGGCACGTTCACAGGCGCCTCGACCTCGCCAATCCTGACACGCACAGGACCTGTTGCGAGCGGGTTAAGCGACTGGCTCATCGGCACTACGGATACCGATATAGCGCAGACTCCGATGCGCTCTCCGACGGTTTTTAATTTCTTCTCGCCGGGCTATCAGTATCCCGGCACGGTGGCATCCGCTGGGCTTCTTACGCCGGAGTTCCAACTGACATCCGACACGAACGTAATGAAACAGGCGAACTTCGCGTTCGGCGCGATCTTCAGTTCGAGCAATAACACAACATCCGGAAGCACCGGCGGCCTTGGCAGTTTCCGTAATGGTTCGGGCCAAATCGCAATCGATTACGGTCCGTGGATGGGCGACTACACTCCGAATTCACCGTGGGCGGCGAATGTGAACCTGCCGCTTTTGATCGGAAAACTCAACACTCTGCTCTGCGCCGGCGAGTTGCCTGCCGCGGCGCAGACGATTGTGCAGAACTACATCCAGACCTATTTTTCGGACGTCACATCTTCGCCCGTCGATCAAATCAAACGGCGGGACCGGGTGCGTTCCATTATTCATCTCATTGCCACGTCGCCCGATTTTGCGATCCAAAAGTAAGAACGAATGAAGACTCCTCCTGAAAATCTAAGCAGCCGGCGGACCTTCCTGCGAGCCGCGTCGTGCGCTGCCGTCGGAACACTCGCTCTGAAGGCAATGATCCGCGATCTGCGGTTCATCAATACAGCCGCAGCTCAATCGACGCTGACGGATTATAAAGCGCTTGTGTGCATCTTTCTCCAAGGTGGCAACGACGCCAATAATCTGGTAATTCCGCTCGGCGCAGACTATGCGAACTACGCGGCGATCCGGCAGGTCCTGGCGCTTCCGCAGGCATCCGCCCTGCCAGTCTCGCCGATCAACAACGACGGGCATCAATACGGACTGCATCCGAGTTGTCCCGAGCTGCAAACCTTGTTCGGCGAAGGGAAAGCAGCGCTCTTGTTTAACGTCGGCACACTTGTGTACCCGATAAGCAGCGCGCAGTACAAGGCGCGGGCCGTCGCCGTGCCGCCGCAGTTGTTCTCCCACAGCGATCAGGTAACACAATGGCAGACGTCGATCCCCGATCAGCCGCCTCGGACGGGATGGGGTGGGCGGGTTGCGGATCTTATCCATCCGTTGCAGTATCAGCTCGTCAATGGCGTGCCGACAGCAAACAGCGCAAAGATTTCGCTTTGCACGTCGCTCGCGGGCGCGAATACATTTGAAGTTGGCAACGTGTATCAGAAGTACGACGTTTCGACGACGGGCGCCGTGGCGCTCGGCGGAGTGACAGGAACCAGGCTGGCGGCGATGCAAGGCATCCTCGGTTTGACCGACGCGAATCTCCAGCGCAGCGCCTACGCGGGCGTCGTGCAGGATGCCATCGCTGTAGGCTCTACACTTAACGGCGCGATCGATCCTTACGCAGATTTGGTGGACCGGCGCTCGAACGGAACCTCGGGCACATGGATATGGAATACCGGACTCACCGGCATCTATCCAAACGGGCAGGCTGGCGGTTTTCCCAAGACGACGCTCGGCGGCCAGTTGAAGATGATTGCCAGGCTGATAGCGTCTGGCGGAGTTCTGAACATGAAGCGGCAGATCTTCTTCGCGGCCGTGGGAGGGTACGACACGCATAGCAACCAGACTGGTTTTACGAATGGAAAGCCTGACCCGACGGTCGGGACGCAAGCAGGCCTATTCCAGGAATTGAGTTCTTGCATGCTGGCATTCCAGCGCGCCATGGAGCAGGTCGCGATGTCGAACGCAGTGACTTCCTTCACGGCGAGCGATTTTGGGCGGACGTTTCCCGCGAACGGTTCGGGGAGCGATCATGGGTGGGGAAGCCACCATGTCATTGTCGGCGGCGCCGTCCAGGGCCAGCGCACGTACGGGACGTTTCCTGTCCAGCAAGTCGGCGGCCCCGACGACACGAGCACGGGCCGGTGGATTCCACGGACGTCGGTCGATGAGTATTCCGCTACGCTCGCGAAATGGTTTGGGGTAGGCTCCGGCGATATGGGGACTGTCTTTCCGAATCTCTATCGCTTTCCGACTCCTGACTTGGGATTCATGCGTTCGATATGAGGGGTCGCGCGGGTTTCGTCGCGGCTGCGGCTGCTCTCATCGTTCTGGCGCTGTGCGGTTTTTGGTTTCTGCGGCCCGTGCCTGGCGGCGGAGCGGCGCAGGGTGGACGGCCTCGTGAAGATGGGGCATTGCAAGGGCAGCCAGGGTCGAGCGCCCCGGCGTCTCTGCCGCCCGCCCGCCCGGAGCTTGGGGCAACTGCTTCACTCCCGGTACCCGCGCGGTCCGCCAATCCTCCGGCAGCGTCCGCCCCAGTCTCCCAAGGAGTGGCCGAGTCAGCGGTCGCCGAGGTTCGGTTTGTTCTGCGAGACTACCGTGCTGTGCTGGGCGAGAATCCCGTTGGCACGAATGCCGAGATCATGGCCGCGCTTCTCGGGATGAACTCGCGGCAGCTCAAGCTGCGAGTTCCGCCGGGCAACACGCTCAATGCTGCCGGGGAGCTGGCGGATCCATGGGGGACGCCGTACTTTTTCCATCAATTGTCCGGCCAGGAAATGGAGATACGGTCGGCAGGCCCCGATCGTACGATGTGGACGGCCGACGACGTGGTTGTTAAGTAGCTTCGCGATTCACGGCCTCATGCCGTTGCCAATGAGCGCGCGTCAGTTAGTTACACTCCCGCCTCCGCTGTGCCACGCCTGGCCGATCGTTCGAGGATCCGGGCAAATTCGCCATGCGCTGCTTTCCAGGCGGGCTGATCGCTTGGAAGATATTCCACGACCGCGCTCGATCCCCACGAGGCGCGCCGAATGTCTTCGAGCGAGCCGAGTTCATTGGCGGTCCTGGCTTGCACGAGCACGTTTCCGAGGACCGTGGCCTCGGCGGGTCCGGCAAGCACGGCGCGCCGGCAGGCATTTGCTGCGAACTGGTTAAGCAAGGTGTTCCGCGAGCCGCCGCCCACGATATGGATCATCTCGCACCAGTTGCCGGTCATCTCTTTGAGGGCGTCAAGCACCGTGGCATACTTCAGGGCCAGGCTTTCCAGAATGCAGCGGACAAACTGGCCTTCGTTCTCCGGCGCGGGCTGGCCAGTACGCGCACAATAGTCGGCGATCGCGGCGGGCATGTCGGGCGGATTCAAAAAGCTTGAGTCATCCGGGTCGATAAACGAGCGGAAAGCGGGCGCTGCGTCCGCGCGCAGGGTCAGCTCATCGTAACGGAATGCGGCTCCGGAAGTCTCAAAACTCAGTCTGCATCGCTGGACAAGCCAAAGCCCCATGATGTTCTTTAAAACGCGGTAAGAGCCGTCCACGCCTCCCTCGTTTGTTATATTCATTTCCAATGCGCGCGCTGACAGAATCGGGCGGGGGAGTTCCACACCGAGAAGCGACCACGTCCCTGAGGAGATGTACGCCCAGTTTCCTTGTCCGGTGCGGGCGGTTGGCACCGCGGCGATCGCGGAGCCGGTGTCGTGGGTGGCCGGCGCTACGACGCGGGGCGATGCGAGCCGGGTTCGCCGGCAAAGCTCGCGCGTCATCGCTCCGAGATCCGTGCCAGGGGCGACGACTTCGGGGAGCATCTTTGTCTGTATCCCGAGCTTGGCCAGGATTTCCGACGACCAGCGTTTCTCGGTGGGGTGATAGAACTGCGTCGTGGTCGCATTCGTAAACTCGACGGCGTGCGATCCGCAGAGGCTCCAGTGTATAAAGTCGGGGACCATAAGGAAATGCGCGGCTCCGTCGAGCAATTCCGGGTTTTCGCTCTGCATCGCGACGAGTTGGCAGAGGGTATTGATCGGCATGAACTGGATGCCGCTGGCGGCAAAGATTTCCTCGCGCGGCAACTGTTTCAGAAGGCTGGCGTACGCCGCTGGATTTCGCGGATCGCGATAGTGCCTCGGCCATCCGAGCGGCTCATCGGTCTTTGAGAGAAGCACGAAATCGACGCCCCACGTATCCACACCGACTGAGACGATGTTCCCGCCAAAGCGTCTTCCGGCGATGCAAAGCCCCGTCTCGATTTCCGCGACGAGCCGCAGCATATCCCACCGAAGCGTTTCACCGACGGCGACTCCCGCATTTGGAAAGCGGTGCAACTCTTCGATCTGCATGCGCGCTCCGTCCCATGTGCCGGCCATCACGCGACCGCTCTCCGCGCCGACATCGATTCCGATAAAGCACTTGCTGTTCATATGGAAGTGGGGTGAAGGCAGAGCTCGTTAGAAATCAAACCGGTCGATATTTTCCGCCGTGAAGATGACAGGCTGGCCGAGCAGGATATCGCTTCCATCCACCTTCACTTCGCCGATCCTTCCGGCTTTGAACGAGGTGTCTCCCGGCTTCAGCACGTCCGTGACAAGACTATGAGCGGCTAACACAGCGAGGTAGCCGAGATCTTTGGGATCCCACAAGATGACAGCCTGTGTGACGCCCTCTTTTACATACGCACGATTCTCGCTCGGAATCCCGAGTCCGATCACCTTGACCGCGCCTGCTTTGCCGGCTTGCTTTACCGCCTCCGCGGCGCCAGGGACCGCTGGGGAACAAATGGCCATCACGAGCTTGAGGTTGGGATAGGCTCCGAGCAGGTTGCTCGTTTCCTGCTGCGCCTTGTCTTTTTGATCGTCGCACGGTTTGGTATCCACGAGCTTCATTCGAGGGTGCTTCTCCGTCCGCCGGACTCCGATCGCGCGCCGCCACTCATTCATATTCGCGGCGGTTAGCGTGGCGGTTACAATGGCGAACTCCCCTTCATCGCCGCAAAGGTTTGCAGCCGTATCCATGAGCGCATTGCCGATTCCTTCGGCGGTCGCCTGATTTACGAAAAAGGAGCGCGCATCGTGCTGGCAGTCGGAGTCGAATGTCACGACCTTGATTCCACTATCCTGGGCCTTCTTCAAGACCGCGGAGATTCCATCCCTGTTCTCGCACGCCACGGCGATCGCATCCACGCCGAGCGTGATCCAGTTTTCGACGATCTCGTTCTGCTTGGCTGGGTCGGTATTCGTCGGGCCATCGAAGATTAATTCCGCCCCCAGTTCGGAGCCTGCTTCGCGGGCGCCTTTCTCGCACGTGACGAAGTATTGGTTTCCTTTGCTCTTTGGGAGAAAGCCGATTGTGCGCTTGTGCGCGGGATCGGCGGCTGAGTGGCTGTCGGTTTTGTGGCACCCGCCGAGCGCCATGGCGGCGGCGGAGATGAGGATGAATGAGGAAACTTTCATGTCTGGGGAGTCGGAGGAGTTGGCTTGAGTGTTGGAGTGGCCGCGGCTATTTGCAAGCAGAGCGGCATTTTGGTAGTGTCTTAATTTCAAAATCAAGGAATGGCCGGGCGGCGGTTGATGCGATGGTTTTGATTGAAAAAAATGGGTTGCGCCGCAGCCATGTCGCGATGTTGGCAACGGAAAGCCGGCCTGGAAGGGTATGGTTGAGTTCTTCGACATCACGGGCCAGCCCCAAGGCGAAGCGCTGCTACGCGTGGGGGTACGACGACAACGCAACGCTGCGCTCCACTGCGGTGCGGAGATTCCGCCCGTGGATTCTCCGGCTTCTTCCGAGCCGGTGGCGATTCCTGCGAAATCCGTCTCTAAAACGCCAGCGCAAAACTGCTCGCTGATCCGTCGTAAACCAAGAGACACTGATTCAGCACATCTCGACCAAGCAGCCCGAGGATATTCTGCTGGCTGAAATCCGAAGCCATAACCGGTAAGGTCGGAAAAAACCGAGTGTTCACATGATGGTACAATAGCAATGCGACATCGTATTGGAATATCTGCACCGTGTTTTGTCCCGTGCTTGGCGTATGAACGTCGCATTGCCCCTCGGGGTCAGTTGGAGCGATCGAACGATGGATTCGTCGATCATGGTTCCAGACGCTCCAGTATCGACCAGGAACCGCCCAACGACAGCCTGTGGGATTGTCATGCCCGCCGCCGTCATGGCTTGCATTCGCGGCGTGCTAATTCCCACCCTCAGCATTACGATCGGCCCGAATGGGTCGATCTGCAAAATTCGTGCGCGAGTCTCGGTTTGGACCTAATCGCTATATCTCAAATTAGGACACTACCGGCATTTTATGCGCATGCCTATGTCCGCCGCGCGCGTCGTTCCGACGCCATTCGGGCGAGGGCGCTTGCGGAGAGGGCCGCGAGAAGGAGGGCGCCGGTCATCATCCCGGCAAGTTCGCGTGAGACGCCCATCGCCGCAGGGATCCTCCCGAGGCCATTCGACAGGAGCGCGATCGCCGCGACACCGAGCACTGTTCCAGGCACGGATCCCGATCCTCCGAAAATGCTCGATCCTCCGAGCACCACGGCGGTGATTGCCGCGAGTTCGTAGCCAGCGCCCGCATCGGCGCGTCCTTGCGCCACACGCGCGGTGTACACGATCGCGGCAAGCGCCGAGACGGCGCCGGCGATGATATACGCCGTGGCGACCCGCGTTTTTACTGCGATTCCCGCATGCGCGGCGCCTTCCGGAGAGTAACCGATCGCTCTCCAGCAGCGCCCGAGCACGGTCTTATGCACGAGTATCCAAAAAAGGATCGCTGCCGCAGCGAGGATCCACCCTTGCGCTGGCAGGGGGCCGATCCTGCTATTTCCGAACGCCAGAAAATAGGGCGGAAAGCGGGAGTAAATTTCTGTGCCTTTGGTAAGCGCCTCCGCAAGCCCTCGAAAGAGCGAGTAAGTGCCGAGAGTAACGATGAGGGGCGGCAGGCGCAGCGCCCCGATAAGCAGAGCGTTCAGACCGCCAGCCGCAGCGCCCGCGAGGAATGTAATGACGCCGGCGCAGAGCGGAGAGAGGCCGCCTTCGTCCACCATCTTGCCGAAGAGGACCGTGGAGAGGCCGAGCAGAGACCCGATCGAGAGATCGATGCCCCCGGTGAGGATTACCGGCATCATTGCCAGCGCGAGAAGCCCCAACTCCGTCGAGTGCCTCAGGATGTTAGCCAGGTTGTCCCCGGTGAGAAAGCGCCGGCCGGTGACATCAAAGAAAAGCAATTCCGCTGCGACGAAGGCGAGGAGCACGAGTTCGTGCCACGGCATCGCAGCGGCGCGCGCGGCGGCTTTTGTCGGTCGAATCTCTGCCGGCATGCTATCGGCCGGCATGCGTCCTCCTCTTCAGGCTGTCGGCGATCAGCGCGGCGAGAATCACAACTCCCTGCGTCGCCTTTTCCCAATAGGCGTCAACGTGCAAATAGGTCAGCGCCGGATTGATCGTTGCGAGCAACAAAAGTCCCACCGAGGCGCCCCATACGGAGCCTCTGCCGCCGGAGACGGCAACGCCGCCGACTACCACCGCTGCGATCACTTTCAGTTCGAGACCCAAGCCCGCCTTGGGATCCACCTGTGGCGAGCGCACGATGTTGAGCGCGGCAGCCAGCCCCGCCAGCAGGCCCATCAGAATGAATAAGCGAAATACCGTCTTCCGCGGATCGATGCCAGCCAAGAGCGCCGATTCGGCGTCGCTGCCGACGGCGTACACGCGCCTCCCCCCGCTTGTGTGCTTCATCGCGACGGCAAAGGCCGCAGTGATAAGACACGCTGCGGCGATGAGCGTCCACTGGCCCATCGTTTGGCCGAGCCCCCACCATTGCGTTCCTTCCGGCAGCGCGACGAAGCGGCCCTGCTGAAAAAGCCGCAGCGCCTGCTCCCATGTGGCCATCGTCGCCAGGGTGACAACAATCGATGGCAGTCCCAAGCCCGCTACGAGCAGACCGTTCAGGGCGCCCATCGCGCCTCCAGCCGCAATAGCGGTTGCGACCGCAATAACGAGCGGAGCCTTTGCAGCGGTGAGGGTTCCGGCGATCACGGCGCAGACCGCAAATTGGGAGCCGACGGAAACATCGATCTGCCGGGCGATAATCAGGAGCGCCATTCCGACCGTCATTATCAGCGCTGGAGCCTGTTCAGAGCAGCGCGAAAGCAGCGGCATCGGCGCATAGAATGCGGGAGCGAAGACGGCTAGCAGAGCGAGCAGCGCCGCAAGCACGCTGGCCACCCAGATCTCCCGGCTCCACTGGTTCACGAGACAGTCCTCCCCCTCGCCGGCAGCGCCGCTCTCATGAGGCTGTCCGCATCCGCATCTTTCCGTTCGAAGATTTGCGCCATTTCGCCGGAGCGCATTACGCCGATGCGATCGCTCGCGCCGAGCACCTCCGATAGATCCGAGCTAATTAATATAATCGCGACGCCTTTGGCGGCGAGCTCGCGAATAATGTTATGCATCTCCGCCTTGGCTCCGACATCGACTCCCTGCGAAGGTTCGTCGAGGATCAGCACCTTCGGGTCGGTGGCCAGCCAGCGGGAAAGCGCCGCCTTTTGCTGGTTGCCGCCGGAAAGCGCGCCACAGAGCGTTTCGGGCGAGGGCGCCTTAATCGCAAGTTGGCGCATATAGGACTCGGCCAGCGCCCGCTCGCGGCGTGGCTGGATAAAGCCAAAGGGAAAGATGCGAGGATGGAGCGCCATGGTGATGTTGGCGGCAATCGACATTTTCTGCACGATCCCATGGCGGCGCCGGTCCTCCGGAAGATAGCCAATGCCAAGATCGATTGCCTCGCGCAGCGAGCGGATCCGCGCCAATTTGCCATCGATAACAATCTCCCCCCGGTCGGCGGGTGTGATTCCGAAGAGCGTCCTCGCCAGTTCGGTCCTGCCCGCCCCAATCAGCCCCGCGATTCCGAAGACCTCTCCGCGAGACACATCAAAGCTGATGTTGCGAATGCGCGAGCGGTCACAGGTGAGGTTTGTCACGGAAAGCATCTTTCCGCCAGCCGTGCATGCCAGCGCCGGATAGCTGGAAGCCGTTTCGCGTCCCACCATGAGGCGCACCAGCGAAGCTTCATCAGTTTCCGCGGTCGGAAAGCTGGCGATCGATTCGCCATCCCTTAACACGGTTACGCGATCCGCCATCGCAAAGATTTCGTGCAGCCTGTGTGAAATATATATGATGCCCGCGCCTCGCGCCTTAAGATCCGTGAGGACGCCGTGCAAAAGCTCAGTCTCTTTTCGCGTGAGAGACGCGGTGGGCTCATCCAATATGAGAATGCGCGCTCCGGCGCCGAGCGCCTTGGCGATCTCGACGAGTTGCTGTTCGGGCATCGACAGTTCGCCCGCCCCCCGGCGGGGATCGATGGCGGCTCCCGCTCGATGCAGTAGTTGAACCGCGCGCTCGTGGCGCTCCTTCCAATCGATGCGGCGCAACCCATCGGGCGGTTCGAGCGCGAGCGCAATGTTCTCGGAGACCGTAAGATCGGGGAAAAGCGCCGGCTGTTGGTGGACGGTGGCGATCCCCATCTCTCGCGCTTGCGCCGGGGTAAGACGATCGATCGGACGCCCGTCTATTAAAAGCGATCCGCTGTCCGGACGATGGACGCCTGCGATCACGTTTATAAGAGTCGATTTTCCAGCGCCGTTTTCACCTGCCAGCGCATGCACTTCGCCAGGGAGCAGATCGAACGTGACGCCTCTCAGCGCTCGCACAGCGCCAAATGACTTGGCAATGTGATCGAGTTGCAGCAGCGGTGCGGCCATCGAGTGATACTTGTTACCCGCGCGCCGCCAGAATCTCTTTCTCCCGTCGGAGGACTTCGTCCAGCCACAGGTTTTGTCCATCCATCCCGCGGCGCTCGCAGTGCTCCTCCCAGACCGCTCCGAACGGCATCGTATGCTGTTGCTCGCGGAGTGCGAACCGCTTTGTGTAGTCGCCGCTCAGTTCAGCCTGTCGAAGAAGCGCCGCCGGCTCCAGGAGCGCCGCGAGGAGAGCCTTGAGCAGGTTGCGCGCGCCCATAATCCATGCCGCAATCCGATTGATGCTGGCATCGAAGTAATCGAGGCCAAAATGGATTCTTCCCGCTCCGCGAAGCGCCTCGCGCGCAAGCGACTGCAAGTCGTCGGAGAATGCCGGGACATGATCGCTATCCCAGCGGACGCCCCGCGAGACATGCAGGAGCAGCGCCGGAACATAAGGAAGGATGGCGCTTATTTTGTCCGCGACGGATTCTGTAGGGTGGAAGTGGCCTGTATCGAGACAGAGCAGTTTCCGTCGCGTGATCGCATAGCCAAGATAAAAGTCATGCGAGCCGGTGACATAACTCTCACTGCCGATCCCAAAGAGCTTCGATTCGACCGCATCGAGATTCATCTCCTCGGGAATCGGCTCCCGGAAGATCGCATCCAGCGACTCCGTCAGCCATTGGCGGGGCGCCCATCGATCTGCCGGGGTATCCTTGTATCCGTCCGGTATCCAGAAGTTTGTTATGCATGGCGATTGCGCGGCGGCGCCCATTGCCGCACCGATCTTTCTCGACGCAATCCCGTGCTCGATCCAATACCGGCGAATCGATACATCGCGATGCGACAGGGTGAACCCATCCGCGGCGAGTGGATGGGAGAAGAAGGTGGGGTTGAAATCGAGGCCAGCCTTCCGCTCGCAGGCCCAATCGATCCAACGCTGGAAGTGGACGGGGGCGAAATCGGTGCGCTCCACTTTTCTACCGGCTGTCTCCGCGTACATGGCGTGGAGATTGATCCTGTGCCGGCACGGAATGTGGGAGAGGGCCGCGTCCAGATCCGCCCGCAATTCATCTCCGTTTCGGGCGCGTCCGGGATGATTGCCAGTGACGGCGAGCCCTCCACCGAGCGCGGCGCCGGGGTTTTCGAACCCGGCCACATCGTCGCCCTGCCAGCAGTGCAGCGAGATCGGCGTCTTTCCCAGGCGGTCGATCGCCTCTTCCGTGTCCACGCCCCAATCCGCATATCGATCGCGAGCAAGCGAATAGGCCGCCGGCGTGCCACGAGGGCTTGTGTGAAGCGGGTCGGGGGATGGAACCATCGGGAGCGCTTCCGAAGTAACACGGAAACTCTTGCCCGCAATTTAATAACGTTCGCTCGATCCGTTTCCCGGCACTGCTGCGGAGGGCGAGAAGGTGACCTTGCGTTCAACCTCCGCGTGAAACCTTCAGTTTGGGCTGTTCTCCGGGTGAAGGCCGGGTAGCTTTCGCTCTTTTCCAAAAACCCGATCCCATGTCCCAGCCCCAATCCGCCATTGCTCCGCGCCGAGACGAAGATTTTCCAGAATGGTATCAGCAGGTGATTCGTGCGGCGGATCTTGCCGAAAATTCCGAGGTGCGAGGCTGCATGGTCATCAAGCCATGGGGATATGGCATCTGGGAAAATATGCAGCGGGTTCTGGATGGCATGTTCAAGGCGACCGGCCATAAAAATGCGTACTTTCCACTTTTCATTCCGCTGAGCTATCTCGCAAAGGAGGCCGAGCATGTCGAAGGGTTCGCCAAGGAATGCGCGGTAGTCACGCATCACCGTCTCGAAGCTGCCCCCGGCGGCGGCCTCCGCCCGGCTCCGTCCGCGGAACTCAGCGAGCCGCTCATCGTGCGGCCGACGAGCGAGACGATCATCGGCGCGACGTATGCGAAATGGGTCCAGTCGTACCGCGACCTGCCGATTCTTATCAATCAATGGGCCAATGTCGTGCGCTGGGAATTGCGCCCCCGCGTTTTCCTGCGGACTACCGAGTTTCTCTGGCAGGAAGGGCATACGGCGCATGAGACGGAAGCCGAGGCGCGCGAGGAGACAACCCGGATGCTCGGTGTGTATGAGACCTTTGCGCGCGATTACCTGGCGCTTCCCGTTTTCACGGGCGAAAAGAGCGAGGGCGAGCGATTTCCGGGAGCGGTGCAGACGCTCTGCATCGAAGCGATGGTGCAAGATCGGAAGGCGATCCAGGCCGGGACTTCACACTTCCTCGGGCAGAACTTCGCGAAGGCGAGCGGCATCCAGTTTCTCTCGCGAAACAATACGAAGGAATTCGCGTGGACCACAAGCTGGGGTGTGAGTACGCGGCTCATAGGCACCGTCATCATGGCGCACGCCGACGACGATGGGGCGGTGCTGCCGCCGAGAATTGCGCCCGCTCATATCGTGATCGTTCCGGTTACTCCAAAGGAAGAGACGCGCCAGGCCGTGCTGGATGCCGTCGATAAGCTCGCTTCGACCTTGCGCGCCCAGCCATTCGCAGGCGAGCCGATCCGTGTCGAGGTCGATAAGCGCGATCTCGGCGGCGGCGTCAAGAATTGGGAATGGATTAAGAAAGGCGCTCCGCTGCGCGTTGAACTCGGCCCGCGCGATCTTGAAAAGGGGAGCGTGGCGGTCGCCCGCCGGGATCGCCCGCCCAAGGAAAAGGAGTTTTTGACCTGCGACGATTTCATTGCGCGAGCGGCGGACATCCTGCAATCCATCCAGGAGACTCTGCTGGCGCGGGCAACGGAATACCGCGACAAACACACGGTGCAGATCGACTCGAAGGAAGAGTTTTACGCATTCTTCACGCCGAAAAATTCCGAACGTCCCGAATTGCACCGCGGTTTCGCGCTGGCGCACTGGAACGGATCGCGCGAGGTGGAGGATCGAATCAAAGACGAGTTAAAGGTCACGATCCGCTGCATTCCCCTGGGCGAAGCCGAAGCGCCAGGGCGCTGTATTTTCACCGGTGAACCGAGCGAACGACGCGTGATTTTTGCGAAGTCTTACTAAGGTGTGTTTGGAGATGCCACAGCGCCGATTAACCCACTAGCGTACGCTAACTAACTAAGCTTCCGTGCTGACCGGGGCAGCAAGTTGTGGGACGTGCGCTTCCGGGTGGCCGATCGGCGCTTTAAGCAGATCCCACCAAGGCGCCAGTTGCTCCCGCAGAAAGGCGAGGACGATGTCTGTGTCAAAGGGGATGTCGCCTTGCGCCGCTTGCGCGAACAGCTCCTTCGCCGCGTAGAGTTCCGCCACCTGTTCCAGTGTGAGGACGATGAGGTGAAGGTACGCGCTCTTTGCCCGCTCGATGTCTGAAGCGCTGCTCCAGCTTGCGCGCGGGATCGGCGGCTGGTCGGGCGCGCGGAAGAAGATCGCTTTGCTCGGACGCGGGCCGCTGGCGCACTTGGAGACGGCCGCATTGGCGATCGCTTTCCATTGCGCCCAGTGGGATCCGTTCGCGAATCCGAAGTAGCAGATCCGGCTCGGTGTCTGCCACATCACGGTGAAGTATCGTTCGTCAAGGCGCGTCACCGTCACTCCTTCCAAGCCATCGGCGGCCTCCTCGATCACCCATTCCAGAGTATCCGGCTCGAAGCGATGCCGCTTGGGCGACGCGAGCAATTCCCGGCGCAACTCGTCGTATAGCCTGGCCAATGTCACCGCGATGATCGGAGCGCGCGTCCACCGTTCCCGACACTTCTGCAAAAAGTAACGTGCGCCGACGCGGTTGGCGGCATTCTGAAAAAGGTTGGGATCGGCAAGCCATGTTCCGCTGAGAAACTGCGCCTGTTTCGCGGGATCGATGCTGGCCGCCTCCATGCGCATCTTCGCGAGCTGCTCCGCTTGCGCCTTGTCCAAGCCATCGAGCGCGAGCGGAGGGGCGATGCGATCCTGGTCGGCCCGCTCCATGTGGGGCTTGATCCGCTCATTCCATGGATCCTGATTCGACGTGACGAGCGCGAGATGATTTACCGCTTCGTCGAGCAGTCTCCCAATGACGAGGCCAAAGGCGCGGGCGAGGGGAGCGTGATGGCCATAGACTTCAGTCTGGTCGAAGCAAAATACGAAGGGGCGGAAGTAGCCTGCCAACTGTGCGATATCGCTCACATGGGACCGGCAGACCTGATTTGCCTCCGCCGGCCCAGCCTCGACCGGGACCGCTTCAGCCCGCCGCATCCCGAGCAGTTCCAAATCGGCGTCGTCCAGAGGTTGCGCGGTCATCCAGTCGAGACAGGTCCTTCGCGCGGAGGAGTCGGGAGCAGCCATTGCGTAAGCCCGCAAGCCCTTCAGCCATCCGGAGGGGTTGCTTAACGCCAGGCCCCGGCTCGCGAGCGCGCTTTCCATCGGGCGCAGCAAGCGCGCGAAATTTTGGTCCAGCCAGCCGGCCCAGTTTTCGCCGGGCACTCCGCGTCCGAAGGCATTCAACGGATCGCCGCGAAGCCTCTCCACAATCTGGGCGCGCTCGTCTTCCCCCGCCTCCACGCGGCCGCTCTCGATCAAGTCGGCAATGCAATGCGCGAGGAGAGCATGCGCAAGGTGGTCCAATTGCGTCGCCGCATCGCGATCCCAAGCCAGCGAGCCTCCTTCCTCGGGAAAATCCAGCTCCCGGGCAATCGCCAGCATGAGCGACTGGAAGACCGTTGCCGGATTCTGGAAGGGAAGCACATAGACGACGGTCGCCCGTCCGCGCAGCTCCCGGAAGATCCTCGCGAGCAAGTGCGATTTGCCATACCCCGGTTGTGATGACGTTATTAAGAGCGCCTGCCCTGTCCGACGGATTTCGCGCGGGGCCGGACCCGCCGCGAGGCGCTCGAACTCTTCGAATATCACCTGGAGCGGACGCTCATTCAGTCCGGCCACGGCAGGCTCCCGCTGCCGCGGGTCTTTGACGATCAGCTCGCAAAAGGGATTGGCCTCGGGCGCGCTCATGTCTCGAGGCGGACTAACAGATACCGTTCGCCGGATATTTCGATCGCGGCCGCGCGCCTGGCTTCGCTGGCGAGCGACCAGTCGCCAAAGCTCAAGGCCGCGCGGCCCTCACTACGCTCAGCGAGGATCCACGCTTTGAGCGCTTCAAGCCGAATTCCGCACGCCTCGTGCAAAACGCCGATTTGCACGTCGGGAAAATGGGTCTCGCGGACGACGCGATCGTATGCCTGCCGGATGGTCGATTCATCGGCGGAGGAGTGCGAGGCATCCGCCTCTCCCTCGATCGATTGCCGAGCCTCCTTGGGATCGAGACGCGCCTGCAAGGTGGCGCTGTTTGCATACAGGCGCCGCCCGGTGGGTCCGCTCTTCAGGACGAGTTCAAGCACCGTCCCCTGCCGGACGAGTTCCTCCAGGGCGCTGACGGCAAATTGTTTCTCACGACTGGTAAGTTTCTTCGTCACGGCGCGAAGATCGAAGAGATCGACCGGCAGGCCCGCCGACTGTGCGAGCAGTTTCGCCGCCACGCTTTGAACGGTCGGCTCGAGGGGCGCGAATCCGGCGAGGAACCACTTCTCGGGATCTTTGCGGAGCCGAATGGCGCCCTGGTGCTCCAGGGCGTGGCAGGCCTCCATGTATAGCGCCCGCTTTTCCGGGGCCGTATTGGACGTGTAAAGCGACCTCTTTCCTTTTCCCGCGGCGACCGTGAGCTTTGCCACGATTTCCGCCGCCGCGCTCTCCGCCGTGAATGGGCGCTTGGCTGCTTTGCGTACTTTTCCCGGCTCCTGGGCGCTCATGTGTGGACTGGGCGAACTGGGCGGATAAGCGGCTCGCGCGCTTTATGGCGCCTCTTTGTCCGGCGTTGGGAATTCCTCCGGCGCCGCGACGGTGGTCTTGAGCTTTGCGCCGAGGGCTGCTTGCAATTCCTGAAGTTGATTCACCACCTCGGGGCCGCGTTGCAAAACCGCCCGCGCCAGCTTCTCGAAATGGGCCGGGTTCCGCTGCCCGAGTTCCGAAAGCGCCATAATCACGGCGAGCGTGTTGTTGATATTATGCTTCACCTCGCGAAATTTGTCGTAGATCGCCTCGAGCTCCGCTCGGGACATTTCAAATGGGGCGGTCTGTTCGGGCATGGGTAAGTTACCTCTGGAGAAGCAGGATGGGGTGTGGTTTGTTTCGAGGTTTTACTTTTCGCTCGAAAGATGGCCGCCCAAACTATCAAGATCACCGGCGCCCGCCAGCATAATCTCAAGAACATCACGCTCGAGATTCCCCGCGAAAAACTGGTGGTCATCACCGGCCTGAGCGGCTCCGGGAAGTCGTCGCTCGCCTTCGACACCCTTTATGCAGAGGGACAGCGCCGCTACGTGGAGAGCCTCTCAGCGTACGCGCGGCAATTTCTGGATCAAATGCAGAAGCCCGATGTCGATTTTATCGAGGGGCTTTCTCCCGCCATCGCGATCGAGCAACGCACTTCCGCAGGCAGCCCGCGCTCGACCATCGCCACCACCACGGAGATTTACGACTACCTGCGGCTCCTCTTTTGTTCTGTCGGCCAGCCGCACGATCCCGCGACCGGAGAGCCGGTTTCCAAGCTTTCCACGCAACAGATCGTGGATCGTATTCTCGATCTCCCTCTGGAAAGCCGCATCGTGCTCCTCGCCCCGATCGTTCACGGCGAGACCGGCGAGTTTCGCGATGTTCTCGAAAAGCTGAAGCGCGAAGGCTTCGTGCGGGCGCGTGTGGATGGCGAGATTATCGAATTGAGCGGGCAGGCGCCGATCATCCGGCTCCCGCGGGGAGAGGCTCACATTATCGAAGCCGTCGTCGATCGGCTGATCGTTCGCGATGGGATGCGCCAGCGCTTGGCGGATTCGGTGGAGACGGCGCTCAAGTGGGGCGGGCATAAGCTGACGCTCCTGCGTCGCGATGAAAGCGCGGCCGATGAAAAGTGGGATGAAACTGCTTATTCCACGGATTTCACGAATCCGACGACCGGCTTCACACTCCAGCCGCTCACGCCGAAGCATTTTTCCTTCAATAGCCATCTCGGCGCCTGTCCTGTCTGTCACGGGATCGGGACGGAACTCGTGGTCGATCCCGACTTGATCGTGCCCGACCCGGAGAAATCGCTGGCGGAGGGCGCCGTTGCCCCCTGGGCCAAGGCGGGCAAGCGGATGGAGAAATACTACGCGAGCACGTTGCAAGCGCTTGCGGCGGAATACCATGTGGCGATCGATGCGCCGTATCGGGACCTCTCCCCCGAGTTCCAGAAGGCGATTCTGTTTGGAAGCGGGGATCGCCCCATCCCCCTTCCGTTTGCCGAGGAGGGCAAAGCGACGAAGGCGGTGAAGCCGTTCGATGGCGTCGTCGCGCAATTGGTGCGCCTCTATGAGACGACCGAGAGCGAGTTCAGCCGCCAGCGCGTGCGCCAGTACATGAGCCGCCACCTCTGCGGGCGGTGTGGCGGCGCGCGTCTGAAGCCGGAGATCCTGGCCGTGACGGTGAAATCGAATTACCTGCCGGACATGGGGATCGCCAAGGCGGACGATCTGCGCGGATGGGCTGCTCGCGCGCTATCGGGAGAGATGAATATTCACGAATTCTGCCGACTTTCGATCGGTGAGGCGCGCGCCTTTCTGCACCGGCTTTCCTTGAACGAACAGCAGCTATTCGTGACTGCGGAGGTGCGGCGGGAGCTGTCCAACAGGCTTGCATTTCTCTCGGAGGTGGGCCTCGAATACTTGTCGCTCGATCGCGAGAGCGGCTCGCTTTCGGGGGGCGAAGCGCAGCGCATCCGGCTCGCCACTCAGATCGGAAGCGGGCTTGCGGGATGCCTCTACGTGCTGGACGAGCCGAGCATCGGGCTGCACCAGCGCGACAATGAGCGCCTGATCGCCACGCTGCGGCGGCTGCGCGACTTGGGGAACTCTGTGATCGTCGTCGAACACGATGAAGACACGATCCGCGCGGCCGATCACATTCTGGATCTTGGTCCCGGAGCGGGCGAACGCGGCGGCTATCTGGTGGCCCAGGGTACGATCGATCAAATCCTCGCGGTGGAATCGTCCCTTACCGCGCAATACCTCTCCGGCGCCGCGAAGATACCGGTGCCCAAAAACCGGCGGCATCCGAAACCGGAGAATCTTCCTTCGTCGGGATCGTCGCGCCGCACTTCCACCACGGGATGGCTGAGTGTTCTGGGCGCGTCCGAAAACAATTTACGAATGGTTGACGCGCATTTCCCGCTCGGCTGCTTCACGTGCGTCACAGGCGTATCGGGTTCGGGTAAATCGACGCTGGTGGACGATATCCTGCGGCGCGTGCTCTTCCGACACTTTTACAGGGCAAAGGACCGGCCCGGGCGGCATGGCGCGATCCTCGGGCTTGAGCAAGTGGATAAGGCGATCGTCATCGATCAGACTCCAATCGGCAGGACGCCGCGCTCGAATCCTGTCACCTACACGGCGGCTTTCGGCCCGATCCGCGACCTTTTCGCAGGCTTGCCGGCTTCGCGAGTGCGCGGGTACGATGCGGGCCGCTTCTCTTTCAACGTGAAGGGCGGGCGATGCGAGGCGTGCGAAGGGGAGGGGGTGAAGAAGTTTGAGATGCATTTCCTCGCCGATGTCTATGTCGAATGCGAGATCTGCCGCGGCCGACGGTACAACCGCGAGACCCTCGAAATCACTTACAAAGGCAAGAATATCGCGGATGTCCTGGACATGACGGTCGATGAAGCGGCGCGCTTTTTTCGGAATGTAACGCAAGTCTGCGACAAGTTGCTTGCCCTGGAAGATGTCGGCCTCGGCTACGTCCGCCTTGGCCAGTCGGCCACCACGCTTTCCGGCGGCGAAGCGCAGCGCATAAAGCTGGCCGCCGAGCTTGCGCGAAAGGCAACCGGGCGCACTGTGTACATTCTCGATGAACCGACGACCGGACTTCATTTTGCCGACATTCACAAGCTGCTGGAAGTGCTCATGAAACTGCGCGACTCGGGCAACACGTTGATCGTGATCGAGCACAATCTCGAGGTGATCAAATCCGCCGATTGGATTTTGGATCTTGGACCGGAGGGCGGCTCCGGAGGCGGGACGATCGTAGCCGCAGGCACGCCGGAAACCGTTGCAGCAGCCGCTGGCAGCCACACCGGCCACTATCTGCGCCGCATGCTATGAAGGCGTTGCGGATGCTCTTTCTCGCAGGGATGGCGCCGCTTGCGGTTGCATTTGGGGCGGACGCGGACTCGCTGCGTGATGCGCGCGCCGCTCTCGAAGAAGGGCTGCCTGAAGTCGCTGTGCATAAGGCGCAGGCGCTGCTGAAAGAGTCCGCCGCCAGCGGTGAAGACAAAACCTCCGCCGCACTCTTGATCGGAGAGTCGTACCTTCAATGGGGATCGCCAGAGAAGGCGCTCGCCGCCATTCAGCCTCTGGTGGGCCGTCCGGATGGCGCGGCCGCCGCGCTCCATGCGAAGATTCTATTGGCGCAGGGAAAATATCGGGAGGCGCTTCCACTCTACCTTGCGCTCGGTCATCGCGCCGGTCCGCGGGAGCGCGCCGGCGTGGCGGAATGCTTGCAAGCTCTGGGAAGAACTGCCGAGGCGATTCATATACTCGAGTCGCTCGCGAAGTCGGGTGAAGGCCCGGCGGCTCTCCGGTTGCGCCTCGCCGCGCTATATGTCCAGACCGCCCGTTTCGAGGAAGCCCGCGGATTGCTCGGAAGCCTGCCGGCTACCACTCCGGAAGAGGGGAAATGGAAGAGCGAGGTCGAAGGACGATTGCTGCTCGCGCAGGGCGAACCGGGGCCGGCGCTCGTGCTGTTCGAAGAGATATTGAAGAGCCCGGCCCATGTTTCGGAGAGCCTTTACTTTGCTGCGGTCTTCGGCGCGTCGGAAGCGCGCATGAAGCTTTATGGGCATGCCGAAGGCGCCCGCGTACTCGAAGACTTTATATCGCAGAGGCCCGACAGCGCCCAATTGGAATCCGCCTTCGGCCAACTGGAGCGCGATTACGAGCTTGCCGACCGCCCCTCCGAGACCGAACTGCGGCGGTGGGCTGATTCTCCTCACGCGAACCGGGCGCAACTGGCGCTCTTTTATTTGGCGAAGCTGCGCGCATTCCGCGGCGCGTGGGAGAAGGCCGCGCACACGCTCTCGGCTTTCATAGCATCGGCGCCGGGGCATCCGCTTCTGCCGCAAGCCCACCTGTTGCAAGCCGAGATCTACGAGCGATCCGATCGCCACGACGACGGCATCCGCTCGCTGGACGCAGCTCTCCGGCTTGCAGACGATCCGGAGCTTCGGGCCGCCATCGAATTGCGGGCGGGCCTCGCGCATTACAGCCGTGGAGAGGAGGTTCTCGCGGCGCAACTGTTTGAGAGCGCGGCGGATCGGTCGACCAAGCTGCGGCAGGTCGCCGCGTTCGACGCCGCGCTCGCATGGCTGAGTCAGAGAAACTTCGATCGTTTCGAGGCCAGCTACCGCGCCTTCGATGCGACGCAACCGCCAGAGAGCTTGCGCTCCGATCTGGCGCTCGAACACGGTCTCGTCCAGGCGCGTTCACACGAACCTCGCGCCGCGGAGTCGTTG
>JBBSFI010000061.1:0-26216 GCA_038238905.1 Chthoniobacterales bacterium | reverse complement strand
TCAAAAGCTCTGCCCGAGGCTTCAGAAACTTCGAGAACTACCGCACGAGGATCCTATTCTTTTGCGGGAAGTTGGACCTTTGCCCGCCTTGAGGCACACGAATCCCTTCATGAAAAATCCCACGGAAATTGATGAAGAAGCCGAATTTGTACGACGCGATCGCAAAGAGTGAATTCATAATCGTTCGTTACTGGATGCGGCGAGCAACGCCTAACATAGTATTGAGCCGCACGAATGTTGGCTGGGCGGTTCTGAGGTTGGCATGGCAAGCAGAGGTTAGCGGGTTGCCTGAATTTACGCAAAGAAAAATTTCGGTTGGCATATCGGCCGTGCCGTCGGCATATCACGGATATACCGATTCCAGGGCCTTTGCCGACTGCCCGCCGTTTTGAGGATGAATTTCGCGCGGCGGTGCGGGTGCGCGGCTAGAGGATGGATACGGAAACTGCGTATCGGATGTGGACACGGCGTTCATTCTACATCACGGCAGACGGCGCCTGCGGGAGATGGGCGCGGCGGAGGTGCAGGATTTTCTGGAGCATCTGGCTGTGGGGCGCAAGGTCTCGGCGAGCACGCAGGCGCATGCGCTCAATGCGCTGGCGTCTCTTTTACAGGCGCGTGCTGGGGATGGATCTGGGGATCCATCCTCTCGCGCTCACGGCGCACGTTCTGGATCAATACGAGTCGGACTTCCGCCACGGAGAAAATGCGCCGTTTTGATCGATTTCCAAATCTCTTTGCCATCGACCTAAAGGCGGGCATAGTAGCGGCCCGATTGAGAGCGGCCAGCGTAGCTCAGGGGTAGAGCAGCGGTTTCGTAAACCGCAGGTCATGGGTTCGAATCCCATCGCTGGCTCCACGGTCGGCGGCGGCGGGCGCCTACTTCGATAGGTCGATGATTTGGCTGAATTTTTCGAGGTCGTTATAATTATTCTGCCACGTGGTGTACATGACGCCGATGACGCTGCCGGGGACTTTCTTCGCGGAGGCCATCCATTCGGCAACATTTGCGGGATCGCTGTCGTAATATCCGGCGATCACCTGTTTCTGGCCGCGATCGGCGAAGAATTTCAGGCTGGCATCGCGCTTCTCGAAAAGCCATGGAACCATGATGATGTCCTTGTCGAGACCTTCCCAGGAGCCCGTGATCGGGCCGTTCACGAGGTAATACGGCCCCTTCACCGCGTTGTGGTTTGGGTCGAACATGTCCTGCCAAACGTAGATGCGTCCGCCCGGGTTGACTTCACGAAGGATTGCCGCGCATCGCTTTACGTTGTCCGCCAGCATCTGGCCCGGCGTCATGTGGCGCGCCTGACAGGCCTCGCACCAATCCATCACGCGGATTTCGTCGTGCTCCATCATGTAACCTTTGGCGCCGAAGGCTTTTACGAGCCGCTGGGCCTGGTCTCGTAGGAGAGCGTAAGTTTTGGGTTCGCTGAGGCAGATGGTCGCCTGGTGGTCGTACACGGTGGCTCCATGGTAGTAGCTCGCGAGCAGCTTCGTGCCGTCGGGCAGTTTGGTGCGGAGCATCGGCGGCTGGTGATAGGTGTCGTACTCGCCCTTCCAAGGAGTCGCGCCGAGGCCCGGATCGGCCAGAGGTTCGTAGTCGCGCCCTTCGACCAGCGGCTTTCCATCCGCAGTCGTGATCGTTAGCGGTGTCCCCGGGCGGCGTGTGAGGTTCACAAATGCCACTTCCTCCAGCTTCGGCTCTTTCCACGCGAGCATGCCCTTTCCGCCGCCCCACAGCCCCATGTAAATCGAAACCGCCGTGTACTTTTCGGAATTGAAGACGGCATGCACTTCCGTCCAGTCTTGAGTCGGCTTCGTGCCGAGATTGTTCCAGTTCAGCGAGACGTCGCCGGCGTCGTCCGGGTTCACCTTAATCTCCGGCGACCCTTTCAGATCCTTCGTTTGGACCTTCACGGAGATGTGGTACTCCCGCCACGGCTGGAGGGTGACTTTTTGCACCACGCGTGAATTGGAATCGCCACGATCCACCACGCGGAGGGCGCCATCTTCCGACTTGAGATTGTTATCCTTCCAACTCCATTTCTTGGAGAAATCAGATGGGAGCGATGGCGCCGATGGATCGTCCACCTGCGCTACTCCACCCTTCACGACCAGAGGCAGGTTTTTCACTGGCATCGCCTCGATAAGATTTACGTCATTGCCAAGGATATCGTTCGAGTAACCGATGGGGAAAAGACACGGCAGGATCTCAAGCTTCAAATCGGCGGCGATTTTCTTCACACGCTCGAGATTCCTGAAATAGTTTGGAAAATTCGGAGCCACCATGTCCTGCAAATGCCCGAATTTGGAATCGGCGAGCAGTACGTGCGTATAGCCGGCCGCCGCGGCGCGCTTCCAAAGCGTCTCGAGCTTGGGGATGTTCTCGTCCGGCAGCAGATTAGTCGGATAATAAAACCATTTCTCGAGGCAATATGCAGGCGCGCAGAAGGCAAAAAAGACCGCTGCGGCAAGGAGGCGGGATGCGAACATGGGGAGATTCATAGGGCGCCGAGTCAATCTTCTCAATCGCCGGTCTTTTAGGTCTTAGTTGCAAAACCCGCAGGCCAGAAAAAGGGATGCAACCGGCTCGAACGAACTTATCGTCGCGATGCCTAACCCATGGGCATGAACGCCTCGCAACCATTCCACATCCTTCTGTGCGCCATCGCCGGGATCCTCGTCCTACCGGGGCGCTGCTGGGCGGGGATCGATCTGCCGCCCGACGCGCGCGGCTCGACCGTTTGGGCAGCCGGCCGTCTCCGCACGGCGCTTGGGGAGCGATTCGCCGACGCACAAGTCGTACTGCATCGCGTCGCGAGCAGTGGTCAGGCGGCGGAATCGTTTGGCATTGCGGTGGATGGGCCGGTTCTTCGCGTCCGCGCGGGCGATGGCAACGGTGAAATGTACGGATTGCTCGAACTCGCGGAAGAAGCCTCAAGCAGCGAGGAAACCACATGGGGCCAATTCGTTGGCGGATTCAAGCCAGTCGCGCAACAGCCCGCGATCGGATTTCGCGCCGACAACGCGTTTCTCCATATCGATCGAAAGGGGGTGGGATATCTGCTGCAAAAAATCGGGCTGCTTCGTCCGCAACGGCTTCTAGCAGACCGCGAGATGTGGCGGCAGTATATCGATATGCTGGCAGAAAACCGATATAACGTTCTCGACCTGCACGGCATTTATAACATCGCGAACACAAGCTTTCAAAATATCCTCCCTCATTTGGTGAGCGTTCCCGATTATCCGTCGGTTGGGAATTCCAAATCGCAGCGGCAAAATCTGCGCGACCTGCGGGGGCTGATCTCGTACGCGAACAAGCGGGGCGTCAAAGTGGGCGTGATGAATTACTCGGCAAAGGTGGATGGCTTAACAGGCGAACAACTTAAGGATTACATAGCCAAGGCCGTCGCCATTCTCCTTCGCGAGATCCCAAAGCTCCGGCTTTTCGGGTTTCGAGTCGGAGAGAGCGGCGAGCCTGCGGAGTTCCTCGGCGCCGCTTACTTGAAGGGCATCCACGACTCCGGCCGTTCCGATGTGAGTGTGTACACTCGAAGCTGGAAGACAACACCGGAGGAATTGAACAAGCTCGGAGAGGGGCTGGCCGGACGGCTCGATGTGGAGGTGAAATACAATGGAGAGCACCTCGGTCTTCCCTATCAAGCCATCCAGGGGCCGGCGAACAGCCACTATAGCTACGATGGATTCATGGCGCGTGGAATGAATTATAACACAATCTGGCAAATACGCGCAAATGGCACGCATCGCTTTTGGGCCTGGGCCGGCACAGAGTTCATCCGGCGCACGATGAAGTCTGTTTCGTTCGGAGGCGCGCATGGATTTTCCCTCGAACCCGAAACGGCCTATTACCCGCTGGAAACGGCGCGTTATTACAAGCCGGCGGCTGCGAGCAAAGCGTGCCAATTTATATGGCAGAAGGATTGGCCTTGGTATCTGGCTTGGGGGCGCCTTGGCTATGATCCCGATTTATCGGAAGAGACCTTGCGCTCGGCTTTCCGCCTGCACTATGGGGACGATGGCGATGCGATCTATTTGGCGATGCAGGCATCCAGCCAGGTCGTGCCGATGGCCCTCGCCTATCGCTTTACCGGCCCGGATCAGCGCAATATGTCGCCAGAGACGCAGACAGGCGCATTTGACACTCAAAAGCGCGGCATGAAAGTCGGGCCGCTGTCGTTTGCGGAGAATGCGCCGATGGATCCCCGATCGTTTGCGGGTGTCGATGAGTTCGTAAAAGAGAAGATCGCCGGCAAGCCCGACGGAAGGATCGGTCCGGCGCGGATCGCAGCCCTGTTTGCGTCTGCGTCCGCCGGGACGCTCGACGCGCTCGGAAAGGCGCCCGGCGGCGGGCGGGTGCATCCCGAGGCGAGTCTCATCGAGATCGACCTCCGATGCGCCGCGGATCTCGGCGCGTATTACGCCGAGCGAATTCTGGGGACCATGCATCTCGACTATGCGCTCAAAGCCGGCAGCGCCACGGATTACACGATCGCTCTGGATCACCTGGCGCGCTCTCGATCGGAATGGACTCGCCTGGCATCTGCGGCGGACGCAGCATTTCTGCCGATACAGGATCCCATGATCGGCCAGCGTGACTACACTTGGAGCAGCCAGATCGACCTTTTGAACAAGCTCGACGCCGGCGTGCCGGCACTCTGGAACGCCGTGCCGCACCGGCCTGAGGCGGCGCCGCTGCGCTTGACACCGGCGGAAGAGGGCGCTCTTGCCAAATTTGAAGTCGCAACGCTTCGCCACGAACTGGAGAGCGGAGCGAAAGCAAGAATCCGATGCGCCGCCGCACACCCCGAGGCGCTTCAGAAGCTCACCTGCTGGGCGAAAGAGTTCCCGAGCGATGCGGAATGGAAACCACACCCCATGTCTCCCGATCCGACGGGCGAATGGTCATGCATCGTGCCGCTCGATCCGTCCGGAATTCTCTACCTTGTCGCGATGGAAGGTGAATCGGGCGAGGCGGCGCAATATCCATCCCCATTGGTCGAAACCCCGTATCGCGTGATTTCGGCTGCTGAAATAGCGTCTTTCAAACGAAGAACTCTAGACCCAAAAAAGATGCAGCCCCCCGGAGTCGAATGACTGCCGAAGGGCTGCTGTTCCCCCCAGAACAAGTCCACATTTACGCGAGTATCGCGAGGCTGCAAGGGAATTTGTGAAATTTTTCACAAGCGGGACGGCGCGCGCCTTTTACACCCTGGAAACCTAAACTCGAACGCGAGCCGCCCTCGCGACCGCCGCCATCGCCTGGATTCCTTTTGGTCCGGTCATCCGGAGAAATAATTGCGCCGCCGCATACGGGAAATGTGGAGGCGTGCTCGCGATGAACAGAGCGTGGTTGTACGCGAGGATGCGCTTCGAAAAAGTAGTCGCGTGCCTTACGAGGAGACGGAGAGGAATCGGGTGCTCAGTCAAAAGCTTGGTCCGGTCGAATTTGAAGCCGGTTCCCAGGGCCTTCGAGAGAGCGAGCAGATTTCGCCGCGCCTGCAAATTGTCGAGCGCCCACTTCCAGCCCATGCGCTCGACGCGATTCGTGCCGCGGTCGTCGCCATCGTGAGATCGCACCCGCGCCAGGCGCTCCTCGGTTTGCACGGCTGCCGAGCGCAGCGCGAGCCGAAACCAAAGATCCCAATCGCCGGTGAAGAACGAATGTTTGCGGACTCCTCCCGCTGCCAGCGCCTCCGCGACGTTGAAGAGTTGGCCGGGAAAAAGGAGGGAGCAGCGCTCCGCCAAGACGGGAAGATCGAGCCTCCGCCATCCCGCTTGCCCGGCGGGCGCTGCCGTGTCGAGTTCCCGGTCGCCGGTCCGAAACGTTTGCGCCGTGCCGAAGTAGATGCCTGCCGCGGGCGCTTTCTTTGCGAGGCCCAGCATGGTCTCGACGAAATGCGGCTGCAGGAGATCGTCGTCGTGAAGGATCGAGAGCCAGGGAGTCGTGCAGTACTCCATGCACGCATTCCAATTGTCGAAAAGCCCCCGGTTTCGGTCATTGCGAAAGTACTCGACCCGTTCTCCAAACTGGCTCCGTACAAATTCCCGCAGACTGGCGTCGGGACCGCAATCTTCCACGACAATCACCTTTGCGGCCACGGTCTGATTCAGGGCGCTTGAGATCGCATCGGCGATGTAGTCTCGCCGACTATACACGGTGATTGCGATCGTAATCTGTTCTGCCGAAGTGAGCGGAGTCATTTGCCGGTTCTGTGCAAAACATGCCCCCGCCACTGGCTGAATCTCGTCCGGTAATAGCGCGGACGCAGAGCGGCTTGCTCCCGCCAGTCGTTGCCAAATTGGCATGCATCGAGATGCCGCGCGACTTCGCGAGCATGGCGCATATCCTCTTCGGCTTCGGCATTATCGGCGCCTGCCGCCGCTTCCTGCAACGTGCGTTCGAGGCGCAGGATGGAGACTTCGGGGGAGGCGACCGTCCGGATATGCTCTTGTGCGCGCTCACCGAAAACGCGGCGGCGTGTACGGTCGGAGGCAAGGCGAAGGATCGCAGCGGCCATCGTTCTAGGGACGCTTGCCAGATACCCGCACTCGTCTGGCAGAACGAGCTCCACCTGCGCCTGATCGCCCCATGGAGTAGAATTTGCGATCACCGGCTTTGCAAAGTTCATCGGCTCCGCGATCCCGTACCCAAAGCTTTCTCCGATCAGCGAGGCGTGCAGGACGGCGTCCAGGCTTCCGATCGTGAGGCGCAACTGCTCGACGTCCGCAGTCATCGGAAGCACGACGAACGCATCACGATCCGAGCATCCTTTGAGTTGCGCCGCAACTTCCGGGGGCGGTTCGCGCAGCAATAGCTTGATTCGCCTATTTTTTTTGAGCGCGATCCGAAAGGCCTGCAGCGGCAGCTCGGTCCACTTATTGGGTTCAGGGCGCGAGAGTCTTCCAAACAGGACGTCGCCGTCCTCGATGCCGAGAGAGCGCCGAAAGTTCAGGCACTCTTGTTCCGCTGGTCCATCGTCGGCATCGAGCGGATTCACAGCCACGCTCATGGTCCTGAAGAACGACGCGTCCATCGGGCGAAACGCGCGCCGCGCCGCCTGCACGCAGCTTGTCCACGAGACAAAGAGCCGGCGGCTCACCCAGGAGTCCTCGCCGGGATTGTCGAGCCTGCCGAAGACATTGGTCTGCACGACCGGAATGGCTCCCAGCAGCTTAAGCGAAGCACCCAGGATATCGCCGCTATGCGGCTGACCAGGCGCGTGAGCATGGATTGCGTCTGGCGAGAATACGGCGAGCGCATCGGCGACATCCCGTTTGTCCGCCCTCGGGAGGGAGAGCGAGAAACACTCGTTTTCCAACTCGGCCCTCCGTGGACCGTCCGCGAGCGCGATGAAGTGGATTGCGTGGCCGCGCTCGCGCAGGCCTCGGGCCCATCGGATAGCCGCCTTTTCGGCCCCGCCCAGCGTCAGCCCATTTAAAAACATGGCGATTTTCATCGGACGCTTTCGATCTGGACGAACTCCGGCGGAACGTCTCCGTTCAGAAGATCTCGCCGTAGTGCGCCCGTGCGACGATCTCACATTGCTCAAGAATCGCAGCGGCATTGTCCAAGTGCCGGATGTCCTCGACCAGCTTGAGACAAACCGCTAGGTCGAGGCTCTGCACGGCTCGTTTCACACGGGGAACGAGGGCTGAACCGGCGCTTAACTCATCGACGCCCAACCCGAGAAGCAGGGGAGTGAGGGCAATATCGCCCGCCATTTCTCCGCAGACTCCCACCCAAAGATTGTGTGCGTGCCCCGCATCCACGATCATGCGGATGAGCCGAACGATCGCCGGGTGGGTCGGTTCGTAGAGATGGGCTATGCGTTCGTTGAGGCGATCGACCGCTATCGAGTATTGAATCAGGTCGTTCGTGCCAATCGAAAAGAAATCCACTTCCCTCGCAATGATGTCCGCGGCGATTGCCGCGCTCGGGATTTCGATCATTGCGCCGACCTGCATTTTTTCGTCGAACGGGATGCCTTCTTCCCGGAGTTCGGCCCGGCATTCGTCCAGAAGTGCATTTGCCTGGCGGACCTCCTCCACGCCGGAAATCATCGGATACATCATCCGGACATTGCCGCTCGCGCTGGCGCGCAGAATGGCGCGGAGCTGTGTCTTGAAAACGTCCGTTCGTTCCAGACAAAATCGGATCGCGCGCCATCCAAGGAAAGGGTTGGCCTCGACAGGCAGGTTCAGCGCCGACATCGACTTGTCGCCGCCGAGATCGAGCGTTCGGATGATGACGCAATCGGGCAGCACGCGGTCGGCAACGCTGCGATAACCGGCAGCCTGGGCATCCTCACTCGGGAGGTCCGACTTGTTCAGGTAGAAAAATTCGGTCCGATAGAGTCCGATCCCTTCCGCGCCGCTCTGTTGCACGAGATCGATGTCTTCGGGCAATTCGATGTTCGCCGAGAGGATGACGTGCCTGCCATCGAGCGTTTTGCACTCGGTCTCACGAAGTTTGGTCAGCTTTTGCTGAACCTCCGTCTTTTTGACTTCCAATTCACCGTACTCCCAAAGCGTTTGGTCGGACGGATTGTGGATTACGAGCCCATTATAGCCGTCGAGCAGCACCTGGTCGCCCAGCGCAAGGTGGCTGAGGATTTCGTGCAAGCCGACGACCGCGGGGATGTTCAGCGACCGCGCCATGATCGCCGTATGTGATGTTTTGGAGCCGACGTCGGTGGCGAACCCCAAGACCAGTCGGCGGTTAAGCTGCGCGGTGTCGGAAGGCGTGAGGTTATGCGCCACAAGGATGTGCGGCGAAGTGACTGCCGAGAGGTCGCGCCCCTGCTTGCCAAGGAGGTTTCGAATGACGCGCCGGGTTACGTCCCGGATGTCCATCGCGCGCTCGCGCAGGTACGGATCGTCAATGAGGCTCAGCGTCTTCTCGTAGCGGCCAGCCACCTGCGCAAAGATGTACTCGACCTTGTACAGATCGCGCTGGAGCGTCCTCAAAACTTCGTCGATCAACGTGCGATCCTCGACGACGAGCAGATGGGCGTCGAAAATGCTGGCGTCCTTTGCCCCGATCGATTTCGCGATTTTCTCCTGCAGATCGATAATTTGATGGCGGGTCGCCAGAAGCGCCGACTCGAATCGGGCAATCTCGTTGGGGATCCCTTCCTCGACGATCTTTTCCGCGGGCGGCTCTTCGTCCTCGGGTCGATACACGAAGACAGCGCCGCGCGAGATGCCAGGCGAGACGCCCACCCCGTGAAACCGCCGCTCCGGGCGCGGGTCTTGTTCGGAGACCGCGCTCATGGATTGGGCTGGCGGAATCGCGCCGCCTTCGCCGAGTGAACGGCGGCTGGCGCGATGCATGAGAGATTGCGCCGCATCCTATTCCTCATCGAATCTCCGTGCGAGCAGCGCTTCGATTTCCGCGAGCGCTTGTTCCGCATCCACTCCTTCGCACGTAACCTTCAACTTCGATCCCAGCCCGGCGGCGAGCATCATTAGCCCCATAATGCTCTTCCCGTTCACTTGCTCGCCATCCTTCTCGACCCAGACATCGCATTTGAATTTGCCGCAGGTTTTCACAAATTGCGCAGAAGGGCGGGCGTGCATGCCGAGCCGGTTCAAAATCTCGAGATCTTTCGTCGATTTAAGGGCTTCTCCGCGCTTCTGGCTGAAGATCTCCATCGTCAATCTTTCTTCTGCATGAGGTTGAGTAAACGCTGGTTAAATTCGATGGCGCTGTTCTGGCCCATGCTTTTGAGCTTTTGGTCCAGAGCGGCTACTTCCACGAGACGCGCAATGTCGCGGCCCGTTCGGACAGGAATTGTAATATGCGGAACGAGAATGTCGAGAATCTCGTAATATTCCTGATCCAAACCGATTCGATCGACTTCCTCCAGTTCTTCCCAGTCTTTGAGCGTCACAATGAGATCGAGCCGCTTCTCGGTGCGCACGCTGCCAATCCCAAAGATGTGCATGACGTTAATGACGCCCAAGCCGCGCACCTCCATGTGGTTGCGCGTGAGATCGGGAGACGTGCCAATAAGGTCGTGCCCCTCCACCGCGCGAAACTTGGTGATATCGTCGCTGACGAGGGAGTGACGGCGCTCGACCAAGCCGAGGACGCACTCACTCTTTCCGATCCCGGAAGAGCCTCGGATGAGCGTGCCGACGCCCATGATATCGACCATCGAGCCGTATTCGCTTTTTGTCGGCGCGAAATCGAACTCGAGCGCAAGCGTTGCGGCGTTGATGAATTTCATCGTGACCATCTGCGTGCGGAAGAGGGGGACGGAGAGTTCTTTCGTCGCGTGCAAAAGTGCAGGCGGCGCGTCGAAACCGCGCGCGACGACTATTGCCGGGATTTCGCGCTCGCACAGCGCGGTGCATCGGGCAAATGCATCCTCCTCCGGCAGGCTGTTCAAGTATGCGAGTTCCGCCGCGCCGAGCACCTGGATCCGTTTTTCCGCGAAATAAGCGTAGAAGCCCGCCAGCGCCAAGCCCGGGCGGTTGATCGTCGGTTCCCGGATCAATCGATGGAGGCCCGGCCGCTGGCCTTCCAATTCCAAAAGGAGCGATTCGGAATGGCGCGCATAGAATTCACCGATGCTAATCGATAGATGTTTCGGTTCGGCGGGCATTGCACGCCTTTAATAACCGATCGGGCCCGCTCCGGGGAAATAAAATCCGCGGTCGCGAAATGGCTTTCGCCGGCGACGGGACGGCGTTGCCCGGGCCGGGAGTCGCGGCCCCGGACACGCGCGGCGCTGCCCGATCTTACTCGAAGACTGGCTCCATTACCCCGTAACCGCCGTCCTTTCGACGGTGCAAAATGTTTACCTTTTCCGTATTTGCGTTCAGGAACACGATGAATTGGCGGTTGCTCATTTCCATCTGAAGGACTGCCTCGTCCACATGCATCGGCTTCACAGGATATCGCTCCGTGCGGACGACGGTCGGCTGCTCGGCGTCGGATTCCGGAAACGATACGGGCAGTTCCAACACCTCCTCGCGGAAGTGCTTTACCTGTCCCTGGCGCGGGCGATGCCCTCGCATCATGCGCCCTTTGAACTTGCGCATGCGTTGCGCCAGCTTGGCGATCGCGCCGTCGATTGCGGAATAAAGATCATCCGTCTCGTCGGTTACTTCGATGGAAAGGTGATTGGCGCAATGCAGCAAGATCTCGCAGAAATGCCGGTACTTCTGCACATCGAGGACCACATGGGCGTCGATGATTCGCGGATGATCCAGATGAAGATGCGCGATCTTCTCCTCGACGTAACTGACGATCGCTGCCGTGACAGGGACGTGACGGCCATCTACGCGGACTGGAACTTGAGGATTGGCTGTTAACATGAGCGTATTATTTTTCTGGTTCTAGGTTTGCTGTCTGCACTGAAAGTATTCCACCTGGCCTTTGGCCTTGCCGTTCCGAGGTCCCGCCGAGACCTTTCGAGATCCGCTCGATCGAAAATGGTGAACGCTCGGCATCGAGGCTGTCGGGGCACTCCCGAAGCTTCGCTTAACGAGCTTTGAATTGGCATTGTGCTGTTCGTGGAAGATCAGCCTATTGAAGTGGCAGGCTTACATTCGGAAACGTTCCCCGAGGTAAACTTGCCGCGCCACAGGATCGTTAATGAGAAATTCCTTGGTCCCCTGCGTGACGACGCGTCCCTCGAAAATCAGGTAGGCGCGGTCCACGATCGAGAGCGTTTCGCGCACATTATGGTCTGTAATGAGGATCGCGAGACCGGCATCCCGCAGATTCATGATGTGCTGCTGCACGTCCGCAACCGCGATCGGATCCACTCCCGAAAACGGTTCGTCGAGCATCAGCATCGATGGATTGCTCACGAGCGAGCGGGCGATCGTGAGTCGGCGCTTCTCGCCGCCCGAGAGGGTGAGCGCGAGTTGTTTTGACACGTGGTCTATTCCGAACTGCGCGAGCAGCTCTTCGCAGCGCGCCTTGCGCTGCTTCGTCGAGAGCGGCTGCGTCTCGAGGATCGCCATGATGTTCTGCTCCACGGTCAATTTACGAAAGATCGATTCTTCCTGCGGAAGATAGCCCATTCCCTGGCGCGCCCGGCGGTACATCGGCAAGTCGGTCACGTCTTTGCTCTCGAAGAAGACCCGCCCGGAATTGGGGCGGACGAGGCCGACGATCATGTAAAAACTCGTGGTCTTCCCGGCGCCGTTTGGCCCCAGGAGGCCCACGATTTCACCGCGCCGCAATTCGATATCGACCCCGTTCACCACGGCGCGGCCACCGTAAATTTTCACCAGCTTGTCGGTGCGAAGGATCGGCGCGGAGCTTGAGTCGAAAGCATCGCTGGCGGCGAGCGGCCCTGTCGGTGACATCGATCCGATCCCAGTGGCGTTGGTCTCAGTGGGCATTGCGGGAGGCGGTGGCTGGCGCGGGAGGGGTGGCGCTTGCCGCGGCGGGAGCCGGGGTCGAAGCATTTGGAGTGGCCTGCTCGACGATAACTTTATTGGGCCCATGCACAAACATGTGGCCGTTTCGATTCAGGATCATATAAGTCTTCTCGCTGAGAGCGATGCAGCGGTTTTCACCGTCCTGCACTTCCGGTTTGCCGTAGAGAAAAATGTCGCCGGTCTCGGAATCGTACACAGCTTCTTTTGCGCGGCCGATATTGTGCTGCACGTTGCCAGCCGCATCGAGCCGGTCCTGCACGATCACCACATTGCCCTCGCAGATCGCCTTTCTCAGAGGGCTCGCCTTGGGATCTTTTGGATCGAGCTTCCCTGGCTGCGCGGTTTCCGAGGCCGCTGCGGGCGCCGGTTTCACCGCCGCTTTGGGAGCAACGACCGGCGCGGTTGAATCGCCGCTTCCGTGTTTCGAATCGGTTTTTTTCGACTCGGCGTCGTTCGATCGCAAGAATGCAGTGAGCTTGTCGCAGTTAATCGTGAACTGCGGATTCTTTACAATCACCGTTCCTCCGAAAACACCGATATGGGCTTTCTGGTCCAAAGCCGCCTCGTCGGCGGTAATCTCAGTTGTGTTCTTTGCGGCATCCGGGGATGGCGGCTTCTCCTCTGAAGCGCCACCGCCTTTCACCTCAATCACTGCTTTCGAGACATCGACTTCAACCGATTTGCTTAAGTCCACCGATGCGGGCTGTCCTGCCGCGCCCTTCGCCGCCGGAGTCGGACGCGCCCTTTCGGCGCCGTTCAAAACCGCAGCGGAAATAAGGAGGATTCCGGATGTGCGGCAGAGTCGGATGAGCATTGAGCCGCGCCTATTCATGGAGCTTTGGGTTGGAATTTGATTCATCGCCGGCCTTTGGCGTTTCGGGCTGCACCGTCGCGGAGTCGTTCGATTCCCCGTCGGTCAGGCCTTTCGTGTTGTAGATGAGCATTTGCACATTTCCCACGAATCTTCCCTGCTTCGTGTCAGTATTGAATTCAACACTGTCCCCGCTAATGGCGAAATCCTGCCGTTTAACCGTGGCCCGCGCATGGCTCGTCAGCACCCGGTCGTTTAAATTAAAAACGGAATCGGGCATATTGACCTGCATCTCGGGCGCTGCGTCCTGGCCATACGTTTCGACCTGAAGCTCGGTCATTTTCACATGATCCTTGTCGATGGGCACCGCCACGCCGATGGTGAACATCATCTCGAGTTTCCCGTCCTCGTCCCGATACGGGATTTTCAGCCCGATGGACGGCATTCCTTCCACGAGGGGGAGGGAGAGCTTCTTCTTGGCGGCGGCGGGAGCGCCATCGGCGGGCGTCTTTTTTGCAACCTGGGCCGCCGCCTGCTTGCCTGCAGAAGACTTGGCCTGTTTGGCATCCTTTCCATCGCCATCCTTTTTGCTGGCGAATGCGGAAGCGCTTAGGGCCAGCGCAACACCAAGGTGGAGCTTAACGGATGAGCGCATGAATCTGCTTGAGATGTTCGAGCAGCCGGGGCAGGTCTGCCAGCGGAATCTGATTCGGCCCGTCCGATAGAGCCATCGCGGGATTCTCGTGTGACTCGATGAATATTCCGTCGCAACCGGCCGCCGCCGCCGCGCGGGCGAGGACGGGGGCAAGCACTCCGTCGCCGCCCGTGCGATCCCCCGCTCCGCCTGGCCGCTGCACCGAATGGGTCGCATCGAATACGACCCGGTATCCCGCCTCGCGGATCCAATAGAGCGAGCGCATGTCGGCGACTAAATTATTGTATCCAAAGGTTGTTCCGCGTTCCGTGAAGAAGTAGCGACTGCCGCCAAAAGCCTCCAGTTTGTGCGCAATATTCTTCACATCCCATGGAGCTAGAAATTGGCCTTTCTTCACATTCACCACGCGTCCCGTCGCGGCGGCAGCCGCGATGAGGTCGGTCTGCCGGCAGAGAAAAGCGGGAATTTGAAGGATGTCCACGTATTCGGCGGCGATCTCCGCTTCTCGCGGTGAGTGGATATCCGTGGTGACAGGCACGCCTAGGTCGCGCCCGATTTCAGCCAAAAGGCGGCAACCGGCAGCGGCATCCATTCCGCGAAACGAATCGACCGAAGTCCGGTTGGCCTTGTCGTAGGAGGCTTTGAATACGAACTGAGCGCCCACCTCAGAGCATATCGCCTTGAGGCTGCGCGCGATGCGCCAGGCGAACTCCTCGGATTCGATGACACATGGCCCGAGAATAAACAGCGGCTCCGGTCCGCCGAGGCGCACCGGGCCAATCTGCAGCGGTTCCGTTGTCACGACGGGCGGACCGTCTCCAGGTAATGCGTCTGAAGTCCCGCGATTACGTTATTCAAAACGGTTTGCTCATCGGATGTGAGATTTCCGCGTGTTTTCTCCCGGATCGCTCCGAGTTGATCGATGAAAACTTTCGCAAGGTTCAAATTTGGCGGCGGCGCGCCCGCCGGAGTCGCCGGATGGCGCCCGAGCGCGAGCAGCGCTTGCTGTTGTTGCATCCGCACGAACTGGATGAAAAGCTGCGTCATCTCGCCCGCATCGGTGGTTTTTTGGACTTCGCCCATTTCCGTCCAATTGTACGGAATGCCGACGATCGTACAAGTCCCCGTCGCGCCTGAAACCAACGATCGAGCAATTGAGGGCGGTGCGCAGGGTGGGCATTGAACGGAAGGCCTATTCCTGCGGGCGCGCCTTACGCTCAGCCTGGAGGGAAAGCGATTGTGTCCAACTCGCTTTTTGAACGCTTGAAAATCCTCTTCGGACGCCAGAAAGGGGCATCGAAGTTTTACTTTTCTTTTCTCTCGTACTGCACTGAAAATCATTTAAATTTCCGCCTAAGACAGTTTTCCCCTCGCCGTCCGCACCATGCCGCAGCGCCTCTTCCCAACGAACATTCAGTCGATTGGCCACGAATTTGCCGTCGCGTGGAACGATGGCACGGAGTCATTCCTGCCTCTGGAGCGGTTTAGGCGAGGCTGCCCGTGTGCGAGTTGCGGCGGCGAACCCGATGTCCTTGGGTACGTCGTGCGGCCGGATGTCCAGTACACAGCATCAAGTTTTGCGCTGAAGAGTTGGAGTGTGATCGGCGGCTACGCCATTCAGCCGACTTGGGGCGACGGCCACGGCACTGGGCTTTACACATTTCCGCTGCTGCGCCGCCTGGCGGCGCCCGATCTCGCGATGGAGACCGCTGCAAAAATATGAGGCGGCGAACGGTCCTTTTACTCGCAGGTTTCGTCGCGGCGATCTGCCTTTCCGCGGCGCTTGTCCAAACCGTGCAACAGCGGGCGCGGGAAACCATGCGCCCTTCGGAGCTTTTTAATGTCGTCTGGCGCCAGATTGCTGCGTTCCAAGCCGACGATTACGCAAGCGCATACCAGCAGGTCTCGACGGGTTTTCAGGAGAAATTCACGATCGCGTCCTTTACTGACCTGGCGCGCACCGAGTATCCGCTCCTCTCCCATGCCGATCGTGTCGAATTTGGGCCTGTCCACTGGGACGGACGCTCTGCCATCCTGCCCGTCTATTTCTTCCTTCCCGATGGCGAAGTCGTTCCGTGCCTTTACAGTCTCGTGCAGGAGGATGCTGATTGGAAGATCGACTCGATGCGCATCCAGAAGCGCTGGCCTGCCGGACGCCGACTCGGCGGAATGCGCGCTTGACGTGCGGCCTTAGCGGCCTCAAGCGAACCTCGCTGGAAGGATCAAGGTGGCTCGCTGCTCCGAACTGCAGACGTGGCTATTTCGGCAGCAGTGGGCTCGTCGAGCAGGATCCGCTGTTCTTCGCCACCCGTCGGAACCGGCCCGGTTTTCGGGAGCCGATGGCGCAAGGTCGGAGCGCCTAGCCGCAAGTCGGTCTTGGTAGGACGACCGGGTTTTTCGCCCTCAGGCTTACATTCGCGCTGCGGCCGCATCGATGAAGCTTTCGTCGATCTGCTGCTGTCTCCGCGCGGCGCCCTCGATGAGGCTCAGCATGCAGAGCTTGTTGGAACTGCGGCAGATGCCGCGAGAGTGCCGGTGAAGCGAGGCCAGAGCGTCTTCCGTAAAGAGATCTGCGAGACGGCCCGCAACCATGAGCCGGTACTTTACGTATTGCGCGGCGTCTTCCGCGCTCATGGGATTGAGAGTGCTTCGCAGATAAATGCGATTACGGAGCGACTCGTATGTGGGATGTTCGAGCCGCCGCGCCAGCCGTTCCTCCCCAAAAAGAAGGCAAGTAACCAGCTTTTCCTCGGGGGTTTCGATATTGCTGATCGTGCGAATGAGATGCAGGCAGCCGCTTTCTAAAAGGTGCGACTCGTCCACTATGATAACGAGACGGCGGCCCTCGCCGTGCAAGTCGATGATGTAGTTGCTCAGCAGCCTGAGCAGGTCCTGCACTCTATTGATCCCGGCGGGCAGCGGGATGCTGAGTTCCGAAAGTATCTCGCGGAGGAGGCCTGTTTTGCTCAGTCCCGGTGTAACGAGCACGAGAATGACCGGGTTCTCCCTCGGTTGGAGATGCTGCAAAAGCAACTGGCTTACGAGCGTTTTGCCCATTCCGCTCGGAGCAGTGACCATACCCAGCGAACTCCGGAACTCCACCGCGAGCATCATGCTTCGGAATGCCTCCGAGTGCGCTTCGGTGCGATAGAAATAGCTCGGGTGAACGCAGTCCGCGAAGGGGTTTTCCCGAAGGCCATAAAACTCGAGAAAGTTTTGTGCCGGCATCGGTATCGGTGAAGCCATTTCCGGCGCCGTGGCCGCGGACACGAGATCGGCAAATGGATCGGGATCGGTGGGGCTGAACGCGGCGATCGCCGGGATCTGGTCGATAGGGATGGGCTGGGCATTCATGGGCGTAGTGGTTGCCGCGCTAGGCGGCGACGTTTTGACGGATCTGCACTGGGTTGCCCGCCGCGGGTGATGCTGTCTCCGGCTGGCTTCGCGAAAATGACGCAGCGATCTCGGAAAGGCGGCATGCATTTGCGCTTGCGGGCGCCCTGATGACGAACGGCCTCCGGCCTTGATTTGCTTCCTCGACGGCACGATCCCGGGCGAGCGATCCAAGACTTGACGGCACAAAATGCAAGAAGCGATCGGCACAGCCTTTGATGCGTGCAAAGGTCGCTTCCGCTTGGATCGGGTCGATTGCCTGATTCACCAAGACGTGAATGCGACCCCCCATTTGAGCTTCGCGAGCCGCCTTTAAGACTCCGTACGCATCGAGAATCGCGGCAAGATTTGGCGTGGTTACGACTACGATATCCTCAGCCATGCGGAGAAAGCGAAGCACTTGGGCGGAAATGCCGGCGCCGGTGTCGAGCAAGAGGATGTCATAGTTTTGGGCAACGGCCGAAAGGTCGCGGCACAATCCTTCGATAACGCCAACAGCAAGATCCGCCAATTGCGCGACGCCGGAGGCGCCGCAAATGAGGTGCGCCCCGCCCGGTCCTTCGACGACGGCTTGAGCGAGGCTCGCCCGGCCGTGAATTACGTCGAACAAAGTAGCCGTCGGGTTTACCCCGGCGAAAATATGCGCATTTGCCATCCCGAGATCCGCGTCGAACAGCAGTACGCGTTTGCCGAGCGCAGCGAATGCAGCGGCAAGGTTGACCGAGACCGTCGTCTTGCCAACGCCGCCCTTCCCGCTTGTGATTGCGATGGTTTTGAGGGGCGACGCTTTGCGGGCGAAGTCGTGAAAGATGGCTTCGGAAGTCTTTCCCTCGATAAAGAGCGCCTTATGAATGTCGCGAATGCGTTGAGTCCGATCTGGCCCTTGGAGAAACCGCCCGAAGGTTTGTTCGATAAATTGCAAGCGCCCAGGCTCGATGTTTGGCTCCGCAGGCGGATTGTCAAAGAAGGGGGTGACGTTAAACATCGGGACGCTGATTGACGGTCGGAGTCGACAATCCGCTCAGCAAAATCCCAATGGGAAATTGCTTACCCAACCGCCGATATGTTGTGGTGCGGTGCACGCTTGACATCCATTAGTGGTGGTTTACATTCGCTGAGTCAAGGATTCTTTTCGTTCCCTAATGGCTTTTATCGAATGCCGGTGCCTATCGTGCGGCGAAATCGTCCGCATTGGGACGGACGCCATGTCGGTGGCGGCGAAATGTCCAAAGTGCGGGAACGACATTCCGCACCCTTCGCACCGTCCGGTTTCCGATTTTCTTGCACCGCTCCCTCCCGGGATCGAGCAACTGGATGTAACCTTTCGTTGCGAGGGATGTGCCGCGAATCTAGTAATCGATGGACGATGGGAAGGCCGCGAGGTGGATTGTCCGGTTTGCAAGACGCGGGTGACGGCCCCGGTTTGGTCGAATCCCAACCCTCACCAGAATGACTTACCAGGCGCGTCTGTCGTCCTTTCGGCGGATGAGGTCCACTTCTTAAGCCACGGATTGGAGAGGTCGCCTGCATGAAGGCGATGCCCCTTTCTCCCAAAAATCAGGATGGTTCGTGTCCCGCGTGCGGAGCGCCGCTCACTCAATGTGAGGGAAGGCGGTCGAAAAAGGTGCAATGCCCAAAGTGCCGCAAAATCATTATTTTGGGAGGCAAAGATCCGATGGAAGCGCCCGGGCCTGGCTTCGAAGTTTTCGTTACGCGCGAACTGGCGGAGTTAAAAGCGCGACTGGCTCAGCTTGCCCCGCTTCAGAATCGTATCGCCGAGATCGAGCGCGAACTGGCGCGGGCAAGATTGACCGCGCCTGCGCCGCCCCCTAGTCCAGACGTTAGGCCATCCCGGCCATCCCAGCGATCCATCGACGTGCTTGAAGTGGTCGCCGCTCCCAAGCCGAGTCCGCTGATCGCAGATGCGGAATACGGACTTTCGCCAGAGACAGAGACTCGGCTTGAAGCTTCCCTGCATCCGCCAGGCGGTTCGCCAATAGACTTTTTATTCGCTGAGGAGAACTCCGCGGCGGAATCCGCTGCGACGCGGTTGCGAAAAATCTTTTCGCATGCTGGATGGGTGACGCAGGAGCCTCGGGCGACCGGGCATCTCATGGCGGGACTCGCTCTCGCGGCCGGTACGGGCCGACTCTCAGCTCAAGTTGCGGCGATCCACCGGGCATTCGCGGGAGGAGGCGTTGTGCTCGCGTTTCAAATCGACCCCGGTATCGCTGACGACCGTTTGGTTCTGTCGGTGGGTCCGCCGGCGGGCGCCGTTGTCTAAAAAAACTTACGGAATCGTCGTGCGAAGCACGCGCGCGGTTCCGTCAACGGGCATTAATTCCCGATGCGCCATGACGGGGGGAACGAGGAAGAAGCTCCCCGGATGAAATTCGCGGTCGTTGCATGCGACGCGGCCTTCGATCACGGTAAAAATCGCGAATCGGTCGCCGATATCAGCCTTCCGCGGTGCGTCGATCGTCCATTTCTCGACACGGAAATGCTCGCATTCAACGAGCGCCTCGCCGTGCTGCTCCGCCTTCTGCGGCTCGATATCGCTGAAGTTGATCGAGCTGAGCGACTCTTCCACATGCAGATCCCGAGCCCGCCCGTCTGACCCGAGCCGGTTCCAATCGAAGACGCGGTATGTCGTATCGGAATTTTGCTGGACCTCCACGATGAGATTTCCAGCGCCGATGGCGTGAATCCTTCCGCTTGGAATGAAGATCGCGTCTCCCTTTTTTACAGGCATCTCGTGGATCTGGTCGGCGACACGCCCTTCGATAAGCGCCTGTTGAAAAGTTTCGCGGCTCACACCGGGCTTGAGACCGGCATAAAGCGATCCTTCGAGTAATGCGTCCATGACGTACCACATCTCGGTCTTCGGCTGGCCGCCGAGTTTCTCTGCGATGGGGCTCGGGGGATGCACCTGAACCGACAGCCTATCCTGTGCATCGAGAAGCTTGCACAGGAGCGGGAACCGTTCCGACGGACGAAGGCCGGAGCCGAATATCGCTTCCCGATGCCCCGTCCAAAGTTCGTGGAGCGTAGCTCCGCGAAGCGGACCCTCATGGACCACGCTTTGCGCCTCTTCGCGATCGACGATCTCCCACGATTCGCCGATCCTCATGCTGGTCGGGAGATGCTTCCCTTCAAACGATTCGAGACGCCGCCCCCCCCAGACGCGCTCCATGAACAACGGCTCGAATACGATCGGGGAGGAGAGCTCCATGAGGGCAGGGATAAGATGCTTGCGAAAGCTAGCAGAACATTCGGAACTGCGCTTTCAAGCAGTTGTCTTTTTTACGAGAAGGACTGGCGCAAAGTGAAGGCATGCGATTTTTATGCACTGCGCCGCCCGTTGGCTCCAAGAATATTCCGGACGCCGGGTTGACCTTTCGCGGTGGCCGAGCAAGTCACGGACGCCCCCGCTGCGAAAACAGCCTTTGCGATCTCCGTTTCGAGGGTGTAATTAAACTATAGACCAGATGACCAATGTCGCATTCATTACCAACCTTGGAGGCCCCCAAGGTTTATTGATCCTGCTGGCCGCGGTCCTTATGTTTGGCGGCAAGAAACTTCCGGAACTGGGGCGTAGCCTCGGTGAGTCGATGCGCGAATTTGCCAAGGGCAAGCGCGACGAAAAAGAACCGGTCGACCGCACAAAGAAACCCTAAATGTTTAATGTCATGAACAGTCTCGCGCTTCTCCCAAATCTCGTCGGCGGGGATGGTCTCATCATCTTTGGCCTTCTGCTCCTATTTTTCGGCGCCAAGCGACTGCCGGAACTGGCGCGCGGCCTTGGCTCGGCGGTTCGCGAATTTTCAAAGGCCAAAGACGAAATTGAGCACGAACTCACGAGGCCTCCCGTTCAACCCGCTCCACGGATCGAAGCTCCGAAGGACGCGCAGGTGATCGAGCCCAGGGTGATTGCGTCGGAAGAAACGCATTCCGACGTTCCCACGCATTCTGACGTTCCGACGCATTCCGTTTAGTTCGCTCTCGGAGTACAGCAGCGCCGGGGTTATTTCCCGATGCAGAAGGTGGCGAATATCTTCTCGAGAAGATCGTCCACACATGCCCTGCCAACCACGTCGCCGACGGCGTTCAGTGCGGCGCGCAGCTCCTCCGCGATGTACTCGGCGGAAATTCCTTCGACCATGCAGCGCCTTCCTGCTTCCAAATAAGCCAGGGCGTTTTGAAGACATGCTTCTGTCCGCGCATTGATGGCGATCGACCAATCTCGTTGCGCCGCCCCGCCCGAGAATATCTTCTCGGCAATCGCCTCCTCGAGCGGCTTGGCGCCTGTTCCGTCCTTGCATGAAAGGCGGGCCGCCGGCACGTCCTTCCAGCAGGCGTGTTCGGGCAAGTCGCATTTGTTCAGGACGAGCAACTTGCTCCCGCTGCCGCCGCATGATTCTCCGCTTCTCTCAACGCTCGCATCCTCGACGTGAAGAATGAGATCCGCTTCTTGCACGAGCCGCAAAGTCCGCTCGATGCCCTCTTTTTCGACGGCGTCGCGCGCCTCGCGGATCCCAGCCGTGTCAATGAGCCGCAAAGGGATGCCCCGGAGATTGATCACCTCCTCGATTGAATCCCGCGTCGTGCCCGGCGCGGCGTTTACGATCGCCCGCTCGTAGCCAAGCAAGAGGTTGAGCAGGCTCGATTTTCCGACATTCGGCGCTCCAAATATCACCGTCCGCACGCCCTCACGCAGAATGCGTCCGCGTCCGGCCGTCTCTAAAATCGCGGCGATCGTCGTCCGGAGCGCGTCGATCCGCTTCAGCAGCGCGGCTCCCGTTTCCGGATCGATGTCCTCCTCCGGGAAATCGATGTATGCTTCGATGTGCGCGAGCAGTTCGAGCAACTCGTGGCGCAGATCTTCCATCCGCTGTCCGAGCCGTCCCGCGAGTTGCTCTTGCGCGGCTTGGAGTGCGAGATCCGTTTGGGCCGAGATAAGGTCCATCACGGCTTCCGCCTGCGTCAGATCCATCTTGCCGTGCAAGAATGCCCGCTGGGTGAATTCACCCGGCGCAGCCGAGCGCGCGCCGCTCATAAGAAGCAATTCGAGGATGCGGCGCGTGATCAGCATGCCGCCGTGGCATGCGATCTCGACCACGTCCTCTCCCGTGTAGCTCGCGGGGGCCCGATGCACCGTCAGCATCACGTCATCCAGCTTCCGATCCGCGTCCCAGATCGAGCCGTAATGTTGCATCCGCGGATGCATCTCCCCGACCTGGCGCCGCCCCCGGAATACGCCTCCGGCTATGCGCACTGCGGCCGGCCCGCTCATCCGCACCAGTGCGATCGCGCCCTCCCCGATAGGGGTGGAAATGGCGGCGATGGTCTCCTCCATAGGGGGGCCGCCTCTCCAGGGCGTCACGCAACCGCAGCCGCTGGCTCAAGCGGCAGCTTGCCACCGGCGCCACCCACAATTTGCTTTAGTTCGCAGACGAAGCGGCGGTTCTGCTCCATCGTTCCGACCGAGACGCGAATCCATTCCGGCAGTCCGTACGAGGTCATATCCCGGACGATGATCCCCTTGCGCATCAGATCGCGGAAGACCGCCCGGCCGTCTCCGCAGTGAACCAGAACGAAGTTCGCGTGGCTCGGGACGAATTCGAGGGCCATCTCTTCAAATGCATCTTGCAGAAAACCGCGCCCCTCATCGGTGAGCGCGCGCGTCTTACGTTGATGCTCGTCGTCCAGCAGTCCCGCGAGCGCTCCGGCCTGCGCGATCCCATTTACGTTAAATGGTTGCCTCGTTTTCTGAAGGACGTCGATGATGGGTCCGCTCGCAAACCCGTAGCCGATCCGCAGATTCGCCAGTCCCTGAATCTTTGAAAATGTCCGAAGCACGACGACATTCCGTCCCGCGCGGACGTACTGGAGAGTGTCCGGCGGCGTCTCTAGAAACTCGTAATACGCTTCGTCAAAAACAACTACGACGTGCTCTGGGACACGCTCCATAAAATGGTCGATCTCCGCCTGAGTCACGATAGTCCCGGTCGGATTGTTCGGATTCGTGATGAAAATCTCCCGAGTCCTGGGGGTGATCGCGGCAAGCATCCCGTCCAGATCGTGCGCGTAGCCAGGGTCCGGCACTTCGACGGTCTTCGCTCCGAACAAGGTCGCCATTAACTTGTACACAGCAAACGCGTGCCGCGCCGTGATGATCTCGTCGCCCGGCCGCAAAAACGCGTGCCCGATGAATTCGATTATCTCGTTGGAGCCGCAGCCGAGGATTACGTTGGTCCGATCCATGCCGAATTTCTTGGCGATCGCCTCGCGCAAGTAGTAGCCGCCGCCGTCCGGATAGAAGTGGGCCCGTTCCAAGGATTCCCGCATTGCCGCGAGCGCCTTTGGAGACGGACCCAGCGGATTTTCGTTGGAAGCCAGTTTGATTATTTGCGACGGTTCGAGGCCAAGCTCGCGCGCGACGTCTTCGATCGGCTTGCCGGGTTCGTACGAGACGAGATCGCGCAGCCAGGGGTGGGCTAGATTCCAGATATCGGACATTTGGGAAGCCCGAAGTATGACGCGGCTCTCGAAGCGTGACAAGGCGATCTGCGCTGCCGGGCGTCGGAATGGAAACTTTCGCGGAAGAATGCTTGCGTGCATAAACGCGAAATGCTTATTGAGACTTAATCTCAATAACTCATGCTTCTCAGGACCTTCAATCTCTATAAGGGTGTGTTTGTTCTTGCTGCCGCTTTCGCTGCGAGATCGTCGTTCGCCGACCAGGGCGTCGTCTCAGTGCCGGGCGCCTTGACCGCCCGATCCTCCTCTGGAGTGGATTCGCGCTACGGTCTCTTCGATGCGCTCGATCATCGGAGCAGTTACGGTGAGGGGGTATTTCCAGAGCCGTTTCTCGTGGACGATTCCGATTTCGAAGACAACGAGGTGAGGTTGGATTGGATGCGAAGCCGCAATGCGCAGCAGCACTCGGATTTCCTGCGAGCGGAAATTGAGAAAGGGTGGGGACCCGTAACCTTCGAATTGGAAGTTCCCTTCGAGCGGGACATGAGTGCTGGCTCAAACCGCGAGGGCTTCACGAATATCAACTTCGGCGCGCGCTGCCCATTTTTTCAGTACGTCTCCGCGAGTAAATTTGTCGATACGACTTTCGCTCTGGGGATCGAAGCGGGCATTCCGGTCCATTCATCCTTAAGCAAGAATGCGGAATTGGTCCCGAAGATTTACAACGATCTGCGGCTCGGACAACACTTCACACTTCAATCGGTGGTTGGCTGGTCGCGGCTCCTCGGGCCGTCTCCCGATGGCGGAATTCAGGCGCTGGAATACGGGTTCGTTTTCGGCTGGACCATTCCCCATAAGGAATTGCCGCTGCCGGGGGTTCTTCAATTGGTTCCGATGGCCGAACTCCGCGGCGCCGCGGAAAGGGATCAGGAAGGCGCCACTCGCAACAGCCTCAATGCCCTCGCGGGCTTCCGAATCAATATGAAACCGGCCGGCGATTTGCAGCCACGACTGGGGGCCGGGTATATCTTCCCGGTGGACAAAGGGGGGCGCGATCAGCTACACGAAGGTTTCTACGTCAGTGCAGTCTTCGAATACTAACTCCACCTGCGAACGATGGATCCCGACCTGAATTTAAATCGGCGCGCATTTCTCGCGCTCACAGGCGTGGCGGCTGTCGCGGGATGCGCCGCGCCGGGACCGGCGAAGCCGGAGGGTCGGCGGGAGCGCGCGGTGGATGCGGGACCAGCGTCCGACTTTGCCGCTGATCGCGTGTATGGAAACTTTCGCGAAGAGGGATTTTTCATAACGAGGAAAGCCGGAAAGCTGGTTGCGATCTCATCGATCTGCACTCACCGGCACTGCAAACTGGATGCCGAGCCGGATCGCTCTTACTATTGTCACTGCCACGGCTCAACATTCGACGCGGAGGGCAGAGTCACGGAAGGGCCTGCCAAACTCGATCTGCCGAGCTATCCGACGGCCATTGACGGCCGGGGTCATTTGATCGTGACGATAACAGGGTAAAGACCGTTCTAGTTTTACGCGCCGAGCGGCTGGAGAAGGCATGTAACCGGAAAAGGCAGCGTGAGCCTGGCCGGTTAAAAATGGACAAAAAAAGGGAGGATGAATTGCGAAATGAGAAACCGTTCAAATCGGTAAACAAGTACGCCAACTTTTTTCCCCGAGGAAATCGCTCCGCAGCGGCCACCCGGATGATGAAGGCGCTCCGGCGACAGGCTCAGGTCGACCTTTTTTAAGGGGGGTGAGGAGGTCAGTTTGGTTCAATAAAAGGCATCGCATGCACCCGATGTGGTTGTGAACAAATCCATTTTTCCGCCTCGTATCGGTCCCTTTTGTTTAGCGCGGAAGGGTCTCGGAGCTTCGCAATGTATCCCGTGTGGCCAAACCAAAAATTTCCGCTGAAATGCGGTTTATAATCCCCGTTGAGATAGTTCTGGCCCGAAACATCCGCGCCCGATGCGATTGCAGCGAGGTGAATCCGCCATGCCGAGATGACTCCGTCATTGAGAATCTCCCGCCAGCGGAAGTAGCGATCGTCAGAATAGGAGACTCCCTTCGTGTGGAAATACATGACAGGAAGCGACTCTCCACAATCGCCTGAGAAACGGTAAATGGATTCGAGCGCTGGAAATTCGAAGCGGCCTGGGTCTTCGCTTTCGGAATCGATTTGAACGAACGATAATTCTCGAACGAGCGACCGGAATTCATTCCTAATCTCCGGCGATCCGCAGACCGAAGCCCGAATGGAGGCAACGGCTGAAGTTGCCCCAGTTTTCCAGACATGTCGGCTCATGTAAAGTAAAAGTCGAAAATATATGAAAAGTAAAGTCCGAATTGAGAGAAGACCGGCGCGCAAGCGCTATGATGAGGAGTTCAAGCAATCGGCCGTGGAGATGGTCGTTCGCGGGGGAAGGCCGCTCTCCC
>JBBSFI010000060.1:0-26506 GCA_038238905.1 Chthoniobacterales bacterium | reverse complement strand
GGTGAAGCTTATTCGATGGATACGCAACCATCTTCTTGGCGAGCGAGCTTGGGAGCCAGCCCTTGCAGCGATAAGACGCTGCTATGTCCGGCAGTGACAACCAAAGCGCAGGTCACGATGCCTCAAGAATATCCCGAGCCGCACCAGCCGCAACCTGCTTCCACCGTGAGCCGATTCCGCCCGACCGCACCGAAGCTATATTGTACACCGTTGATGCTGCCGTGGTCCCGTCCCTTGTCCCTTTATATGCTGCCGTGGTCCCGTCCCTTTATATGCCGGTCCCTTTATATGCTGCGCTGCGGCGACGCCCGCGCTTGGGCCACCTGGCTCCGATACTCTCACACGGGAGTCTTCGGCTCCGCCGAAATGCGCCCCGTCAGCGCCAAACGCTCGAAGCATCTCCTCGATGGCGGCAACATGGTCTTCCCCGGCCAACTCCCCAGACTGCGCAAAGCCTATGAGGACTTTACAGAGGACGGGCGTTTCGCGAGCCTTCGTCTCTCCCGGCCTGGTCGCCCGATACGCGTCGCCCAAGCCGCAACCCGGCCCCGCGCGATCTCCCGTTCCCGGAGCGAACCCCACTGAGGCGCAAGTTGTAACCAACCTCAAGCTGGAGCCAGAAATTTACCAGCCTCAGGCTGGCGTCCTCCCTGATCCCATCCCGTCTATCCCGCAATCCCCAACCCCCTTGGCAAGCCGTAGTCCGCGAAGGCTGCCGCCTTCACGTGCACAAGCCACTGCCGCCGCAATTCTCTGCGACTTTCTTACCCTCGTCGCGAGTCTCTCTCCCATTCCCTCCCGTCAGACACTCCTGTCGCCGGCGCGAAACCGCCGCTCCGAACTGTTCCCCGCCTCCCTCACCTCCCCGACCCCGTCTATCCCGTCCCAATTCTTAAGTAAGTTCCGTGGCAGCCTCAGGCTGCCGAAGGCTCTCACGTCGCGCGACGTAAAACTCTGCGATGCGTAAGCCGGCGCCTCAGCCCCGTGCGGCGCCACAGGCCGGATTTCCATATCCATCCTGCACGCTCTTTGAAATCCAAATACTCCGACCCCGTCCCGTAAATCTGCGCCCATCTGCGTCAATCTGCGGACACTCTCGGCTTGCAGGGCCTCGTTCACAGTAGCCTCGTGTAAAAACGCAAGGACTGCGGTTCGAGAGGCCCGCTCTGCTGTGACCAGCAGCCTAGTCTCCGATGACTTTCACGTCATGCTCCCAATAGCTGAAGCGGAGCGCGCCGCCGCTGCTGCGGGTATCGTGCCTTACATTGTCGACCTTAACGGACGGCGAGCCGGTAAAGGTGATTTTGCCAGCTTCGGTGTTCAGGACGATCTCATCGGCAGTCCCGTAGCAATGGCGCTCGTCGCTGGTTGCCTTGGCGTTGCCGATCGCCTTTACGACTCCGTTATCCTTGCGAACGAGGCGATCGCCTTTGATGAACCATCCGTTGACGTGAATCGACGCATTTCGCTCGATGATCTCGGTCTCGGCGCGGCCGGCGATCGGGACGGAAAGCGTGGAGATGGAGAGGATGGCTGCGCAGAGCGGCGTGAGGGATCGCGTGAGGTTCATGCTTTGGGGTTGAAGAGAAGGTTAAAGTGTTGACGAGGCTGCGGCTCGGACCTTGCAAAACTCCAGGGCGAATCGTCAACATCTTTTCGATGCTGGGCGAGACGTGCGATAAGGATACGTCGTTCTTACATAGTGCGTCTGCCCACGAGAGCGCGGCTGATCGTAAGGTCGTCGGCGTATTCGAGGCCGCCGCCCGCGGGGAGGCCTTGCGCGATGCGGCTGATTTTCGCGGGACAACCGCGGAGGGTGCTCGCGATGTAACTGGCCGTGGCTTCTCCTTCGACATCGGACCCGAGAGCGAGGATGATTTCAACGGGCGGTTCTTTCTCGATTCGTTCGAGGAGGGAAGCGATGCGGAGGTCATCGGGGCCGACGTGATCGAGCGGAGAAATTTTGCCCTGGAGCGCGTGATAGAGGCCGCGGAAGGCGCCGGTGCGTTCCAGAGGAAGGATGTCGGTTGGCTGTTCGACTACACAGAGGAGGGTCGCGTCGCGCGCCGGGTCGGCGCAGATGTCGCAGAGTAGGCCGATGGAGAAAAAGGCGCACTTCTCGCAGGGACGGACGCGGGCGGCGGCTTCGTCGATGGCGCGGGCTATTTCGACGGGACGGGCGTTCTTAGATTGGAGCATCCAAAGGGCCATCCGCTCGGCGCTGCGGGGGCCGACGCCGGGCATGCGCTTGAGTTCGGCGATCAGGGACTTAAGGGATGCGGGGTAGTCGGCGGGTTTCACGCAGGGAGGGTGGAAGATTCGCACGGAGGCGGCTCGCCCACCAACCGACCGCCGTATTCCCAACCTCCTCCTCTGCGGAGAGCGCGGACGTGGGCTAGATGCGATTGGTGGTCCAGTCGAGGAGGGGGGCGCCCTGGCGTAATTGTTCGACGCGGCGGATGTAAAATTCGAGAGGGCCGTCGTGGCGGCCGGGTGAAAAGGCGGCGCGGAAATGGGCGAGGGCTTCCTCCCATTGTTCTTTCCTGAAGAAGAGGACGCCTTTCCAAAAGGCGTCGCGTTTGGCAAGCTGCTCCTCGGATAAGGTGCTCTTTCCGCCGAGAAGTTCGTACACTTCCTCGCGGTTGCGGTCTTCGGAATGGTGTTGCACGAGTTCGATTGGGCGGACCTCGACGCTTTCCTCGGCGTGCTGATACGCGGTCGTCCCGAGGAGGATGCGCGAACCGTAGAAGAGATTGGCGCTGCAAAGGCGGCGGGCCCATTCCACGGGTTCGCCAGCGACGCTGAAGGCGCCGAGCCTGCTTGAGCCGTAGGCGGCGACAACGAGTTCGCCGGTATTGATTCCGATGCGGAAATCGAACGTCTGCTTCCAGACACGGAGGCACTCTTGATTTACCGCATCGAGCCGGGTGGAGAGCGCCAGCGCGGCGGAGCAGGCGGTGGCGGCGTGCCGCGCATCGAGCAAGGGGGCGCCGAAGACGACGCGGAGGCTTTCGCCATCGCATTCGTCGAGGTAGCCGCCCGCTTCGACTAGGTACTCGGCGGCGTTTTTGAGGAATGCGTTATTAAGCGCGACGTAATCAGCAACCGGAAGCGCGGCAGCGAGATGGTCGTGATTGAAGATCTCGCACACCACGACGGTGGCCTCGCGCAGTTCGCCCTGAAATGCCAGGGAGGTGTTGCTATCGACGAGCGTGTGAAAAGTGCGGGTGGAAATGCGATCGGCGAAAATGTCGCGCACGACGCGCTTCCTTCCGCCCGCCGCGCTGCGGGCGTACACCATGCCGCCTGAAAAGGAGCCGACGATCGCGAGGATGCTGGCAAATGGTGAGAAGAAGAGGCCCATCGCGTTGAAGACCCAGACGGCGCTGAGAACCTCCGCCAGAGTGCCGGCCGCGACGACGATTTTGAGAGAGGTCTTGGCAATGTCGACGGTGGTCCAGGCTATGCCGCCCGCAAACAGCACGATGAGAAGATGCTGCACAAACCAGCCCGAGACGGGCGAGTAACGCAGGCCGAGAAAATTGGCCAACCCCTGGTCGAGGCGGTGAAACGCGCCAAAATCGAAAAGCAGGGCGGTGAAGACCGCCGCCGCGATTCCGATTAGAAGACTGGCTTTAAGATAGCGCACGCGCTGGAAGAGAGAGCGGAGAAGGAGCCGGAATGCAAGCAGGCCAGAGGAAAAAGCGGATGCGGACGCCCCGGCGCCGCAGACGATTTCGAGGCGCCCTTAAATATATTTGAGTGTAGGAGCCGCCTTGGGGATGAGGCCGTGCCTGGCGAGCAGTTTGCGAAATTGCTCGAGCCCGAGCTTCTCTCGCGAGCCGAGATCGTAGCGGATATGCTGGGTAAGGTATTTCAAGCGAAACTCGGGCGAGCCGATCTTTTCGCCGCGAACAATCTCCGGGATTTGCGCAACGCCTTGGGTCTTAAGAGACCGAAATTCAGCCGCGGCGGAGCGGAGGTCCGGGATGCCACTGCGGAGCATCCAGACGGCATAGACAAAGGGCAAGCCGGTGCGAGCCGTCCATTCCTCACCGAGATCGAGGTAGCTCCAGCCGGCGGGCGCGGCAGCGCGGAACTCGATCGCTTGATTGCCGATCAGCAGCCGCGCCCGGGTGGCATCGAGGGGACTTGCGGCAACGTATTGGAGAGGCTGGGCGCGAAACTCAGCCATGATGACCTTGAGAAGGTTCACGGAGGTAAGCGAAGCCGGATCGATGGCAGCGGCGCGGACGGCGGAGAGGTCTCCCTGGTAAGCGAGGAAGACGCTGTACACCGGGCCATCGCTGGCGATGGCGGCGCCTTCGACAATCGAGTAGCGCTTTGCGCCAAGGGCCTCGAAGACAGGGACGAGCGCGGCATCGAGGCGATCCGAGGCGATGTCGCAGGCGAGCTGGGCGGGATGGCGAAAGAGAACCGGCCCGTCGTACGCGTGGACGAGCGGACGCGCATTGAGATATTGCACGCAGCCGATCCGCATGCGGCTCAAAGCCGGGAACCGGGAAACGAGCGGCGCTTCGGCCGCACAGCTCACGTCGTGCGCACGCAGATCACGCACAGGCCAGAACTACGGGAGGGGTGTTTTTTGGATCGCGCCATGTGGAAGCGATATGCCGGTAGAACGTGTCGCGCTGAACCGGCTCGCGCCCTGCCTCCCGAATCGCTTTTTCGAGGGCGAGCACCGTTTGCTGCGTGGGGGTAGTGGCTCCGGCCATGTGAAAAATTTTCTCCTCCATGATCGTTCCGTGCAAGTCGTCCACGCCGTAGTTGAGGGCGAGGGAGGCGAGCGGCAGGCCGAGGCTTACCCAATAGGCGGTGATGTGATCGAAATTATCGAGATAGATCCGGCTCACAGCGAGGTTGCGGAGTTCTTCGATCCCGGTCGCGGGCTTGATGTGGGCAAGCGCCGTCGTCTCAGGTACGCAGGCAAATGGGACGAAGCCCGTAAAGCCGCCCGTCTCATCCTGAAGCTCCCGGAGCCGGCGGAGATGATCGACGCGATGCTCCAGCGTCTCGACATGGCCGAAAAGCATCGTGCATGTGCTGCGCATCCCCATTTTGTGCCAGGTGCGATGGACATCGGCCCATTCCTCCGCCGTCTCCTTGCCGCGACAGATCTCGTCGCGGACGGCGGGATCGAAGATCTCAGCTCCGCCGCCGGTGATGGCGCCGAGGCCGGCCTCGCGCAGCATTTCCAGAGTGTCGCGAAGCGGCATTTTGAATACGCGAAAAGCAAGGTGCCGCACCTCGATGGCCGTAAACGCCTTTATAAAGAGATCGGGATCGAGAGCGCGGAGGCGGCCAAGGAGTTCGAGATACCACTCGCCCTTGAGCGATGGATGGAGGCCGCCGACCATGTGAATCTCGGTGATGCCAAGCGTAAGCGCGCCGCGAACCTTTTCGACGATATCGTCCACGCTGAGCTCGAAGGCGTGCGCCTCGCGTTTCTTTGCGCTGAAGGCGCAGAACTGGCACGAAAGGACGCAGACGTTGGAATAGTTGATGTACTGATTGTGGATGTACGTCGCGACATTGCCGTTTTTACGCTCGCGCACGACATTGGCGATGCTGCCAACGGCATTGAGGTGGGGCGAACGGTAAAGGTTGAGCGCTTCGTCGTCTGAAATGCGGACGCCCTCGACCGTTTTCTCGTAAATTGGACGCAGCTCGCGCGGGATCAGCTTTGAAGCAAGAGACATTGGCTTTTCTGAGGATGCACAAAGAAAGGCATGTGAGCAACCAAAGCCTTTAGGGCCGGCAAAATGAGCGTTCTAGCGCCGCGCGCCCAAAGTCTTATGAAACGGCAGTGGCAGTGTGGTACGCCTCCGCGGTAAGCTTCGCGATCTTGCTCCACGCGGTGGCCGCACGGTACGGAGCTGCCGACTCGTAGTTGGGAGCGACCACGAGCGCCTGTGCGAGGCGTAGTTCAAAATCGCTTTCACAGCTCTCGAATCGGAAGACGCGGTCGCTCGGCTCTGCAAGATCGAAGGCGCGGAGCCTGGCGGGCAGGAGGAGTGGAATGCCGAGGGCGCGGGCGAGGCAGGCGGCACCCGAGGTGAAGATGGTCCGATAATTGAAGATCACGCAATCGACTGCTGAGAGCATCTGGAGCAACTCGGAGTCGGCCATCCAGCCGAGCCTCATCTGAATGTCCCCGCCCGCCGCGCGTTCGGCCAGCGCAGCTCCGTACTCCGGTGTAAGCGGCTTTCCAGCGATGACGAGCCGTGCGGGTGGACGTCGCGCTTTCCAGAAGTCGATGATCTCTTCCATCCCCTTGTACGGTTCCGCCATGCCAAACATCAGGCAGATTGCACCGGGTCCGAACCCCGCGGCAGCACGCGCTTCGGATCGAGGAAGCGGCGCTCCAAGCGGGATCGAAAGATCGCCATGGGGAATGACGCGCACCTTGCGCGGAGATACGGCGTATGTGTCGATTACCTGCGCTTGCGCCACCTCTGAATGCGCGACAATGAGCCGGGCGCGCTGAAAGGCCGAGCGGTTATTGAAATGAGAGAGCCGCTCATGCGCGCGATTGTGAGCATGCAAATTATGCGCGGTGAGCACGAGCGGATGCCGCCGCGTGGCCAAGGCAAGATCGAGCGCGAAACGGCTGTTCCGGAACCAGTCCCAGCCATCGTGCATCCTGGCGCAGTAAGCTTCGGGCCAGTGCAAATGGAGGATTTCGCCATCGGGCAGAGGGCGAAGGAGGCGCGCGAGGGGCATCACCCGCCTGTACCCTTGGAGGAAATCGACATGGATCCCCTCGCCTTCCAAAGCCTCTGCGAGCAGGCGCTGATACGGCACGCCAGAGCGCCAATCGGGAGCGAAGATCACGTTCACAGCGCAATCCAATACTTGAGCACCGTGCGGAGTACAGCCCGGCGTGGTGTATTCGATGCCGCACGACAAAGCCGGGCTTTCACCAAAGCACGATCCGGGCGATACTGGAGGCCTGAATGTTTGAAACGAAAGAGACTGGAAAGCAGGCGGCGCGCGCCTTCCTCATCAGCGCGTACACCGAAAAGTCGGAGAAGGTCCAGGCGGAGAGCCTTTTCGACGAGTTGAACGATCTGGTCGATACGCTGGGAATTGCCGTGCTGGAGCGGATGCTCACTTTCATCCGAGAAATCCATCCCCGCTACTTGATCGGCTCGGGAAAAGCGGAAGAGATCGCAGCGCTCGCGAAGAAAGAGGGATACGACGTCATCATCTTCGACAATGAGCTGACCCCTTCACAACAGCGGAACTGGGAGGAGCTCACTGGCATCACCGTGGTGGACCGGACGGAGGTGATCCTGGACATCTTCGCGAAGCGAGCGAAAACGCGCGAGGCGCGGCTCCAGATCGAACTGGCGCGGCTGGAGCACTCGCTTCCGCGGCTGACCGGGGCGTGGGCGCACTTGGTGCGGCAAGGGGGCGGGATCGGAGCGCGCGGCGAGGGCGAAACCCAGCTCGAACAGGATAAGCGGCGGATTCGAGGACAGGTGGACCGGCTGAAGAAAGAGCTGGAAGAAGTGCGGTCGGCCCGCGCGACGCAGCGCAAGGATCGGAAGCGGACGCCTGTTCCCAATGCGGCCATCGTCGGGTACACCAATTCAGGCAAGTCGTCGCTCCTCCGGCGGCTCACAGGCGCCGATGTGCTCGTGGAAGACAAACTTTTTGCGACACTCGACACGACGACCCGAAAAGTCTCGCTGGCCAACAAGCAGCCGCTGCTGCTTACGGACACCGTCGGCTTTGTGCGGAAGCTGCCGCACCAGCTCGTCGAGTCGTTCAACGCGACACTGGAGGAAGCGGCGCTCTCCGATTTCCTCATTCACCTTCTGGACGCGAGCGCGCCCGAGGTGGTGCAATTTTACAATACAACGATGCGCGTCCTGGAGGAGCTCGGCGCCGGGGGCCAGCCGACAATCGTCTGTTTCAACAAGATCGACAAAGTGGACGACCCGGCCATTCTGACCGGTTTGCGGCGGCATTTTCCCGACGCGCAATTCATCTCGGTCCAAACGGGCGAGGGTGTCGATGGTCTGCTGGAACGCATGGGCGAACTCGTCTCGGCTCAGGCGGCGATCCGTGAAATCTGGCTGCCCCAAAGCGACGGCGAGCGGATCGCGCGGGTGCATCGCCTTTCAAAGGTGATCGAGACGGAATACGTAGGCGACGAGGTGCGGATGCTCGCGCTTATTCCAGCGCGGCTCGCGGTCGATCTGGCGGAATTCATCGCGGATTTGCCAGACGACAAAGCGGCGCGAAGGGCGCAGGCGGCGGCACGATTGAAATAGGCGTTCCACAGATTTCTTGCGGAACGTTATCGCATCCGGCATTAAACCTGCGTAAACCCTCCAATTAATGAAATCATTCCTGGACCGTTTCCGGCGAAAAGATGGCGACGACGATCCGGCTTCTTCAAAGGAAGAGGCGGGCGCCGGAGCATCCGGGAAAAGCAAGCGTGTCCAAAAAGCGCCGGAATCCGATTATAACAAACATACAAAAACGCTCGATATCGCAGCCGGGGAATCGGTGCCGGGCTTTTCGCCGACATTGAAGGGAGAACCGGAACGCAAGGCGCCTCCGAAAGTAGAACCGGCGTCCACTCCGCCGCCGGCGCGGGAACCAGCCGTCGCAAAACCGGCCTCTGGCGACGATGACCTTCGATTGGAACTCGGAGATTTTCTTGGACGAATTCCGCACCACTTGCTGGCAGACGGCGCACACGATCCTTCCACTCCCCTGCTCTTCGATTTGGGGGAGATCGCGGACCGTGTGGCAAAGGGAGAGACGACGATCCCGCTCACTGAAATATATGCTCGCGCTCCGAAGATTTTTCGCGGAGCCGTGCTGCCTGCGGATAATGTCGATATCCGCTTTCCATGGCAGAAGGTGATCGGCTTGATCAATGAGACATCTCAGAGCGGAAGCGCGGGGGGAGCGGGCGCAGCGGAGACACTTGCGCAAAAGCTCAAGAGCCGCCGGGTATCAAGGCAGGCGGGCGCCGCCGGTCCCGCGGGAACAAAACCTTCTCCCGCCGCAGCGCGAAGCGGGCCGGCCGGTTCACGGCAGGTCTCCTGGTACAGCCGTCCATCAAACGAGGGGCCGAAACCCGGATTCGACAGCACGCCCGTGCTGCCGGGCCTCCGCCCAGAATTTGGGGGCGGAAAGCCTGTCACCGGGGCCGGTTCTGTAACACCGACTCACGACCTGGCGATGCCGGAAATCGTGGACGATCCCAAGCAGGCGCAGGAAGAAATTGTCCCCGGGCGCGACAACGCGCTGCATCAAATGGCCCGCCTGCGGAGCGATTACGAGAAGCAGATCGCGATGCTTACCCAGGAGCGAAGCGTCGCCTTCGAGTACCGGGACAAAGCGATCACCGAGATGGAGAAACATCGGAAAGACATTGAAAACCAACTCGAACAGATCGCATTCGAGAAGACGCTTTTGTCCAAAACTTCCGAAAAGTCATCGCGCGAGCGGGAGCTGATGGAACAGGAATTGGCGACGTTGCGAAACGAGAAAACGGTGCTCGAAGCCGAACTTGAAGTCTTGAAAAAGACCCCGAACGCCGCCCCGGAGGCTCCAGCGCCGCTGGAGCGCGCGACGGGAGGTAAAGAGGCCCCCCGCTCTCCAAAGGAGCAAAAGCGGCAGGTCGAGGAGCTTCAACGGCGGATCATGGCGCTCGAATCGAACCAGAAGGATCGAACGATCGAAATCGGCAAGGAGAAAGAAGCCCGCCTGAAAGCCGAGCGGCAACTAGCCTCGGCAGAGCGTGCGTTGCAGGAGAATGCGGCGCTGACTGAGAAAGTGCGCTCGGACGCCAGGCAGCAGTTGGAGACGGAACTCCACCGGCGCGACGAGCAAGGCGGCAAGGCGCTCAACGAGCAATCGGCGGCGCTCGCCGCTGAACGGGACGAGGCGCTCGCAAAACTGCACGCCGCGGAAGCCGCTCTCGCCGCAGGCGCCGCGGCGACCGCAGGGGCAAGCGGATGGGAAAATCGCGCAGTAACGCAACTGGAGGCCGATATCGAGGGATACCGCCAGCGGATCAAAGGCATCCTCCAAGAGCGGGACGCCGTCCTTCAAGAAAGGGATACGCTTGCGTCGAAACTGTCGGAAACGGGAAGCGCGGGCACACCGGTGGGACAAGATGGCGCGACGCCTTTGAGCGAAGAACTCGCGAAGGCAAACGAGGAGCGCGCGAAGCTGGTTGCCCAGTTGCGGGAGGCAAATGAGAAGCTGGCCTCCATCGAGGAGAAGCACGAGGGATCCAGCGCGGCGCTCGCGCAAAGCGACAGCGCGGCGGCGGCCCGCATCGCAGCGCTCGAAGAGCAGATCGCCACATTCCGCGCGCAGCACGAAACGCTGCACCGTGAGAAGTCCGAAACGCTGGCGCAGCTCGAGGAGGCGAAGATGCAGCACGCCACTGCGCAAGCCGCCGCGGATAGCAGCCGCGCAGACGGCGGCGCGGCGGCCGCCCGGTTGCGAACCGAAAACGAGCGGCTCGCGAAGGAGCGCGAACAAGCTCAGGGTGAATTCGACAAGCTGCGGGTAGAGCTCGAAGCGATGCGCGAGCAGCGGCGCCATGAGCAGGATCGAGCAGAGCGCGAGCGCTCGGCAGCGATGCAATCTTCCGAGCGGAATACAGCGCAGCTTCGCAAAACGATCGACACCCAGCAAAAAGCGATCGCTGCGCTTACAAAAGAGCGCGACGATTTTCAAGGCGCGCGGGACGCGGCCAACAATGAGGTGGCGCAGGTGCGCGCGGAGCAAAAGAGAATCGCGGCGGAACTGCAGAGCGTGCGAGCGGAATGGGAGCGAGAGCACGAACAACTTTCTAGCGAGATCGCGAAAGGCCGCGCCGACCATGGGCAGGCGGCGGCCGCCTTGGCGAAAGAAAAGGACGAGCACAAAACATCGAAGGAATCGCATCAGGCGGCGGTGGCGCTGCTCGCTGCGGAGGGGGCTGCGGCGCTTGCCGCGCTTGGAAAAGAGCGGGACGAAATAGCGGCCACCCGCGACACCGCGCATAAAAATCTTTCAGAGTCGCGAGCCAGGGAAAAGTCCCTGGGCGGCGAGCTTCAAAGCGCGCGAGCGGCCGCGGAGCGCAAACAAAAGGAGATGGCGGAGGAAGCGGCCAAGCTAAAAGCGCAGCACTCCGAGGCGGCCGCGGCGTTGTCGAACGAACGGGATGCGCACCGCGCTACGAAGGAAGCGCACGATGCGGCTCTGGCCGGGGTATCCGCGGCAAAGCAAAAAGTGGAAACCGGCTTCGACGACGCGCGGCGGAAATGGGAAGCTGAGAAGAAGGATCTGGGCGACCAAATTGCTGCACATCGGGCGGCTTTGGAAAATGCGACGCAGCACCACGAGACGCAGCGCGCCGAATGGGACCGGCAGAAGACATCGATGAAGGATCAGACGAAATCACTCTCGACCGAAAAGACGGCGCTGGCGGCGGCCTTGGCAGCCTTGCAGGGAGAGCACGGCTCGCTGAAGAAGGCAGGGCAGGAAAAGGAGTCGGAAGCTTCGAAATCGATTGCAAGCCGGGACAAAGCCATCGCGACCGCAGCCAAAGAACGGGACGATCTTGCTGCGTCGCTGAAGAGGGTCACCGCCGAATCGCAACAGCATGCGACACGTGCGGGCCAGCACGAGCGTGAGGCGGCCAGTCTGCGCGCCACCCATGAAGAAGCCTTGCGGAAGCTCGCGGCGCTTGCCGAGGAAAAAGCAAATGAAGCGGCGGCCCGGCAGAAAGAAGCCGCCGAGTCCAAAGCGGCGAACGACCGGGCTGTGGCCGAACTTTCCACGAGGCACGATGCTGCCCTGCACGCCTTGCGCACAGAGCTGGCCGGCCACCTCAGCGCGAAGGACGAAGCGCTCGCGAATGCCGCCCAAACGCATCGCAAAGAGCTGGCGACGCTCGGAGCGCAGCACGAAGCGAAGACGGCGGCCCTGGCAGCGGAGAAGCAGAATGCGCTCGAATCGCTGGCCGGGGAGGCGGATCAGGAGATCGCCTCGATGGCTGAGGAGCATGAGCGTGCGCTGGCGGAAATCACTTCGGAGAAAGAGGCCTCTGTCCAGCGGCACGAGATCGAAAAGACGGCCTTGCTGGCGCGGCACAGCGAACTTGCCGCCCGTCACGAGGAGCAGGAGAAAACGATCGAATCGCACGCGTCGGCCCACGAAAATCTCCGCGCTCAACTCGCGGCGCTCGAACAGAAGCACCGCGCCGAAATTCAGAAGACAGGCGGCGAACGGGACGACGCTAAAAAGGAAGCTGAAAGCCTTCTCGAACGGCTGAAGAAAGTCGCTGGCGACGCCGAACACGCCCGAGAAAACCTGGAGCACGAGCGTGACGCCGAGATTGTTGAAAAGCGCATGCTGGCAGCAGCGCTCGAAGAGGCGCGCGACACGCACCGGTCGGAATCGGCCACCTTCTCAAAGGAATACCGAGTTGTGCTAAAGCAGCGCGACGACGCCGTCGCGGCGCTGGCGCAAGAACGGGCGGCGCTCCAGCAGCGTGGCGCGGCCCTGGAACGGGAGCGAGCGCAACTCACCGCATCGCTCACCGAGGCAAAGGGAGCCGCTGAGAGAGACGTGGCGCGGGTGCAGCGCGAACGGGACAGCGTGATCCAGCAGCGGGACGACCTGCGCCGCCGAATCGCACAGCTTATCCATCAACAGCGACAGGTGCTCGACGAACACGCGACGGGGGCGCCGCCAACTTTCACATCCGAGCCCGCGTCCGCGAAGCCTGAGCCGGAACCCGAGCGCCCCGCTCCGCGCGCGGTCGCAGCCGAGTTCGAGCCCGTGGATGAAACGGCTTTCGTGCCGCCCGCGCCTCGAACTCCCCGTGTGCGCACACCTCGCAAGGCGAGTGTGATCGATCTGCAAGAGGCGGAGCTGGTGCGCGAAGAGAGCACGGCTCCGAATATCCCCCTTGCCCGTGTGCGACCGGTGACCGTAGCTCCGCCGCAGGTGCATACTCTTGGGTAAAGGAAGACCAAACGGCAGCGAACAATAGGCAGGATCCATCGCGAACAGCCAGGATGTCCGATCCACTCCTTCTCGCGCTCGATGTGGGCACCTCTTCGACGCGGGCGGCGCTGTTTGACATGGATGCGACCCGACTCGCGCGGAGCACGGCGCAGCACGCGTACGCTCTGCGAACGACTGCGGCTGGAGCAGCAGAACTCGATCCGGCGGCGCTCCTCAAAGCAGTGCGCGATTGCCTTGCGGGCACGATGGCTCTTCATCACGCAGACCGCGCCCTGCGCGGCCGGCCGATCGCCGGGATCGGCCTCACATGCTTTTGGCATAGTCTCATCGGCCTGGATAAAGCCGGGAAGCCGCTCACGCCCATCTACACTTGGGCCGATGCGCGATGCCGCGAGGATGCTGGAAAACTCCGTGCTGAGTACACCGAGCGCGCAGTCCACGCGCGGACGGGGTGCATGTTGCGCGCCTCGTTTTGGCCGGCAAAACTCCTCTGGCTTAAGCGCACCCAGCCAAGGCTCTTTCACAAGGTGGCCCGCTGGGTCTCGCCTGCGGAGTGGCTGCAAATCGCTCTCTCCGGAAACTCGGCATGCGCCATCGGGATGGCGACGGGCACAGGTCTCTTCGATCCGCGCCGCCTGGATTGGGACAAGAGGCTTCTGGAACGATGCGACGTGACGCCGGACCTTCTCGGAACGATCAGCGATGAACCGATCGAGACTTCCGGCGCCCTCGCTTCCACCTATCCCGAGCTAAAGAGCATCCCGTGGTTTCCGGGCATCGGCGACGGCGCGGCGAGCAACCTCGGGTGCGGGGCGACACGGCCTGGCTTCTCCGCCATCAATGTCGGGACCAGCGCCGCGGTGCGCATCATGCGCGAAGGCAAGGATGCGCGCGCTCCGTTCGGACTTTTTTGCTATCGCGTGGATGCGCGCCGATTTCTGATTGGCGGCGCGATCAGCAATGCCGGCAATCTTCGGGCGTGGTGCCTGCGCGAGTTGCGGGTAGACCCGGAAAACGTCGAAAAGGAACTGGCGAAAGAGAATCCGCCGGAGAGCGACCTCACAGTCGTTCCGTTTTGGGCGGCGGAGCGCGCACCCACTTGGAACGAAGATCTGCGAGGCGCCATTCTCGGGATAACGCAAAGCACGACAGCCACCGATCTCTTTCGCGCCATCACCGAAGCCACCTACCATCGCCTCGCGCAGATCGTCGAACTGATTCTCGGGAAGAGCGGAACTCCTCCGAAATTCCTCGTGTCCGGCGGAATCCAAAACTCCGCCGCTTCCATGCAGCGCCTGGCGGATGTGCTCGGCGTCCGGCTCTACCCGAGCACAGAACCCGAGGCGTCGATCCGAGGCGCCGCGGTGTTCGCACTCGAAAAGCTAGGCTGTCAGATCGCGCCCGTGAAACTCGCTGCATCCATCCGCCCGCGCCGCGCCGCCTCGACGATCTACGCACGGCAGAGAAAGCGCCAGGAGGATGCGGAGAAACTTTTGGAGTAGGGACATTGCCGGCTCCCTGGATCGGCGTGGCGGGTGGGAAGAGTTGCCAGACGACGAAGCGCAATCTTCATTTGCGAACGTGCTCGAATCCGGCAGTCTCGCAGGCTTCAAATGCCAGCACCTCTGTTTACGATCGCTCTGCCGCCCGGCAATTTCGCAGCCTATATTTTCGATTGCGACGGGACGCTCGCGGATACGATGCCGACGCACTACCAGGCGTGGCTAGCGGCGCTCGGCAAGCATGGCGCGCAATTTCCGGAAGCGCTTTTTTACGAACTCGGGGGCGTGCCGACCGCGCGAATCGTGGAATTGCTGAATGAGCGCCACGGGTTTGGGATCGATGTCGAGCAGACCGTCGAGCGGAAGGAAGCCCTCTTTTTGGAGCTGAGCACGCGGATCGAGGCGATCGAGCCGGTGGTGGCGCTTGCGCGGGAGTTTTCCCGGCAAAAGAAGCCGATGGCGGTCGCTTCGGGCGGGCATCGGCGGATTGTGATGAGCACGCTGCGTGCGCTGCACATCGCCGATCTCTTTCAGGCGATCGTCACGTCGGAGGATTACTCCCGGGGGAAGCCGGCGCCAGACCCCTTTCTCGAAGCGGCCCTCAGGCTCGGAGTGCCTCCAGAAGAGTGCCTCGTCTTCGAGGACACTGGCACCGGGATCGCGGCGGCGAAGGCGGCCGGGATGCAATATGTCCTGGTGCCGCAGCCGGTCCGCGCGGGATCCGTGGAAAGTCAGCCCGCCGCGTCGCGAGTTTAACCGGGCCGCGCAGCGCAACGATGCCTCAACTGGACCTGCTTAAGCCCCTCAAGAGGCATTTCGGCTACGACTCGTTTCGTCCGTTCCAAGAAGAGATCGTGCGCGATGCCCTGGCGGGGCGCGATGTCTTTGCCCTCCTGCCGACCGGCGGCGGAAAGTCGCTGTGTTTCCAGCTTCCAGCGATTTTGCGGCAGGGATTGACGGTGGTGGTCTCGCCGCTCATAGCGCTCATGAAGGATCAGGTGGATGGCCTCTCGGCCAGCGGGATTCCGGCCACTTTCCTCAACTCGACGCTCGACGCGGCGGAATCGAAAGCCCGCTTCCGCTCTCTTCACGCGGGCGAATGCCGCCTGCTGTATGTGGCGCCGGAGCGGCTGATGCTGCCGCATTTCCTCGAGACGGTAAAGGGGTGGAACATCGCGCGCGTGGCGATCGACGAGGCGCACTGCATATCGGAATGGGGGCACGATTTCCGGCCGGAATACCGCCAGTTGCAGACGCTGCGAACGCATCTGCCAAACGTGCCGATCATGGCGCTCACTGCCACGGCGACGGAGCGCGTGAGGAAAGACATCGTCGAGCAGCTCGCGCTGCGTGAGCCGGGGCGGTACGTCGCGAGCTTCAACCGGCCGAACCTCTTCTATCGCGTGCTCGGCAAAGACGGCGCCTTCGAGCAGACGCTCGATTTCATCAAAGCGCGCAAAGGCGAGAGCGGGATCGTCTATTGCCAAAGCCGGAAAACCGCGGAGCGCGTCGCGGAAACGCTGGCGAGCTCAGGCGTGCCGGCGCTGCCCTATCACGCCGGGCTGGATGCCAAAGTGCGCTCGAAAAATCAGGAGCGGTTCATCCGGGACGAAGTGGGAGTCATGTGCGCGACAATTGCCTTTGGAATGGGCATCAATAAACCCAACGTGCGGTTTGTCATTCACTACGATCTGCCGAAGAACATCGAGGGGTACTATCAGGAGACGGGACGCGCGGGACGCGACGGGCTTCCGAGCGAGTGCCTGCTCCTTTTTTCAGCGGGGGACGCATTGAAGCAGACGGCTTTTATCGATGAAAAGCCCGATCCGGAGGAGCGGGCCATCGCGCGCGCGCAGTTGCGGCAAATGGTGCATTATGCCGAGAGCGCCGCGTGCCGCCGGAGCACGCTTCTCGGCTACTTCGGCGAGGAGTATCCGGAGCCAAATTGCGGGACATGCGACAACTGCGTCTCTCCGCGCGAAACGTTCGATGGGACCGTTGCCGCGCAAAAATTTCTCTCGTGCATTTATCGCCTGCGGCAGGCGACGAACTTCGGCGTAGGACTGAATCACATTGTGGATGTGCTGGTGGGATCGCAAAATGAGAAGGTGCTGCGCTGGGGCCACGAAAAGCTATCAACCTACGGCGTGGGGAAGGAGCACAGCCGGGGTGAGTGGCAGCAGATCGGGCGCGAATTGATACGGCTCGGCTTCTGCCGGCAGACAACGGATCGCATGAGCGTCGTCGAGCTGTGCGAGGACGGCATGAAGGCACTGAAGTTGCGCGCATCGATCACGCTCTCCCGACCGGTAGCCGCCCGCACGGCGGAGAAACCGGGCCGCTACGGCGAGATCTCCTGCGACGAAGCGCTCTTCGAGAAGCTCCGCGCGTTGCGCAAGGATCTCGCCGACGCCCGGGACGTGCCCGCCTACGTCGTTTTTTCGGACGTCACACTGCGGCATCTGGCGCGCGCATATCCGACCACGGAAGCAGAATTTTCCGGCATAAGCGGCGTCGGCGAAAAGAAGCTCGCGGAGTACGGAGCGCCCTTTATGCAGTGCGTGCGCGAGCATTTGGCGAACAATCCGAGGCAGGCATTTGCCGACTCGCTAAAGCCTGTGAGGCCGCCTGCGCCCGCGCGTAAAACCACGAATCTCTCCGCGGGCGAAAGCCTCGATCTGCTGCGGGCCGGAAAGAGCCTCGATCAAATTGCGCAGATTCGCCGGCTCACGACCAACACCGTTGCGGCGCATATCGAGGATTTCATAGCGAAGGGCGAGCCATTCGATCTGGCTACGATCATGACACCGAGGCAGCGGGATCTCATTGTGGCAGCATTCGAGAAGCATTCGCCGGAGCGGCTCGCGCCGATCAAGGCCGATCTGCCGGAGGATATCACGTACGACCAGCTTCGTCTGTACCGCGCGGTACAGTCCGCGGGCGGAGTTTGACGTCGAAAATCTCGCTTTGCAACCCGATGGCGGCGCCAGTACGTATCTCTTACACCATGTCCAAAGCGCGCAGCGACTCCACGCAATCCCCGAACTCCGCAGCGTGAATCCATATACTTTTTTCTGGAAATCGTCGATCGGCAAGAAGTGGCTCGTCGCGCTGACCGGACTTGTGCTGATCGGCTATGTGTTTGGGCATCTGGCGGGAAATCTGCAAGCATTCGCGGGGCCGGCGAGGCTGAATGCGTATGCCGAATTTCTGCACAGCATGCCGGGGCTGCTGTGGGTGGTGCGCCTTTTTCTGCTCGCCTGTGTTTTCCTGCACATCGCCGCCACGGTGAAGCTGGCGGTTGAAAATAGAGCGGCAAAGCCAGAGGCGTACAAACGCCGCGCCTACGTGCATGCGACTATCCCGGCGCGGACGATGCTCTTCTCGGGCGTGACCGTCCTCTGCTTCATCGTATTCCACATCCTCCATCTCACACTGCGAACCACCGACTCGCGCTTCCGCGTGGCCGCTGAAGGGGGCCGGCTTTTGAACGAGCACGACGTGTACACGATGCTGGTGCTCGGATTCGATCCGCACGGCATTGGGCTTGCCGTTTCGATCTTCTATCTGCTGGGAGTCGGGCTTCTCTGCGTGCATCTGGCCCACGGCTTTTCGAGTCTGCTCCAAACGCTTGGCATCAACTCGAAGAAGACGATGACGCCATTCACGACCGGTGGGCGCATTCTCGCGGGGCTTATATTCGCCGGTTATGCCTCTATCCCGCTCGGCGTCTGGTTTGGCGCTCTCACGCTGCACAACTAAGTTATGATTGGTTCGCTCGATTCCCGCATTCCGTCCGGTCCGCTCGAAAAGAAATGGGAGCAGCATCAATTCGAGTCCAAACTGATCAACCCGGCGAATCGCCGAAAGTACGAGATCATTGTAGTCGGCTCCGGCCTCGCCGGCGCCTCGGCGGCTTCGACGCTGGGGGAACTCGGCTACAAGGTGAGCTGCTTCTGCTTTCAGGACTCGCCGCGCCGGGCCCACTCGATCGCGGCGCAGGGAGGAATCAATGCGGCGAAGAACTATCAGAACGACGGCGACTCGGTCCAGCGGCTCTTTTACGATACGATCAAGGGAGGCGATTTCCGCTCGCGCGAGGCAAATGTCTATCGGCTCGCGCAGGTGAGTGTACAAATCATCGATCAATGCGTGGCCCAAGGCGTACCCTTTGCGCGCGAATACGGAGGCATGCTGGATAACCGCTCGTTCGGAGGGGCGCAGGTGTCGCGCACTTTCTACGCTCGAGGACAAACCGGGCAGCAGCTCATGCTTGGAGCGTACCAAGCGCTCGAGCGCCAGATCGCAGCCAGGTCGGTGACCATGCATCCACGCACGGAAATGCTGGATCTCGTCTTGATCGATGGCGAGGCAAAAGGAATTGTTGTGCGCGATCTCATTACCGGAAAGATCAGTTCCCACACGGCGGATTGTGTGATCCTGGCAACGGGCGGATACGGCAATGTCTTTTACCTTTCGACGAATGCCAAGGGGTGCAATGCCACGGCCATTGTTCGCGCTTACAAGAAGGGCGCCCTTCTTGCGAACCCTTGCTACACGCAGATCCATCCGACATGCATTCCGGCGAGCGGCGACTATCAATCGAAGCTTACGCTTATGAGCGAGTCTCTGCGAAACGATGGACGCGTCTGGGCTCCCAAGAAGAAGGGGGACACACGCGCGCCGGGCGACGTCCCAAAGGACGAGCGCGATTACTATCTCGAGCGCAAGTACCCGAGCTTTGGGAATCTCGCTCCGCGGGACATAGCCTCGCGCGCCGCGAAGCAGGTGTGCGACGAAGGGCGCGGCGTCGGGCCCGGCGGCCTCGGAGTATATCTCGATTTCGCGGACGCGATCGAACGGCTGGGAAAACCGGTCATCGAGCAGCGTTACGGCAATTTGTTTGAGATGTACGAGCAGATCACTGGCGAGAGCGCGTACCGATCGCCTATGCGCATTTTCCCCGCGGTGCACTACACCATGGGCGGCCTTTGGGTGGACTATAACTTGATGTCAAACATTCCGGGGCTGTTTGTCCTCGGTGAAGCCAATTTTTCGGACCATGGCGCGAACCGCCTCGGCGCCAGCGCCCTGATGCAAGGCCTTGCGGATGGCTACTTTGTCATCCCGTCCACGATTGGCAACTATCTTGCGCCGCGGATGGGGAAGCGGCCGACGGCGGACCACGAGGAATTCAAGAAAGCCGAGGAGGGAGTGACCGCGCGCACCGCGCGGCTGCTCGGTGTGAATGGACGGCGGTCGGTCGATTCCTTTCATCGTGAACTCGGATTGCTAGTCTGGGATCTTTGCGGCATGGCGCGCACGGAAAAGAGTCTCAAGCGGGCGCTGAGCCGCATTCCCACGCTGCGCGAGGAGTTCTGGAAGAATGTGCGGGTGACTGGCAGCGCCGCCGACTTCAATCAGGCGCTTGAGAAAGCCGGGCGCGTCGCCGATTTCCTCGAATTTGCGGAGTTGATGTGCCACGATGCCCTTGAGCGCAACGAGTCGTGCGGCGGCCATTTTCGCGAGGAATATCAGACACCCGACGGCGAAGCGCTGCGCGACGACGAACATTTCGCGCACGTGGCGGCGTGGGAATATACGGGTGCTGGCAGCAAGCCGATCCGCCATGTCGAGCCACTGATCTACGAAAACGTGCATCTCGCGACCCGCAGTTACAAGTAGCTATGAATCTTCACCTCAAAGTGTGGCGCCAGGCAGGGGGCGCAAGCGAAGGGAAACTGGTCGATTACGAGGCCAGGAACATTCCAGAGGAATGCTCGTTCCTCGAAATGCTGGATATCGTGAACGAAGAGCTGCTCGCGAAGGGAGAAGAGCCGATCGCCTTCGATCACGATTGCCGCGAAGGGATCTGCGGCACGTGCTCGCTCACAATCAATGGCATTGCGCATGGGCCGAGCGCGACGACGACCTGCCAGCTTTACATGCGGAAATTCAAGGATGGCCAAACGATTTACGTCGAGCCATTTCGAGCGCGGCCGTTTCCAGTCGTAAAAGATCTTTGCGTCGATCGGCGCGCGCTGGACCGCATGATCGCCGCGGGCGGCTACGTGACCGCGCATGTCGGCTCCGCTCCCGACGGCAATGCGATTCCCGTCGGAAAGCCGCAGGCGGATAGCGCGATGGAAGCAGCCGCATGCATCGGCTGCGGCGCATGCGCGGCAGCGTGTCCGAACAGCAGCGCGATGCTATTCGTCGGCGCGAAAGTTGCACACTTGGCGGATTTGCCGCAGGGTCAGCCCCAGCGCGCGGCGCGGGCGTTGAAGATGGTGGCAAAGATGGACGAAGAAGGCTTCGGAAATTGCCGCAACTACTATGAATGCGAAGCGGTCTGTCCGGCCGATATTCCAGCGATCGTTATCACGCGTCTGAATCGGGAATTCGCGGCGGCGGCACTGAAGGCGGCTGTGGGAGCCGCGTAACTGCCGCTCTTTTCCGCCGGGGCAAAAGGACCGCGCGTCAATGGTTCTCGATCTCGATTTCGTCGAGCCAGCACTTTGAAGCCGCTGTGCCCGCGCCGACAAATCCGAGCCAGTCAAGTCCCTTCATCTCCTTATTAACAAAGGCGAGATCGGCGTAGATTTGCGGCTCGCGTCCCGGCACGGAAAGAGTGCATGACCACTTCCCATCGCTCGCAACGCCGAGTTTGGCAGTAATTTCAACGTGCATCCAAGCGCCGGCCGGGAGAACGGCGAGCTTCCGTCCGCCGGTGCGAACCTCTCCATTCTCAAATTCCAACATAGGCCCCGTGCGATATGGCTGTGAATCGTCGCGCCATTCGTGAATGAGATGGAATTCCGGAGCGGCACGCACATCGAAGGCGACCCGTGTGACGCCCCGAGTGTGGTGCGGAGTATAAAAGAAGTGCGGATCGAAGGCCGGAACGATATCTGGGCCGTCGGTAAGCTGCAGGCAATGGCGCCCTTTGCTCGCGCCGCCTTCGACTACCGCGATGCTATCGCGCTTGGTTACGGATTCCCGCGCCTGCGCCGGCTTTCCGCCGAGGGGCGTTGTCTCAAACCCATCGCGCAACTGGAGTGCAGGCAGCGCTGGCTTGCCGCCAAATCGCATGGCAGGAAACGCTTCCGACGCAAGCTGTCTCCACGCGCCGCCGCTAATTACTCCGGCCTTGCGCCAATCGAAAGGCACAAACCCGAGTTTTAAAGCGGGCGACTCAGGCCGCAGACTCCAGTCGCCGCGGGCGGCGTCCACAAAGAGCGGGTCGGTCACGAGGCTGTTGACGTCGTTTCCCATAAACTGCCAATCGGCCCACGACTTACCTGCAAAGTCCGCGATCTTCCCGCCTGGCCGCCAGTACACATTGTTAGTGAGGCAGACCCGCCCATCCTGCCAGTTTCCGTCCAACTGGGCAAATAGCTTCCCCTCCCCGAGAAGCACAATGTTATGGTCGAAGGTGAACGCAAAAAAGTCCTCCGGCTTGCTCCGGCGCACATGCTCCTCCCTGCAAAATGCGATGATGTTGTTCCGGACGATATTCCCGCGGCCGTAATGCTGATGATAACCGGCATCCTGCGTATCGTGGACGAGGTTGTTTTGCCAGGCAATGCCTGTCGATCCCTCGTCATTATACATTCCCCACCCACCATAGCTCGCCGCGCCGATGTCGTGAAAATGACAGTCGCGAATGACCGTTCCCGGCTGTGGACCGAGCGTATAGACAGCTCCCATGTCGCTGAGAAGCGCCCAGCCAAGGTGATGAATCTCACACGCTTCGACTACATTTCGCGCGCAAGCCGTCGGGTGATAGCCCCACACCCAGCCGATGCTAACCCCGGTATAGAAGAAGTCGGCGATGTCGCACTGCCGGATGGCGCAATCGTGCGAATGAAAGATAATCACGCCGACACCCGCTCCAAAGTAACGTCCGCCAGTGTGAATAATGCAGTCTTCCACCGTCACTGTGTCTGTCTGGCGCGCATCCAACCCCGGCACTCCCGGATCGCCAATCTTTACCCCGCCCGCTCCGAGATCGTGAATCCAACAGTGGCGGATGACGGTGTCGTGGCAACCGTGCCGCAGCCAGATTGCGTTGGTCATTGTATGCGCGAACTCGCACCGATCGAAAGCGAGGCCGCGCGCGCCATCGGCTTCGATGGCCGCGCCGATTCCGACCTCAGCTTGCGAATTGAAGACGCCCTCGTCTGGAAGACGATAGCTTTGAAACGAGAAAGCTAATCCCTTGAACTGAAGCTGCTCAACAAAAGCGCTTTTTTCCGGTTCTCCCTTTATCGAAATCCATCCACTGGCGACCGGCGCCCAGACAACCGCCGATTGGATGATCTCGCCTGCGCGTGGGATGTAGGAAAGCGTTCCATCGCGGGCCAGAAACCATTCACCTGAAGCGTCCAGCGCGGCTCGATAGTTTTCCAGATGAATCCGCTGATAGGCCTCCGGCTCGAAGAAGCCGTAGCCGCCGCCTCCGTTGCACTGGAGCGTTCCACTCTCCATGTTGGCGGCGGCGAGGCGATGATGATTCTCGCTCCACGAATGATAGTCGCAAACTTCGACATCGCGGAGTTCATCCGGTGTTAGCCCCCGAAGTGAGACGATGTCTTGCGGCGCAACCTGAAGCAGCGCATGGGCGGCGTCCCCTTTGAGCGGCGTCCCGGGAATGGGTTCGGTTGGCTGGCCGATTCCTTGGATGAGCGCCGCAGGCAGGCCGTCGGGATCGAGGTTGGGGGTGCGAGCGCGAATGGCGCGCTTGCCATTAACCCAGAGCGCCTCGAAATGCCACGCAGGATCGACGTGCGCCGTCCAAATGCCGTTCGGACCGGCCGCAAAACCATCGACCCTCCGTCCACCGGCAAAGACGGGGTGCGCGGATGGGGCTGCTTCATACGAAACATTGGAATCGCGCGGCTCAAATACGACTGGTTCGGAAACCAGATAGGCGCCATCGGCGACGACTACGCGCGCGGGCGATCGGTCACCACCAGCCCTCGCCGCCCGGACCGCGTCCCGCGCAGAGGCCAGCGAAGCGACCGGGCCGGAAGGCGAAAGCTGGATTTCCAACGAGCGGGCCGAAGTGAAAGCGGCAGAGAGCGCAGCGAGCAGAAGAAGCTGGCGGAAGATGGCCTGTACAAGTAACATTCGTCCTGTCGGCAAGGGGATCGGGCGCCCGGTTTTCAACTGGCCCGCTCCTCGCCCAGCAAGCACGCGATGATTCCTTTCGGCAGGGCCAGCGGTTTGTCGATCGGCTTCCCGGGCATCCGTCGCGCCACTTCGATCGAGACCCGGTCGATCTGCGCCCGTTGCCCTTTCAGGATGTACCCCTTCACGACCGCGGCTTTTGCCGCTTCAAAAACCTGCTCCAGCGCGGCCTCGTCCGCAGACTCCACGGCGGCAGGCAATTCGACGCCGACTCGCATGATCGCCGGCTTGTCATCCTCGGCGCGGGGCAGATAGATCAGAGAAACGCGGACAAGAAAAAAGCGGGATTCGGACATGAATGCCCCTTTTCTATCGCATGGGCAGGCCCTTGTCATCCTGCGATCCCAGCCACACCGATTTCCCGCTTGAACTCCGGCTCCTTCGCGCTGACTCCGTAATCATGGCCGCCACTCCTTCCACGATGCTCGCGCTTGGCACACCCGCCCCTGCGTTCACCCTTCCCGATGTCGCCTCCGGCGAACAGGTGTCACTCACTCACTTCGCGGATAAGAAGGCGCTCCTCGTCATCTTTCTCTGCGCTCACTGCCCCTTTGTGCATCACATCCGGATGGAATTATCCAAGTTGGGGCGGGACTATGGCGGCAAGGACGCAGCCATTGTGGGAATCACCTCAAACGATGCATTCGAATACCCGGACGACGCCCCCGAGCCGACGGCGCGCTTTGCGCGGGAATCCGGCATTTCCTTTCCGATCTTGTACGACGAAACGCAGGACACCGCCCGCGCCTACAGCGCCGCATGCACGCCCGATTTCTTCCTCTTCGATGAAACGCGAAAGCTCGTGTACCGCGGCCAGCTCGATTCCACACGCCCCAACAAGGGGGTGGCAGATGGCGCCGATCTGCGGGCAGCTCTCAATTCCGTCCTCGCCGGAACACCCGTGAATTCCGATCAGCGCCCGAGCGTCGGCTGCAATATCAAGTGGAAGCGGTGAGGAGCCTCCTCAAGTCTGTTCTTCGCTCAAATCCATAGCGAGGCGCGCCACGGTCGCCCGTGAAACCGCCTCGACCGCGCGGGCCATTTCCACGGGTTCGCCTGTCTCTCGCTCGACACTGGTTATGTCCACACCGGCGATTCCACACGGCGTGATGTGATTGAACGGCGTCAAGTCTCCACCTACGTTCAGCGCAAATCCGTGCATTGTGACCCAATGACGGACGCCGATGCCGATTGAAGCGATCTTGCGATCGTCCACCCAGACACCCGTCAGCGTCTCCAGGCGATTCGCTTCGACTCCCAGCGCCGCCAATGCGTCAATCAGCGCGCTCTCCAAAAGACGCAGGTAACGGTGAAGGTCCTGCCCCCTCCGCCGCAAGTCGATGATCGGATAGCCGATAAGCTGGCCTGGCCCATGGTAGGTCGCCTGTCCGCCCCGATTGATCTGGATAACGGCATGCGGCAGCCGCTCCCGGGCGCCCAAGCTCGTTTGATCTGGTGTTCTGCCGATCGTATAGACCGGCTCGTGCTCCAGGAGGAGGATCTCGTCGGGGGCGCCCGATTCCGCGATCTTCCGGCTCACGATCGCTTCCTGGATCGAGAGCGCCTCGGCATAAGGCAATCGGCCGAGCCATCGGACCCTCATCGGCAAGTCCCGAGCACCGAAGGCGCCAGACGGGCGACGCCCTCGCTATAAAAACGGTTTCGAACCGCACCGACGTAGTGACGCGCAACAGCGCCCGGCGCAGCGTGGCGCGCCAGAGAGACTTCGTACGTGCGCGGAAGAAGTCCGCCCCGTCCGTGGTGTGACGCGCAAAGGGCAAATAAGGTCTGTTCGACCCGCCAGATGTGTCCCTGCATCAAACGGGTTCCGGCAAGCGCGCGTTCGCATAGGGCAAGATCGAGCGCATGCTTGTGCAAGAGGCAGAGACCGCTGTTGATTCGTGGCCAGAGGGTCACTCCGAGCTTTGCCGCAGCTTCCTCGCCGCTCAGCAGGGAACCTTCCGCCACGTCCTCGTTGAACCAGCATTCGTCATTTGATGACGCAGCCCATTCCCCTATTTCCGTCGGTCTCTGGAAGAAAAGGACATCGCTATCCAGAAGCATAAAGCGATCGGAGGCGCAAAAGTGAGGCGCGTCGAAAATTTTAAGCGCCAGAGGGTGCAGCGCGCGATATTGCGCGCAGTGAGGATAAGGACGAAGCGCGTCCGCCATCGCCTCATCCGCTTCGCCGCGAGACACGAAGGCAATGTCGGGCAGCATGCGGGTAAAAACCTCCCGAGCGCAGGATGGCATCGTGCCATCGTCGTGAAGCACGACTTTGCAGGCAGCCGCCGAATTGGTAAACCAGCTTGCGAGCGCCCATGCGGCGAGCAGCCAGTCGTCTGCGCCCGTAAGCATGTGAATCGGCGGAGCGTCGCCGATCTTACCAACCGCTTGCGGCGCGCGCCATGCCGCGATGCGCGGGAGCGTGCGGTGATAATGCCATGATGCCGCCAAACCTCTCCGCATCTCACGGCGGAGCACGTAAAGGAGGGGCCCGGGACGAATCATCTCGCGCGAGAATAGCGTCCTCGCGTCGAAAGTCGAATGGGAGCGCCCTCCTTGCCGGACCGGCGGCGCGGCGCAGGAAGAATTCAGATCGGAGCCGCGTTGCGCAACTTTGACCAAAGAACGGAATGCGGACGCGGTTCTTTTTGCGAAGCTCGGAATTGTCCTCCACTTCGCGGAAGCAGTTTTGATTTCTTGCGCGAGCGCTTCGGTCCGGCCACTTACCTTTCCCTTTCGCCCGCCGCTCCGCGGCGAAGCTTTGCCCTTTTGCCCTTTTGCCCTTTTGC
>JBBSFI010000059.1:0-26516 GCA_038238905.1 Chthoniobacterales bacterium | reverse complement strand
TCATCATCGGCTCGGGCTGCTCGCTCCAGTGGCGCTTGTGATCCAGACGGCGCTCAATTCTCTGCTTGCGGTTGCGGATAATCTTCGGATATTTTCTTTTCACTCGAAATGCTCTTTTTACTTGGTTCGGTTTGTTTTGGCACTCACCAGAGAACCAAGTGTTCAAGAGCATTTCGAGCCTTTTTTTCACTTTTCGCGATTCGAATCACGCTTGTTCAAGGAACTAGAGGTTAGGCGCAGTCTTCGGCTCCCAGGCAAACCTTTCGTTATGGCGCGATAGACACAGTGCCATTCGCGTTCACGGGCCAGCCCCACTTCTCGATATAGGCTTCGCCCGGCAGGAATTCGTCGCCTCTTTCGCGCAGTTTGCGAGCGAGTTGGAGAGCGAGGCTCGATTGGAGAGCGGCGGATGCGGGTTGGTTCACGAGGTTCTTGAGTTGGTTCGGGTCGAGTTCGTTGTCGAATAGCAACCAGGGGCCGGCCAGATCGCGAACGAATGTGTAACGCGTGGTTCGAATTCCCCTGTATTCTTTTCCTCCGAGACGCCGCTCCCACTCTCCGAAGGGGGCGGGGCAAAGCAGAACCGTGGCGTCGTCACCTGGATTCTTGCCGTCGCGGATGTATCCGCTGTAATCCAGACCTTCCACGCTGCTTGGGATCGGCAATCCGCACAAGCCGAGCAGAGTGGGCATCACGTCCTCGGAATTGATCGGGGCGGCAAGTTCCCTGCCCTGCTTGCCCCAGCGTGCGGGCCAGCGAATCAGCATCGGCACGCGCACGGATTCATCGAACGGTTTTTGCTTTTTGGTCATCCCCTGTGAGCCGAGCATATCGCCGTGATCGGCGGTGAAGACGAGGATCGTGTTGTCCGCAAGATGGGTCTCCTCCAGCGTGGCAATCAACTCGCCCATGGCGTCATCGAGCGCGGAGCAATGCGCGTAGTAGCCAGCGAGGTTCTTGCGAGTGGATGATTCGACTTCCGAAGGCACATTGGAACGGAGCACCAGCTTCGCGGGATCATAGAGAGATCGGTATTTCTCCGGCGCGGTGAGGTACGGATCATGAGGCGGACCCCACGCGAGCCATAGCAGAAAGGGCTTCTTCGATCCGGCCCGCTCGCGCAGAAATTGCGATGCGTCACGAGTCTGATCCATTGCATCATATCCGGACCATCGCAGCTTCTCAGACGTGTCTCCGTAGTAAATGGAATCCGTGTAGTTGTGAGTGCATTCAAGGACTTTCCAGTAGTCGAATCCCTGACGCCGCTCGCGCGGGATAAAGGCCGAACGCCCGTGGCCGTCTATGTGCCATTTCCCAATCGCAGCGGTGTCGTAGCCAGCGCCCTTCAGGACCTTCGGAAGAGTGATCGCATTTGGATTCAGTGGAACATCGTTAATGAAAACTCCATGCGTCAGCGCGTGCTGGCCAGTGAGCAAACACGCGCGCGTGGGCGAGCAGACCGGCAGGCCTGCGACCGCATTCGAGAATCGGACACTTTGACTTGCGAGACCGTCAAAATTCGGAGTTTTGACATTTGGATCGCCCGCGAAACCGAAAGCCTGCGCACGCCATTGATCCGCAATAACCAGTACAATGTTCGGCGCCGCGGCAGAGAATGCCATTCCGCCTGAGGCCAAAAGGTAAAGCGACGCCAGCAAGGAAACTCGGAAGAGCGATGGAATCATAACTGGAGAGCGTTGCGAAAATCGCCGTGCATGGATGGCACTTCAAGAGCCAGGTGCTGATCGATGGTAATATGCCTTCAAACGGCATGTCCCTTTATGCGCCTTTTTAATGCGTTGCGCGAAGGCGACCGCGTAGCCGGCTAAACGGACAGCGATTCAAGTGCTCGGCGCCTTTCCGCTACAGTTGGCACGGGGTTTGTGCTCGTTGCTGGCAACTCGCCCCATACCGCGCCATCTAGTACCCGACCCGTCTCGGCTTTTCGGACCCCGCCCCACTGCTTAAAGAAAAACGGCACCTTGGCCTTAGCGCACTGGTCTCGGATAATTCCGCACCCACTCTGGCTTCATTGGGCGGGCGCCGTGTCCGCTTTCGCCTCCGACGATTACCCAACTGATGCCTGATAGATCAATTCTACCGAGATCTTCTAGCAAAGGCTCCACCGACAAAAAGCGGACGGAGACAGCCGCGCACCTGAGCAGGTCAATACGTGGAATTCCATGTCGTTTATTTTCCACGCTGACGCCCCACCCAATGTGATCTTGTCCCGCCGCACTGCGTAGCCTGCTCCCAAGCAGCTTAATCATTCGCTCGGGTCGTTTGGTCAAAACCTGGAAGGTGTGCCAGTTGGCGAGCCGCATGACTCTCGCCACATCGACGATGTACGAATCGGGAACCCCAATATGGAAGAGATCGCTCATCGAATTGACGAAAACGCGGCGCGACCCAGACCAACGAAGGGGATCACCGAGCTTCTCGGGCACGATTCGGACATCGAAGCCATGTTCGAAAGGGTGTCCCGGAACGCCTCGGAAGCGCTCGGCGAACGTCTCGGCGTAGCAATGGACACAGCCCGGGCTGATCTTTGTGCAACCGCGGACGGGGTTCCAGGTGGCATCGGTCCATTCGATCTTGGATTGATCGCTCATGTCGTTGACAAAGGTAGTCTAGAATTGAAATCCGCGCTGGCCTGTTTTCGTCGGTTCGAAGGATTTTTTCCCAGAAAGCGTTGGCAAGCTCATGGCGACTGAACAGAACGAAACGGTAGAAAGGGTTCGTCTCCGGGACGGAAATGTGACGGCTTCCGCGAAAGCCCTGCGCTTCGATCTGACGGCAGAAATCATCGACTGCCATTCGGCCGACCTCTGAGGAGTCGCGAGATTGCCATTGCCGCCAAAGAGAATGGCCCAAGAATCCGGTCAACGCGAGGTTTTCGCTTTCCGAGCGTTGAAAAAGTAACGGGAGAAGTCGAAGTCCAACGCGACGAATGGCGAACCCGGGAACTCATCGCCTGTCTTCTCCTCTTTGCAACAACCCGGTCCTGCCATCACGTCGAGGTAGACCAACCTAAACTTGTTGCGCATCGACTTTGTCGTTATGCCGCAATAGTTTCGGAGGTAGTGGTGTTTGCGACGAGCCCACTGTCCGCTGGTTCGAGCTGATGCCATCCATCCAATCCATCGCGGATGTACTCCCGATAACCGCAGTTTGCCACGCGAGCGAGGGAGTCGCGGAAAGCCGTCGCTTGTGGCGTGGGAGGAGTGAGGGCGACCGTGAAAGCCAGCCCACGATCATGCGGCCTGCGGTCCAGGATGGCGCCCGGGCAATTCCTCGCAGACGGCTGTGGATCGCCGAGGCACGGAAGCGATGAGTTTCAGCAGGGTTGAGGCGCAGGCTTCGGCGAAGGCCGGGTCGTTGATGAGGCAATCCATTTCGATGACGGGGATGTCTTTGCGGAGCGATGCCTTGAGGGAGTCGAAGAGCGCTTCGTCTGCCTCCGGGTCGTGGAAGGGCTGGCCTTCGGCGCTGATGACGCTGACGCCGCGCTCGGGGATCAGGACGGAGACGGGGCCTTTCGATGCATTGGCTTTCCCGGCCAGGATGCGCCCCAGTTCGTGGTTCTCGCCTTTCGAGGTCCGCATAAGGGTGACTTGCGGATTGTGGTGGTAAAAGGTGCGCCCTTCGAATTTTGCAGGCACGGACTCGGGGGCGTGAAAATTCACCATGTCGAGACAGCCCGGGACGATGACGGCGGGGGTGCCGGTGTTTGCCGCAGCGTCGAGCCGACCCGGGCCGGCGCCCAGGAACCCGCCGACGAGTTCATCAGCCCACTCGGTGGTGGTGATATCGAGCACGCCGGCAGCCATGCCTGCTTCGATGAGCGACTCCATGGTGCGCCCCCCCGCGCCTGTGGCGTGGAAGACAAGGACTTCGTACCCGGCGTCTTCGAGAAGCGGCCGGGCCCGCTGCACGCAGTCGGTCGTGTTTCCGAACATGCTGGCGACAATGATCGGCTTGCCATCTTCCGCCGCTGGTTTCCCGGTCTCGACCATGCCGCAGATGGCTCCGGCGGCGAGCGCGAGGATGCGGCGTGAAACGCGATTGAGGCCGGCTACATCGACAATGCTCGGCATCATGACGATGTCTTTCACGCCGACATATTGCGCGGTGTTGCCGCTGGCGAGCGTCGAGACGATGAGCTTGGGAAAGCCGAGTGGAAGAGCGCGCATTCCGGCCGAGGCGATCGCGGTTCCTCCACCGCCGCCGAGTGAGATGACGCCATCGATCTTTCCCTCTGCATGGAGCCTGGCGAGCACGAGCGGGGCGGCTTTTGCCATGGCGGCGACGGCTTCTCCCCTGTCGTGCTTCGCCACGACGGCGGGCAGGTCGATGCCGGCGAGCTTCGCCGCTTCTTCGCGCGTAAAATCGGGGGTCAAGCGCGGCTTGTCTCCGGTGCCGACATCGATCAAAAAGGTTTTATGCCCCTTCTGGCGAATCAGTTCGGCGACGTAACCGTGCTCTTCCGCCTTGGTGTCGAGAGTTCCGAATACAGCGATAGTGGCCACGGGAGGAGTTGAGTTGGAAACGTTCGGTTGAGTGTGGAGCGAGAGCGTCGGCCATCGCGGCGATCGGATGGGCGCATTTGATTCTCCATTTGCGACGGAATTATCAAGCGATAATCGTCCTCCCATGCTTGCCTGTGGAGCTGCGTGCCTACTGCTCCCGTGATTTCATCCCCGCTGGCAATCCTGCTTCGAGATCATCCGATCGTCATCACGGGAATGGGCGCCTATTGCGCGGCGGGGGCAGGCGCGGCGGCGCTATGGGACGCTGCCGCGGAAGGGAGAAGCTCGGCGGAGTGGCGGGACTTCGGCGCAAGCGGCGGCTTTGCGGTGTGCGCGGCGCCGGAGATCGATCCCGCGGGAGCGGGCGTGCCGCGCTTTCGCACGATGGACCGCTGCACACAACTCGCCTCGCTGGCGGCTCGGGAGGCGTGGGAACATGCGGCGATATCCGGTGTGCACCCGCCAGAACGGATCGGAATCGCGGTGGGATCCTCACGCGGCGCGCTATGGAACGGGCGCAATGCGATCGGCGCGCCGGTTCGCCGCGTGGCATCCATTGCGCCGCATACGACCTTCGCCTCGCTCAGCGGAGCGCTGGCGCAGACGTTTCGCTGCCTTGGGCCTGGGATGACTCTCTCTGCGGCATGCGCTTCCGCGGCCTTTGCAATCGCATACGCCGCCGAACAGATCTTGCTTGGAAACGCGGATGCGATGCTCGCAGGCGGGGCAGAGGCGCCGCTGGAAGCGGCATTGCTCGATCAATTCCAGGCTGCGGGCGTGCTGGGGAGCCACGACGATCCCCGGCTCTCCTGCCGACCCTTCGATGTCACCCGAAACGGGTTTGCCGTCGGCGAGGGAAGCGCCTTTCTGGTTCTGGAAAAGCATGCCGCCGCCGAAGCGCGCGGCGCCGCCGTATTCGCGCGACTCGCGGGCTGGGGAACGGGGACCGATCACACGGGACGCGTCGGAGTAGATTCCAGCGGGGCAGGCCTGACTCGGGTAATGCGGCGCGCTCTGGAAACGGCGGATTTGCAACCCGGCCAAATCGATTACATCAATGCGCACGGCGCTGGCACCAGGCTGGGGGACGCAGCCGAATCGCAAGCGGTGCTCGGCATGTTCGGATCGGCGATCCCATGCACATCGACGAAGCCGGTGACGGGCCATTGCATGGGAGCCACCGCGGCACTGGAGACGGTGCTCTGCGCGCATGCGCTCCGGCGGCAAGTCATTCCGCCCACCGCAAATTGTTTCGATCAAGATCCGCTCTGCGCGATCGCCGTGCAGCCGTTGAAGACGAAATCCGCAAGCCTTGCCTACGCGATGTCGAATTCGCTCGGCTTTTGGGGATGCCACGCTTCGCTGATTTTCGGCGCTGTGTGAGGCTTTCTCCTTTCAAGGGGCGCGCTCGCGGATTGTATTCGTGCGCCGCATGTTTCGCCCCATCGCTCTGATCCCGCTCGCATTTTGCACCGTTGCAGCCGCATCGGACTGGCCGCAATGGCGGGGGCCGTCGCGCACGGGCCAGGTCCCAGCGGGCGAATATGTGCCGTCGAAGCTGGCCGCGGAGCCGCACATCGTCTGGCGGATAGCGATCGGGGAGGGATTCGCATCACCTGTGATTGCCGCAGGCACGGTGTTCTACCTGGACAACCAGGAGGCGCAGGAAGTGGCGCACGCGGTGGATGCGGCCACGGGCAAGGAACTGTGGCGCGCGACGATCTTTTCGTCTCATCGCGATGGATTCGGCATCGGCCCGCGCTGTGCGCCGACTGTCGATGGAGACCGGGTGTACGTGCAGGCGACGAAGGGCGCTCTCCGGTGTCTCTCGACAGCCGATGGCAAGGTATCGTGGCAGACCAACTATGTGGACGATCTAGGGGCAATCTATATCGGTGAAAAGGGAAAAGCTTCCGGCGCGAGCAGGCACGGTGCGAACGGATCGCCACTGATCGAAGGGGATCGCCTCTTTGTGCAAGCCGGCGGATTGAATGGCGCGAGCATCGTCGCATTCAACAAGATGGATGGAACGGTGATCTGGAAATCGCAGAGCGATCAGACCGCCTACGCCGCGCCGTTCATGGCGGAGAGTTGCGGCAAGCGGCAGCTAATTAGCTTTACCGCGGAGGCGCTGATCGGGCTGGATCCGGCCGACGGCAAGCTGCTCTGGCGCCATCCGCTAAAGACCGCCTTGGGGCGTCACGTCACAACGCCTGTCGTCTGGAAAGACATAGTCGTTGTCGGTTCGCACCAGATCGGGCTAGTCGGAATTAAAATTGCGCGGAGTGGAGACGAGTTTGCGGCGAGCGAGGGATGGGTCACCAAGGATGCGGCGATGAACTTTTCGACGCCCGTGTTGACTGGCGATCACCTCTATGGCCTCGGGCCAAATAAGAATATCCTCTGCATCGATCCGGCGACCGGGCAAATCCAGTGGGAGAAAACCGGCCTCATTATCACGAGCGCGGACAAAGCAGAGGCCAGCTTTCTCATCATGGGCGGCAACATCCTCATGTTGAGCGACTCGGGGGAATTGGCGCTGTTCGCGGCGGATCCTCACGAGTACCGGGAGATTTCGCGCGTCCAAGTCTGCGGCAATACCTGGTGCAATCCAGCGTATGCCGATGGGAGGCTTTATCTGCGCGACGCGCACGAATTGATGTGTGTGGACTTGAGGGACTGAGAGTTTCACGCGGGGGCGCGGGGATCGCGGAGGTTTGGGATCATTCTTATGGTGCAACGCAACGGCTTCCAAACTAAGCTCGTGTCACGTGAGGCTGCGAGTCTGAGACGGAAAAGCGGGCGCGGTTCGATTGCGGCTTCCGCAGGGACCAGGCCGTCCGGCTTGCGGGCGAGGCAGGATGGCGCCCGTCAATCCTTCGTAACGAGCAGTTCGTCCCTCAAGGCGCGCGCTTCTTCGAGGCTTTTTGTGCCGAGCGAGCGGCGCACGCGCTCTTTTGTGAAGGGCGTGGGATGAACGACGTAATGGATGAACCATGTGCCGTTGTTGTTCCAAAGGTGATGGTTTGGATTTGCGGGATTCACCCGCAGGGAGAGTTGTGGAAGCATGATGTCTGTTTTGCAATATAGCAGACACATCAAGGGAGAATTGGTTCGCACGCCGTAAAACGGCCTGCGCACATCGCCAGAGACAACCGGTCTCCAGCATCCACCTTGGTTTCCCCAAACCAGGTTGGCAGATTCCGCCGTTTGGCGGGATCACTCGTGATGCAACTGCGGGTTACTAAAAAGAACTGCCACCACGGTATCCCTCCGAATCGTCGGATGCAACTTTGCGGCTCCGATTATGACACGTCTTGCCCGATCTGGCGCATCGTCCATTCCGCGACGGCTCGAAAGTCGGGCGCGGGAAGTCGCCCGGAAACCCCGCGGAGATCGTGGACCTGGCATAATTGGCCGCCTTTCCATACCCAGGCGAGGGGCCGATACGGCCCGTATTCTATCGGATCGCTCCAGGAATGCACCGCGAGCAGGCGATCGGTGAGCGCCGCGGCGATGTGCATCGGCCCGCTATCGACGCTTACCACGAACGCGGCGCGCCGGATCGCGAAGATGAGTTCCAGAAGCGACGTGCGATTTAAGAGATCCACGACGTTTGGCAGCCGAGGCGCCTGGCGGTTGACACGTCCTGCGATCACAACCGCAAGCGGCGCCGCGGCTTCGCAAAACGCGGCCACATCTCCATCGCTCATCGATTTTCCAGATCCGCGGGCAAATGGATGCAGGAGGATAAACCGGCGCGGAAGAGCCGCCCCCGCAGGCGGCTCGCCGCCAGGCAGCGGCCAGCCGAGCGCACTGCGCTCCGGAAGGGCGATTCCCAATCGCACCGGAATCGCGAGACACCGATCGACGGCGTGGGCACAATGGGAGACATCGGCAACCTCATCGTACCATAGGCGAGCACCCTCGCGCGCATCGGAAGGCCCGACGACGCGGCCCTTTGGGGCTTTGCACAATTTGGAAAGCAGCGCGCTCCGCAAGAGACCCTGAAAATCGAGCACCAAATCCGCCGAAAGGCGCCTGCGCAGATCGGCGGCCCACGGTGCGATCCTGAGGGAACCGCGCAAGCCGCGGAATGTCCGTCGGGGAAACTCGACGATCTCATCGACGTACGGATTTCCCGCAAGCAGCGGGGCCCATTCCGAGTTGATAAGCCAATGCAGCCGGGCCTCCGGCCACTGGCGCTTGATGAGCGCAGCGGACGGGAGCGTGTGGACGATGTCCCCGAGCGAACTCGGTTTGACAATCAAGATCTCCTTCGGCGGTCCGGAATGGCGTGCGTGCGAAATGGCAAAGACTCTTTTCATCCACCCTGCCGGGCGGGGAAGGGCGCTGCTACTTACCCAAAGCGAGCCGGTCGGCAAGCCGTTGGGGCAAGCCCGCCTCCACGATTTTATCCTGCGCCGTCCAGATGTCGTACTCGAGGCGGCGCAACTCGATGAGATTACGTTCCGGGGTGTAGATGCAATATGCCGCGTGCCAGTCGCCATCGCGAGGCTGGCCAACCGAGCCGACATTGACGAAGTATTTTTTTCCCGGCTCGATTTGCAGCTTGTCCAGCACCACCGTCTTTACCGAGGCGTCACGAATATAGGCGCGGGGGGCGTGCGTATGGCCGTAGAAACAGACTTCCGTGTGCTGGTAGTTGAAGCTCGCCGCGGCGTCGAGTTGATTGAAGACGTATCCCCATTTGTGCGGGGTGTCCAAGGTCGCATGGACGATCGTGAATCCCTTCACGAGGCGAGTCATCTTCAACTCGCGGAGCCACTGTTTATCCTCTGCCCGCAATTGCTGGCGGGTCCAGTTGATCGCCTCCTCCGCGAGCGGATTGAAACCGGTGAGGTCATCCTCCAGAGAGGCCATTTCGTCGTGGTTGCCCTTCACGACCGGGCAATCGAGATCGCGGATCAATTGGACGCACTCGTGCGGGTTGGCATTGTACCCGACCACATCCCCGAGGCAGACGTAGTCCGTCACTTTCTGCGCCTCGGCGTCGTTCAAGACGGCTTGAAGCGCCTCGAGGTTGGCGTGGATGTCTCCAAAGATGGCGTATCGCATGAGATTTAACGGGGAGTGCCTTCGCGCAAATCGGCAGTGATGTCGATGCGTTCCGCAACGGGAATTTGCAATTCTTTCTGCAATTTATCGATTAAAATCAGAAGCGTTGGCAATCGCTGCTGCTTTCCCTGGTGAAAAAGGTCCACAAGGAGCCCGTACGCCTCCTGCTCGTGGCCGGGACACGCAGCGAGCTCGTACGCCGCCATCCTCGGCACGTACCCCATGGCGTCGGGACGCTTTTCTGCCTCGAAATAGGCCCAGGCCGCCTTGCAGTGATCCTTCATCTTGTCCCGGTAGAGCGTGCCAAGCCGGTCGAATAATTCCGCTCGCTCGGGATTGTAGTTGATTCCGCGCAAAAGGTAATCCTCGCCGATGCGGTAGAACTCGTCGCGGGACCGGATGCGCAGCGCCTCCCGCGGCTGTCGGTCGTCGCGCATGGCGGCAACGCTTGCGTTGTACGCCATGTGCCATGAGGCGCCTTCCCAGAAGAGGAGCGAGCGCGGCTGGAGCGATGTCACCGCGTCGAAGAGCAGCTTCATGCGGCCCCACTCAGTGTGCTCCCACGCCACATGCGCGCGGATCCAAAGGTAATCGGCCACCACTGAGCGAAAACCGCTGAGCGCGGCGATCGACCCCATCTGCCCGAGCTGATTACGCATGCTGAGGTTGACCTGGCCCTGATGGAAATGGGCCTCTCGAAACTTCCGGCTCAGATCCGTTTCGAAGGGGATCTTGGCCGCTCCCAGGAGGCCAAGCACAACGATCGCGAGCACGACGCGCTTCATAGCTCCTTCCAGGCAAACATAAGGTACGCGAGCAGCAGATAGCCGCATGTGTAGGCGAGACCGAGTCCGCAAGCCTCAGCGATGAGAAGTGGCGGGGCAGGCGTGCCGACTGCGAGATCGTCCACGAGGCTGAAGATGTGAAGATCGGGAAAGAAAACCGTAACGACGAGCAGGAACAGCGAATTCCACAACGGCGCGTCGCCCATCGGATGCTTCATTTGCATCGCGTCACGCGCCACCGATTGCACATGGCCGATCAGATAGACGCAAACGGAAATGGAAACCGTAAAGATCCACGACGAAGAGAAGGTCGAGATGAAAAGTGTGAGAGCGGCGCAAAGGGCCGCCTTGCAGTAGAGCACGGCCACCCCTGGCAGCAGATTGACGCCAAAAGCAGCAGCCCGGATCGAGTCGGTGGCGGCTTGGACCTGCTCTGGCGGAACAAGGCGCGCGGTGCTGTGTATCACCGATTGCTCGTGGACGTAGAGCACCACGTAGGAAACCGCCGTCATGAGCACCGTGGCGATCGCCACCATGCAAAGCACGCCGAGCAATTTGCCGAGGAGGTACTCGAAACGTCCCACCGGCTTCGCGAGGATCGTATAGAGCGTGCGGTCCTCGGTATCCTTCGGAAGCAGCAGAGCGGTCGGCAGAACAGCCAGGAGCCACGTAAAGATCGACATGGCGCCGAGCGACACATCCTTCAGCATCTGGAACTCTTCCTGGAAGGTAAGGTCCACCATTAAAAGTGATGAACCGATGATCGCCACGGAGAAAAGCAGAAGGATGTAGAACACCTTCAGGCGGATCAATTCCAGAAGCGTGATGGAACAGATCGCCAGCACGCGCGAGGGCGAAAAGCTGCGGTGCGAAGTTACGGGGAGGGCGCTCATGGTTGCTCTTCGGCTTTTAAGGGTCACGTCTAGCCGGGCCGCCCGTTACATCCAGAAAATACCGTTCGAGCGTGGTCTGTGGTTTGCGCGAGTCCACGATTCGCGCCCCGCTCGCAAGCGCCTTCTGCTCGATGTCGGCGAGCAGGGCGGCGCTCGCATTTTCAAGAATGAGTTCGGTCTGATTCTCGATCGAGATCAACTCATCGAGAGGTCCTTCGCGCACGAGGACGCCGCGATCCAAAATACCGACGCGGTCACAGATCTCCTGCACATGCCCCAGCAGATGGGAGCAGAGAAGCACGGTAATGCCGCGCGCCTTGAATTTCAGGATAAGGTCGCGGATGTCTCGCGAGCCTGCCGGATCGACACCTGCCGTGGGCTCGTCGAGCACGAGGAGCCGTGGGTCCTGAATAAGCGCCTGCGCCAGGCCGATGCGCTGGAGCATCCCCTTCGAGTAGCCACCAATCCGGCGGCCCGCTGCGTCGCGCAGCCCCACCAGTTCCAGGAGCTCCATGCTGCGATCACGAAGGCGGGCGCCGCCCAGCCCGCAAAGTTTGCCGAAAAAGTGCATCGTCTCCCGGCCAGTGAGAAACTTGTAAAAATACGGATTTTCCGGGAGAAACCCGACGTCTTCGCGGCTGCTGACATCGGTCGAGTCGCGCCCAAAAATCCGGGTGGCGCCGCTGGTCGGTGCGACGAGGCCGAGCACGATTTTCATCGTGGTGCTTTTTCCCGATCCATTTGGGCCGAGCAAACCGTACACCTGGCCCGGTTCGACACGCAGCGAGAGATTCCGCACAGCGGTGAGGGTCTCGCGCTTGAGGGAAAGCCGGAAGACCTTCGTAAGATTCTCGATGGAGATGGCGGGGTCGCTCACTTTGGAAACGCAGCATAGAGAGCGTCGCACCCGGACGCAATGCCGGGCGTGCGCGGCGCTTCGAGGAAGCCAGGCGATTCATTTCCATTTGCCGCTTTATCCCGCGGCGGGTAAGCAGACGGTCTCAAACTGTGGGAGCACCGCTTCGACCCAGCCCGCCCAAAAAAAGGGCCAATCGCAAAACGCCGCGTCGGCTGCTCTCGCAAGCCAGCCGACGCCCCGCTCCGTGGGCTATCCCAAGGCGATGGCTCAACAGCGCGATCGCTCTCTTTCTGCTTCCGATCGGGTTTCTCCTTACGGTCACATTCTTCGACTCGTTCACGGGCGCCGCGCTCCATTCCGCTTTTTGGGCGTCAGAAGAATTCTGGTTTTTCAGCCTTGGAGCGATCCTCTGGACCCTTTGGTTTTTCGGGTCGATCTGGACACTTCATGAGCCGCGTCCGCTCCGGCTCTATATCTTCGGCCATGAACTCACGCACGCGGTGTGGGTCTGGCTTATGGGCGGGCGGGTTCGCGAATTCCGGGTTACCCGCGAAGGGGGGCACATCGTTACGGATACGCATAATTTCTGGATAGCGCTTTCTCCCTATTTCTATCCGATCTACAGCATCGCCGTCGTCGCGGTGTACGGGGTGCTCAATCTGTTCTACAATCTTGCGTCTCCGGCGTCGGAGCTTCTCGGCGTGACGGCATTGCAATGGCTTTTCCTAGCGATCGGGACCACCTGGGCGTTTCACCTTAGCTTCACCTGTTGGATGATTCCGAAAGGCCAGTCGGATCTCACCGTGCATGGGACCTTCTTCTCGACGGTGGTGATCTATATCATGAACCTCGTGGTGCTCACCTTCCTGCTCATCCTCGCGGGTGGCGTAAGTTGCGCGAGTTTCGCCCGCCAGCTCCTGGACAACGCGGGGCTTTTTTCCGAAGCGCTGTGGCGCGCGTTCGCCCCGTGAGAGTCTGACGACGCGTGCTCTTACTCCTAATCGCCGTGGTGCTTAGCGTTTAACACCATAGCCTGAAGGCGCTCCTTGTCCTTTTCCCTGCTGCCGCTTGTCTTCGCCTCGTTCGTCGCGTACCTCGCAAGCGTGATCTCTCTTGCAGACGCGCGCAATCTTATCGCGGAGGCGATAGCGCCCAGCCCACCCATCGTCTGCTCGCTGCCCGATCTGCTGGGGCGGATCCTCCTTCAGGATGTGGCTGCGACGCACGATTTCCCAGCGTTCGACCGATCGGCGATGGATGGATACGCCGTGCGGGGAGGCGATGCATCCGTGCGCTTCCGAGTCATCGGCGAAGTGCAGCCGGGTCGGGGCGCGGACCTTGAAATTCGCGTGGGCGAATGCGCGCGGATATTCACGGGCGCGCCGATCCCGGCAGGCGCCTCGCGCGTGCTCATGCAGGAGGATGTCCGGCGCGAAGGAGAGTGGATGCATCCCATCAATCCCGGCCGCGAATCGCATATTCGCTATCGCGGAGAAGACGTGAGGGCTGGGTCGCTCTTACTCGCGGCGGGCGCGCGCATTGGAGCCGGCGAAGCGGCGGTCCTGGCTCAAATCGGCTGCGTCGAAGCACTGGCGTCCGCGGCGCCGCGCGTGCTGCATCTGGCGACGGGCAACGAACTGGTCGATCCGCGAACCACACCGTCGCAAGGGGAGATCCGCGACTCGAACTCGACATTGATCGCAGCGCTCTTAAAACAAGCTGGCGCAGAAATGGTGCGGCAGGAGCGTTGCAAAGACGACCTTGACGCATTAAGCGGCAAGATTCGGATGGCGCCTTCCGAGACCTGGGATTTGCTTCTGATCTCCGGCGGGGCAAGCGTCGGAGAGCGCGACTTCGGGTTGCGAGCCTTGCGCGAAACTGGCTTCGAGGTGGTATTCGACAAAGTCTCGATGCGGCCAGGCAAGCCGCTCATCTTTGCAAAGCGGGGCGGGCAGTCGGCGTTTGTTATTCCGGGAAATCCTGTGGCGCATTTTGTCACATTTCATGCTGCGATTCGCGGCGCTTTGGACCGCATGCAGGGTGCGCCTCCGTCCTGGCCAATCATCAAGCTGCCCGTTGCCGGTCCGATCCCGCTCCGTGCGGACGCGCGCGAAACCTTTTGGCCCGCGCGCGTGACGATCCATGAGGGGGATCTCGTTGTGTATCCTCTGAGCTGGCGGAGCTCCGGCGATCTCTTTGGGCTGATTGGAGCGAACGGTCTTATCCGCATCGCGCCTGGACATGCACCTATTCCCGGCAGTGAAGTCGAGACGCTGCTACTGGGCGGCGTCGTTTAATTATTGAAGCGTCTGGAGCGGTATGAGCCGCCAGTTTAGCGGCGCGCCTTTCGTCAACTCAAGCCAGGCGAAGCTGGCGGGAGACCCCCGATTGGGCCGAGTGATGCAGCCAGGATTAAGGAAGCGCACACCGCCTAGCACTTCGTTTCTTGGAACGTGCGTGTGACCATGCAGCAACAAGTCGATCCCGGCTGGAGCGCTGGCGGGTGGAATATGGACGAGCCGGATACGAAATCCCTCCCGCCGGAGCGAAAGTTCCAGCGGCCAATGGAGGTGCGAGTCGCAATTCCCACGGACAACCAGCGCCGACGGCCCGATTTGCCGGATCTGGTGAAGCAGCGACTCCTGTGTAACGTCGCCCAAGTGCCAAATCTCGTCCGCCGCGGCGATAGCTCCCACCAACTGGCCTGGCAGCCTGTCGTGCGTATCGGAGATGACGGCGATCCGCACGCGGGCGCAATTATTGCCGTTCGGTCTCGGGACTTGCCTTGCGAGAGGCCGCCTGGACCTCGTAGGAGTTCTCGATTACGTCGCGAATGCGCCGCGCGGTCTGCGGAGTCGTCGTAGTCATATCGAGATTGCCGTCCTTGCCGATTATGTTCAGAGAAAAATCCCCTTCGATCCCGTAGGAGGCCGCCACCGAAGGCCCGTCGTTTGCGATCGCAAATGGAACATCCGACTCGACCGAAATCGGCACGGTCTTTTTGAAAGCCGCAACGAAGACCACTTTGCGGCTCGCAAATTCCTGATAGATTTCGCGCAGGTTTTTGAGTTGTTTGCGCAGCGCCTTGGTCTGCGGCGAATCCGCAATTACGAGCACAACGGGCTGGCCGCGCAAACTGCGGAGAGTCTTTGCCTGAGTGCCTGGAGCGGGAAACGTGAACCCCGGCGCCCAGCGGACAACCGGCCCAGAGGGCGCGGACGCGGCTTCCGGGGGGCGATGGGAGCGGCCAACAGCGGGGGCCGCGGATGCAAAAGCGATGACAATGGCCGTGATCGCCGGACCGCAGCGCAGACGCAACATGCAGGAGAGTGGAATCGGCGTCATACCTTCATGATGTCCGCCTCTTTGGAATCGAGCGACTCCTCGATCTGGCGCACATATTGGTCGGTGAGCTTCTGGATCTCCTTCTCGTAATTGGCGAGAACGTCTTCCGCGATATGGCTCTGCCCTTTCTTAAGCAATTCCATCCCGTCGCGCCGCGATGAGCGGATGCGGACGCGCGCCTCTTCCGACATCTGCTTGATTCCTTTCACGAGCTCGCGCCGGCGCTCTTCCGTCAAAGGAGGCATCGGCAGCCGGATCACCTTGCCATCGGTGATCGGATTGATTCCAAGCCTGGACTCTTTGATCGCCTTTTCGATGTCGCGCGTAGTCGAAGCGTCGAATGGTTGAATAACGAGGAGGCGGGGCTCAGGAGTGGTGATCAGCGCGAGCTGCTTCAGCTTCATCGGTGTGCCGTATGCAACGACATCGAAATTCTCGACGAGCGCAGGCGAAGCCTTGCCGGTTCGCACCGCCGCAAATTCGTGGCTCATGTAGTCGAACGCCTTTTCCATCGCCGCCTCGGTTTCCAAGAGGATTTCATCGGGTTCCATAGCAAGTTAAAAATGTGGGAAGCGAGCCTGCTTACTGCTCGCAGACAAGCGTTCCGACCGGGTGGCCGAGCACCGCGTTCTTTATGTTGTCGGGGCACATCATGTCGAAGATAATGATCGGCACTTTGTTGTCCATGCAGAGCGAGAACGCGGTCGAATCCATCACTTGAAGACGCTTGGAAAGCGCCTCGGCATAGCCTATGCGATCGTACTTCACGGCAGTGGGATCCTTGAACGGATCGGCTGTGTACACCCCATCGACCTTCGTGGCCTTAAGAATGACTTCGGCGCCGATTTCGCTCGCGCGAAGCGCGGCGGTGGTGTCGGTCGAGAAAAAAGGATTGCCAGTGCCGGCTACAAAAATCACGACCCGGCCGAGTTCGAGATGGCGCATGGCGCGGCGCCGGATGAACGGCTCTGCGACGCTCTGAATGGGGATCGCGGTCTGCACCCGTGTTGCGAGGCCGAGACCTTCCAAGCTGCTTTGCAGAGCGAGACCGTTTATGACCGTGGCAAGCATGCCCATGTAGTCCGCTGTGGTGCGCTCCATCCCGCGATGGCTTGCGGTGAGACCGCGCCAGATGTTGCCCCCGCCGATTACGATCGCAAGCTCGACGCCGAGTGCGTGCACGTCCTTGACCTGCTGTGCAATCTGCTGAACGATCTGCGGCGAAATGGTGTCGGGAGTGCCGGGGGCTTTCAGCGCTTCCCCGCTCAGCTTCAGCACCACACGCCGGTATCGAGCTGTGGCGGCAACGGCCGACAGTGGGGAAGACGAGGGACTCATCGCAGCTTGGGGCATCGCGCGAGGAGTGAACAAGGGGCGCGGGAGAAGTGCAAGCGGAGAAGCTGACGAATCCGAGCCCAACCATTCCGCGGGCCCGCATATGGAGGCGCAAAACGCGCTTGGAGAAGCTACAGGCTGGCGAAGGCGCCCCCGCGCTCAATGTACGCTCCAGCGAAATCGCTTACGCACATCGCACGATATTTTGCGTGTGGGCCGCACGCGACGCCAACGACGCCGTAGCTTGGATTGAAGAGATTTCGCCGGTGACCGCGGCTCGATACCCCAGTATCGACGATCCAGGCGCACACGACCTCGCGAGCCTGGCTATGACCGTAGTCGATGTTTTCGGCCGCGGAGCCGACCCACTGGCCGAAGCGCGCCATGCGCGACCAGGGTGTATTTTGCCAACCCGACCCGTTGTGACCGATGGCTCCTCGCGGACCCTGGTCGGCTACATGAAGCTGCGCTCCCAAGCTCAAGCCGTATGAGCACGCCAAGGGCGGCAGAGAGCGGACATGCTGCAGAAAACGGATTGCTTCCATCCGATCCCGCGGCTGCCCGATATCGTGAGACGCCAGGATTTGGGCGTAAGCCCCGGGAGCAGTCCGCGCCAAATTGATCTCGGCGATCACCTGCTGGCGGAGATCCTCCGCACGGCCAGAGGCTGCGGCGAGCATGAGGAAGAAGAGAGCGAGAACCGATTTCACGAGGGGACTTAAAGCATCGGCTGCGCCATACGGGAAAGAGATTTTTGAGGCACGAGAGCAAGAATCGAAAAATCTTTGAACTTTTCGCATTTTGCCATTGCTCACATGGCTGACGGCACTATATTAATCGTGTTTCCCTCCCAACCGAAAGCGCCTCTCCGGCATTATGCTGGAGAGGCGTTTTCATCTTAACGGGATGCCCCCCCGGCATTGGCGCGGGCCGCTTCGTAGTTGGCGCCGGTTCGCTTCTGCCATAGTTTCCAGTCTGTGCGGTTCCAACTTTTTTCATTCGCCGTCGGGTTTCTCGCGCTGTCCGGGTGCTGCTCCCCTTCCGGAACTGCGTTCCATCGCGTGCATGTCGCCAATCCGCGGGGCGAAACAATAGCTGATTGGATCGCGAAAGGCAGCGTCTTCCCCACGCGCGAAAATGAGTACAAATTCGAGGCGGTGGAGCGATTCACCTCCGGCCCGCACAAACAGGATATCCACTACCCGTATGGGCGAAAGGTCGTGGCGGACGGACCGAATATGATCGTATCGCCCTGCGGCGAGCCGCTCTGGCTGTACGAAGGACGGTATTAGATTTTGCGCCTCCGAATCTGAAACTCCGCTGCCGCAGCAGCATCTGTGAGGTTACCGACTCTTTCGTAGATCAAGCGCTGAAAAGCGTGTGCAAGTGCGCACAGAGGCGCCGCGACTGCAACCCAGAAACGGGGCAAAAGGGCGCATTAAACCGCCACGCTTCAAGAGCGGGTGCCATTGGCTCGGCGCCGGTCCACCAGCCATACGATCCAGATGCAAATCTCATAGATCGCGACAACCGGCGCGGCCATGGTGAGGAACGTGAGCGGATCGGGTGACGGCGCGATGAGCGCCACCACGATGAGGATGATCGTGACCGCATACGGGCGTGTGGTCGAAAGCAGCCGGAAATCGATGATGCCGAGGGCCGAAAGCGCCAGCACCAGCACCGGCAATTCAGCAAGAAGCCCCGTGGCGAGAGATAGATTCGCCACGAGCGAAAAGTAATCCTGCGCGCGGAGCATCTGCGTGAGATCCATGCTGTTGTTGTACTGGTAGAAGAAGCGAATCGTCTTCGGCAGGATGAACTTGTACGAGGCGATCACGCCGAGGATGAAGAGGGCGAATCCCGCCATCGAGCCGGGAATCATGAGGCGCTTCTCGCGGCGCGTGAGGGCGGGCAGTACGAACCCCGCAAAGAAGTAGAGCAGAAACGGAAAGGCCACCACGATGCCTGTATAAAAGGAAAGCTTAAGGGAGATCATAAAGCCTTCCATCAACTGGAACGTGGTGAGATTGAGGGGTATGTGCTCCGCGGCAAGAGGCGCGCGAAGCAGATCGACGATTCTGCCGTGAAAGCAGAATGCCACAATGGAGCCGATGACGACTGTGAAGATCATCTTGAAGAGCATCACGCGAAGATCCTCGAGATGATCAAGGAACGGCTTTACGATATCGCCATCCGAATGTTCGCGGATGCTGAAGAGCTTTTGCAGGAGCTTGCTGAGCCAGGTCATGGGCGGTTAGAGAGTACGAAAATGAAGGGTCGCGCAAGGGCGATCGAAAGAAAGAGCGGATGCGCGGGGAGGCCAGCCGGCGAAACGATCGCCACGATTACAGGATCGTGCGCCCCGAAAGGATATCCATCGCGGTGAGCCGCGCGAATGCGGCAAGCGTGTTTGCATCGCAAATCTCGCCGGATGCGACCATCGCCTTGAGCTCCTCGGACGAAAACGCCCGGCATTCTGTAATCATCTCGTTTGCATCCAGTGCTGGCCCGGAAGGCCCCGGCGCGACGGGATGGACCAAGAGCAGGTGGCTGTGCTCATCCGTGAACCCGCAGCTCGGGAAGAAATGGCCGAGAGAGACGACTTCTCCTCCGGGCATCAATTCGTATCCGCTCTCCTCGCGGAGTTCGCGCAGGCCGGTGGCGCGGATCGCGCCGGCGTCCTGCTCGGTGGCATGGTCGATCTGGCCCGCTGGCAACTCCCAAATGGTCGCGCGAATCGGCACGCGCTCCTGTCTAACCAAAATGAATTTGCCCTCTGTCGTCCGCGCAGCGACCACGACCGCGGCCTTGCGATGGCAGACCGTCCAATTGAATGGCGCCGACCGTGTAGGCGACGTGACAGTTACGGACTGGACTTGCAGATACGGCCCTGAGAAGCAGATCTCCTCATGAAGCGTTTTCCAGCCGTCGCGATCGGGTATGAACGAATGAAATGCAGGCAATCGCGGAAGAAAGTCGAAGGATGAAAGGCGCCTTGGCGCTACAAGATCTTAGTTTAAGCCGAGCGGCGGCGCCAGCGGCGGAAGCCGCCGATGACTGCGAGGCCGGAAATGAGGGTGGGAGCTGTGGACGGCTCGGGTACCGCCAGGAGCGCGACGGTGCTCGATCCGGCTCCAGACGCAATCTCGACCTGGAAGTATTGGTTGAACGATCCGCCGATGGCTTGGAATATGGTTCCATTGACCAGGCTCTTTCCGCCATATGTCAATTGGCCGGGGCCAAATCCGGCGTTCGTATCCTCCTTTAATATGGTGAAGAGGTCGTTCTGAGCGGGTTGATAGCCAAGCGAGAAGTTGAGCGTCTCGCTTCCGTTGAGCGTGAGCGCGTTCGTTGCGTGCAGCTCGCTGCCGGAGGTGGCGCTGTTAAAAGTAAGAGCGAGAATCGCGTCGGTGAGCGCGATGTTCGTTCCGTTCAATCCAGGAGTGGCGGCTGCGGAAGGTCCGGGGGCGACGGTCGATCCTGGCGTCAGATTAAGCGTCGCGATTGTTCCGTAGCCAGTCACGATGCCGCCGGATAGCCCGTTCACCGTGCCTGCAAGCGATCCGTGAAGCGCGTTTGTGCCGGCCGAAAAAGTCGATCCTGTTACATTCACGGTCCCCGTATTTCCCGCATCGCTGTTACCCGCGAGTGTCACTCCGCCGCCGCCGGTGAGGGCAAGCGTATTGCCAGCGCCCACATCGAGACTGGTGACTGTGAGATTGTGGCTGCCGGCAAGGGCCAGATTCGCAGTCGTGTTCGCACCGGGAACCGACAGCGTCGTGACGGCGCTGGCGACAGAAGGTGTCGTCAGATTAAAGTTAGATCCAGCTCCCAGAGTGAGAGTCTTGATATTGGTCAGAGTGCCCACACTGGTCACCGTGCCGCCCGCCGCGACACTGAAAGTCGTCGTCCCCGCCACTCCCGTGACTCCTCCGCTCTGGACATTCAGTGACGAATTGGCTTCGATCGTTATAGAAGTGGGGCCGTTGATGGCGCCCGACAGCGACGTTCCGGTAACATCGACCGTTCCGCCGCCAGGCGGCAGCGAGCTGAAGCCTTGACCCGGCGCCGATAGAATAACCGGAATACTTGTGTAGCTTGCAATTGTGCCGGCGCCGAAGCGCGCCTCCATCGACAGGCCGCCGCCGCCTTGATAAAACCCGATGAAGATCGGGTATTCCCCGGCGGCCGCTATGTTGACCGTGTTCACCTTCTGTGTCGTAGCCTGGTACGCGTTGTTGTTTAGCACTTCATCGCCACTGTCCGAATAATTCCCATCGTGCTTTAGATCGAGAAAGATGGCGCTGCCATCGTCACTGGCGGTGGCGAAGGTGTTCAACCCCGCATTGAGAAACAGATAACCACTCCAGGACGACCGGAAATTGATATTGCTTGCAAAATGCCCGGTCAAATCGGGAAAGCTGAGCTTTGTCGTTAACGTTCTCGTGCTCGTCGGAGTCTGCTTTGGCAGAAAAGCGGGATCGCCTTGGGTAAGGCTGTTCGTGCTGTCGCTTCCATTATAAAAGCTTTCGATGAGTTGATTTGCCCCGTTTGTTGGCGGAGCCACATTGATCGCCGCTCCGTTAAGGTTCGTCGATCCCGTCATCGAAACCGCGCCGCCCGCCACGGCAATATTTCCTCCATGATAGTTTGCGCCGTTGAAACTGAGGATGCCGGAGTTGCCGACCGAGATGCCGCTCGATGGCCCGGTAAATGGCGCGGAGATTGCAAGCGATCCGCTCGTGGAAACCGTGATCGCTCCGGTCACCGTCGAGGGCGCATTGAAGATGGCGCTGGCGCCACTCGAGACCGAGAGCGCGCCCCCGAGCGACGAAGCGCCGTTGAAGGTCGTTGTGCCTCCTGTCAGGCTCACATTGGAACCGATCGATGTCCCGGGGCCGGACGAACTGGTCGCGGCGAGATTTACCGTGGAGGCGCCGCTCACATTTAGACCGCCACCCACATTGAATGCGGGGCCATTCGCTTTCGATGCGTTCACTATTAGCTTTCCGCTTGTCACAGTCACACCACCGGTGACAGACGTAGCATTGGAGACGGTGACGCCGCCGCCGTTAACGTTGAAATTGCCAATTTGGTTTGTTCCTCCGAGCAGCACGGATCCCGATGGCACATTCAGATCGCCGCCGCCGGAGATCGGACCGTTCAGCGACAAAATATAGTTGGGGCTGCTTTGCAGGGTAAGAATATTGCCTGCGGTAATCACGGGGGATGCATTCAGAGTGACGGTGATGGGCAGCGCCGCCGTCCCATCCACCGAGCCGCCGAACGCGGTCTTGCTGGCGCTGAACGTGGCCGAGCTATTGATCGCAAGGTTGGGGGTGTACGAGACATTCCCGCCCGAACTGGACAGCACCAGCGTCGGAACCACTCCATTCCCATTGTTATCGAAGGCAATCGCTGTCGATGCCAGTGGATTTCCACCACCGGACTGTGTCACAACTTGAACGGCTCCCTGGAGGATGTCCAGGCTGGCAAGATTCGTGACTGTCTTATTGTTGTCAAAGCTGAGCGCGCCGTCGCCGACTTTGGTAATCGTAGTCGAGGATCCGCCCGAAGTTTGCCCAACCACCGTGCCAAGCCCCAAATCGGCGCTCCCATTTACGTTGAACGTGTAATTCTCCGCGGTGCCGAAGCTCGTCGAAGCGAGCGTCATTCGAACCGTCGATGTTGGAGAGGCCGCGCCATTCGATGCGTTGAATGTCATCAGGAAGGGGAGCGATAGCGCGCCAAGTGTCGCCTCCGTGCCGTTTGTGTAGGAAATCCCGCTGTTCGTGGCGGTAACGGGGACGTTGTAGCCGAAGGCCGATCCTGCCGCTGGATTTTCGCCCACGAGCGCGATGGTCCCGCCGTTAAGCTGGAAGGTCGCATTGCCAAGCGAATTGATGTGGGTGAGAAGCGTCGCGCCCGCGGAGACCTGGAAGACGCCGCCTGTCGGAAAGACATTCGCGCTTCCCGCGACCGTGCTCGTATTCGTGAAGCCGAGCAATCCGCCCCCCGCTGTCAGCACGGGTATCTGGTGAAACGTCACGGGGCCGGTGAAAATAAAACCGCCCGTACCGGCTTCAGTGAGGACGGAGGTCGAGACGTTCTGATCCGAGTAGCCTCCGCCCAAATAGTAGTTGAAGGTGCCGCTGTTGCTGATGACGCCTCCGAGCGCCGGGACGACTAATTGGCGCCGATCTGGATTTGTGAGCGAACCGGCGTCGGAGGCGCCGCCGTAAATGAAAGTCGGGATTGGGGCATTGCCTGCATCGACTTGAGTGCCCGAAGCGGGCAGCGTGATGGTCTTGCCTGCGGCCCCCAGGCCGATCTTATCGACTTCCACCGCGCCATTCACGATGTTGATCGAGCCCGTGAAAGCCGACGCGTCGCGGAAGATCACCGTGCCGCCGCCTGCGCTTTGCTTGTCCACCGTAAGCGGGGCGCTGCCAGTAAGCACCGAGCCATTGCTAAAGTCCAGCGTCCGGTCGGTCTTAATCGCCCCCCCCTGCCCGGCGAGGGCTACGCTGTTGAACACGACCTGGTTCGAGTTCGCCGTTCCAGTGTCCACCAGCGTGGCCGCGGTGTTGAGCCCGGCGTCGCCCAGCGTCAGCGTGCCCGTCCCGATATTCCCATTGCCCAGGGTGCCGAAGATGTCTGGCGTCACGAGCGTCCCCTGTTTCACATCGACGCCGCCGGTAAAGGTGTTCTGGCCAGTGAGGGTCAGCGTTCCCGTTCCCTGCTTCGTAATCTTGAGGGCGCTCCCGACCGGGTCGATAAGCGGATCGCCGCCGTTCTGCGCCGTCGTGCCGCCAAGCGTATAATCGAGGGAGCTGTTCACCAGTACACTCTTGGGCGCGAGTCCCGTGTTCGCCGGGTCGCCCACAGGGTTCGGCCCCGAGGCGATCGTCACCGTGCCGGCGCCGGCATCCGTGAAGACGACGTCTTCACCATCCTGATACGTCGTCGCCGTCGCCCCCGTGATCCAGTTCGTCGAAGTCGTATCCCAAAGGCCATTGCCTGAGCCGTCCGTCCAAGTCACGGTCACGGCTTTCAGCACACCTAGGCCGCCGATGCTTCCCGTAAGGATGAGCGGCGCCATCGAGGCCAAGGCTCGTGCGTAGCGCTTGAGCGGAAATTTCCGAAGAGCTGCAAACTTATTTTTTTTCATATCTGGGAGGGATTTCGAGGGCTGCTGCCAAAACATTTGCCCCACCGCCGACGGTTCGGCGCATTCGGGCAAAAGTGAAAGCGGTCAAAGCTGCGGGATAATAAAATATTTTCAAGCAGGAACGGAGAAGTCGATCAAAGACCCACACGAATTTCCACGTTCATGCGGTAATCGATGCGAATCGGGAGCGCCTGAAGGGGCTTTCCAGACGACGCATACGATCTTCCGTGCGCCAAACGAGCTTGGGATGGAAACTCTCGCCGTCCGCTCATGAGCTTAAATAGCTTCGGGGCGGGCAGCCCGCTTCCACCCGGAGTCGAATTGCCGATCTATGGCATGCCGTACGTGATTACGATCGATTTCTCGACCAACCCTCCTTTTGCGGGCTGGGAAAACACAATCGTGGAACCGGTCTGTGGAACAGTTATGGGAACACCGTTTACGGAGACCTGTTTCGATCCGCCGCCGAGCGTCGCACTCACATGCTTGGACAGATCCGTCGTGGACGGCTTTTCCGAGTCGACTCCCTGGGTTACGACGAGATTTCGCGAGGACCACATGCCGGCATCTTTGCCATCTTGCGTCGTTGCGTGCCAATTTTCCCCAGCTCTCGTCCACGTCACTTTCTGCTCGAGCGGGATCCTCGCCCGCAGCCCTTCACCCTTCCAAAAGGCTGCGGGGACGCTAATAAATCCACGCCTTGGCAGCTCTTTAGTCTCGCTCCAGCGAACCCGGCACCCATCGTAATTCGTCAGCCTCATGCGCTCCCTCCTCCTCTCCGCCCTCGGGCTTGCACCCACGATGGAAAGCTTGTCGGCATTTTCGAGCCCGCCCTCAACAATCCGTCGTTGATGCTAAACGGCGCCTTCACTACCGACGCCGGACCGCACACTATTGCATCCACTGATCTGAACAGCGCTGGCGCCACGGTGGCTTGTCTGATCGCCGTGGTGACCGTAGAGGATGCGGAATGACCGGCAGCGGCGGAATGCGCGCGAATGGTATGGCAGCCGCTTCGTCTTTCGCCATCCACAGCCCGGTGCAACAATCTCGCGCTGGAATACTGCATAATCCTTTCGGTTGCCATCTCCGGCCTTCAAAAACAACCATCCGATCCGGACGATTCCGAGTTCGACTTGGGCCCGTGGTTGGGTATCAAGGAGTCAAGGTATGAAGACCCAGAAAGCCCGAGTCGATAGGACGCCAGTACGTCGTCCAAATCCAACGGTTAAAGTCCGGAGCCGCATTCCCGGCATTGTGCCCGCAAGCTACCCGGCGCTTCTTGCGGAAATCAAGGCGAGAGTGCGCGGCGCTCAAGTGCGGGCGCATCTGGCGGCAGGTCGAGAAATGATTCTTGCCTGCTGGCAGATCGGTCGGGCCATTGCCGCACGCCAAAAGGAGGAAGGTTGGGGAAAGGCGATGATTGAAAGGCTGGCAGGCGACATTCAACGCGAGTTTCCCGGAATTAAGGGTTTCTCAGCAAATAATATCTGGCGGATGAGAGCGTTTGGTCTCGCGTACGCAGGACATACGCCGATTCCAATTCTTGCACAGCCCGTGCAAGTTTCTCCCTCCAAGCGGAATTCCAAACCCCCGGCGCCAATTCTTGCACGACCCGTGCAAGAATTGGATTCACCTCCCGAGGCGCTCCTCAGGCTCCCCTGGGGACACAACATTATGCTCGTTCAGAAGCTCAAGAGCACAAAGCATCGCCTCTGGTACGCAGCGAAAGCAGTCGAGAATGGTTGGTCGCGTGACGTGCTCGCCCTCCAGATCGATTCCGCTCTGCACAAGCGTCAGGGAAAAGCGGTGACGAATTTCGCCAAAACGCTGCCGTCCCCGCAATCCGATCTCGCGCAGCAAATCACGAAAGACCCGTATCTGTTCGATTTCCTCACGCTCCGTGAGGGCGCCAATGAGCGCGCCGTCGAATTAAACCTTCTCAAGCATGTTGAGAAATTCCTGCTTGAACTCGGCTCGGGCTTCGCGCTCGTCGGCCGGCAAGTGCATATCGAAGTCGGCGATCAGGACTTTTATCTCGATCTTCTCTTCTACCACTTGCATCTCCGTTGCTTCTTTGTCATCGATCTGAAAGCCCGTGAATTCACGCCGGAGGCCGCCGGCAAAATGAACTTCTACCTTTCGGCCGTTGACGATCGATTCCGAAAGGCGAACGACCGTCCAACCATCGGAATCATCCTCTGCCGCTCCAAAAACCGCGTGGTCGCCGAGTATGCTCTGCGCGACATCAAAAAACCCGTCGGTGTATCGAGATACGTTACCCTTCCGTGGTTTTCTGTGGATTCTATTACGTGGAAGTCATCGGAGATTTGGGGAGTCTTGATCGACTGGAGCGATCAGACGCAGAAGCTCAAGTTCGAGGCAGAGAAGCCAAGGCGAGCAAAGTACCGGGCGAAGCTTGAGCGGTGTGGATTCAACGCCGATGCGATCATTAAGGACACCGATTACAAGGAAATAACGAGGTATGCTTTATTTTCGTTTCGTAAGATGGAATCATTT
>JBBSFI010000058.1:0-27015 GCA_038238905.1 Chthoniobacterales bacterium | reverse complement strand
CGACAACGGCCTCTCGGGCGTGCGCTGGCGTTCGGATTACAACGGCACCGCAAACGTCGTCGTGCATTTCGCTCGCGTTTCGAGCCGCTGCGGATGGTCCGCCCTGGTGGGACGCCGCGGAACGGTGAACGCCCCATTTGACGGCGGCTACGGATCGACTGCGGGGCCTGCCCAGCACCTCGAGCCAAACGCCCCCCGCCCAGTGGACGCTGGAGCAGTCGGAGCTGGCAAGTAAACAATCAACCCAAACGCCACCCAAACCTCGTCAGTGCGCCACCGCGCTGGCGAGGTTGCCGAAATGGCAAAAGACGCGCCGCAGGTTAAATGCTTGCAAAAGCGCGCTGGGCGGCGCCAAAGTGCCAACCGTTAATCAACCCACAAACACATGAAATATATATTCAGCGCCCTTCTCGCAATCACCGTTGCGACCACGTTCTCAAGCTGCACCACCGAGCGTGAGGTCACCGTCGTGCATCACGATCACGTTTATCACCATGCAGAACAGCATCACACCTCCACCGCGCCGCAAGATTTCGGCGTCGTGAATCAGTACGATCGCATGTCCCGCTAATAATCGGGCCGAATCAAGAAATCGTGAACACCCTGCGGGAGCCATCTGCGTTCCCGCAGGGTGTTTGCTTTGCGCGGCCAATGCTGAAAGCAAACTGGCCGATACGCGCACCCATCCCCCCCCTCTCCTAATACCACCGATGCCAGCTTCGGGCTATCGATCGGAAGCCGCCGCGGGACGCGAGGGTTTCGCCGTCACACGCATAAACGGTCCGCTTTTGAGCGCATTCGACGTTCAGGGACCCCTCTCGTCGCGGCGCAGCCACACCTCCTATCTAGCCATCGAAAAGGCATCCGAGAAGGCGGTGAAGCTCAGCTACGTGGCCGATCTGAAGGAGGCTTCCGAGGCGGAGGTCGAAGCGCTGGCGCGGTATCTCTGTGAAATCGGCGAACTCGGACGGAGTTCCGCCTTGCCTCGCGCGCTGTTGAAAGTGCGCTCCGTGCTGCTCGCGAGCGACCTGCTGGCCTATACGGAAGAGTATTTCCCCAATGTGCCGCTCGCCGAGGTGCTTCGCGCCCGGTCGAATGTCCGCCGCGGAATCGCTTTCTCTGAGGCAATGACTTTCCTTCAGCCGATCGCGATTGCCTTGGATTTCCTCCTCGCCAACGAGAAGTCCACGGTCTCAATCGCCACCGAAGAGATCTGGCTCACGGGCGCCTCGCTCGAAACCGGCAGTTTCGATCCTCAAAACTTGGTGCTCCCGCTGACAGAATGGCCCGATTTCGCCGCTCACTTCAGCATGGTATGCACGCGGACAAATCCGGGCTCCGCGAGCGGCGGCGATCAAATGGAAATGGACGAGACGGTCACCGGCTCTCGCCAGATGTCCGCGGCAGACCTCCATCCGGTCCCCGCATTTGGCAGACTCCTCTATCGATCGCTTACCGGCTCGGAAGTGGCCGCAGCCGCTGGCTTCACCCCAACGGCTTACGTGCCGACGGTTTCTCTGGCGCATGGGTCGAACGTTTTGTTGCGCGACTTGCTCTGCCATGAGCATCCGTGGACCACGGTGACCGCCGTCCTCAAGGAGCTTTGCGCAAATGAAGGTGTTCCGTGGCGACCGCAGCCTGGCATCGCGTCGCACGCTTCCGAATGGGACGACCCCGCCGCCATTCGGATCGGAGTCGATCCCGCGGTCCATCAAGCCGGGGAGCGGACCGCTGTCATTCCCATTCCGGACCATGGGACGGGGAGTTCCGATCGGGAGCCGCTGTGCGAAGTGCTCCAGCCTGGCCTCGTGCGCAGTCCTTTTGAGCCGGAGGGCGATCCAATCAAAGTGTCCGCCGCTCAATGGATTGCGTCGGGCCGCGTTCGGTGCCCGGCATCGGGCAGATACACCCGGCTGCCAGCCAAACTCGATCCCCTTGTTGCAACGGTCGTCTCGCCCGGCCTCGTCCTCAGTCCGCACGCGAGCCAGCCGCAACGGGTGCCGTGGGAGGCATGGGCTCCAGGCCGGAAGATCAAGTGTGAAGAGTCCGGCAAAGCGCTCACCCTCCCCTTCGATCTGCCCCCTCCCGAAGCGGCTCTGCCTCCAGGCGAACCCGGCATTGCCATAAGCCCATTTGATCTTCAGCGCCGGATCGCGATCCCCCCTGACGACTGGACGCCGGGCGCGCGGCTCGCCTGCCCTACGACACAGCGCGTTTTCGTCCTCCCAGCCGACCTCCCGTCGCTCCAAGCGATCGCCGATCCTGCGCGACCCGGCATCCTCGAAAGCCCGTATGCACCGGGAGTCGCATGGGAATTGCCGCCTCCTTCCTGGATGGCTGGCGGTCGCATCCTCTGCCCGCACACACAGAAGCCGCTGACGCTACCCGCCGCCGTCGAGGCGTGGGAAGCCGTCGCGGTGCTGCTCGATGGCGCCGCCCGCCTCGTCGAGAACCCGTACCGTCCCGGCGAGTCGGTTGAAGTTCCAGCGCGGCTTTGGATTGGAGGCGGAAAAGCCACTTGCGCAGGTCCGAACGGGCGAGCCCGTTCCGTGCGCCTGCCCAGCGCGCTTCCGCTCCTCACCGGTGGAATTGTCGAAAACAGGCCCGGTCAGATCGTATCTCCCTATACGGGCGAAGTCTGCCCCGTTCCGAGAGAGCAATGGACACCGGGTGGCAGGATCCTCTGCCCCACCAGCGGCATTCCGATCATTTTGCCGGCTGCGCTTCCGGAATGGGTGGAAGCTGGAACGGTCTCGGGGTTGCCTCCTGGAAAGGTGCGCAGCCCATACGCGCCGCATCCGGAAATTGCGGCCCACGCGGAGAATTGGACTCCCGGCTTTGTTCTTACCTGCCCAGCAACGGGGCTGCGATTCAGCCTGCCATCGGACTTGCCGCTTTTGGAAGGCAGGACGGAGAAGGGCACGCCGGGCTGCGTCTGCTCGCCCTTCCACGGCGATGTGCAGGAAGTGAAGCCGGACGAATGGCGGCCCGGACAGCAGATCGAGTGCGCATTTACACATCGCCCTTTCCGGCTGCCGCAAGAGTTGGAAGATTGGGCGCCCGAAGGCGGGTGGGTTCCAGGCTTTCCGGGAAGGGTTCGAAGTCCTTACAAGCCATTTGCCGAGGTGGATGCGCCTGAGTCGCTCTGGTCGGCAGGCGGCATTTTGGAATGCCCAAAGACAAGACGCCGGTTCCGAATCACGAACGAGCCGCTCTTCCCTTCCTACGCTCTCGAACGAGATGCGTTCGATTTAGCGCTGAACGACCCCGAAGCCAGCGAGAGCGATGCCACAAAGCAACTCCGAGCGCGGCATCCCTCGGTTTCTGTGGAGCAGATTCGCGCGATCTGGGCGCGTCACCAAGTCGGCTCCGTCGAGCAGCGGGGCGCGGCGATCGAGACAGCAGAAGCATTGCCCGGTTTTCCAGGGTATGTCCGAAGTCCGTACGGATCGAAGCCGCGCGTCGAAGTAACGGCATCGCAATGGATCGATCCTGCCGCGCGCATGCGATGCCCGGAGACGAAGCGCCTTTTCAAGCTGCCGCCCGATCTGCCACCGCTCCTGGCAATGCCGGTCCGAAACGATCCGGGCATGGTGGAAAGCCCGTTCGCACCCGGCGTTTTCTTTCAGGTCAATCCGGACAAGTGGAAACCCGGCGAAACGATTCGCTGCCCAAAGAGCGGGCAGTCGCTTAAACTTCCGGCGGCCCTTCCGCCCTGGCGGCCTGAGGGCAAATTGAAGGATGCGCAGGCCGGAACGGTCTTCAGTCCGTTCGGACGCAAATTGCTGATCACCGTGCGCGGAAACGAATGGGTGCCTGGCGGACCGCTCCGCTGCCCAGAGACCGGAAATCGATTCGTGCTGCCGCGCGAGTTGCCGGCGGTCGCCGCCACGACGATCGCGGGGCGCCCGGGCTTCGCCCTTTCCCCGTACACGGGCGATGAGATCGCCGTTCCACGAGATAAATGGAAGCCGGGTATCAATCTCGTCTGTCCAAAGACGAAACGCACATTCATCCTACCACCCTCGTTGCCGCCATGGCCGAGACCGCTTCCATGGATGCCGATCCTGGCTTCGGTCCTCATAGCTGGGGCGGCGATCGCCACCTGGGTCCATTTCAAAACGCCGGCGCCGAAGCTGGGTGGGGAACGCGAAAAAGAGCGCCGCGCGTCTCCACCGGCGACACAGCCCCCGGTCGCCCCCGCGCCGATGGCCGACCTCAGCGGAGGACTCGCGATCGAGTATTGGCAAACTTCGCAGCCACCGCCCGGCCTTGCGTGGTCCTATAACGGCGCCAGACAGCGTGTCACAAGCGCCGAGCAAGGACGCGGCGGCGCATTTAACCTCAAGCTCCAACTGCCGGACGACGCTCGCGACAAACAGCAGATCGACGTGGATTTGTCGCTCCCGGGCTGGTCGGCGGTGCGGTGCTCGTTCGTTGCCAACGGCCAGGGTGGCTTTACAGAAGAGCGGCGGCTCCTGATGAAAAGAGAACGCGCAAGCCTGCCGCTCCGCATCCGCGGACGAGCTTCCGATTACGACCGCCTGGTCGCTGCGTGGCGCGGACCGCTTGGCGACCAGCCCGGCGCGACGCCACCCGACATCGGCAGCATCTCGACGCCCATCAAGCCATTAACCGAACCGATCCCGACCGGCATCTACGACTTCAGGCTTGAAGGGCAGGATCCGCGGAAAGTCACACCGTTCGAGTGGCAACGATCGGTGGAAGTCCGCGCTTCGATGAAGCCGCTAACGCTGCCTCCATCCGTTTCGGGCGAACATTGGGGACTGCTCCGTTACAATGCGGAGTACGCCTATTTCTTTGTCGTCAAGATCGCTCCGAAGCTGGCTTCACTCGAAACCGACTATGTTGCGCTCCCGTCCGCCTCTCCCGTTTTTGCGCCGCAAAATGTGCGCCCCCTCGTTGGCGATATCTGGCGGAATCTGCCGATGAAACTCGACCAGCCCGGCGTGCTTCACTTTTCGTGTCCAATCTATAACACCAATACGGACTGGACTCTCACCGCCAGCCAGGATGGAACGCTGAATCTTATGCCAGATGTGGTCCTCGCCAAAAACAAGGATATGAGCGGCCTTCGCGAGAGATTAATAGCTCACATCAAGGCTTCCGCCGACGAGGCTCGGACTACGCCGGGCGCTGAATTGAAGTACGAATTAAAGGATTACAACAATGTGACGTCGCCGGGTGGATTTATGGCTTCGGAGCGGTACAAGGCCATCGCGCCGCCCGACCCGATGGACGACCGGCTTTATCGCTTTATAACGTTCTGGAGCACGGAAGCCGCCGCCATTCACAAGAACGCGGCGGGGATTCGGATGTATCCCTTCGTTCCGCTGAAAAAGGTCAGCGATGGAGCCGGAGCGTGGCACGCCGAACCGGCAGCCAAATAGCTTGATGCGCAAACACCTTGCGCGGGAGGGTGGCAGGAGGAATATCTCCTTGTGAATTACGAGCAACGTCCCGCGGAGTCCGACCGGTTGCGGCCGCCCATGAGTTTTGCGGAACTGCGCGCTCCCGTCAATCCCGAGCCGCTTCGCCAGCCGGATGGAAACGGCAAGAAGGCGATGGGTGCTCTCGCCGGCATCGGCGTCCTGATTGCCAAATTCTTCGGCTACATCAAACTCCTCCTTCTCCCGCTTCTCAAGCTCGCGCCGTTCTTGAAGACGGGGCTGTCGATGCTCGTTACAATCGGCATTTACGGGAGCCTCTACGGGTGGAAATGGGCGGTCGGATTTGTCTTGCTGATCTTCGTTCACGAATCCGGCCACCTGATCGTGGCGCGCTCCTTCGGGTTGAAAGTGGGCGCACCCGTTTTCATCCCATTTATGGGCGCGTTCATCGCGCTGAAGGAGGCGCCGCGGAACGCCTGGATAGAATCGTGCGTGGGCATCGGCGGCCCCGTTGCGGGCGCGATCGGCTCTTTCGCGTGTCACATGGCAGGCATCGCATTCGACATGCCGCTGCTTGTCGCCATCGGCATGAGCGGCTACTGGCTGAACCTTTTCAATCTCATCCCACTGGGGCAGTTGGATGGCGGGCGCATCGTCACCGCGCTTTCCCCCTGGTTCTGGTTGCCTGGCCTCGCGATCATGGGCTGGCTCGCTGTCGAACGGCCCAACTTCATCATCATCCTGGTGATCCTCGCCTCCATTCCGCGCTTGATTTCACTCTTCAAACCGAAGACGGACGCCCAAAAGCGCTACTTCGAGATCGCACCCGCTCAGAGATGGACGATGGGCGTGATGTATATTGGCCTCATTGCGGGCTTGGCGATTGGGATGTTCTCCGCCCAGGAACAACTCGACAACTGGGCGCGCAAACCCCGCGCACCAAAGGGCGCGCCCGTCGTCGCGACCCTGGCGCGATTCTGAGGGGAGCGGAGCCCGCTCGAAGGCTTACTAAATAAGTACGGCGAACCCCTTTTCCAAGGGGCAGACGCAGTTCAACGCGTCTCCCGTGCCACCTTGCAGGTCGCACGGGTTCCCCATCCTCTCGGACTAAACCAAAAGCCGGGAGTGTTACGCCGCTTTCTGCGCTTCGGCGCGTTTGGTATCGAGTGCGGCCTTTGCTTTCTCGACGATTGCCTTGAAAGCAGGTTCGTCCGTGACAGCAAGATCGGCCAGCACCTTGCGATCAAGGTCGATTCCAGCGGCTTTGATACCTTCGATAAACCGGCTGTAGGAAAGGCCGTTCGCGCGAGCGGCGGCGTTGATGCGCTGCTGCCAGAGCATCCGGAAATTGCGTTTGCGGGTCTTGCGATCCCGGTAAGACCAGTACTCCGCTTTCATCACGGCGTTCTTCGCGTACCGGAACAGTTTCGAGCGGCGTCCGCGATAGCCTTTGGCTTTGTCGAGCACCTTTCCGCGGCGGCGGCGGGAGGCGGGAGAGTTTGTGGCTCTTGGCATGGTCTTACTTGGTTGTTATTTCGTTCGGCGCGCTGTTTTAGTTTGAAGATCCCGCTGCCTCGCGCGCCGATTCGCTCCGGATTTTATCGGAGCAGGCAGAGTGGGATCGCGGGCCGTTTGGCCCAAGGCAACGCGGCTGGACGCCGCGCCGCATCGGCATCAGCCGAATGGAAGACACTCCATGACTCGGGCGACCATGGTCTTATGCACCTGGCCGGGTTTCCCAAGGTTGCGTTTGCGTTTCGCATTTTTTGATGACGCGAGGTGGCGCAGACCGGCCTTGCGGCGCATGATCTTGCCGGTCGCGGTCACTTTGACGCGCTTGGAAACAGATTTTTTGGTCTTGCGACGGGCGATTGATCTCGGCATGGGGCGCGCACGGTAGCGGTCAAAGATAAAAGCGCAACGCTTTTTCTTCTCTGATGGGCAGCTTTTTTGGCCCGGCAACTCCCCCTTACTGTGCGGGGAGAGGAGCGGAACCCGCCGGAGCCGTCTCGCCGGAGGCATGCGCGGTTTCTTCTTTCGCCCGTTCATGGCCTGCGGCCTTTGCGGGCTTCTCGCCCGCTTGCGAAGCTTCGACCTGAGAGGCAACCGCCGCTTCGGCGCGCATATGAACCAAACCCTGGCCGAGGAAGACCACTCCGCCCACGGACACAAGCAGGCCGAGATACCAGAAGAAACGCCGCCTCGTAAGGACGCCCATCGCGGCGACCGCGATCGCGACCTGAAACAGCGTGACGGACCGCGCAAACGTCTCGTGCGTCTCCAGATGTTCCGCTGACCCCTTCTCTTTCTCCTTTGCCACTTCACTGATTTTCTCCTGCTCGGCTTTGTACTGTCCGAGTTTGTCTTTGTCCTTCGGATCGACCGCTTTCCCCAGCGCGGCTAAAAGCTCCAACTTCGTGTTGAGAATATTCCATTTTACGCCTTTCGCCTGGTAGAGACTCCATTGATCGCTTGCTCGCATCTGATCGATCATCGCTTCGTTTGCGTTCACGCCAGCCAGCAGCGATGCGATTGCGGCGAGCCCCGCAATGATGGCCGAACTTACGGCGACACCCAAAACCCAACGCTCACCTTCTCCTGCGTGCTCGGCGTGGTGCTCCAATTGTTCGTGCAAATGCTCTAGTGGGACTTCGGGTGCTTCCATGGAAATTAAAATGAGGGGGGTTGCAAGTAAACGGGCCGACGATGCGCATGCAGCGTGGCAAGGGCAAGCATTTTGGAGTGGACGCCGCTATGGGCGCTCCTTGCGCCCGCCAATCTGCCGCGCCTCGTCGTAGAAATCTTCGAGCCGCTCGATCGCGACAACCGAGCCAAACTCCGCACGCACGCTCGAGGCTGCAGCCTTCCCGAAACGCTCCCAGAGGTTCGGTTCGCGGGCCATCCGGTCCATCGCCTCGAAGAGGCCGTCCTCATCTCGCTCTGGAACGAGCAAGCCCGTCTCCCCGGTGCGAACGGCTTCCGGGATTCCTCCATGCAATGTCGCGAGCACGGGCAAGCCGGTCGCCATCGCTTCCAACATCGAGTTCGGGATTCCCTCCTGATTTTGATCCGCAGTCATCTCGCTTGGGTGGAGAAAGAAGTGTGCCCTTGTGTATTCGTCGCGAAGCTCCGTTTGGGATAGAAAGCCACGCAACTCGACGGCATCGCTGAGGCCGAGCTCGCCGGCGAGCCGTTCGATCTCGCTCCGGAGCGGCCCTTCGCCGGCAATGACAAAGCGCGAGCGGGGATGCGCCCGCCGAAACCGGGCGAACGCGCGCAACGCAGTCGCCAGACCCTTCTTCTCGATCAAGCGGCACGCCTGCACGAAACGCCACGCGCCGTCCACGGGCCGTGCTCGCTCGACATAGGGGAAGTCCTCCAGCGGAATGCCGGTGCGATTCAGTCGCAGCTTTTCAGAAGGACACCCGCCTTCCTCCAGACGCCTCATGAGCGAGCGCGACCGGGCCAGCACGAGCGGGACGGTTTGCAGCAGATCGCGCATCTGTTCGTCATAGCCCGGCTGATCCGGGCGGGGCTGGATGTCCATGCCGTGGAACGAGACCACGCACGGGCGGCTCCATTCCTTGATGAATGGCAGCAGGTGCACGCCGGTATGGCCGAAATAGATGTGCATCATATCCGCCGGCCGCCGTTCGAGCACCTTCATCACGACCTGCAACTCGCCGCGATAATAGATCGGCGGAAGGCGCGCGATGTACTTCAGCCAAAAGCGCTTTACGAAATTCTTTCGCGCACGCGGAAGTATCTCGATTTGATCGAAAGGAAACGGCCCGGCGCCGATCCGCTCCCGCGTGAGGATAAACGTATCGTACCGGGAGAGCGCGGTGACCTGCCGGTAGATGTGCCGCATCTCCGGCTTGAGAAAAGTCGTGCAATAGCTGGCGACGATCGGCTTCGACATGAAAAGCGCCACTCTTACCCGGCGAAGCCGCGCGATCTATACTAAAACGGAGCGCCCCTGGGCGAAGTCGGTTGACTCGGCCAAAGGCGAAATATGGTGGCGGAAAATTCCGCGCAGCTTCGGAAGACTACTGGCTCAGGCTGTGCTCGTCGTCCGCATCGAGCATCTCAAAGAGGGTCGTCGTGTCGGCATCGAGACCGAGGCGGTTGCATTCGCCTTCGAACCACGCCTTTTTGTCCGGATTGTTCGACGGCATCATCGCGTCCATTTTGTCGGACCAGGCTTCGACTTCTTCGGCTGTCTTCGAAGTGCCATGCGAGTCGAGGTAAGCTGCGAGCGCTTCGTCGTCCGCGCCAGCCTCGAGCTGCTTGCGAATTTCGGAGTACTGCACCGCTTTCCAGTCGAGGAGCATGTGATCGAGAGGACAATCGGTATGGTACTCGCCCACTTTCCCCCCGAGGAAGGCCGCACGCGCCTTATCGGCAAGCCGGGCGAGGATTACGTAGCCGCCAACGCGGTCGCTTGGGCTGGCGGGTGGTTCTTTGGTGAGGTCTTTGGCCTTGGGTGTCAGTGTCATATTGAGATGATGGTTTGTTTGGACTTTGCGTACGCGCCTTGTGCACTCTTTGGACGCATCGTCGGCGCAGCTTCACCCCATCGACCCAGAACGCAACCCCTTGATGAGCCGAAGTGAGGACCTCCCATCTCAAATCAGCGCCCGATCGCGAGCGCGCCTGAATCGCTCACAGACGCTCTAGGAAACACCTCCAGTGACTTGCATCGATCGTCACCTTAAATTTCGAGAGCACCCCATTTCCGATGAGGCCTGCCTCTCCTGGAAACAGGGCTGTGTAGTGAACTCCGGTATTCACCGAATCCATCACGATCGAGCCGAGCCGCACTTCCGTTTGGGTTCGGCGCTGCAAGGACGTTGTCAGTCCGATTGTGGTCGCCGCCGGCTTTTCCTGGCGTCGAACGGTTGTGACCCATTCCAACGATGTATTGCAGCCGGTGTCGAGGCGCATCCATTGCGCTGGGTTGCCATTCACTGAAACGCTCGCACAGAGTGCGTCGTTGCGTACGACCAGTGGCACCGCTTCGCCGGTGGCATATTCGTCACGGGCGCCGATCCAGGCCCGTTGCGCGGTATAATCGATCCGCACCAGGTGCTCGCGAAAGAAATCCGCGCCGAGCAATCCATCGATGCGGCAGTGGCATCCAGCGCCGGGCTTGCTGAGATCGATCGCCAGCAGCGAGGACGGGAGGCGGATTGCTTCCAGCTTGCCATCAAAGCCGTTAACCGAATAGGCGACCCCTCGTCCACCGGCGCCGAGGACGGCTTGCGGTGAGCCGAGCAGGAATCCCGAGCGGCGGGCCGTCGTGAGATCCAACACACTCCTGCCAGCGCCCGAATCGAGCAGGAAATGGAGCGGCGCCGGGACGCCTGCGGCGGAAACGTCCACCCAGATCATTCCATCGCGATAGTGGAAAGGAACATCGGTTCCCGCAAACGACGCGTTTGCCGTCGCGAGCAATGCAAACGCGAGCGTGAGAGCGAATCGCTGAAGTATCACGCCCGCGGTCATAGCAACCGGCGTGCTAGCCCACCTTTACGAGGGAGACCGTCGCCGCCGCCCTTTGCAACTGGGCAAAATAGACCAAAGAACTGCGCCGATTTTGCCACGCCTGCCGCGAGTTACGCATCTGCCAAATAGAGCGCCCAGCCGTTCACCAGGCTCAGCGCTGCTGAGGGAAGGTGACGGCAATCTCGGCGGCTGCCGAGTCCGCCAGTCGCAAATTGGGATCGATATCGATGTCGAGCGCCGATGAGCGCCCGCTCTCCCGCATATAGTTGCCGACGAAGGCGATCATTGCAGCGTTGTCGGTGCAAAGCGAAGGCTCCGCGATGAGCAGCTCGATTCCGCGCTGATCGCACTCGTCCGTGAATCTCGCCCGGAGCCGGCTGTTGCAGCTTACGCCGCCGCTGAGCGCGATCCGGCGGATTGCGGTTTCCTCCACGGCGCGCAGGCATTTTTCCCATAAAACATCCACGACCGCCTCCTGAAAGGAAGCGCACACGTCGGGAAGATGGAAGACGCCGAGCTTCGGAAGCAGGTAGCGGACGGCGGTTTTCAGTCCGCTAAACGAGAAGTTCAAATCGCCGGAGCCGAGCATGCTCCGCGGAAAATCGTACCGACCCGGATTCCCCTCGCGAGCCAGCCGATCGATATTGGGGCCGCCAGGATACGAAAGGCCGAGGAGCTTTCCCACCTTGTCGAACGCCTCTCCCGCCGCGTCGTCGCGGGTCTTTCCGAGGAGACGGTAGCTGCTGAAGGAGCGAATCTCGACGAGCAGCGTATGGCCGCCGCTCACGACAAGCCCGATCGCCGGGAGGATGCCTTCCTCGCAGTGGAAGAATGGCGAGAGGAGATGACCCTCTATGTGGTTCACAGCAAAAAAGGGCTTTTCGCGTCCGATCGCCATCGCCTTTGCAGCGGAAAAGCCGATCATAAGCGAACTCGCGAGACCTGGCCCGCGCGTGGCGCAAAATGCCTCGATATCCGCCATCTCCAAAGCGGCGGTTCTCAGCGCGGCATCGACCGCAGGCCGGAGCGTGGTGAGGTGATTGCGCGAGGCGACTTCGGGAACGACGCCGCCATATTGGCGATGGATCGCGATTTGCGATGCCACCTCACTCGCGAGCAGCCGCCCGCCCGCCATGATCGCCACTGCGGTCTCATCACAGGAAGTTTCTATCGCAAGCAGAGGGATCGAGTCGATCACGGCACAATATAAGCCGTTTGCCACGCAGCGGAAAGGCTCACCCGCGGCGCCTATCTTGCCTGGGCGCGCTCTTCCCGGGGCTTGGTAGCCGGAATGCCCGTCTTCTCCGCGTAGATCATGACTCCCTTGAGTGCATCGACGGCGCGCTCCAGTTGGGTGTCGCGGAAACTGGAAGCGTCTTTTTTCTCCGACTCGCCTTCGATATCGTCGCGGCGTTGGAGGAGCAGGAGCCGCTCCTGTTCCGGGGTGAAGGTGGCAAGCACGGTGGGCGTGACTCCATGCTCATGGATCACCTTCTTGCTCGGGGTAAAGTATTTGGCCGTGGTGAGCCGCACGGCGCTGCCATCCTGCAGCGGGATGACGCTCTGCACCGATCCCTTTCCAAACGTCGTCTCTCCCACGAGGATGGCGCGGTTAAGATCCTTGAGAGCGCCGGCAACGATCTCAGCGCCGCTGGCGCTGCCGCCATTGATGAGGATCGCGAGCGGAAACCGGGGCCGCTGCCGCGCCGTGCTGGAAGTCGGGTAGAGATGGCTCTGCGATGGCACGCGTCCTTCGGTCGAGACGACGACGGTCCGAGGGGGCAGGAAGAGTCCCGCGACATCGACCGCGGAATTCAGCAGACCGCCTGGATTGAATCGGAGATCGAGCACAAACGCCTGCATCCCCTGGCGCTCGAAGTCATCGAGCTTTCGCGAGAGCTCGCCTGCGGTCGGGACATTGAATTGAGTGAGTCGGGCGTAGCCGATCTTAAATTCTCCCGCGAGATCCGCCGGAAGCAGGTGCGCGTCCTTTACGCTTGCGACGCGGATATTCTCACGAACGAGCGCGTAGTCCTTCACTTCCTTCGTCGAGGGGCGCAGGACCGTGAGCGCCACCTTGTCGCCAGCATCGCCGCGCAGCTTTTCGATCGCGCCGTTCAGATCGATCTTCTCGGTCGATTGACCGTTGATCTTGATCAATTGATCGCCGGGAAGCAGTCCTGCGCGGAATCCCGGAGAATCCTCCATGAGGCTGATGACGACGAGCATGCCGTCCCGCTGGGTGACCATGATTCCGAGGCCGCCAAAACGGCTGTTCGTGTCCTGCTCCATCCCCTTGTAGTCCTTCTCATCCATGAACTGCGAATGGGGATCGAGGGAATCGAGCATCCCTTTGAGCGCGGCGTGTGTGAGCTCCTCGTAGCTGACCTTCTTTTCATCGACGTAATCCTGGCGGATCAACTGCATGGTGCGCGCGAGCAGGGCCATGCTCGTGTAGCCGCCATCGTCGGGGGCTTTCTCCGGGACGGCGGGCGCTCCGTAAACGCGGAAGATTGCCAAACCGGCAAACACCATGACGAGAAGAGCGACAGCTTTGAACACCCGCGATTTCATGGGCGCAAAGCTTAGCACGGAAGCGGCAATGTTCAAAAGGCGCGCTGTGGGCGCCGTCCACTAGTCGCTTGCGTGAGGAGGCGCGCCCTCTACGAATGCCTCGAGTGTCTCGCGGGTGATCGTATGCTTTGCGCCGCAGCGCGGGCAGCCGATGCGGATGAGCATCTCGTCTCCAAACAAAGCGGCGGGATCGGTCCGCATGATGGGGCCGAGGACTTCGAGCATCCGGCTCTGGCTGCAGCCGCATTCCCAGCGGTACCGCCGCTGTTCGAGCAGGCTCAGCGTTTCCTCCGCATCGAGCGCCCGCACCCGCTCATCGTCGAGGGCATTGAACCATTCCATATCGCAGCCCGGCTGCGCGGAGACCATGACGAAATCCTCCGGCCCATGCCGGAAGTAGCGGGCGGGACGCTGCTCACTCTTGGCGTAATACTGTTCGACGGCGCGAAAGGGTTCGTTGCCGTCGAACTCCACGGCGCTGCGCCTGGACTTTTCGGTTCCCATCACGACATCCGCCATGAAGAGATTCGCGCCGGTGTCCTTTACGTCGTCGGTGAAAATCTGGCCCACGACCGTCCCGAGCAGATTATTGCCGGCGACGAAGAGATTGATGAGCGGGAGTTGGAAATGGATGGTCCACGCGGAGATTTCCTTCCATGGGCGCGATGCGCAGTGAAGCGTGAGCGCGGCGAGAGCTTCCTTGAGCATGCCATCGTGAAAGGGCGCGTGCTGCCGCCCATGCTGGCCTTGGTGCAGATAGTAATCGACATACATCTCTCCGAAGTCCGCGCGCGCGACGAGGGCATTGCGCCCGCGCACAAAGTAGCTTCGGACCTCCAGCCCTTGCGGTTCTTTCTCGGGATCGGCGTTCATGCGGCAAATTACGCGAATTTCTCGAGAAAAAAAGGGTGGGTCGGGCGAAGCCACGGCGCGCGGCGCAACGGTGGCGCGAGGGCGGCTTCGGCGAGCTTGCGCCGCCGCCACCACCAGGCGATTTTAAATTGTCAAAGAACAGGCGCCGCGAGGTCTCGCGGCGCGGAGACATGGGATGTCCCTATGGCCGGCTCGCAACGGCGTCTTGCCATTCCGGAATGGGAGATTTCAAGATAGCGGCGGCTTCGCCAGTCCGCTCCCCGTTCGGGGCGTCGTCTTTCGGAGCGGGGTCGCGCCCGGATGGGGCCTCTGCAGCGATCGGAGTATCCGTGGCGGATGTGGCGGCAGGTTTGCGGCGCGAACGCGGGCCGTATTCTTCAGGGAAGGAGAGCTTGAGGAAGGCGATGGAAGCGCGCCAATTGCCGCTATCGGATGCACGTCGGAGCACGGAAGGCTTCCGGGGTGCAGCCCTGCATTTGGTCTGCTGGACTGATGCGATCCTGGACGACGGTGTTCTTGAATTGAGGGCTGTATTTGCTGCGATTTGGTTTGTTCATACACAGGGAGGATGGACCCTGTTTTTGGGTAATCGGGATGAACCCCGATTTCCGCCGAGTTCCTCCGATCTGAACCGGGCCTCCCCCGATCTTCGCCGGTCGACGGCATTTTTCGAAGACGCTGCGGGCGGTGAACGGAGGAGTGCAACCTGGATTCTGCGCGAAACTCCGCCTTTGCCAGAGATTATCCGCCTGCAGTCTTTTATCCGCAGATTTTAGCGCCGCCGCGAATTCCCGCAGATTTCGGGCCGAAGTACTTAAGAACCGGAAACCTGCGGGAGCTTTCTCATACTGCCAGCAAAAGAGCATCGAAATGCTCTGCTGGCACAGGCAACCCGTCGTCTTGCAGCGCGAGCACGCAAGCCTCGATCGCTTCGCGGATATTTGTCACGGCGCTCTCCCGGCTATCCCCTTGGGAGACGCAGCCCGGAAGGCTCGGGCATTCCGCCACCCAAAAGCCGTCTTCGCCGGGATAAATAAGAACCTGTCGCATTTCGGAATAGTAACGGATTGCTCGCAAGGCTCCATCTTGATTTCTCGTGGAGACGAGGTGCGGTTGGGCACGGAATCGGGTTTTGAAAGGCCCGGCAGCCGGGTCACCGGTTCGCGTGACATTTCGCTGCGGCCTGCCTATTGTCCCGGCATGCCAATGCAACGCTATTCCTCGCTTCTCCCGGAAGGAACTTCCTACAAGACGCGTTACATAAAGTCGGTCGGACGGACGGATCTGCCGGACGGCAGGTACCGTTTTGTGGAGTTTTATTGCGATGCTCCGGGTTGCAATTGCTGCCGAGTGATCGTGCAGGTGTGGGATGAGGGCGACAATATTCTGGCGGGGATCTCTTACGGCTGGGAGAGTCCCGAATTTTACGCACGCTGGTCTGGCGATGGGGATATGGCAGCGGCGCGGGAGATGGCATCGGCGACGCTCGGACTGTTCCTGCCACAATCGAAATACGCGGAAGTTTTACTCGGCGAATTCGAGAAGGTGATCGCAGAGCCTGAGTATATGGAGCTGCTGCGGAGCCACTACGCGGAAGCGCGCAGCGGGGTGCAACGGAGTTTGGTTTGGCGGAAGCGGCCCAAAGCGCGTCCGCTGCGGCCCGCAAAGGCGAAGAGCGCCACCCTGGCACTGAAAGTGCCCCGAAAGGAGGATGCAAACGGACCGCAGGGATGAAACGACTCTTCCCCGCTGGGCGCCGTCAGCCGATGAGGAATTTGAAATCGTCGAGGCTGAGGGCGCGGGCGAAGTTTTCCTCGCCGAGGATGTCGGCGGCCAGGACGCTTTTTTGTTTTTGAAGGGAGCGTATCTTTTCCTCGATGCTTTCCTTTATGATAAGCCGGTAGGCGACGACGCGGTTGGTCTGGCCGATGCGGTGTGTGCGGTCGATGGCCTGGTTTTCGACGGCTGGATTCCACCAGGGATCGTATAGCACGACATAGGAGGCGGCGGTGAGATTGAGACCGAAGCCGCCGGCGCGGAGGGAGATGAGGAAGACGGCAGATCCTTCGCACGTCTGGAAGTCTGCGACGAGTTCGCCGCGCTCCTCGGTCTCTCCGGTGAGGACGAAGTGATGCCATTCGCGAGCGGCGATCGCAGCCTGGATGAGTTCGATCATGCCGACGAACTGCGAGAAGACGAGCACCTTGTGCCCTTCCTCCATGAGCGGTTCGAGAAGATCCAGGAGGGCATTTAGCTTTGCGCTTTCGGCCTTGCTATCGCCTTTGACCAGCCTGGGATGGCAGCAGATCTGGCGCAGGCGGAGGAGGGATGTGAGGATGTTAAACCGCGCGGAATCGAGTTCCTTCGTGGTCTTGATTTTGAGCAGGGCGAGGCGGGCGCGCTTCAACTCGGCGGTGTAGAGCGTGGACTGTTCGCCCTCGAGTTCGCAGAAGACATCCTCCTCGATGCGCTCGGGGAGATCCTTGGCGACTTCGCCTTTGGTGCGGCGGAGCACAAAGGGCCGGACGCGAGCGGAGAGACGGCGGCGGGCGAACGGGTCGGCCTTTTGATCGAAGGTCCTGCCGAAGGATGCGCGGGTGCCAAGGGCGCCGGGCATGGCAAAGGACATGATGCTCCAGAGATCGAGCAGGCGATTCTCGATCGGGGTGCCGCTGAGGGCGAGACGCCGGGTGGTCTTGAGCGAGCAGGCTGCCTGCGCCGTCTGGGAGGTGGGATTCTTGATGTACTGCGCCTCATCGAGAATGACGGCGGCCCACTCGATTTTCGTGAGATCGTCCTCGATGCGGAGCTGGGTGTAATTCACGACGACCAGATCGGCCTTTTTCACGGCCTGCTTCAGTTTCACGCCATCGGCAAGGCGGTACACCAGCGTGCGGAGCGCGGGGTAGAAGCGCGCGGCCTCGGTGCGCCAGGTGTCGGTAACCGATTTGGGGCAGACCACCAGGATGGGCAATTGCTTGAAATCGGGACGGCTGCGGAGCCAGGCGATCCATGCGAGAGTCTGCACGGTTTTGCCGAGACCCATATCATCGGCAAGGACGCCGCCAAAGTTATTGGTGGTGAGATAGGCGAGGAAGTGAAAGCCCGCTTCCTGATACGGACGGAGCGTGGCCTGTATCTCGGTCGGGATGGGCGGGGCGACGCTCGTTTTAATCTCGGCGGCGCGACGGGTCAACTGCTCGGCAAGCTGTGTGCCGACCATCTTGCGGGAGCGCTTTCCGGCGAGTTGCAAGGCGTGGAAGCGCTGCGATTCGCCGGAGAGATCGCGGGCATTGAGGCCCATGTCGGCGAGGCTCTCTTCGTCATCCGGATCGAGTTTATACTCGAGCCGGCGCCACCCTTTATCGCCGAGGCGGACGTAGCCCCCGCGCGCATCGAGCAGCAACTGAATTTCCTGGGGAGTGAGTTCGGTTTCCGCGACATTGAGTTTCACGCGAACGTCGAACCAATCGATGCCCGCTTCCTCGACATCGAGGGAGATCTCGGCCATCACGGGCTTTGCATTGAGGCTGCCGAGGAGCGGGTCGAGCTTGAGCTCGATTTCTTTGGGGACAGATGCGAGCCATTCCACCCACTCAGCGGGGAACTTCTTGGTGGCTGGGCGGCGCCAGCGCCGCAGCGAGAAATCCCACTTGAGGCCGAGCTCGGTGAGCAGATTGCGGACGCCACTCTGCACGGAGCGATCGATGACAATGATGCGATCGGCGACGACCGCCCTGCGCCTTCCCTGGGAGTTCCAGCCGCTGTCGCAGAGATGTTCCGTCGTGCCATCGGGAATCTTTGCAATCGCCTTTACTTCGAGCATCTCCTGATCGCGCCACGGATCGAGGGTACACTCGAGGCGGACGGTGGATTTGAGGCGGGAGATGCGCTTTTCGAGCTGCTCGGGAACCGGCTTGCCGATGCGATCCAGCAAGGCGACACCGGGCGAGCTTTCGAGGGCGGGCGCTGGGATGATCGCGGGCTTTTCCGGGTCTGCGGAGAGACCGGAAAGCGGGGCGCACTCGAAGATCTCGTCGTGTGAAACGTAGAGCGCTGGTGAACCGTCGATGGCTACCAGCAAGGGAGGCGGCGGAGTTCCATCTGGAAGCGCGAGCGTGAAACGGTAATCTTGTCCAATCGTGGAGGTCTGCCAGGAGAGACGTTCGCTGGCGCGTCGAAACGGCTTCCGAGCTGGGTTCAACACGAGAGCATCCAAACCCGGCGTGCGGAAGATGGCATTCAACATGCCTGCGGCGCGGGGATCGGAATAGTGCCGCTCGGCATCGGGCGCGTGAAAGCTGGTGAATTCGCGCCAAAGAACGGCGCTATCGTGACTGAGACTGAAATCGCCGACACGGAAATCGCGCAACCAGGCTTCGATCTGCCGTGTCTTTACGGGCTTGTAGACGGCCTGCGGGGAGCTGCGGAATTCCAGATGCGCGCTCTTCTTTCCCAGAACGAGCAGGAGATCGACGGTCTCGGGCGCCTTCAATGCCGCGGCAGTCTCGGCAAGCCAATCCGACCAGCGGATGATCGCCTTTTCCCTTTCCCATTGCGAGACCATTGCGGCGATCTCGGAAGGAGTCGTGATGGATGCAAGGAACTCCGGAAGGCGCCGTTTCCGCTCGGTTCCGACATGAGCGATGTAGAGCCAAGCCTGCCATGCATTGGCGGGAGGCTTGGGCCATGCCTGGATGCGCTCCCAACTCCAAAGCAACATATCGCCGAGAACCGGCGCGAGATCGCATTCCGGGATCTGGGTGGAGCTCCCGTGCTTGGCTAGAATCAGTTCGATCGCGGTGAGCACGCGGCCTTCCGCTGCTGTGATGGAGCGGCCGAGGCGGTGCGTCACCAGCGCGCGGATGTCGCTCGGATCTTCATCGGAAGGCGGCTCGGGCGACGGCTGTGGAGAACCCTCGGCCACCATCAGTGCATGAAGCACTGCGACGCAGTGGCTGCAATCGAACGCTTCGCTGCACGAGCATTCACCCTCCCATTCATTAAGAATGAAACTCAGTTTTACCTTTTGCTTCTTTCCTCGGGCCGAGTCGACCACCACCCCCACGAATTCGTCCTCGTCGGATTGATGCACCTCGGAAACGGAACCGTTTGCGAGTACACGACCCTGCTTCCGGTCTTTCGGCGCCGAAGTTTCGATGAAGACCTTCGCGGCTTCGATTTGTAACGGGTTGAGCAGGGACATTCAGGAAATGATCGGATCCGCGCTGTACGGAAAGCCTATTGGTCTAGAGGCGATCCGTGGCGGCCGAACCGGGAGTGTACCCCATTTCGGGATTGCGTCGATCGGCACGGCAACAAGTCGAACGAGCTTCGCGGGAAGCAGGAAGCTTTTGCTCGTGGCGACGCATTGGAGCCGTCCATTGGGAATCCATCTATCTGGCGGAACGCTCATCTCATTCCGCGCGGGATCGTACGGACTTTCGACGATTCCTGGCCCGAGCACGTCGCATATCTTCTCTTTTTCCGACGCCGCGTAGCTGCGCGTGGCGGGGCCGACTGTGCTAGCGGTCGCATCGACCGGGCGGGGCTCGTCTGCCGCAGAAGCCGTGTCAAACGAAGAGACTTGGGGCCTTTGCGCCAGAGGCGGCGGGGCTGCGTGTGTTGCAGCAGGGTAGGCGGTCATCCGCCGTACCGAGGACTCACGCCCTGCGGCGGCGCACGCAACCGGCGATTCCCACCGGCGCGCAACCGAGGAGCGCGATGGAGGAAGGTTCAGGGATAATTGCGCCGTTGATCGTAATGTCGTCCGTATCAAGTGATTGGCCGGTGCCGGGGGTGTAGGCGAAATAACGCACCGTAAAGGAAGAAAGATTTTGGAACGCGGCGCCGGAAAGATCCAGATTCTCAAGCGTATAGGTCGGGCGCTGCGTAGCGATGTCAGTCGCGAGAAGATTGGAAGCGAAGTTATCGGCGCTAGTCTGGACTACAACGCCCCGTGGGGTTGCAGCGCCGCCGCGCGCGACGTTGAATGTCAAAGACGATAGATCGAGCAGGTTTCCCGCGGTGGGGGTAATAGTGAAGGAGATGTAGCTGCCGCTGGAAACCGCGCTTGCCGCGCCCGTGGACGTCGTAGTAGTGGTATTTGGGATGTAGCGATACTCAGGACTTCCGCTGTTCGTGCCGGTGGGATAGCCATTGCTCTCGATTGGCACGGTCACGTTCGTGTTTCCCGCGTTTGGCGCGATATCGGTCGCCGTAATGCCGGCATGAAGCGTGGAGGGAGCGTACGCATCCGCAGACGCAGGCGGAGGAGTAGCGGTGTAATCGACCAAAATATCGGCTTACGCGGCGAGCGGCGCGAGAAGCGCAAGCACGGAGGAAACGAGAAGCTTTGCTGGGGAGGGATTCATGTCAATGTATGAAAATGCTTACTGAACGGATGCGAGAATCTTGAGACCCAACGGATAGGTCAAGGCCAAAATTCCACTTTTGGCGTTATCTTCACGATGGTAACTTTGCCTCTAACTGGTCAGAAGTTTTCTATGAAGATCTTCGCGGAGCGCCTCATTTCGGGATTGCGTCGATCGGCAGGGCGACAACGGCCTCGGCAAGCGTGGCATCGCCGTCCCGGAGAGCGAGTTTGCCGCGAAGGGTCTTTTCCGTCGCCGTAACGGGAACCCGCACCCGGAATTCCTCGCGATGCATCGATTCCGTCCAGCGAAAGGATCTCAGCGGCGGATTGACCTCCGCTCCGGGAACGGTGAGCACAAAGCTAAGGCTCTGCTCGCGGGCGACGGCTTGGGCGCAGTCTTGCGAGACGGTGAGACAGTCGGAAATTGTCTCCCCCAATATGCGCGCAGCCTCTTTTTCGACGGCAACGGGGAGTGGAATCTCACCTGGCGCGGAGTCCGTGGAAGGAGCGGCGAGGTGAGCGAAGGCCACAACAGAATACCACTCGCCACGGCGAATTTTGGCGGGGCGATAGACCGTGAAGCGGACATCCTCATCGACGCGGGGTAAGGGCGCGACCGGCTCTTCCGGAGCCGACGGAGCGATGGGGGACTCCGGCTGCTCGACTGGAGGCGGCGTGGGGCTGAAAGACGGCGGCGGATTCTCCGGCGGGTTGTCGCGGGCGGGGGCTGGAAGCGGCGGTGGTGGCAGATCTTCAGGCGGCAATTGCGGCTCCGGCTCCGGCGGCACAACAACCGCAATGGGCCGCGGATAGGGCGGAAGCGCGCTCGGGAGGACGAACGGCCACTCGGTAATGGGGCAGAGCACCTGCCCCTCCGGCGTCCAAAGCGCCTCCTCCACGCGAACGCGGCCTTTTGGATCGCCCGGCTTGTAGGGACTGGCCACCGTGCCGGGTTCGCCCTCGATCAGGATGCCTTCCGGAAGCGGCAGGAGGGGCGGGAGCGTGAGCGGTTTTGCCGAATCGCAGCAGAGCACTTTCCTTCCGGGAACCCAATCTTCCCACGCGACTCTCTGCGGTGTCGCGCAGTAAGGACTCTGAATTTTCCCTGGAGCAAGAACGCGCGCAACAAGCGGCACGAGCTTCGCGGGAAGCCGGAAGCTTTTGCCCGTGACGGCGCATTGGAGCCGTCCATTGGGAATCCATCGCTCAGGCGGAACGCTCATCTCATTCCGCGCAGGATCGTACGGACTCTCGACGATTCCCGGCCCGAGTACGTCGCATACCTTCTCTTTTTCCGACGCCGCGTAGCTGCGCGTGGCGGGGCCGACTGTGGAAGCGGTCGCATCGGCCGGGCGGGTCTCGTCTGCTGAAGAATCCCTTTCGAACACTGAGACTGGGGGCCTTTGCGGCAGCGGCGGCGGGGCAGCGCTCACCGGCCTGGGCAAGGGAGGCGGAGCACTCGGCGGCGGCTCGCGCTTGACCGGCGCCGGCGGGATCGGAGGGCGTGCAACGGGCTCGGGTGGCGTGCTCACGGCAGCCGCCGAGAAGCTCGATTGCCTGCTGAGGGCAGCCGTCGCCGCGCTTCCATTTCCCGCCGAGAAATCCTTCCAGGCAATCCCCTCGTAGGCGCAGAGTTCCTTCAAAACGGCGCTCACGGTGGGGTATGAGCGCTGGCCGCAAAAAATGTCTCGCAGCACGATGTTCGATGCGGCGGAGAGGTTTACGGTATTGTTATAAGCCGCTGGCGTAATTTCAGCGGCTTCCGGCGCTTCGGAGCCATTTACGATACGATAGACGAGCCGCGAGAAACTGCGCACCGGCTCAAGGTTTCTGCCCATGCCAGCGCCGCTCATCATCGTGGCTTCCATGTTCGAGCCGCCGGTGTCGTCTTCGGCGGGCAGCGGAAGGCAGATCATGCTGAAGCGCACTTGCAAGCTCTCGCAGTCTGTGAGCATCCGGGCGATCGGAAGCGGACTCGCCTCGGATTCCGGGCCTTCGGCGAGGGAGATATCGCCGCAGCGGAGGAAGACCGCGTGCAGGCCGTGCACCAGCATGAAATCGAGCGCCTGCGCCACGGGACGCAGCACGGCGATCGCCTCATTAAAACGCATCGGGCTCTTTCGTGCGCGGAGAAGCTCGGCGAGTGTTTGCGCCGGTGGAAACTCCTCCGTGCAAGCGAGGAAATCGGAAGGGCGCAGGACCTCATAGACCGGGAGGAGCGCCGGTGGAAAATCGGGCAGGCGCGACATCGCGGCGAGCAGGCAAAGCTGGCGCGCCCTGGCATCCACGTCGCGGGAGTCGCTTTGCTCGAGATCCGCGGCGAGATTCAGCTTCACATGGCGGGAAGCGGAAATCTCGCGCGCGCCATACGATCGGTGCCCGTCGTGGGAAGCGAGCGCCGTCTCGATGGTAAAAACGGAATCGAGCGAACCGGCAATGGGAATAATTTCGATCGGAGAGAGCCCCTGCTGAGACGAAGGAGCGGCGACCGATGGATTTCCCTGATAGGACATTGAGGGCTGGAAGTGAAACAGGTCCGCGGCGCCTGTCAATGACGCCGCTTCAGCGCAGGTCCAGGCGAAGCGCCCAGAACAGGGCATTCACCGAATGCGCCGGAATGGCGCGGCCTCGAAATCACCAGGCGCGCCGAGCGCGGTGTAGAAAACCCGCTGCTCGCCGTTTTCGCGTATCCAGGCGACAGGTTCACTCTCGCCGGTGGCGAGCCGGCCGGTGAGGAGCAGCGTGTCGAAGTCGGGCAAGCCGGGGTTTTTATATAAGTGCGAGGGGACGGTGAACTCGCTAGCGGGGATTCCGGCCAATAGCGGGCTCGCGGACTGCGCCGGGACCGGGCGCACGATGGTGGGAATGCCGACGCCATAGTGGTCGTGATAGTTTCCGCCGAGGATTTGCGCATCAAATTCCGGCCAATAGGCGCGGCCTGGAGGCGGCGACGACCCGGGCGGCCTCGGCGCAAACGCATGGCTCGCCGTGCGAATGCCGACGACGGGCTTGCCGCTGGCGACAAAGGATCGCACGGCCTGCATCTGCTCGATCGTGAGGGCGCAACGGCGCACGCTGATGAAGAGAAGATCCGCACGAGTCAAAGCATCGAGGCCGGGAAAATCATCTGGAGCGTCGGGAGAGGCGATGCTGAAGAGACACTCGATCCCGCGCGGCTCGAGCTCAGCCTTCGCAAAGGCGGGAAGCGTAGTTTTGGTGTCGTACTCCTGCTCGCTGATCATGAAGAGCACGACAGGCTTCGGTTTCGCAGTGGAGTCCGCAGCGCCATGCGACGGCAGGGAGAGCAGCAAGAGTGCGGCAGAAAGTGCATATCCGCTCATTGCCCGAACCCATCGCACCCGGAGGCGCGCGCGGCAAACTTCATGTGTGAGCGGAGTGGCGGCGGCGGGACTCGAACCCGCACGGGAGTAACCTCCCAGCAGATTTTAAGTCTGCTGCGTCTGCCATTTCGCCACACCGCCAAGTGAACTCGGAATCTGTATTACACACGCTTTTCGCAATTGCAGGAAGTTTTCGCGCTTGCGCACGCAGAGTCCGTCCCGCCGTCGCCCGCTGCCGGACCTTGTAAACGTGGCGCGCGAGGGCCGCGGCATGGCGCGACGAACCGGCGCTGATCTCGCCCGCTGCTGCGCTCCGGCCCACACCCAAATTCCTCCTCGGCAGAGCGGCCCGAGACGTTGGCGGAACGGTGAGAAAACCGAGCATTTTAAAAAAATGCTCGCCTCGCAAGACTGTGGCCTCAAAAATGAGAACTTGAACACAAACCGCCTGAATCGGAAGCGGTTATCAGGACCATTCGGGCCAGGCGAAATTTTTTTACAACGCATGAACTCAGACGGCAAGCCAGGGTGGGTTACCATTATAGGGAAGGACAAAAACGGCAAGGACGGACAGGAGTTTAAACTGCCGAGCAAAACCATTCTGCATTATCGAACGAAGGGTCACGTAAACAAGCTCTGGGAAATTTTTTCGATCGGGGAGGTTTGCTAAACCCGTCCGCGATTTTCGAGGGATTGGAAAGGAGCTCCGGAGGGAACTAGCCAGGTAACGCTTGATGACGACATCGATCTGTTCTACCAGGCATACAGCTTCCCTCCACCGGGCACGGGAGTCGCCTGGGGGACGCCGACGGTAACCGCGCAGTGTCCTGCGGGTGGGGGCGCGAGCGTTACCGTTACCGCCAATGCGTCCGATCTGACGAAGTTCGGCACGATTACCGCGCCGAAATCGAACTGCGACACCGGCAGCGGCCAAGGATCCAGCGGAAGCGTGAGGATGCGCTTTAATATGGGCAAGACGCAGTACGGCGCCCGATGCAACGACATCTGGATTCATGAATACGCGATTCAGGCATCGTCGTTTACGCCAGCCGCGCTGCATTTTTCCCGGAATACGCCTGGAACGGCGGCTGTGTTCGATCCGAATACCCAGTTTTTGAAGCAGGAGATCAGTGGCACGCCGTTTGCGACTGTTACGACGCTTTCGCCGACGGCTTTCGCGCTAAACTTCTATCGCCTCAGCGACGGCGTGCTGGCGAACGGCGCTTACACGGTGAACGCCGGGGCTGTCCCGTATTCGAGCTTCACATGCATGCAGGCAACGCCGCAACCCGGCAAGTGGAGCGGACCTTTTAACCAAGTGTACGAGATCCAGGAATCGCGCGCGTTCCACCGCGGTAATCACGACGTACGACGGGTTCGGGCGGGTCCTTTCCCTGAGCGAGCCGCGGAATGGCGCCGTGGCGACGACGACCGCGTACGATCCCGTGTTTGGAAGGCCGTCGAGCGTCTCCTTCAGCGACGGGACCCAATCGATTACCGTCGCGACGACTTACTACAACCCAGTCGACAACGGCACGACGGGGGCGTTCGCTGGCATGGAGAAAAGCATCGTGACGAACGGGCAGACGGTGTTTCACGGGTATGACGCACTTGGGCGATTGATTCACATATGGGGAGCGGGAACTTATCCGCTCAGCTACCAGTTCGACGGCCAGGGGAGGATGACGGCACTGCTGACGTACCAAGGCGGCACCGACGCGACGTGGGGCGGGTCGGCGTGGCCTGCGAACCCACCGGCGGCGAGCACGACGACATGGAGCTATTTCGCCGGCACGTCGCTGGTCAAAAGTAAGACCGACGCGGCGAGCCGCCCCGTCAACTTTACATACACAAACGGCGGCCGCGTTCTGACCCGGACGAATAGCCGCGGCACGATCGCGACGTACGCCTACAATTCGGCGGGCGAGTCGAGCGGGATTGCGTACACGGAGAGTACGCCGGGCTATTCGATCTCTGCCTTCGATCAAGTCGGGCGTCCGAGAACGCTCGTGGATGCAGCCGGCTCGCACACCCTCACGTTCAGTGTATTCGATGGACTCGCATCCGATTCGGTTGATGGCAGTAAGGGCGGCGCTTTGGCTGGCATCACGGTGGGAGCCGCGCCGGACATTTACGGACGGCTAAGCCGGCTGACCGCAAGCAGCGGAGGGACGAACTTGCTCGGCGCGGGCCAGTCGTACACCTACTACCCCAACACCGGCCTTTTGAAATACGCGACCGACGCCTCTGGATTGCAGACCCAATACAGTTACGCGCCCAACTCGTCGCTCGTGAGCCAGGTAGCGGTTGCGACGCCCAGAGGAACGGTGACGCATGGGAAGAGCTGGGATAATCTGAACCGGCTTGGAGCCGTCTCCGCATCGGCTGGCGGGGCAACGCTCGACTCGCGAGCGTGGACGTACGATCCGGCAACCGCCCGGCGCACGAAATCCACCTTCGCGGACAATTCGTACTGGCAATATGGGTATGATAGCAAGAATGAGGTTACCGACGGCGCGAAATTCCTCGCTGGCGGGACGGCCTTGGATGGGTATAATTTCGGGTATGTGTTCGATGAGATCGGCAACCGCGCGAGCACGACAGTGAACGGGCGCATGGCCAATTACGTTCCAAACAACCTGAATCAGTACACGCAACGCGATGTCCCGGGTTTCGTCGATCTACTCGGAACGGTCGCGAATGGGGTGACGAACGTGACGGCCGGGTTCGCGGGACAGTCTGCGGGGCAGTTTCCGCTGAATGCGGTCGAGGCGGTGATGAATCCGCCCTGGTTCCACGCAGCGGTGCCGGTTGTGAACGGCGCCGCGCCGGTGTTTCCGACCCTGAGCGTGCAGGGGTTGAAATTGGGCGGCGGGCCGAATGGGAGCGACGCGCAGGAGACGCTTCCGGCAAGCGCTGGGCACGTTTACCT
>JBBSFI010000057.1:0-27297 GCA_038238905.1 Chthoniobacterales bacterium | reverse complement strand
CGTGGCTTGACTGATGCCAAACAACAAATCCTCAATTTCTGCCATCACCGCATAACCAGTGCGCGCATCGAAGCCTTCAATACCATTGTCAGTCGAGTCATTCACAAAGCTTGCGGAGTAGCTAATCTCGACTTTCTCTTTCTAAAACTTAGGCAAGAATCACTGCAAAGATGAGAAAGCGCCCATGTTTCAGGCTCCGCGTCCTCCCGGTATTCTTCACTGTCGCAAACGAAATGATGTTGTGTGCATTTGGAACATGTGCGCTTCGCGACACCTTCGTTGTCGTCGGCTTTGAGGCGGAACGACTCTGAGCCACAAGCACACTTCGCAACTCGGAAGCCATGAACCTCGTAACCCTTCGAGGCATAGGCTTCGAGAAACCCTCGAATGTCCGCTGGTTCGGAACCGACCCAGCACTTGCCTGACGTGTCGATGCTCAGGATGAGTGCGCGTAGTCGCCTAACTCTGTTTCGAAACGTTATTTTCCAAATATCTCCGGAGATTCAGAAAAGGGCGGTATTTATTTCAGTAATGGCGCACCCTTGCGAAATGGTGACGAACCCAAGGCTTGGGCGCCCCGGATGATTGAGAGACGCGGGCTGGCTTCCATCGCAAAAGAGACTGAAGTGGTGGAGCGCACATGTGGATAGGTTCCTGAGTTTTGCCGAAGTGCCGGACGGGAGTCAAGCGATCTCCCCGACGTTGTGGCCAGAATGTTTTTGGTTTCCGTTCCGGGCGAAAGCGCGAATGCCAGCTTTACCGATAGGCAGACGGCGCGTTCAACGTCGGCATCCGTTCGTCCCCTGGCGCAGGAAGCCGCTCGAACCGTCCCTGTTCGCGGAAACAGGATCCCCGTCCTACAGCACCGCTCCCCCGCAACTCGACCCCGCCCCAGCGGTGCAGCCGAAGCAGTGGGGTCCGGTCGCGATTGGCTGGGAGTCCTGTCCTTGAGCCGAGATCTCCCATAAATACGCGCGCTCCTTGCCGCCCATCGGCATATCGAGCATCTGGTTGAAGTCACAATCGTACACTTCGCCCAGCCAGCTCACGCTAATCGTATTTCGACACATCAAACCGGAGACAGTCGCCGGATTGAAGGCCGAAACGAGCAACTCAAGATAACTCTCGTACTTGTTCTCGTGGCGCAGCCAGCTCGCAAACCGTGCGATCGGCAGGTTGGTGATGGTATAGAGCTTGTCAAAAACGATCCCGAAGTGCTCTGCTAGCTCGCGCTTGTAATCGGCTTCGAGTTCCCCCTGCGGAGCCGGCAGCGCGTCCCCGACGGGATTGTACACCAGATGCAGCGGAAGCTCCGGTCTCCGCCCATACCCGATCCGATTCAAAAGACGGAGCGCCTCGATGCTCGCGTCGAATACGCCGTCGCCCCGTTGTGCGTTCACATTCTCTGGCTGGTAGCACGGCATCGAAGCAACGATCTCCACCTCGTGTTCAGCAAGAAACTCAGCAAGGCCGTCATAGCCCGGCTCGAGTAAAATCGTGAGGTTGCAACGATCGATAATCCTCCGGCGCGGCGCGATGCTCCGAAGGCGCTCGATGCATCGGCGAAATTCTGGATTCATCTCCGGAGCACCCCCCGTGAGGTCGATCGTCGGGATCTCCGACTCCGCGAACCAATCGACAATCCGGTCGGTAGTCTCTCGCGTCATGATCTCCTTCCGGCGCGGCCCCGCGTTCACGTGGCAATGCGAGCACGTGAGATTGCAGAGCTTGCCGGTATTGACTTGGAGAATCTCCACCGCGCCCCGCCGAAGCGCGAGTTGGCGCACGGCTAGCGCGGAGTCGAAGCGGTTCATCTTTAGCAGCAACCGCCGTCGCCCCCGGAGCCGCAATACTGCGAGCCTTCCAAAGTCGCGTCGTACTCGCCGCCTTTGGTCTCGCGCGGGTGCCGCAAGCTCCCCGGTGGGCGCGAATACGGCTTTGCCTCCTCTACTGGCACTGCGGTGAGCGGCTCAATAAATTCAAAGTGCTCCCGATACGGAGCTTTGCTGTAAAGTTGGAAAGTCTTGTCACAGACCGTGTGCCGCTCCCCGCGCACGAGCGAGTGGTCGTCATCGTCGCGCACCTCAAGGAAGGGACCCTTGTACACTACCGCTTGGTTTCGGTCGAAGCACGGCCCCTCCTTCCCCTTGAACGCCTCCACCGTCACGGACCGAAACTCGATGCCCTGCACTGTCCTCCACGGCGCCTGGTCCCGCTTCACGATTCGAATCCCATAGAATCCCGCCGCCTCGAATGCCTTCAAAAAGAGACTCTCGGTCAAAGCGCCCGAGATGCAGCCGGACCAAAGCTCCGGGTCCATTCGCATCGCCTCAGGCACCTCCTCGTCGCACACGATGTCGGAAATCACAGCCCGCCCGCCCAGACGCAAGACGCGATAAATCTCCTCGAAAAGTTGCCGCTTCGCCCGCGGCTCGACGAGGTTGAGCACACAGTTGGACACCACCACATCCACCGACTGATCAGCCACCAGCGGATGCCGCACCCGCAGGTCGGCCGCCAACTCTTCCACCGCCAAAAAGGCATCCGCGCTCGTGATGGGGCGCGCGCGCAGCTCCGCGTCGAGCCGCTCCAGGTCGAGACCCAAGTCTTGGATGCGCCCTTTGCGAAACTCGACATTCGCGAAGCCAGTCCGCTCCGCCACGATCGGCGCGTTGCGCCGCGCGACATCGAGCATGTCGTCCGTCATATCCACGCCGATCACACGCCCCTCTTGACCGACCACTTGCGACGCGATGAAGCAGATCTTCCCAGTGCCGCTTCCCAAGTCCAGCACCACTTCGCCGCGGTGGAGATGCTTGCTCGGGTCGCCGCACCCGTAATCACGATCGATCACCTCCTGCGGTATCACCTTGAGGTATGCGGCGTCGTAAGTGACAGGACAACACAGCATCTCATCGCGAACTTGCGCCCCGGCGGCGTAACGGGTTTTTACGACATTCGCTACGGATATCGGCTGGTTGCTCATTGTTTCATTGTTCTGCGGAACCAATAAGCGCACCCATTCTGAATGCCAAAAGAAATCACGATCCTGCTGGACTGCCGACCCGCCCGGCAGCCATGTTTCCCGTGATTTCTGGCGACAGTACGTCCTATGCCCGACTCGACGACATCTCACGAGCACTCAGTCCATTGCGTGAGTGTGGTCATTCCCGCATGGGGGGATGAAGAGCGATTGCCCGCCCTGGTCGAATCTTTGGCACGCGATCCGCACGTCCACGAAATCCTCGTATCGGCGGCGGATGCCGGAGCGCGCTGGCTCGCCCAGGTCGACTCGGCGGGCGGGCGGTGTCTCCACACGCAGCGGCCGCATCGCGGCCGGCAGCTCAATCTGGGGGCGCGCGCCGCCTCCGGCGAATGGCTTCTTTTTAACCACGCGGACACGATCCTCACTTCACCGCACATCGCCGCGCTTGCCGCCCTCACCCCGCGCGCCGAGGTGATCGGCGGGGCATTCCACCGGAAATTCGATTCGCGCCATCCACATTGCCGCTGGCTCGAGCCCATCGAGAGGAGGCGCAATCTCGCCTTTGGCGCGCTCTACGGCGACCAATCACTTTTTGTTCGGCGCGCCCACTTCGATACAATGGGCGGCTTCGCTGACATCCCGCTCATGGAGGATGTCGAGTTCTCTCGCCGGTTGCGCCGCTCGGGGCGCATCGCCCTGCTCGATCCCCCGATCGCCTCGTCTCCGCGGAAGCATCTCCGGTGCGGGCCCTGGCGTACCACACTGCAAAACGCGGGGCTCCTCTCTCTTTACTCCCTCGGCTTTCCGCCAGAGCTTCTTCACCGTTGGTATTACCCAAACACTTCGCACAACCATGAAACCCATCACGATTCTCCTCGCCCTTCTCGCGATCCCATCGACGCTCCTCGCTGACGCCGCCTGGCAACGCGATTTCGACGCCCTTCTGCGAAAGTACGTCGTGGATGGCGGTGTCCATTATGCCGCCTGGAAAGCCTCGCCGGCCGACCTCGCCGCCATCGATTCCGTAGTCAACCGCATCGGCGCCGACGAGCCGTCCCACCTTGGCCGGAACGACAAGCTCGCCTTCTACATCGACGCGTACAACGCATGGATCATCGACCTTGTCCTGCGCAAATACCCCATTCGGAGCATCAAGGATTACGCCCCGCTCTACGGGATTTTTACCGCAAAGAATATACGGCTCGGCGGCGAGGCGATGAGTCTCAACCATCTCGAAAAAGATCTTGTTCTCGCGGGCATCGGCGACGCGCGCGCACACTTCGGCCTCAATTGCGCCAGTCGGAGCTGCCCCGTCTTGATTCCGGGCGCCTACTTTGGATCCACCATCGACAAGGTGCTTAATGAACGCGCGCGCGCCTACATGGTTAACCCTTATGGGGTCCGCTTTTCCGGGAATAAAAATACCGCGTCGCTCTCTATGATATTCAAGTGGGATGCCGATGACTTTACCAACGCCGCTGGCAGCGTCGTCGCATTCATAGATAAATACCGCCAGCCGCCGCTACCGACGGGTGTTAAACTCGAATTTCAACCCTACGATTGGAGCCTCAACGAAGCCAAATGAACGCCGAGTCGCCTCTCTCTTCGAAGTGGAAGGCGCGATGGAGCGCGTTCCGAGATCCGCTTTCCGGCGAAAAGGCCGATTTCCTCCGGAAGCGCTGGGACTCCCTCGCCCCCGAGTTGCGCACCCCCAACCAGCTTTCCGGGCGCCACCTCACCCACTGCGGGTTCACGCTCGGCGCCAGCTATTGCTCTTTCCACTGCACCCATTGTTACTTGCCTAAAAACGCCAACGACGTGCCGATTCCCTCGCTCGCGGAAATGCGCGATCAGATCGACGCCAACCGCCGATTTCAAGGGCCTGGTGGCGGCCTGCAGATCACGGGCGGCGACGTCGCGGACGCCTACTGGCGCGCCGGGCGGGCCGGCGAACTCGTCGAGATCGTTCGCCACGCCCGCTCCGTCGGCTTGTCGCCGATGGTTATGACCCACGGCCAGACTTTTCTCGACCACCCCGAGTTCCTCGAGCAACTTGTCGTCGAGGGAGGGCTTCGCCAAGTCTCGGTCCACATCGACATGACGCAAGCGGGCCGGCGCGGCTTTCCGATCCAACGCGTCGAGTGCGAGGCCGATTTACATCCTCTACGCCAGGCCTTCACCGACCTCGCGCGCTCCATCCGCAGCAAGACCGGTCTCCCGCTCGAACTCGCCCAAAGTGTCACGGTCACACGCCGTAACATCGAGTTTGTCCCGCAAATCCTCGGCTGGCTCCTCGAAGATCCGGAGCGCACTCTCATTTGGCGCATGATCAGCTTCCAGCCGGAGGCCGACACCGGGCGGACTCTTTTTTTCCAAAAGCCGATCGCACCCGCCGATGTGTGGTTGAAAATCTGCCAGACGACGAATTTGCCGCTTCGCCGCAATGGAACCCACTTCGGCCATCCCGATTGCAATAGCTGGGCCTCCCTTTTGATCTCCCGCCGAAGCGGACGCTACGCCGCGCTTCTGCCCGACGATCCGAAGTGGGATGCCATCATGGGCGAGGTCCTTGAGCGGATCGGCGGACTCTCCCTCGTCATGGACGACGCGGGCACGCCGCCCTGGCGCCTGGCGGGTGTGCTTGCCCGCAATCCGCTGCTTGCCGCGCGGCTGGCGCTCTACCTGGCCGGCCACGTCCTCTCCGGCCGCATGCCACACGACGTCTTCCTGGCGCTCCTGCGCGGCGAGGTTCATACCTTCGGAGCCGGCATGCATAACTTCATGGATGCCGCCACCGTCGCCACGGAACATTCCGACCCGATCGTGAAATCGCGTCTCGACGCGTGCGTTTTTAAGGGAGCCGTGAAGCGGGATGGCGAGTGGACCGCCGTGCCGATGTGCAAGATGAATCAGGCGACCTGGGAGAGCGTTTACGACGAGCGCCTTCGCAATCCCGCCTTGCTCCCCGTGCCAAAAAGGGAGAGCCAGCCGGCGGTCGCGGCTTGCGGGCCTTAGTCGATGGCGAACCTGCGGCACATCGTGGTCGTCGGCAATGGCATCGCCGGTGTCACCGCCGCGCGGCATATCCGCAAACTCGGAAACGACCGCATCACGATCATCTCTGGCGAGTCCGATCATCCTTTCTCCCGGCCCGCGCTCATGTACATCTTTATGCGCGACCTCAACTTTGCCGACACGAAGCTGTACGAGGACGGCTTCTGGGCGAAAAATCGGATCGAACTCAGGCGGGATTGGGTCGAGCAGATCGACACCGCGGCAAAGCGCCTTCGCCTGCGGGGAGGCGAGTCGCTCTCCTACGACGCGCTCATCGTGGCGACGGGCTCGGTCCCGGCGCGGGAGGGCTGGCCCGGCGAGGAACTGGAAGGGGTCCAAAGTCTCTGCTCCCTCCAGGATGTGGAACTCCTCGAGCGCAACGCCGCCTCCGCCCGCCGAGCCGTGATCGTGGGCGGCGGCCTCATCGGAATCGAACTGGCCGAAATGCTCGTCACGCGTGGCATTGCCGTGACGATGCTCATCCGCGAGCGCTTCTACTGGTCGAGTGTTCTGCCGGATGGAGAAGCCGAAATCGTCACCGAACAAGCACGGGCTCACGGGATCGATCTCCAACTCGATACACAACTCTCCGCCATTCTGCCCGGCTCAGATGGCCGCGTCCGCGCCGTCACCACCGCGCAGGGGACCGAGATTCCCTGCGAAATTGTCGGCATCTGCACCGGGGTGCGTCCGCGGATTGATCTTGCGACCATTTCCGGGATCGAGTGCAACCGCGGCATTCTCGTTGATCGCCACTTCCGTACATCCGCCTCCGATGTCTATGCCGGCGGCGACTGCGCCGAGCATCGCGACCCACCCACCGGACGCAAGGCCGTCGAACAAGTCTGGTACACCGCCAAGATTCACGGCGAAACGATCGGTGCCCATCTCATGGGACAGGCGGAGCCGTACTGCCCCGGGATCTGGTTTAACTCCGCAAAATTCTTCGACCTCGAGTACCAGACCTATGGCGATGTGCCGCGCTCGGCGCCCGAGGGCGTCCACTCCTTTTTTTGGCGCGACACTGTGGGCCGCCGCTGCTTGCGGGTGAATTTTCATGCCGGTTCCGGCGCGGTCCTCGGAGTCAATGTATTCGGCCTGCGCCATCGGCACGCGGTATGGGAGGAATGGATTACATCCACGACCCACGTCCGCGAAGTCATGGCCCATCTCGCGGCCGCAAATTTCGACCCGGAGTTTTTCTGTCGGGCTGAACCCGAAATCGTCGCGGCCTTCAATCGCGCGCACCCCTCGATGACCGTCGAGTTGAAGTCGAGGCGCGGTCTCTTTTCCAGCTACATCCGCTCGCTCTTTCAGGGCCGCCGCGACGGAGCCGATCAGCCCTTCGAGAATTCGTCCGCATCATGAACAGTTCCCCGGTCCAAAATCACGCACTCACGCCAGACCCGCATCGGCTGGATCCGCTGGAGAAGCTCGCCCTCGCCGTGCTTGCGCTCGGTCTCGCGGCGTTCGTGACGGGTCTCTTTTACGTGAACGAACAAACCCCGGGCGGAGCCCGTTTCCTCTGGCTCTGCGGGGCATGGGGCGCCGTAGTCGGCGGCGGAATGTTATATGGCATTCGCAAGTACGCGAAACAGTTGCCCGGTGTGCGCAACCACGGCGTAACCAGCGAGTCGCTCACCGCGAGGGGAGCCGTAGGCTGGCTGCTCGCCATCCTATTTACCGCATTTTACATCTGCCTTTACTGGTATCCCTCCCTTCTCGAAGGCTGGATCCGGCTGCACGATCCCCTGGCCCAGGCGCTCCAGGGCAAGCCAGCCGACCAATGGTTTGTTTACGGGACCTTTTATACGGCGGCCGTCGCTGTCATGGGGGCCAAGGCGCTCGCCAAACACAGGCACTCTCGCTATCAAATCGTCCGGATTTCCTGCATCATCTTCGTGCAGTCGATCTTCGCCTGGATCCTCCCGGCGCTCCTCGCCAAGCTCAGCCAACCGGAGGCTGCCCTCACTTATTTCTGGCCCCTCGAGTACGATAAACTCATGCCGGATAACGTTCACGAATTACTCTCCTGGCGCACGCATTTCGCCACTTTTTGCGTCTTCTGGTTTGTCGCCGGCACTTTCGTCCTGGCTCCCGTGCTCACTTACTTCTTCGGCAAGCGTTGGTACTGTTCGTGGGTCTGCGGATGCGGCGGTCTCGCCAACACCGCGGGCGACCAATGGCGCCAGCTCTCCGACAAGTCGCTCCGAGCCTGGCGGCTGGAGAGATGGACGGTCCACAGCGTCCTCCTTGTTATCGTTCTCCTTACCGGTTTTGTCTGGCTCGCCCCACGACTTCCAGAGGCATTTCAGGCATCTATCGACGGTGCGCGCAAATGGTACGGTTTCCTTATAGGTCTCGTGTTCTCAGGCGTCATCGGCGTCGGTCTTTACCCGCTTCTCGGCACGCGCGTTTGGTGCCGGTTCGGCTGCCCCATGGCCGCCTATCTCGGCCTGCTCCAAAAGTATTTCTCGCGCTTCCGCATCACTGCCAACGGCTCCCAATGTATCTCCTGCGGCAACTGTTCCACCTACTGCGAAATGGGCATCGACGTGAAATGGTACGCCCAACGCTCGCAAAACATCGTCCGCGCCTCATGCGTTGGCTGCGGTCTGTGCGCCGAGGTCTGCCCGCGCGGAGTCCTCAATCTCGAAAATGGACCGACTGCCGGCCGAGTCCCGGACGCGTTTTCCCTCGCCGGTCCTCTGAAGGCCCGCCCGCCGCGCGCTTAACTCACTTCCACTCGTCTCCACTCGTCTCCAAGCGTGTACGCGCCTTTCCGTCAAGCCAGCCGCGAATCATGCCCGCTACCCTAGGCGACATCATCTCGCGGACCGCCGTGCTGATCCCCGCCCTCAATGAGGAGGCAGCCCTTCCGCGCGTACTCGCCGAGCTCCGCTCCTTCGGTCTCCATCGCGTCGTCGTTGTGGACAATGGCAGCTCCGATCGCACCGCCGCCGTCGCCCGCGCCCTCGGGGCCGCCGTCTTCTCCGAACCACGCCGCGGCTACGGGGCCGCCTGCTGGCGCGGAATCGAGGCGCTTGATGCCAAGGACGCGTGGATCCTTTTCTGCGACGCCGATGGAAGCGACGATCTCGGCGACCTTCCCCTCTTCTTCGAGCAGGCGCGCTCCGGCGCAAGCCTCGTGCTCGGTGATCGCCGCGCAACGCGTTCCGGACGCGGTGCCATGACGCCCCAGCAAAACTTTGGCAACGCCCTTGCCACAACGCTGATCCGCCTTGGCTGGGGCCACCGATATCGCGACCTCGGTCCGCTCCGCCTCATCGCACGCGAAGCCCTCGACCGCATCGCCATGCGGGACCGCGGCTTCGGCTGGACGGTCGAGATGCAAGTGCGGGCAGTCGAAGAGCGCTTGGTCGTCGTCGAGATCCCCGTCGGTTACCGGCGACGACGCGCAGGCCGCTCAAAAATCTCCGGCACCCTCTCCGGTGCCTTCCAGGCGGGATCGATCATCCTCTGGACGCTCGCCAAACTTTGGCTCCGCCGGCTCGGCGCGCAGACGGGAAATCTCCCCCGAGTTCCTTAAGCGATCCACGAAACGAAGCGCAGCCTCCCCGCCTCGGGCGGCTTGTCCCCGTCTGTGCGCCCCCGGAATCACGTCAAGAGAAAGACACTCTGAATGCTTCTCGAAGTGATGCGGCAGCAGCTGGAGGACGGGCGGTGACCATATCGCGCGCGGCCAGAACCATGACTTTTCCCGCCGAGTTCATCCTTGTAGCCGCATTGAACCCGTACCCGTACGGTTTTAGATGACGGTGAGGCGAGCGCTAGACCCACGGGGCGAATTTATCTGGACAGATGTCAGATAAACTCCGCCACGATTCGCTAAATTAGGGGTACTAAATTAGGGGTACTAAATTAGGGGACTACTAAATTAGGAGACAGACAAAATTAGGACAAGGGGACAAAATTAGCGGACAGACTCTTTGAATGCAAGATGGAAATAGAACTCTATGCTCGCCGCGACCGTTCGGTGCACCTATGCGCACGCATGTCAGACTAACAGAAGCTCATTCTGCTTTCGCTGAAGGATCTTTCCGCTTCATTGTGCCCGATCCCGTGAAAACGAGAATGATTGCCCCTACACGTCGTCTTAGCTGTCGCCATGGCGACGGCAACGCAGTCAGCCGGGACTTTTTACTCCGATCTGCGGCAAGCAGCCCGAATCGATCCTAAAAAATGAACGCTGTGCTGGCCGGGCTCATCTTCGCGGCGTTTCAATGCGCTCTATGCGCTGCTCTGGCAACGGACGATCTCTCGACCGTGCCGGTCATCGGCGGGCCGCTTCATGGGTGGAAACTGAAAGAGACGCAAAAGGAATCGGCCGTTCTACACACCCTCGACCACGGAAGGCACTGGCTTGACCGCTCCCCTCCGGCATTGAAACGAGCGGTGGCGGATATTATGGCCGCGCATCTCGATGAGTCGGCGCGGTTGATGCCTGACGTCGCGGCGCTTTGCCCCTTGGATGCTCACCGCGCGTGGATTTCCATCACAGCGCCGAATTCAAAGGACGTGCTGTTGGAATACACCGACGACGACGGCAAGCATTGGAAGGAAAGCGTCGCGCCAGTCGCGGCCGATCACGCATCGATCAGCTTTGTGGACGAGCTGCACGGCTTTCTCCTCGCCATGAGCTCACCCGCGGCGGGGCACATGGCTAAGGAAGCGTATGGCACTCAGGACGGCGGGAAGCGCTGGAAGCGGCTCACCCCGCCGCCAATCCCAAGCTGCTATCCTACCGGAATTTCTTTTCGTTCACCTTTAGACGGCTGGATCACTGCGAGCTATCGCGGCGGAGATGAGGCGCCCTTTTACCGCACGCGAGACGCCCGGACCTGGAAGCTCCAAAGGCTGAACATCCCCGATGATTATCGCGGCGGGTACGCGGAAACTTTTCCGCCGGTTTTCACCGGCGTTCGCAAAAGGATGGGCTTTTTGCCAGTGAAACTCGTCCGGCACACCCCCCAGCCGGACCATGAAGCATGGGTTGTCTTCCTGACCGAGGATGGCGGCGCCACCTGGCGTTGAAATGCAGCCGGATGGGTCGCTCGGCCTTCAGACGGCTGAGCGCCGACAGTGCATCTAACGCGCCTCCGGGGCCACGTTGGATGCGCCTGTTTTCCGCAAGCCTGGTCCCCGTCTGTGCGCCCCTCCTGCTGGCGTCAGGCGCTGCGCTGCTCGGCGCTCACGGCGATTTCGACCGCCAGGGCCAGGCCCCCTTCTTCCTCTCGGGCCTCGCCGTCATGTTCGCTGGCTATCTCCTCGCCGTCCGCTCGCCGCACTTCTCCCCGTGGCTACTCTGGACCGTCGCCGCGGGTCTCCGCCTCGCGCTTCTTCCGATGGCGCCCAGCGACGATCTCTACCGTTTCGTCTGGGAAGGCCGCGTCGTCGCGCACCATGGCAGCCCCTATCTTTCCGCTCCCGACTCTCCTGATCTGGCGCCGCTTCGCGATGAGCTTTGGAAAAAGGTCGAGTTTCCCGACACCACGACCATCTACCCACCGCTTGCCGAGGCGCTCTTCGCAATTCCCGCGGCTTTCGGAGGCGGTCTTCTCGCCTTCAAGCTCGTCTTCGCGATCGCGGATCTCCTTCTCTGCGCGCTGCTCGTCCGGAGTTTTGGACGCGAGCGCGCGCTCTTGTATGCCTGGAATCCTCTGGCCATCTACGTCTTTGCGGGCGGTGGCCACTACGATTCCCTCTTCCTGCTTCCTCTCGGTCTCGCTTGGCTCGCTTGGAATCGAGCATCTTCCAACCGGCACTCGACCTCGGCTTGGCTCGGCGCCGCCATCGCGATCAAATGGGTCGCCTTCCCGCTCCTCGCGTGGACCACGTGGCGCACCCTGCGATCTCGCGGCTTCACCTCGGCGGCCACTGCACTCGCCGCCGGAGCAGCCCCGCTGCTTGGCTCCTGGATGGCCGCTTGCCTCTGGACCGGCCATTGGACGCTCCGGCTCGCCCCGCTCTCGTTTATCCGCTATGCGCGAAGCGCCGAGTTTATCCCCGCGATCGTCGCCGCGCTCTTTCCCAGCACCGAACTCCTCAATCAGCTCTATATCGCTCCCGTCCTCTTCGCGTGGATCGTCGTCGGTCTCCGCGCGCGCCGCTTCGACGACGCGGCCGAGTGGTTCTTTTTCACCCTCTTCCTCCTCTCCCCCATGCTCCACGCGTGGTATTTTGTCTGGCTCCTACCGTTCGCCGTTTTCACACGCAACCCCGGGACTGTCGCGCTCACGGTCACCGGGAGTCTCTATTTTTGGGTCTATTACCGAGTTCTCCAGCCCGGCGGAGAGTGGACCTTTACCTGGCCCGAGCGCCTCATCATCTGGCTTCCGTTTATCGCCGGATTCCTCTACTGCAAAACGCGCACGGCTATCGCGTCACCCAGCCGCGTCGAATGATCCCGCCCACCCTCTGTCTTATGCTGAAGGCCCCCCGCCCCGGCTTCGTGAAGACGCGCCTCGCTCGTGAAATCGGCGCCGCTGCCGCCGGCGCGATCTATCGCAGTCTCGTCGAAAGCCAGTTGCTCGCCGCGCCCCCGGAATGGCCCATCGAGATCCATTACACACCAGACGACGCCGAGGCCGAAATGTCCAGATGGCTCGCCCCGCTTCGACCAACTCCCCTCGCCTTCTACCCGCAGCCCGGCGGCGATCTCGGCGCCCGTCTCGAAGCCGCCCTCTCCTCCGCCTTCGAGCGCGGAGCGGGCGCGGTCCTCTTCGCGGGCGGCGATTGCCCGGCGCTCGACCGGCAGACCCTTCTGCAATCTGCCGAAGTCCTCAAATCCGCAGACGTCGTGATCGTTCCCGCACGCGATGGAGGCTACGTCCTCATCGGACTCGCCGCGCCGCGCCGCGAGATCTTCGCGGAGATCGCGTGGAGCACTCCATCTGTCCTGAGTGAAACTCTCGAGCGCGCGCGCCAAGCTGGCCTCAAAGCCACCACGCTCCACACGCTCGAAGACGTGGACGACATCGAATCCCTCACGCGCGCCCAAAGCGCCGGCTTCCTCCCAAGGGGCCTATAGCCGGCGCTGAGAGGCGCCCCCCCTTTGCGCCGCCTGCGTCGCTGCCGACCGAGTGACCCGCGCAGCGCGAAGCGCAGCAGTGACCCCGGCCCACGCTCCCGGCGTGGGGCGATCCCAAAAGCCATTTCCTCAGGCCGCGCGCCGGCGTGGTTCGACCTGGCTTGTTCAACCCCGCTTAACATTGACGCTCCACCCACCTTCGCCCAACTCAGTGTCGAGTCGAACCGGATAGACCTGCGACTCACCAGGCGGAATAAGAAATGTATCAGGACCATTCTTCGTGAAGCCTTCGTTTCGGTTCTTTGTCACCGAAATGTGCTTGCCATCAGGCATGATGAACTCAAATGCGATTGTCCAAAACCCCGACTGTTCCAAGTCTCCCATGTGGGGTGTGGCTGGTCGGAGACATTGGTAAGGACGACGTAAAGAGGTGTGCCTGCTTTCTGGCCGTCGAGATAACGCGCATATCTGCGCTGCTCCCGGTCGGGACTATTGCCAGCGTAAATGGCAACCTCGGCTCGGCTGCGTGCAGCGCCGTGACGACCGTGAAGAAAATGCTGAAGAAGAGATTTTTCACGGGAGACGCTCTGAGTCGCCTAAGGTGAAGTGGACGAAATCGCTTCCCACTTAAAAGCGAAACCGTTTCGTCTATTTCTGCTTGCTTCTCTCGAACGGGCGGGAGGAATGCGATGTGACGTTCTGCTTTCCACAAAAGGACCATTTTAGCGTCTGAGGATCTTCACAAGCCAAAACTTCTCGAGTAAGTCCGCCGAGCCATGCGGTGCGCCACCAGTTCTAGTCTGCCTCCATCTCGTACCAGAGTGTCTTCCATTGCGGGCCGATCCGCAGGGCGCCATCCGCGACTGGGACCTCGGTCTTGCGCACGCCGGTTTCATCGAGTGCCCAGGCTTTCCAGTTTCGGCCGGGCGGCAGCGTGATTGTTCCTCCGATTCCCTCTACGAGCGAAGGCGCGTGCCCCCAATCACGGCCCACGGTGCTCTTTGCTTCATCGTGCCATTTCATGCCGCTGTTCTCTGCATAGCCGGTGGCTGTGACAAGCACGCGGTGCGCGCTCTTGAAATCGGGGCCTTCCAAGACGGTAATCTGGATGACAGACCAATGCTGCATCGATTCACCGGGAGCGATTTTCACGCCGCCAAGCTGCACCGGCTCGCCGACTTTGCCGATGAGGGCCTTGGAGCGGGCCGTGTCCACGATTGCGCGCGCATTCTTCGTGTCCCACACGAGCGATGTCGGCGGCGGTCCGGATGCACCGGGCTGCGCCTCGAGAGCCGTGCTGACGCTGATGCGATGGGTGAATGCCTCCTGCCGCGCGACGCCAAATTGATCCGCGGCAATACGCGGGCCGCCTTTGCGAGCCTGCTCGATCGCAGCCTGGGGAGTGATGACCTTCACAATCGCCGGGAATGGCGGCACGTCGCCGCGCAGCCAGGTGGCCAGCGCAGCCGGCAGGGTCGCCATCTTCACCGGATGCTGATCGATGTCGAAAAAGCTCGGGAAATAGCCCTTATTCCAATCGTCCGTGCGATGTGAGTAGGCGAATGCAAAGATGCCGTCCCAATCCTGCGCAGCGGCAAAGGCGCAAATGAGGGGGAATGTCTCGGCGGAATAGGTATTGGGCGCCGACTCGTTATATTCAGAGCAGATATAGGGCTTGCCAGCGACGCGCTGCAAAGCGAGGCCCGGCAGAGTTCCTCCATTGGGGCTGCCGGCCATCGGTATGTTATGCACGGTCCAGTCCTTGTCATTCCAATCACCATGCAGGAACTCGGGGTGCTGCCAGTAAGCGTGCGAGTCGATGACATCCATCTGTTGCTGGATAGGGAATGGGCTCCAGTAGAGTTGCGTTCCCACGATGAGCGGTTTTGCGTGCAATTCATCTCGAAGAAAGCGATACATGCCCGGCCAGTACCGCTCCTCCAGAGACCAGAGGAAACGATGCCAATCGGTCTGCGCCCCCACAGTGCGCAAGGCGTACTCTGCGCGGGTGAACACGGGTGCGAGGCCAGCGGAATCGCGTGCGACATCGCCGTTCACCGCGCTGACGGAAAGATGCGCGGCGGCAAAATCGTATGCGCCGACCTGGGTCCCCATGCTCGTGAAGGAGACACGCGTATTCTCCTCGTCCTGCTTGGCGACGAAGGAAAAGGTGAAAGCTTTCCATTCGGGAGTGAGCTTCAGCTCCATGCTATCGATCACGCCCCACGGCTCATGCGCCTGCGAGGCTCCGACGCGCGCGCTCCGATTCGCATCCGATTTCGCCTTGAACCGCATGGTGTACGATTCGCCCGCTTTCAGCTTGAGGCCCGCGCAGCCGATTTGCACATGCCACGGCTCCGATGCTGGCTTGGTCACGCCTACGCGCAGGTGAGCCGTTCCGTCAGTCTCCACCGTTGCAGTTGCCTCGGCGCCCTCATGCCGTTCGAACGACCAGCCATCCAAGCCGTGGCTGAAATCGCCATTCGCGAGCAACTCGGAGCCCGCCGCGTGCGCACCGGGAGCCCATGCTGCGGCCTGCTTTTCGCCACTTCCATACTTGCTGGCGAGCCAGGCAGTCCAAAGCTGGCTGAGCTCGGACTTGTAAGCAGCAGCGATTTTGTCGAGCCCGCCGGACCACCACTCGAAAAGCAGCGCATTCTCGTTATTGATCTCAATCAACGCGACACCCGGCTCGTTTACATAAGCATTGCCAGTATAGGGATTGACGTGGCTGAGGAGTTCGCGTGCGTACTCTTTCTGCTCTTCGATCATTTGAGCCGAGAAATTATCGACTCCCTTGTCGTACGACGGATTTCCGGCCTTCTCGGCTCCCGGGCGATCCGGATAGGTGCGCGATACGTGGAGATTTAAATCGGCGTAGATCCCGTGTTCCTTGAGCTTCGATATAAAGAAATCGAGCTTGTCGAGCTGGCCGGCATCGAGCGAGCGCATCCCTGCGGCCCAGATGCCGTTGGGCGCGCTCTGATTATCCATGTGGTGAAATCGGACACAATTGATTCCAAATTTCGCCATGCGCGCCGCGACCTTTGGCGCATCGGCTTTTGTGGGGAAATTGGCTCCGAAGGCAAAGTTGACGCCGAAGATGCGGAGCCGCTTTCCGCCCTCGTAGAGATGGCCGTCGGTCACCGCGACGAATCCCTCCTTGCCCGCCGGCAGATCGAGCCACGCGCTCACATCGGTGGCGGTATGAGTGGAGTCGTCCCACGGGAGCACGAATGGGAAGAGATCCGCCGCGGGTGCAGCAGGCGGGCTGCATACCATCGAGGCCAGAATGGCGAGCGCGAGCGCGGAGTGTTTGGAATGGAACATAAGCGGGAATAGTTACTCTCCTTCCTCCGCATTCTTTAGCTCTTTCTTTAATTGCGCGCCGAGCCGGTGCTTTACCAGATAGACCTGTGCGATGTTAACTTTGAGTTCCGAGGCGATCTTTCGGGCGCTCCAGCGCTTGCGGAGGGCGCAATCGAAGATCTGATAGTGCGCCGGGCTCGCCTTGCGCTTCACGCATTCGAGGGCGGTGCTGAGAAGGCGCTCCCGCCATTCCGCATCCCATGCGTCGTCGAGGGCAGCTTCCGGCGCAGGGATGTTATCGATCGCGCTTTCTCCCCGGCGCGGCTCGACGCCGGTAGAAGCCGGGCCTTCCGGCAGGCGCTTTCTAAACTGATCGGCAATGCGCCAGCGCGTCGTCTGGAGCAGCCACGACTTAAATGATCCCGCATTGCGGTCGTACCGCGTCACATTGCGCGCGATGGAGAGCGTTGTCTCCTGCACGACGTCCTGCGCTTCCGCATCGCTCAATCCCGCCCGGCGCGCCACATTGTAGATCAGCCCGGAATACGTCTCGAAAAATTGCTCCCACCTGGCCTGGTCCTTCCAATCGCCGAGACGCTCGACAAGGCTCAGCCGCGTCGCCTCGAAGCGGCGCCGATCGTCTTCAGGCAAGCCGGGCATGCGCTTTCTGGCGGCGGCCTACAGATGCGGCGCCGCGGGTTTGTTTGGAGGCTGAAAACCGAGTGCGCCCCGCGCATGCAGCTTGCGGGAGTAGACACGATGCCCACATGCCGCATAGAGCACATCGAAATCCTTCCCGCCAAATGCGAGGCTCGTGACGGACTCGTTGGGAGCGGGAAGGATGCAATTGACACGCCCCGCTTGATCACAGATTTGCACGCCGAGGGCGGTCGCCACGTAGAGGCGTCCGTCGCGATCGACACACATTCCTCCCGCCTCTGCACTGCCCGAATCGTCGGCGGTATGCAGCCAGTAGTAGCGCTGCTTATGCGCAAGACCGCCGCCGGGCTGAATCTGATACGAATAGATCCAGCGTGAATCGGCGCTATTCACATATAGCAAACTCTGGTCTGGAGAAACCGTCACCGCGCTCTGCTGTTCGAGACTTTGATCAGCGATTGCCATCTCACCAGTTGGTTTCAGAAAAAAGACGCCACCGGCGCCCTCGTCGGGACTCACGATATACATCGTCCCGTCATTCAGGATGGCAATGCCCGTTCCGGCGATGCTGGCCGCGACTTGTCTCGCCTCCCCTTTTCCAGGTGGAAACGCAGTGACCAATTGATCACTGGGGTTCACGCGAAATAACTCTCCCCCAGGTCCAAACGCCTGCGCGCCAACGGGCTTTGCCCCAGTGAGAACTTCTTCGACATGCTGCCCTTCGGCGACTTTGTACGTCTTCGTTCCATCCGAGTCGGTAAAGAAAACCTGTCCTTCCGGATTGGACACCACGGCGCCTGCGTCCTCGTAGCCGCTGGAGACGAGCTGCCACTCTTCGCCAGGAAGCAGGATTTCATCGAGCATGCCGTTTTTGGACACACCCCTCTTGACCGGCTGCGGCCAATCGCGCCAGAGCCAGCGCATGGCATCCGGAAAAATCGCGGTCGCGTGCTTCCCATTATGTCCGCCATCGCCCCATGCATGATTTACTTCATAGCCTGCAAAGGTGAGCGCACGCTCCATCTCCTGGTTTACCATCCACCAATCGCCTGCATAGATGTTTAAGTCGTTGGATCCGTCCTGAAGAAATACGCGGAGCGGCTTCGGCTCATACTTGCGCACGAGCGTGGGATACTCATTGCCGCCGCGCAGGCCGACGTAGGTGCCGACGCTTGAGAATACGCGCTGGAACGCGCCGGGGCGCTCCCATGCCGCGGTAAAGGCGCATACAGCCCCGCTGCTGGAGCCTCCGATCGCGCGATCGTTTCCGCTTTTCGAGAGGTGGATGGCGCGTCCGTCGGGCGCGGTCTTCGTCTCCGCATCTGGCAACAATTCCTCGATGAGAAAGCGCACATAGTTATCGCCGAGGCCGTCGTATTCATAGCTGCGATTGAAACGCGGCAGGGCCCCCTCCCCGGAGGCTTTCACCACGCCGGGGGTTATAAAAATACCGATCGTCACGGGCATCTCGCCCCGCGCGATCAAGTTATCGAACACAACGGGCGCATTGAATTGGATCCCGTCCTGATCGACAAAGAGACACGCTGGCTTCGCGGGGTCGTACTGGCGCGGCACATAAATCCAGTAGTCGCGCACAGTTCCGGGAAAAATCTCGCTTTTATCGAAGCTGAACTTCGTCACGTCACCCTTTGGCGCCCCCTCCTGAGGCTTGGAGTCTGGGCCGGGTGCATAATCGTCGGCTGCGCGCGCGGCCGGCTGGTCAAGCGCGAAACTGAGCGCGATCAACGCGATGGATAGTACTATTTTCATTGGCAAGCAATTCCGTGGAGTCCGAGGTCAATAGCCAGCGCCACCGCGATGATGCTGGTACAAAGCCGCAACGATGCAAATGACCAGGATAATGGCGATCACCAGGAACGTGATCTTTATCCAGCTTAGCGGATGTTTTCCGGCGATCTTTCCGGTGTAACCGTTCACGACCACCTGAAACGATTTGGAGTTGAAGGTATAGGCGAGCACCCAGACTGGCACGAGAATGTGCTTGAAGGTCTGCGCCGTGTAAGCGGCGCTCACACTCAGGCTGCGATGCGTGTCGCCCGGCACCTGGCGATCACAAAGCGCGTTCAATTCACGGTCCATCCGCTCCCGCCCCAGCTTTGCCGCGCCGACGAGATCGATCTGATATTGCTCGACCACCCAACCCGATAGAAAACCCGGATCGTACGGCTTGAGGTCGGTTGTGGTCGGGAACGGCTCGAGCTTTCCGAGCAACTCCGCGGGCACGCCGCGCGAGGCGGGCACCAATTCATCTTTGAAGAAATGATCCAGCGCGCCGCTACTCCGCTGCCATCGCGTCTGCTGGACCTGGCGGGTCGCCTCCTTGCCATCGGAATCGCGATAACTCTCCGTCGTATAATAGTAATAACCGCTCTCTGCAGTCCAGTTGGCGTGCACCTGAGCGTCGAAAGTCCAATATGGGAGATAGATTCCGCGGACAAGATCGGTGAGCGCCCGCGTTTTCAGCGCATTCGGTGCAAACCAGCGCGAGCCGTACCATTGGCGCACACTATCACGGACCTTGTCTTCGGATATCTTGAATTCCAGGAGGCTCTCGGGGCGGATGGGCGCGCCCTGCTGCTCGACGGGGATCAGCGCCGTCGATCCGCAAAATTCACACCGCTGTGACACATGCGCCGGGTCAAACAAGGTAATCGCCTGGCAGCTCTGGCATTTCACCGCCTTCTTTTCCGCCTGCAGGCCGCGCTGTTCCGTCCCGATATCGCGCAGTGCGGTAATCAGATCGTTCTCGTGGATCTCGGCTTGGCCCGTTTCATTGAGTTTGCCAGGCAGCACGGCGCCGCAGAAGGCGCACGTGAGCGCCTGCTTCGAGGCGTTCCATTGCACCTCTCCTCCGCACGAGGGGCAGATGAGATTATGCCGTGCCGTCAGTTCCGGAGATGCGTCAGCCATTTTCGCTTTGGAATGAACCGCTTCGTGCCGGAAACGATCAAGCCTTTAGGAAATCGTCGATCGCCGCGCGCGGGATTCTCCATGTCGCGCCGATCTTCTTGCCTTTCAAATCGCCGGCCTGCAAGCTTTGAAGGACATCCGCCTCGGTAACACCAAGCGCGGTCGCGGCATCCGCGGGTGAGAGCAGGTCCGGTATGCCAGCAGCCGCAGCGGGGGCCGGTGCTGGGGAAGCGGGCGCCGGCGCGGAAGCTGGAGCCGCAGTTGCGCCCGGTAGTGGTGGCGGCGCGCCGGCTCCTGCGCCACCCGCTGGCGGCATAAAGGGGCTTCCAGATTGCTGCATCATCTGCTGGGCCATTGCCATGCCGACTGCCATCTCGGTCGCCATTCCGCCAGCGCCGCCGCCTCCCGGCTGCGCCATCCCCTGAGCCATTTGGTACTTTACATAATCGTTCAGGTTGCCCACTGCGGTCATCGACGAGCGCTTGTCGATCGCCTCCTCGACCTCCGGTGGCAGACTGATGTTTTCCACGATGAAACTCGTGAATTCGATCCCGTATTTCGCCGTCGTCACCGGGTTGATGAGCGGCAGGAGCGCCTCGCCCAGCTCGCTGTAGCGGGTCGCGACATCGAGCACAGGGATATGCGAGTGCGCGAGGGCCTCGGAGAAAAGACTCACGATGCGCGAACGCATGGTGTCGGCAAACGCTTCAAGGCGGAAATGCTGATCGCTGCCAGCGACCTCCTTTAGGAAAAGCTTCGGATCGCTGATATGGAAATCATACGTCCCAAAGGCGCGCGTACGCACCACGCCGAAATCGTTGTCGCGCATCATGACCGGGTTCGGTGTGCCCCACTTATTTCCGGTGAAAAGGCGTGTATTGAGGAAATAGATATCCGCCTTGAAAGGCGATTCGAAGCCGTACTTCCACCCTTTCAGCGTCGTGAGGACCGGAATATTATCGGTCACGAGCTCGTGCTTGCCAGGCTGGAACGTATCGCCGAATTGCCCGAGGTAGAGGAACTGCGCGACCTGCGATTCCCGCACGATCAATTGCGCGCCCCGCTTGATCGACTTGTCGTTGTCCGGCCACCGAAACGAAAGGGTGTCGCGAGAGTCGTCGTTCCACTCGATGATTTCGATGAGTTCGCCGCGGATAAAATTCAAGATGCTCATGGAGAGTTTGGGCTGGAATATGGGTTGACCCGGAAGGCTATGGACCAGCCCGCTCAAGTTCAAACACAATTCGATGCCCGCACGGACGCCGAAGGATCGCCGAATTCATTTCGAAGGCGTCCGGGCTGTTTTGCGAGGATCGCGCGGTAATTGAAACGGTCGTCCGGCGCCGCATCGCCGTTCAAAATAAAATCGGTCCAATCACCCTTCGCGTAGCAGTTGTCCGCCCACTTGAAGGCGATTACGACGGGCAGCCGCGTGATTCCCAGCGCGCTGCGGGGAATGGCGACCACGAGATCCTTGCCCGACGCGCGGTATCGGACCTGGGCGGCCTCCGTCCACTTGTATTCTCCTCCTTCGTTCCGCTCGAGGCTGGCGGTTTCGGCGCCGACTTTCCGAATAACAACAAAATCATACCCGAGTCAGCCCGTTTTGTAGTTGGCTCCGACGTTCAGATAGAGCAGCATCCAGTTTGATCCAGAGGGCTTCGTAAGAGCATCCCGCGTGCGCACGTAAAAGTAGAGCGTCTGCGAGTCATAGCTCACTTTCGCGGCGACGATGTCGTTGCGCCCCGTCGTTGTTCACATAGGCGCCCGTGACGCCAAATCCCGGCGCATCGCGATGCGCCTCATCACCGATCGCAGCGCGAAACTCGGGAGCGACTTTCTGCCAGACGCTGAAATCTTCGATGTCGATCGGGATCGGCGTGACGGGCGGCAGCTCGCGCGCGCCCTTATAGCGCCGGACGTTGTCCACCAGTTGATAGTAATAGCCGTCCCCATGCCCGTCCCGCATCGGCTCGATATCCCTGCGTACGGTCGTCCGCCGGAGGCGGCTCCCATGTCATAGGCTTCGCCTCCATCATACACATTGGCTCGATAGCTCCACCAGCCGGCGCGCCCAGCCGGCTGCGACATTTCCAGTTAGTATATTCCTGCCGGCAGGGCCGTGTCCAAATCCAGAAACCGGCTCGCATTGTCTTCGAGATTCTCCACTCGGCGCGAACCCAGCGGCTTCCCGCCCGGCCCGTTCGCGCACAACGAAAGCGTAACTCCGGAGCCGCGCTCGCCCCACGTGGGAAACTCTCCGCCCACGGCGACGAACGGTTTTACGGCTGTAAAAGTCTGCCCAAGCGTACGCCCCACTTTCAACTCGCTGGGCGTCCGTTCCACAGGTATTACTCCCTCCGGCGCGGCATAGCTGGGATCCGCCATTACGAGCGGCTTTCCACGCCAGCGGAACCATAGACCGCTGTATAAGCCCGGCTGGTAGAGTGTCTCGTATAAGAAAGGACAGAGAAAGGCGATCTGGGGCGTTTGACCTCCTGCGCGCCGAATCTCTTCCCACACTCTGCAAAATGCTAGTCAACGCGGGCGTCGATGTCGTGATCTTCGATAACTCGAACGAGGTGACTTATGACAAGGCGCGGACTGCCCATCCGCGCGTGTTTACGAAGGACATACTCGTCGTCGCTCGCGTAATGGCCAAAGAGCGGCTCACCCCAATAATGCGACGCATTTAACGATCCCCACGCTGGATCGTGAACATCCTTCATAGCTTCCGGATGCGCCGCCAATTATCTTGCTGTTGTCGCAGACCAGCGCCGTTCCGTGCTCGGAAGTAAGAAAGTAAAACATGCCGACCGTCTTGCGTTCTCACGGCAGCCCAACTGCCTTCCCCGCGGCCCGGGCGCGCCCCAGCGCATCCTCGCCCACCACGTATCGCTAAACGTATCCCACGCATCAGCCGCCTTGACGTCGCCGACGGCAAGCCCCGCGAGAGCGATGAAGCACGCGAATGTCTTTTTCATAACAATCTTTACCCAGCGCCCCGCAAGATCGCCAGCGGCGGATGACTTGAAATGCCGCGGCTCAGAAACAATCCGCCGGCGACAGCCAGGCCGGTCGTAATCGCGAATCCTCCCGCAAGCACCCGTGCGTCGAGCGTCGGGTCCACCTTGAATACGAAAATCGCGAGCGCGTAATTTGCCGCCGCTGCGAGCAACAGTCCGGCCGTCGCGGAAAGCGCGCCGAGCGTGGCGTACTCGATCGTGAGGATCGCGCGCACCTGGCTGGCGGAAGCGCCGAGCGTCCGAAGAAGGACACCCTCGACGATTCGCTGATCACGACCATTCAGCAGCGCCCCAGCAAGGATCGGGATCGCCGCCAGCACGGTAAACCCCGCGAGCACCGATAGAACCCGCTCTACCTTTTCGAGGATGCCGCGAACGGTCTCAAGTACGAGCGTGAGATCGATCGCCGAAACATTGGGAAAGGCCTGCACCAGAGCGCGCTGCAACTCACCCGATGAACGCCCGGCAGGCAGGCGCGTGGTGAGAACGTGAAAACCTGGCGCCCGGTCGAGCGCTCCAGGCGGGAAGATCATGAAAAAATTCAGGTTAAACCGGCTCCAGTCCACTTTGCGCAGGCTGGCAATGCGCGCCTTTATCGGAACACCCTGCACGTCAAGCGTGAGTTCGTCACCCACGCCCACATGCAGATCTTTGGCGATCTCTTCTTCGAGCGAAAGCGGCGTGGGCGCGCCTAGGGTGAAGCCGGGGTCGAACCAATTCCCCGCCACGAGCTTCTCCGTGGCATTCAACCGATCCCGATAGCTCGATCGGAATTCACGCTGAAGCACCCATTTCGGGATAGACCCTCGCTTCTCAAGCTCCCGCACTGGCACACCCCGCACGGACCGAATCCGCATCGCGACAAGCGGCGCGTTCTCGATAACCTCCAGTCTCTGGGACTTTACAATCGCGGACACACCCTCGACCTGATCCGGCTGCACGTCGATGAGATACAGATTGGGGCTCTCCGCGAATTGCGGCAGGTCGATTCGCCGGGAGACCAAATTCTTGCTGAGTAGGATCGTGCAGAGCAGAAAAGCCCCGAGGCCCAGAGAGAGCAGAAAGAGTAGCGTCTGGTTGCGCGGACGGTGGATATTCGAGATCCCTTGTCTTAATAGGTAAGGCCATCTCGGACGCACGGCGCGGCGCGCCAAGAAGACCAAGCCGCGCGCAAGTCCTGCCAGGATCGCGAATGCCGCTCCCAGACCGGCCACAAGGCTGAGCGCCCGCTTCCAGTGCGGATCGCCAAGCAGCGCGAGCGCGACCAGGAGGGCTGCCAGCACCAGATAGACCGGCCACGTCCTCCACGACGAAGAGGAGTCGGCAGGCGCCGCCCCGTCGCGCAATGTCGAGGAGGGAGAAATGCGGCGGATTCTCAGGAGCGGCAGCACGGCGAAGCAGCAGCAGACGGCGAATCCGGAAAAGGTGGTCTCGCCCGCGGCAATCCACTCTGGCCGCGCGTCGATCGCCACCGGCAGGCTCTCCCGGAAAAGCGCGATGACGAGCGCGTGCAATCCCATCCCGAAGGCGCACCCCGCCGCCGCTCCCGGGGCCGCGATCGCGATCGTTTGCACTAGGTAAATTGCAAACGCCCGATCAGCGGAACAACCGAGACAACGGAGAATTGCGATCGCCGGCACACGGCGGCTTACGTGAGCGTGGACTGCGCCTGCGACCCCGATGGCGCCGAGGACAAGCGCCGCGATTGCAACAATTCCGAGGAATTGCTCGAAGTTATCCAGTGCATTGCCCAGCGTTTCCCGGCGATCTTCCGGTGTCTCCATGCGCCACCCGGCATCGGGATACGCATCGGCGATCTCGCGCTTGATCGCCTGCGCGTCAGCCCCGCCGCGCAGTTCCAGCTCGATATGGAACGACGCGAGGCTGGTTTGCGCAAGCAAGCCTGTCCGATCGAGATCGGAAAGCCGAACGTAAGCCTCGGGCGCAAATCCGCCAAAACGATTTCCGCGCGGTGGCGGTTTGTCGATTGCGCCGAGGATCGGCAGCTCGAGGGCGCCGAGTTTCACCCGCTGCCCTTCCTTCGCCTTGTACTGCTCCATCGTTGCGCGCTCAAGCACGATCCCGGGCTCCGAATGCAATCGACCCCACGCCTCCGGCGGCGTCGTTCGCACCGCGCCGTAAAATGGGAAATCGCCCTCAATTCCGCGCACCTGCACCAACCGCGCCGCATCGGAGTCGGGGAAGTAAAGCATCGAAGAGAAACTCACTTCCTGCGCGATCCGCCGTCCGCGAGCGCTTAGGTCCGCGATCTCGTCCGCAGCGAAAGGACGGTGCGAAGTGATTTGAAGATCTGCGCCCAGCAACGCTTTGGCCTGTGTGGCGATCCCCCTTTTCAAACTCGCCTTCAGGGAATGGATCGATACAAGCGCCGCGACCCCGGCGATGATCGCGAGAGAGAAAATCGCCAGACGGTAACGTTCTGTTCGGCTGTCGCGCCATGCCATGCGCCACGTCCAGGCGTCCACGAGCGCCGTCCAGATTCCGCCCGGTTGGTCAGAGAGCGGCATTCTCCTGCTCACCGACGATCGAGCCACCGCGCATCGTGACAATCCGCCGCGCACGCCTGGCAAGAGTGGGATCGTGCGTTACCAGGACGAGCGCCGTGCCCGCCTCTCGATTCAGGCCGAAAAGCATCTCGACAATCGGGGCGCTCGTCTCCGCGTCGAGATTACCCGTCGGCTCATCTGCGAAGAGAATCTTGGGACGATTGATGAAAGCCCTTGCGAGCGCGACCCGCTGTTGCTCGCCGCCGGAAAGCTGGAGCGGATAATGATGAAGACGATCCGCCAGCCCGACCTGCACCAGCAACCGCGCCGCCTCCGGCTCCCCTCCCCGCTGGCCGCGAAGCTCGAGCGGCACGAGCACGTTCTCGATCGCGGTGAGCGTGGGTATGAGCTGGAAACTCTGGAAGACGAATCCGGCGAGCCGGTTTCGTAATGAGGCGCGCCCATCCTCATCGAGATTCTCCAGCAACCGGCCATCGAGCGAGATCGACCCGGAGGTTGCATTGTCGAGCCCCGCACACAGACCCAGCAGCGTCGTCTTGCCGCTGCCCGACGGCCCCACGATCGCGCAACTGTCTCCAGATCGGAGCGAAAAGTCGATGCCGTGGAGAACCGTGAGCGCGCGCCCCGCGCTTTCGTACGTCTTGCATAAATGGCGCACTTCCAAAATGCCCGGCACCGTCTGGGGCGGCTGCGTGACGGATGCCGCATTAGATGCTAGATCGGTAGCCGATGCTTTCATTGAAAAATCTTACGCTCGCACTGCTTTTCTGCACGGCGGTCTCATTATGGGCCGAAACCGGCGACGCGACAAACGTCGCCGCGCAAAGGCGGATCGTCGTTCTCGGAGACAGCATTACCGCCGGGTTCGGCCTGGATCCAGAGGAAGCATACCCCGCTCTTCTTCAGGAGAAGCTCGATGCCGCGCGGCTGGCCTTCGCCGTGGCAAATGCCGGCGTGAGCGGCGACACCACTGCCGGCGGCATGCGGCGGATCGACTGGGTGCTGGATGGAGGCGCCGATGTGCTGATCGTCGCGCTCGGCGGGAACGACGGTCTCCGCGGCATTCCGCCGAAACAGATGGAAGAAAACCTGCTCGCCATCGTCCAGCACGCCCGCGCGAAATGCCCAGGCATCGCCATATTCATCGCTGGCATGCAAATGCCGTCCAATCTCGGCGCCGACTACGTCCGCCAGTTTGCGGCAGTCTTCCCGCGCGTAGCTTCCACCTCGCACTCGACCCTCATTCCCTATCTTCTGGACGGAGTCGGCGGCGTGCCCGCCCTGAATCAAATCGACCGCATCCATCCCAGCGCCGAGGGCCAGAAACGCGTGGCCGAAAATGTTTGGAAAGGGATAAAACCCGCGATCGATAAGCTGCCGGCCGCACGGAAATAGAACCGTCGATGCATCTCCGGTAAAAATCATTCTTAAGCGCTTTTCAGCAAAGCCGAAACTCAGTTATAACGTGCCGCCCCTGCATCTTGTTCCGCATGATGGCTCACATGCTTGTCGCGGTCTTGCTTCTTTGCGCACTCTCGTCCCGCGCCGCCGAAACGAACGTGCTGCCGCCGGAGGCCCAGCGTGCGCTCAAATCGGGAAGCCACTTCAAACGGATCGGCGGGCAACTCGACGACGATCGGCTACGATGAAGCGGAGGATGTTGCTGCAACGGTGCGGGAGGCGACAACCGCGCCTTCCGGCGACCGGCGGCCCCTCGTGCTCTACGGAACCTCGATGGGCGCCGCCGCCGTT
>JBBSFI010000056.1:0-30147 GCA_038238905.1 Chthoniobacterales bacterium | reverse complement strand
CTACGACGCACGAGGCAGAAGTCTTGAAGACGGACACGCGAGGGGAGACGCCCGGCGCAAGCCGCCGGCATACATCCAACCCGCCGAAAGCGCGGACCGCGCTATATTCACTCGCATCTGAATGGAAAGCCGGTAAGCTTCGTCTCCCGCATGAAGACATTTTCCATACTCTTTTTAGCCGCCGCACTGACCCTTCTTACGACGGGATTCGGAGTTCGAGCCGCCAGCCCGGAGGCTGGGACGAAGGCGGACGAGGCGTGGTCGCGGCTTCAGAAGCTCAAGGAGCCGCCGAGTGAACACCCAGCCAGCCAGGAAGAAGCTGTAGCGAGGGCCAAAGACTACCTCAGCAAGGTGCGTGATGCATCGGCTGCGTTTATAAAGACATATCCTCACGACGCCCACCGCTATGAGGCCGAGATTTCGATGGTCGAGGCGGGTGCGCAACTGAATGTTCTGCCAGGGGCCGTGCAGGATCCAGCGTTTGGCATTGCCGCGGCGAATACGCAACTGGATGGGATCATAGCTGCTCCTGGCGCGTCCGCGGAGGCGAAGGCGGAAGCGGCATTTGCAAAGGCGATGCTCGTTTTTCAATCTGCCAGCGAAGACAAACCGGAGACTCTCACGGCCTTCTTTGAAGCGGCCGATGGATTCTTAAAGACATATGGAGCAAGCAAAATGGCCGGCCAGTTGCGTCAAATGCGGCTGCAAGTGGCGATGCAATCCGACTCTCCCGAGGGGGAGGCGATTCTCAAAGAGACGGCGAAGGGAGAGGGCCGGTTGGCGGACGCCGCAAAGGGGGAACTGGATAAACGCGAAAAGATGGCAAGTCTTCGGGCGAAGCCGCTTGAACTAAGCTTTACCGATACCAACGGCGGCAAAATCGATCTTGCGGCGATGCACGGGAAGGTGGTGCTCGTCGATTTCTGGGCGAGTTGGTGCGGCCCGTGCATGCGCGAGATGCCGAATGTGGTGAAGACCTATGACTCCCTCCACCCGAAGGGCTTCGAGATCATTGGAATTTCTCTGGATCAAGAAAAGGAGCAGATGGACGCGGCGCTCAAGAAGAATGGAATGACGTGGCCTCAATATTTTGATGGCGGCGGCTGGCAAAACAAAATAAGCAAACCTTTTGGCATCGATTCGATTCCCGCAGCGTGGCTGATCGATAAGAAGGGGATGCTCCGCATGCGCTACCTGCGGGGCAGCGCACTCGCGGAAGCCGTCGAGAAGCTGCTTGCCGAGTAGCAGAAGCGACGGTCGGCCGGTTACTTCGCGGGATCTGTTCCGATGTCCGAGGACACAAAGTCGGTATAGTCGCTCTGCGTGACTTCGGCCATGTGGATGGAGGCTTCCTCGAGCCAAGCGGCGGTGCGCTTATTCTGCCGCATGAGGTGCGCGTGAATGCTTGGTCCGAGGCCGCTTCCGAGGTGGATATTTGCAGTTTCGGCGCCCATCGCAGCGAATAGATCGAGGGCTTCTTCCAGCGATCCGAGCCCTTCGAGTTCGATTTTGTCGCTATCGAACGCGAGCCGGCGCACCGACCACTCGCCAACGATGGCCGCGAAAGGATCGCGGATGCGAATGGCGCGCTGCATGATTTTATCGTACGGGCGTTTGATCGGGGAGCCTTGCCCGGCAAAGACGCAGGCCGACGGCAGGACCGCTTTCGCTTCGCGAACCGTCGTGCCCAGCTTCCCGTCGAATAACTGCACCAGCCTCGGGCGCCCGAGGCTTCCAACCCCCGCGCGGCGCTGGACGGGGTTGCTCGCTTGAGCCGTGGGATCGGCAGGAGCCACTTTTGCGATCGCCCTGGCGGCATCCTTGCGCAGCGGAGCCGGGATTTTATCCTCTCGAGTCTGGGTGGTCTTCGCTTTGAGGCGCTCCCAAAATGCGGTCGGTTTCCGAGAGGGATGCGTGGCGATATTCCATAGCCATGGCAGGCCCTCAGCCAGCACAAAGGCGCGACCCTCTTGCCGGAGGCATTCCCCGTAGCCGCGCAGGATCGCCCGGCACGCGTCTTTGTGAGAGAGCGTCCAGCTCGTTCCGGCGGATCCGATCGCAAACCATGCGCTGGTTGCCAGCCGAACGAGGTCGTTCGTGTAGTGCATTGTGTAGATTTCATCGAAATCGTTAATGCCCCACGCGAGCCGGCCTTCGCCGTCCCTCCACGTGCCGAAGTTTTCGATGTGCAGGTCGCCAACGCATAGAATTCGGGGCGCTTTCGCGACGAACAACTTTTCGCCCTTTAAATCCTTTCGCGCTTTGTCCCAGAGTTCAACCCATCGGTAAAATGTCCCTCGAAAGAAGATAAACGCACTCTCCCGCATCGCCTTGTGCTTGTGACGCAAATCACTTCTGACGATGAATGTGTGGCGCCCGAGCCATTTTTCGTACTGCTTTGTCGCCTTCTCGACATGCGATTCCGATTTCATCGCCTACGCCATGGCCCCGCCCGCCATCACCTCGAGTATGCGCAACGGTGAAACCTCCGGCTCAACCATTGCGGAGTGCTTCACGATGAGGGTCTGTTCCATCGCGTATTGCCCACGCAAGACCGCGTGGGAGACCGTATCCGTATAACACATCCAACTCGATCCCGGCGGGAACTGTATCTCTTCCTTGGCGCAGTCTCGCTGATAGCTTTCGGACTCCTTGAGAAAGTTATGGAAATCCATCATAAATTCATCGTAGGGGCTCCGCCCGAGGCGCGGTGCGATCGGGCGAACGACCGGGAGCCTGCCGAACGCCTGGCGGGCGCGGCGGATCGGGGTGATCGGCTGAGGCATCGCCATCTTCCCGAGATGCGAGCCTGCTTTCACCGCATACGCAGACGCCAAATCCTTGAACGTGCCACCGGTGATCCAATCTCGCGATTGGGATGGATTGAGGTTTGTAAAGAAGCGGAGGATGCGATCACCATCCGTGGGGCGCGTGCTGAACGAATCGACATGGAGCAAGTCGTTGCGCTTGCGCAAGGGCAGTTTCCGTCCCTGCTCGGAGACCGGACGGAAGGTGGTGAAATCGAGATTCCACCCTTCGCGGTAAGCGGCCAGGAATTTGCTCAGGAAGGCAATCACATGCCGCGAATAACCGGACAGGATCGCGCGCAACCGCTCGATCTGCTCTGGAGAAGCTCCCGCCACATTGGTGACGCGATCGAGCTTCGGCCGGTACGCGATGTTTTTGTGATGCCCGCCTTCGTGCTGGCGCTGGCTTAGCAGGAACTCGGTATCCTCTGGAGCGACCGCCACGGGGCTTTGCGGAAAGAACAGCACCGCCCCTGCTTCCAGTTGCTCGGCAAACCGGCGCAATTGGCTGGCATCGTGGGAATTGCGGGGATCGATGGAAAGAAGAGGCATGATGAAATTGTAGGGCCGCAGTTTAGGACTTCGACTGCTGATCTAGCAAGGACGCAATCGGCGCAGCGCTGAGGATGACCTGCTCTTCGTATTGACTATGCGAGCGGGCCGCCTTTCCCTGCTTTCTTCGTGAAAGAAACTTCCGTTCCATTTGATGAATTCGAGCATTGCGAGGAGAGCGATCGATCCTGGCCGCGCGGCCACCTTGCGATTTGGATGCGAACGGCGTTGCAAGGACTCAGCATCGCGGCGTTGTGCTTTGCGGTGCTCGCGGCGTTTCTTCTGGTCGCTCTTCATACGGTTTGCGCGCTTCGCGGATCGCCCGCTTCTCCTTGGACTTTTAAATCGGCCATACCGCTCATCGCCATCGGCCTCTCCTACCTCTCGCTTATTCTCACGGTTCCAAGGACACCCGCCCAGCGGAAACTCGGGTTCCTTGTCGGGCTGGCATTTGTATTTTGGGGTGCGGAGCAATATCTCAAAAACCAAGCAGTTATCTCCTATCTCGACGACATCGTGGTCTTCCTCTTCGTGCTCGATCTCGGTCTGGTGATCCGAAAGAATCTGAGCCAGACGGACGGGAGACGGCCGATCGCCAAGGCAGGCGCAGGCACTGTTCAAGGCGAGCCGCCGCCGGTCGACTGAGACTGTGTGACGCGAGGGCTCCGCGATGACACCGCCTCTCGCGACCGAGGTTTCAATCTCCCAATGCATTGACCGTGTTATAGATGCTCGCGTCGAGATCCACCCCATCGGACGACTTTATGCGATACGCTATCGACATCTGCATGACCGGACGCAGGCCGGGAATCTCCAGAAAAACCGTGCGATCATCCGTGCCGATCGACACCCGCTTTACCTTCAGGCGTTCGTGAGCGGGCAGAGTGGCTTGAGGGAGGGCCGGATTTTTCGACGGCTTGGGTTTGACTATATCGGCGAAAGAGAAGGGCGGCTCCCATGCGTCATTGGCGGGATAGTTCCATGTTTCCACCGTCCAATTGTCCGGATCAGACGCTTTTGCCGTGTCCAGAGTGCAAGAAAATCGAAGTTCCATTCCCGCTTTTTTCGCGTGCAACTCGATCGGCATTCGGACCGGCGCGCCGGTATAACGCACCCGCTGAAAGCAGCTCTCTCCCGCCGCAGCCGTCCCCCAACCGCGCAAACCGCAGACGTATAGCTGCCCATCGATCGGATTGAAGCGCCCGCGCATGATCCCGCTCGCGAACTTGAGGGGAAACCGCACGATGCCAGCCTGCATGCCAGTCACGCAACAGGCTGGCTTCGATGGGTCCACGACCTCTTCCGCCAACACGCCGAAGAGCGCACCCTGGCCATAACTCGTGTGCAGCATCCGGCCCACCCATGGACCCCATCGCGCATCGGACGCCCACACCTGGCCTCCTGGCGAGTTATCCACTTCCTTGGGTATCCAACAAAGCGCGTCTTCGGAAGTGTCCCTGCCTGCGTTTGAATGCCCGGGCAGCTTCGCGCCGTAGAACGCCCCTTGCGCAATCCAATTGAGCTTTGAGAAAGGGACATCCGGCCCGGTTGTCTCGCCGCACGTCATCTGTCCTTCGGGGCCTACCCCGTTCCCATTGGGCGCTCGAAATCCCGTTGCCAGAGCCTGGAGATAACGCCCATCCGCCGAGACGCGGATGAAAGCCCCATGCTGACTCGCGACGGGATCGTATCCGCCGCCCGCCTTCAGGGGGCTGCCTTTCGTGAAATAGAAATTGCCGTCCGAATCCGTCTGCAAATCACAGACGTATTCGTGCGCGTTTGCGGTGACCTCCAGATCGTTGTTAAAGCGTTCGTACCAATAGGCTGAGCCGCTGCCACTTGCGTCTTTAAAGCGAGTAATCCCGTCCCGGCATGCTACATAGATATCGCCGTTCACAATTTTGAGGCCAAGCGGCTGGAAAAGGCCGGTTGCGAATCGCCGCCATGTCACGCTCTCCATCGTTGCATCGATGCCCGAGACAATAAAGAGATCGCCAGAAAACGTGCAGACAGCCGCGCGGCCATCCTTGAAAAAGTCGAATCCACCCAGCAGCATGGGAACCTGCCATGGATTTGCATCGGGAACCGAAATCGTGTCCACGACATACGGTTCGTGAGAAGCCGAAATTTCGCCTTTGGTGACAACGGACTCGGCTGGACCAGTCCCTTCGCCTTTCGACCATTTGGCAAAATCCGGAAATGCCGCAAGGCGATGTTCAAGAGCCGTGTTTATGCTGCCCCCGGCGGCAAATGACTGCTTCCGCTCGCCATGAGAAGCTGGGACGCGTGCATAAATCGAGCGTCCGCGCTGAGTCAGCGTAACACCCCCGATGTCGCCTGCCGCCGCGATAAAGCTTTTCTTTCCGCCGATTGAAGCGGATTGCACTTGCAACGTTTGCTTAGCGTCGCTTCCAGGCGGCGAATTCTTTTCCAACCCGTCATCGAGCGTTCCTTCGGCCAGAAGAATCAGAATCTCCCCTTCCGTAGGAGATATTCGCAGGAAGCGGACGAATTGATTCCCCGCCTCATTCCCGAAGAAATCGGGAGCTTCCAGAATTTCGGTGCCATTCACAGTCCACTTTAGCAGCACCTTGCCGCTATCCACATACATGCCGCGAAAGGACACATTGGGCAGAGGGCCGTACGGCTCGACCCGTGGATCGGTCCATTCGCCGGCTTGGACAGCCCCCTCCTTTGTCCACGCATCGAGCAGCTTTTCGTGAGCCGCGACGAGCCGCTCCAAGGCAGGCGACGGTTCGCTGCGCAACCGGTTCTTGAGGCTTGCGATTTCGGTCTTTAAGATGTCGGCCTCCCCATTCGCCACGCCTCCATTCGCGTGGGCGATTTCTGCCGCGGCATTCCATTCAAAACCGGCGACTGCTTTATTCGACAGCACGGCTGCGTCCGTCGCGCGCCGATGGCCCGCATTGGGCGCCAGCTTCTCACTGGCACTCAATCCGCCCAGCCATGCTCCGGCAAGCCGGCAGAGATCGAGATCGTAACAGACGGTCGCCTGGCCCGGGCCTCCCACGGAAACGGCGAGTCCTTTCAACACGACATTTCCTCCATCGGCGCTGGCGGCTCCCAGATTGATGGTGTCAAATGTCCAAGGCGATTGGCTTTGGGCGATCACACCCCCCTCGCACCTGCCGGTCTCCGCCGGCCAACAGGCTGCAAGGAGCGTAACAACGAGGAAGGCTTTTGCGGCGCGTGCTTCGAGCGTGGCCGGCCGGTATGTGGGAAATTTCATGAGGAGGAGCAAACGTATTCGATTCCATGCACCCGTCACGAGGCCGCCTCCTCCACTTTCTGCCGCAAATTCTCGCGGTGATCATGCACCGCCCGGGCAGCGATCTTGGTGAAGCTGCACCATGGCTCTTGTTGCGGTGCGATTTCCGCCTTCAGACGCTCGGCCAGCGGATTTGTCCCGCCATCCAGCGCGATGACGTGGACGGCGCCCAGCACTTCCGAGTTTCCTTCATTATACATTCGGATCGAGGCGACGTTCAAAGCCTCGTCGGCCACAATCATGGCGCTGCCATGGAGCGGATCCGCGTCGAGCGTATCGACCACCCATCCGCCCGAATTGTACACTTTCAGTTCGTCTGTGAAGCCTTCGTACCGCTGCGTCATCTCGAACGGTTTGTGCGTATGCCCGAAAACGAATGTCACTTCCGGAGGAATCGTGCCGCCCAGCGAATTCTCCAACTCGCGCTTCAGATAGACTTCCAGGTAGTCTTTCAGTCCTTGCTGCGCCGCAGGGCTGAGCGGCTGGTCTGTCTGGTGCACTTCGCGATGAAGGATGTGACGGAACAAGATCCCCAGGGCTTCGTCGATCAACGGTTTTTTTAGGTGCGCGAAGAAACCCGCCCGGCCCGACGGCTCCGCCAGCTTGGTCGCGAGCCGGTCGAGCAAGAGAGCGAATTGTTTCGGATCCTGCATCTTATCATGGATCAACTCCACATCGGTTCCGACCTCGCCCGATCGCCCAAGGGTGGACCAAACGAAATCGACCCACGCGCCGTTCTCTGCCTCGAGTTCCTGTACGGTGCGTGATGCGCCGCGGTCGGGAAAGAGAATATCCCGAAGCCGCGTCATCGCGGAATAGATCGATTCGACGTAATGGCCGTGATGAATCGCGAGGCAGCGCGTTCGCTCCTTGTTGAGCAGCGCGTAGTTCGGATAGATCGCGACGAACTTGAATTCCTTCATCTCATCGAACCGACCGCATAGCGTATCCAGCATATGCAGCGGCACCGGACGGAGATTGTCGTCCTCGACCATGCCAGTAACATAGCTCTCCTGATTTAGAAATTCACCAGCCGGCACTTTGGCGAGATATTGCTCCACGTAATGAGTCTCTCGCGCTGTATTCCAGACGTGGTGATCGTGATTCCCAGGGATGCAGATGATTCGTTTGTCGATCCGTTTCGCCCCTTCTCCCGTGAGCAGCAACCGCGCGAAACCTTGGAAGCACATGGCGGCTTGGTTCAACCCCGCCAGTGCGAGTTCCATAAAGTCGCCATTCAGGATCAAGCTTACCGGTGGTTCGTCCGGTTCCGCGGCAAGCAGGGCGTGAATGCACGCGACGAATTGCCGCAGCACCTCGCTCGGCTCGTGCGGCAGCGTGCCTTTTAAATCGGGAGTAAGTGTAGTAAGGATGCTGTTCGACGCAGCAAGATGCAGGTCGGAGACGATGAGGTGGCGGATTCCGTTCATGGCGCGAAGCGGGTGGGGGAGGGAAGTCTTGGCTTAGCAGGCCGGAACGCCAAGCTGCGATTTACGCAAAAGTGGAGCGTTCACAAAAGACCTTATCCGATTTTGCACTGGAGCAGTCTCATTCCGCAGACGAGCAGCGCGACGAGCAGAATGAGCGGGGCCTCCCAGGCGCCGGCAGACCACTTGAATGCAACGCGAGCCGCCCCTTTCCACGGAGTCAGGCGCGGCACCAAGCGTGGAACCGATGCTGCGTACAAGAAATAGGAAGGCCCAAATGTCCTCCGCAGGTGCTGTTCCTCGGCGGGGATGATCGTGCCGTACAGGACTGCCATCGCGAGCGCGTACGGCGCAAGCAGGTACGGATCCCGCAAAAGTCCGACGACCCCGAGCCCGAGGATCGCGGTGCCTAAATAGATGGGATTTCGGACGAAGGCGAAAGGCCCGCCGGTGACAAAGGCGGTCCTGGAAAGCACATCCTCCCGCGTGTGATGCCCGGCGCATCCGCTTGCCCATGTCCGCAGCATAAATCCGGCGGCGATCACTCCGATGGAAAACCAGCCCATCTTTCCCGGCCAGACCGGCGCCCGGTGCGTCCGGTGGGCGAACAACATCGCCAAGGCGGCGACCGAGAGTCCAATCGTGAGCCGGTGTGGATAGAGCCGGCGGCCCAGCGAGGGAAGCTGCGAGCGCGGAGAAGCTTGTCGGACGGATGGAGGGGGAAGTTCCTCGGTTGTAGGCACTGCCGACAATGCACGAAGGCGCCGCCTTCATCAAGAGAGCGACTCGCAATCTGCTCTCGCGTGCCGACGCCCTTACTGGCTATGATGGGCGCTGCATCATGCTCCTCTTCAATTTCAAAGTTTCCGCGCAGCCGGCGCGGACGGCATCGGCACTTTTTCTTCGTTCAGCGTCGTTGCTGTTTCCATCGCGCGTCGGACTTGCGGAGGTCCGCTCCCAAAAAGATAAACCTACGCCATGTGCCTCCTAGCCAAGATTTGCGCCATTGCCGCGCTCGCCGGCATAGCCGGCTGCGCCCAAAAGCCCGGAAACGAAATTACGGTCGGCATGGAGCTTTCCTACCCACCATTTGAAATGACCGATGCAAGCGGGAGCCCTGCGGGGGTATCCGTCGATTTGGCGCACGCGCTTGGAGAGTTTCAGCACAAGCCGGTGGTCATCAAAAATCTTTCGTTCGATGGCCTGATCCCATCGCTGAAGACGGGGAGCATTGACCTCATTATCTCCTCGATGACGGCCACGCCGGAGCGGGCGCAATCCATCGACTTTTCGGAGCCTTATCTTACGACCGGGCTCGCGCTTCTCGTGGGAAAAGCGACGGATATCAAATCGGTTGGGGACTTGGATCGCACCGGACGGACGGTCGTCGTGAAGGGAAATACCACAGGCCAGCTTTACGCTGCAGAGCATTTGAAAAAAGCGCGCATCCTCGTGCTCGATCAGGAGTCCGCCTGCGTTCTCGAGGTCGCCCAACACAAGGCGGATGCTTTTATCTATGACCAAATATCCACGCTCGGCAACGCGCTGCGAAATCCTGAAACGACGAGGCCAATATTAGCCGCTTTCAAGACCGAGCAATGGGCGATCGGGATCCGCAAAGGCAACGAGCCGGTGCGAAAATCTGTCGATGCGTTCCTTGCCGACTACCGGAGCAGGGGCGGTTTTGATGCATTGGGAGACAAGTGGCTTAAAGAGCCGAAAGATGCGTTTCGGAAGCTGGGCATTCCATTCGTGTTTTGAGGATGGACCGGCATGTTGCGCGACTTATAGCGTGAAACGATTTATCAGCCTCATTCGATTGGACGCCGCGGGCGGCGCTTCACTTCCCGTGCGGTGTTTCAACGCGGCGCTGGTTTTCGTTTTCCTCACCGCCTTGTTTGCTCTCGCATTTCAGCGGCTTGCCTATGCGTGGGATTGGAGGTCTGTTTTCAAATATCGCGAAAAGTTGATCCATGGCTGGATCGCAACGATCGTTATTTCGCTGTTCGCACTAGTCTTAAGCGTGGCCATTGGCCTCGCAATCGCAATTGCGCGTCGCAGCCGGTTGCTCGGCCTTCGTTATCTGGCGCGCGTGTACCTTGAACTCATAAGGGGCACCCCGCTTCTTGTCCAGATTCTCATTTTCTTTTATGTTGTGGCGGAGTCGATCCACTTTCGTGAGCGATATGCGGCGGGGGTGTTTACGCTGGCGTTGTTTCATGGGGCTTACATCAGCGAAATCATACGAGCGGGTATCGAGAGTGTCGGCAAATCGCAGTTTGAATCCGCACGAGCCGCCGGCTTCGATCGTATGCAGACTTACCGATACGTCGTATTTCCTCAGGCCATCCGGCAAATGCTGCCTGCGATGGCAGGCGAGTTGGCTTCACTGGTCAAGAACTCTTCCCTCCTTTCCGTAATCGGCATCAGTGAGTTTACGCAAGCGGCCAAAGAAGTGAATGCCTACACTGTCAGCGCGTTTGAAAGTTATATACCGCTTGCGATCGGCTATCTGCTCTTGACGCTTCCGATCTCGCTCTGGACGCGCCATCTTGAATCGCGCAATCGTTATGAGACTTAAGCTGGATCGAGTCTCGAAGCGTTTCGGCGGCCAGCCGGCCCTGGACGATATAACAGTCGAGATCCAATCCGCGCGATCACTGGTGCTTATCGGCCCCTCGGGCAGCGGAAAATCGACGCTTCTTCGACTAATCGGCGGCTTGGAGACGCTCGATGGCGGAACGATCGAAATGGACGGCGAGCGCGTGCCGGTCGATGCCGCCGGCTTGCTTCAGCACCGCCGCAAAATCGGCACGGTCTTTCAGGCGTTCAATCTCTTTCCGCATCTTACCGCGCTTGCAAATCTAACGCTGCCTCTTGAAAAGGCGCATGGGATGGAGCGTGCGAAAGCAGCGGATATCGCCGGAGCGCTTCTCGCGAAATTCCGGCTTGAGTCACATGCGCACAAAAAGCCCTCCGAGCTTTCCGGCGGCCAGCGCCAGCGCGTTGCCATTGCCCGCGCGTTGTCGATCAATCCGCGGTTCATGCTCTTCGACGAACCGACATCCGCCCTCGATCCCGAGATGGCTGCGGAAGTGCTCGATACCATCGAGCAACTCCGTGCCGAAGGCCGCGATTTGATAGTTGTCACACATCAAATGGCCTTTGCGCGTCGCATCGCCGATTGGGTCGTGTTCATGGCGGAAGGGCGCATCGTCGAGTCGGCGCCGGGAGCCGCCCTTTTCGACTGCCCCACAGACCCGCGCACCCGCGATTTCCTTGCAAAAGTGCTAAAGTATTAAACGCGCCGGGCCATCTCTCATCGCCGCCACCCTGGCTTTCACGGACTCGTCCATTCGCAACATTTCCGGCCAGCCGCGTGTGTACCCTTCGGCGGCCAGTTTGCGAGTCGCATCGATCCCCATGTGCGAGCCGATGGCGGGTGCGGTCGGACCATGATCCAGCGCATCGCACGGGCTCTTTACAAACGTCGAGTCCCGCTGCGGGTCGGTGTTGGCGCATATGCGGAAAAGGACTTCGCTCGTGTTGTGCACGTTGCAATCGCTATCCACCACGACGATATACTTGGAGAACATCATCTGCCCCATGCCCCAGAGGCCGTGCATAATTTTGTACGCCTGCCAGGCGTACTGTTTCTTGATCGAGACAAACACGAGATTATGAAACACGCCCTCTGCGGGCAAAGCGATGTCGATGATCTCGGGAAAAGTCATCCGGAAGACCGGTAGAAAGATGCTCACGCTTGCCGTGCCCATGTAGAAATCTTCCATCGGCGGAATCCCGACGATCGTGCAGGGATAGACGGCATGTTTGCGATGCGTGATGCATGTGAGATGGAAAACAGGATAGTCATCCAGCGGCGTATAGAAGCCCGTGTGGTCGCCGAATGGCCCTTCCGCGCGCGTCTCTCCCGGCTGCACGTATCCTTCGAGCACAAAATCGGCGTCGGCAGGCACTTCGAGCGGTATGGTCTCGCACTTCACCAGTTCGACCGGCTTTTTGCGGATGAATCCCGCGAAAAGAATCTCGTCGAGCCCATCTGGCAGAGGGGCCGTCGCCGCGAAGGTGTACGCCGGGTCGCCGCCTATCGTTACCGCGACAGGCATTTGCTCGCCGCGCTCGTAATAGCGCTTGCCGTGGCGCGCCCCCACTTTATGCACCTGCCAGTGCATGCCGGTCGTCCGCTCGTCGTACACCTGCATCCGGTACATCCCCAGATTTCGCTCACCGGTGTCAGGATCCCGGGTGTGAACGCACGGGAACGTAATGAAGCGCCCTCCATCCTGCGGCCAGCATTTCAGGATTGGAAGATCGAGGAGCGTTGGCTGACCGCCAGAGCGGCCCAGCCCGGCAAGCCCGGCAGGCCCGGCATCCAACCTGCGGATCACCTCCTTGCAGGGGCCGTCGCTCACATGCCGCGGTTTGGCATTTAAGAGATCCAGTCCTTGCAGCGCGAGATTCCACGTCGAGAGCAGATCGGTCGGCGGCTTTGCCTTCAAGATCAGCTCCATCTGGTTCGCAAGCTCATCGACACTCTCCAGGCCGAGCGCCATCGCCATCCGCTTCCGCGATCCCATCGTGTTGATTGCGAGCGGGAAAGGGGAGACATCTCCGGCAACCGTAGGCTTCTCGAAAAGCAACGCTTTTCCACCATCCACCGCTTTCATCTCGCGGTCGCTCCATTCGGTGATCTCCAGCTCCGTCGCAACCGGCTGCGCGATTCGCTTCAATTCCCCGGCGGAATCCAGGGCGGCTATAAAATCGGAAAAGGAGCGATAGGCCATGAGTTCACAGTATCCCGCGCCTCCGGCCCTTGGCGAGCGCTTGCGCTCCCCGATGTTTCGCGGTCAGAATCGTGCCGCGAGCACCGCAATGCTCGGAATGAAAAGAAGCCCTTCGACCCACCACTCGTAGAAGCGCTCGGACCGCTCACGCCGTGCCGCGTGGACTATCCCTCCCAGGTATGCCGCGGAGAGCGCCGCGACTGAGACCCATTCACGCCGCCGTGCTCCGGCTATTCGAGTCTCGGCAAGCGCGAGCATAAACCCCGCCGCGAGCAGAATCCAAAGCAGCTTGCGGGTTCGCGGGATGCCCAGCCGCGACGGGACGCTCACGACCCCGAAGCGCCGGTCGCCGGGAATGTCGCGCAGATCGCACAGAGCCATGTTGCAAAAGAGAAACAGACTCGACCAGATTGCGGCGACGAGAAAGCCGAGTGAGAGAAGATCGGGTTTGTGCAGCAGCGGGAGTCCGAAGACTGCTGCGGTTACAAGTCCTGGAGCAAAAAAAGTCTTCAGCAAGGGCGCTTCCTTCAGTCGGAAGTCGCCAAGCGGCAGTGAATAATTCAAACAGACAAGCCCGCCGCCGATAATCGACCCCAGCGTAATCCAGTCGCGCCGTGCAAGCGGTATTGTGAGCAGCCCGATCGCAGCGCCGGCCGCGAGGAACCATGACCAGCGCCGGAGTTGCCGCGCGGCCGCTTCACGTCGAGGCGTGTTAAACGCATCCGACGGATCGCGGCGAAGCCGGTCCACATTGTAAAATAGGAGCGCGGCGAAGAACCAGAGCGGCATCCAAGGGGCGGCCACAGCGCCGACCAATTCGCACATGGCCCATCCGAATGCCACAATCCCCCCCGCGCCGTAGAGATGGAGCGTTTGGAGGCAAACGCCGAAGGTGCGCGCGTTCCGGCCAAAGCTGAAGGTTGGATCGCGACGCAACCTGGTGGAATCGGCCGTCGGCTTTCGGTCGTCTGTTGGAAGGAGAAATGTCACTGCGCGCATTTTCTCTCGTCGGTCTCACTGGGCGCGTCAATCGGGTCGCGGTTTAGCAACAGTGATCGAGCGGCGTTGGGCGCTTCGAAATTGAGCGCGTTTGATTTTCAGATTATGTGGATCAAACGCGACCGAAGATCATGACGAACGAACAGTTTGAACTTTTTCTGGATAAGAAGCGCATCGAGAGTGGCACGCTCGCAGCCATCGATTGGTCGGCGCGCCGCGACGAATGGCTTCGATGACCGGCGGACTTTTACGCGAAAGTATATGAGTGGTTGCGCGACTATGTCGATACGGGAAAAATCGACATGCGAAGAGAGGAGACAACTTTGGAGGAGTAGTAGGTGGGACGATACCGCGTCGAAGCCCGCGTTCTTACATTGGGCCTCGATCGTGTAACGCTCACGCCCGTCGGAACGTGGCTTCTAGGCGCTCGTGGCCGGGTCGATATGGATGGACCCAAAGGGAGCGTTAAATTCATACTTCCACCTGCGTCGCGCGAAAATACGGCCTGCGCTTAATCTGGTGGTGAAGCCGCTGAGCGCTGGGAGTGGAAGATTGCCACCGCCCCTCCGAAGGTTCAGTTCATTGAACTCAACGCGGAATCTTTCTTCGATGCGCTGATGGAAGTGGTGAATGGCTAAGCGAATTTTGTTTTCGTCGGAAGCGCTCACTATCGATCAAGTTGCGCGAACGCGATCCGACACGGAGAGAAGCCTTCCCTTTTACTATGGAGCACCTGGCCTTGATCGGCGAGACTCCAAATTCATAGGCTATCGGATGAGTGCTATTCGCGAGGAACTTGAGGAGCGGCTGAGCGAATTGGATCGCAATGCGGCGTTTGGCGCGCTGGCCGCTCTCGAAGCGAGCTTTCGCACGGATTTCCTGTCGCGGTGTTATCGCCGGCGAAGAGACGGCCTTTCGCGCCAATTCCGGGCTCGCCATCAGGAAAGCGGCAGCCGCGTTTCGCTGGCCGCCGGTCTGGGCGGTAGCGGTTGGCAAAAGGAGGCTCTCGTGGTTTATTCGGAATTCTCTCCACCGTCCGTCCCCTCGCGTCAATTATATGAGCACCGCCGAACCCCTCGAAACTGCACCGGAACATGCGCCGCAAGATCCGCCCGCCGCGTTAGCGGAACTCCATGATCCCGCGCCAGCCGAGGAAACCAAGCCGACTGCGGCCGGAGCCTTTCAGGAAGAGGACGTCCAGGCGATCGAATACTTCAAAGAGGCGCACTCCGCGATCAAGCACCAGTTGGCAAAGGTGATCGTCGGCCAGGATAAAGTGATCGACGAACTCCTCATCGCCATCTTCACCCGCTCCCACGCCCTGCTTGTCGGCGTGCCGGGCCTCGCCAAGACGCTGCTGATATCCACGCTCGCGCAGACGCTGAAGCTTGACTTCAAACGGATTCAATTCACGCCCGATCTCATGCCGAGCGACATCACCGGCACCGAGGTCATCTACTCCGACCCGCAGACCGGCGCGCGCGAGTTCAAGTTTCTTCCAGGCCCCATTTTCGCAAACGTCATCCTCGCGGACGAGATCAACCGAACCCCGCCGAAGACCCAGGCCGCCATGCTCGAGGCGATGCAGGAGCGCAAGGTGACAGTCGGTGGGATCAATCATAAATTGCCCGACCCTTTCTTCGTCCTCGCCACGCAGAACCCTGTCGAGCAGGAGGGCACTTATCCTCTCCCCGAGGCGCAGCTCGACCGGTTTATGTTCATGATCTTCGTTGACTACCCGTCGCAGGACGAGGAAATCGAAATCATGAAGCGCGGCACGGGGAATACTTCCGCAAATGTGCGGGCGATCATCGAGATCGATCACATCATCTATCTGCAAGGCGTCGTGCGCCGGATGCCGGTGGCGGACCATGTCTTCTCTTATGCGCAAAAAATCGCCGCCGCCACGCGAGCGAAATCTCCGCAAGCTCTAGACTTCTGCAAGCGCTGGCTGAGCTGGGGCGCCGGACCTCGCGCCTCGCTCAATCTGATTCTCGCCGCAAAAGCCCACGCGATCGTGCGGGGGCAGATCTACGTGAGCTGCCAGGACGTCGCCGCCGTCGCGCCCTCGATCTTGAGGCATCGGCTGATCCCCAATTTCGCCGCTCAGTCCGAGGGCGTAACCAGCGAAGACATCGTCCGCAAGATCCTCGACAAGATTCCTCAGGATCGATGAGCGAATTTCGAGGCGTCTGGCGCCGACTATCCGCCGACGGCTCGAAGCTCTGCGAAAGAACGTAAAAAGGCTCGGGGATCTCATCCGTGGGCAACTTGAGTGATCTCGGCATCGTACACAGTTGAGTACGCGGATTCCGGACGCCGCCTCGATCAATTTCTGGTCGAGAAGGCTCCGGCGCTCTCGCGCGCCCGCCTTCAGGATCTGATAAAGGCCGGGCACGCGCAGGTGAATGCCGGCCTCAACAAGCCCAGCTACAGGCTCAGGGCAGGCGACAGGGTGACGCTCAATGAGCCGGCGCCGGTGGCTGTCGCCACGGAAGCGCAAGCCATCCCGCTCGATATCCTCTTTGAGGACGAGGCGCTCCTTGTCATCAACAAGTCGCCTTCGATGGTGGTTCATCCGGCCGCAGGGAACTGGGAGGGAACCCTCGTGAATGCGCTCTTGCATCATTGCCAGTCGCTTTCCGGCATCGGCGGCGAACGCCGCCCCGGCATCGTCCACCGGCTCGACAAGGAAACGAGCGGCTGCCTGGTAGTGGCGAAGCACGACGCCGCGCACCGGTCGCTCGCGAGACAATTCGCGGGCCGGGAAATCACGAAGATCTACCTCGCGCTATGCGCCGGACAGTTTTCGGCGAAAAGCGGGGTCATAGAAGCCCCCATCGCCCGCCACCCGATCCATCGAAAAAAAATGGCTGTCGCCGGCGGAACGAAAGGGCGCTCTGCCAAAACCGCGTGGCGCGTCCTTCAGGAGCTGGCCATCCCCGGCGCAGAAGGTCTCGCGACACTTGTGGAGTGCCAGCTCTTTACCGGGCGCACCCATCAAATCCGGGTCCATCTGAAGCATCTTGGCCATCCGCTTCTCGGCGATGCGCTCTACGGCAAGCGCGGCCGATTCACGCGACAGATGCTCCACGCATGGAAGCTCGGCTTTACCCATCCCACTGCGGGAGTGCATGTGGCATTTACGGCGCCGATCCCTTTCGACTTCACCGCAGCAGGCATTTCCACGCCCTTGCCGCCGCCCGTTTGATCTGCTATAGCATTTGCTCCATGCGCTTCCCCCCGATACTTGCGGCGCTGATTCTTCTCGCAGCCGCGAGCGGCGCCCGCGCGCAGCAGCAGGAGCAGAAGTTGATCGATCGCATCATGAAGCCCAATATGGGGATGACGTACGATCTTCGGAAAAGTTCGTTCGGAACCAGCGGATCGGTGAGCACGAAGAGCGCAAATGTGAAGGCGTTTGCATTCGATCAGAAGTTCTCCCCAAAATCGTTCGACACCAAGGAATTCAGCGGCGCAAAGACCTCGTGGCTCGGCAACTTCAAATTCGCGACCAAAGCCGCCTCGACGAAAACTTTTGCGACCAAGGAAGCTCCGACCAAAACGATGCCCGTAAAGGACGCTCGCGAAGCGGACAAGACCATGGCGACGCAAACCTATGCCGATCAAAAGACTTATTCGAGGCGCGGCGCGTCACAGGATCGTTTCGATAAAAACGGCGCGGCGCAGCAAGCCGGCGATGTCGGCTGGACCGGTGACATGAAGGCCATGACCATCGACGACGTCCGGACGCTCCTGAACAAGAATAAATAGTCCTCAGGTCCTGAAGGGCTAAGCGGGCAGAAGGGCGGGGCGAATATTCTAAATATTCCTTGTCAATCGCAGAAGGTCGGCTAATTTCCCGGCCCCTTTCCCCCGATCCAGGCGCGCTGTGTGGCGAGCCCGGGCGGAAAATACAGGCAACCGTGGGTCAGCTAGAAAAAGCAACAAATGTTAGAAATGCAGGAACTGCTCGCGCGACATCAGTCCCGCGATTACAAAGAGGGCAGCATCGTCAAGGGACGCGTCCTCGAAATCCGTCCACGCGAAGTGCTCGTGGATATCGGCTACAAATCCGAAGGCGTCATTCCCCTGGCGGAATTCGACGACATCGAAGATCTCCAGATCGGCGACGAGGTGGAGGTGCTGCTCGTGCGGCTCGAAAACGACGAGGGAATGGTCATTCTCTCCAAGGAACGCGCCGCCTACAAACAGAACTGGGACAAAATCGTGACCGTCTTCCACGAAGGCGGGATCATCAAGGGCAAGGTGAAGTCCGTCGTGAAGGGCGGCCTCACCGTGAATATCGGCGTCGAAGCGTTCCTTCCCGGTTCGCAAATCGACATCGTCCCACCCAAGGATCTCAATGGATTCGTCGGCAACACGTACGAGTTCAAGATCGTCAAGATCAACGATGATCGCAAGAATGTCGTTCTCTCCCGGCGCGAACTCATTGAGCAGGAGCGCTCCGAAAAGCGTTCACACTTCCTCGGAAGCACGAAGCCTGGCGACATCGTCCGCGGAACGGTCAAAAATCTCACCGATTTCGGCGCGTTCATCGATCTCGATGGAATGGACGGCTTGCTCCACATCACCGACATGACGTGGGGACGCCTCGGCCACCCGAGCGAATTGCTCAAGGTCGGCCAGGAGGTGGAGACCGTGGTGCTCGATATCAATAAGGAGAAGGAGCGCGTCTCCCTCGGCCTTAAGCAGACCCAAAAGAATCCATGGACGGAGACCGAAGGCCGTTTCCCGATCGGCTCCAAGGTCAAGGGCAAGATCACCAATTTGGTCCCGTACGGCGCGTTCGTTGAGATCGAGGAGGGAGTCGAAGGGCTCATCCACGTCTCGGAACTCTCCTGGACGAAGCGGATCACCCGCCCGAGCGATGTGCTGGCTCTCGGCCAGGAAATCGAAGCGGTCGTGCTCGGCGTGAACAAGGAGGAGCAGAAAATATCCCTCGGTGTGCGCCAGCTCGAAGTGAATCCTTGGGACGAGATCGAGCATCGCTACCCGATCGGCAAGCAGGTGAAGGGAACCGTCCGCAATATGACCGCGTACGGAGCCTTCGTCGAACTCGAAGAGGGGATCGACGGTATGGTTCACGTCTCCGACATGTCGTGGACGCGCAAGATCAATCACCCTTCCGAGATGCTCAAGAAGGGCGACGAACTGGAAGCCGTCGTTATCGACATCGACAAGAATGCGCAGCGCATCAGCCTCGGCGTCAAGCAGCTTGAGGATGATCCGTGGAAGGCGATCGAAGGCCGTTACAAAATCGGCGACCTCGTCAAGGGCAAGGTCTCGAAAATCGCCAGCTTTGGCGCGTTCGTGGAACTCGATGGCGACATCGATGGCCTCGTCCACATCTCGCAGATCAGCGAAGATCGCGTCGATAAGATCAAGGACCACCTGAAGATCGGGCAAGAGATCGAAGCCCGCGTCATCAAAGTGGATAAAGCGGAGCGCCGCATCGGCCTCTCCGTCAAGGCCGCGAACTACAACGAAGAAGAGATCAAGCGGGAGGCGCAAGCCTTCGACACGCTTCGCCCCGGCGAAGACATGGTCGGTCTCGAGCAGGCGTTTGCCGCCGCGGAAGAATATCGCCCCGGCGAAGGGCGCAAGAAGTAGCCAAACCGGCAAGATTCCTGAAAGAGCGTTGTCAGCGCCCGCTGGCAACGCTCTTTTCGTTTGCGGCAGGTTGTCGCCCGCTGGCGTGAGCGAGCTTCCGTTCCGCTCAGCGCAATTTGCCGCGGAAGATTCTCACTGCCGACGGGGCCCGAAGCCGTTCACGCGGGCGGACCAGAAAGAATGCGACGGCGCCCGCCACTGGAAAAAACAGTATGATAAGCGCCCAGAGGATGCGTTCGCTTTCGGTGAAATGGCGCGATCGAAGGCGGAGCAGCGCCGATAGAGTCAGGATTACCCCGGCGAACGCCGCGCAGAACAGGCCGAAGATGATATAGCTCCCGGTATGGGAGTCAGCGAACGGTTCATCGAAGCCAGTCCGCGAGCAGCCTGCCAGCGACGATGCAAATAGAAGCCAGACGGCGCGCGAGGCGTTCAGTGCGAGAGTCGATCGACTCTGCTTTTGCATTTCGCTCACCATCCTGCCGGATTCCGCAGCGATGGCAAGCCATCTGCGACCGGTTTTGACCATGCGTCAAGAGGTCACGGCGGAGTTCAGGTCGTGAATCCGTTTGCCTGAGACGCGCGGACTCGTATTCGCCATTCGCTCCCCAGCGTGGTACGGATGGAGGACCGCGCCGTCTTCCCGGAAGTGTGGGCGCCCGCACCGAATGAGTATTTTTACGAACGGAAATCTGACGCACCTGAAGGATCGCCTTCAGGAAAGCTTGGAGCGCAATCCGACGACGCACCGGATGCGTCGCGCCTTGTTGACGCTGGGGCGCCGAATCTGGCGCCAGCGGCCGCGAAGTGTGACGGAAAGCCCGAATCTTCTGCCGGTGCTCATCCAAGTCCTCGCGGCCTTCTCCAAAGCAGGCGGCTCGGTGCTCGAGGAGGAAATCGACTCCTCGCTTGGATTTCTGCGGTACGATTATCCCGAGGCTGTGTACTCGGAGTTGCGGAAATTTTTCCGCCAGGCCCTCAATGAGCAGCAGGACCTGTCTCTGATGGCGCAAAAGCTCGCCACCGAGTTGGGCACGGAGCGAAAGATGATGTTGGGGATGCAGCTCTACGATCTGATTTGCCGGGCGGGAATGGAACAGCAGCAGGTGGTCGCATTTTACTCGTTCATGACGCAACTCGGGATGGCGTCCCAGGCGATCGACATCGTTTATCAGCTCAACGCTTCGGACGAAGGCGAAGCGGACAAGACCGTATATCAGCAGGGGCAATCGCCACTGGAATCGCTCAGCTTCGGGGGTGACCGGACTGCGGATGTTGCGCTGAAAGGACTCGAAGGAAGGGAGCGGCTGGTCGCATTTCGGTATCACGATCTCATCCTGCTGAAGAATCAGACATCCAAGGGGATTGTCGTGCACAGCCGGCCGCTGCGTCCGGGCGAGTTTTGCCGCGTGTACTCGGGGCAGCGGCTTGTTCTCGGTGAACAGGTGTTCACGTATCAAGATCTCGCGTTTTACTTCAACGCGAAGAAAAACGTCTCGGTCGCCCAGGTGTTTCTGACCATCGACAACAACGACGAGGTGCAGCTCGAAAAGACGCGCACCCGCGATAGCGCGCTCGAAGTGCGATTTGGCCTCCGCGTTCAGGTGCGGGCGTTGCGCAACGTCGATGCACTGTTAAACGGCGTGGCCCTGCGGCAGGGAGCGCGGCTCGAAGCCACCCTCGACGACCGGATCGTCTTCCACAATGACTCCGAATTGCCACTCTCAGACTTGCGGCGAAGGGCGCGCGCTCTTGGAGGACGATTCCAGCTTAAGGCATACAAATCGGGGTATCTCGTCTCGAACAATCCGTCGCTGCTTGACGTCGATGACATTCTCCTTTCGCCCGGCACGAGCGGCGAGGTGCTCCTTCGGATTCTGTGCGACTATGAACACAAGGTAGGCAGGCTCGAAGTGCTGCAAGCCGATCGTCCCATCCAAGTCCGCGAAATCTCCGTGCCGGAGAAAGGGAGCGCCACGCTCAACGATGGCGATACGATCCGGATCGACACCGGGCAGGTGCTGCGGTGCGATTTCACGGAGCGGATCATAGAAGAAGAGCGCAATATCATTTCAACGCTGGAGGCCCGCGACCTCACGCATAACTTCCGCAGACACGAACCCGCCCTGGACGGCATCAACTTCACGATCAGCCGGGGTGAAATGGTCTGTGTAATGGGCGCGAGCGGCTCCGGCAAATCGACCCTTTTGCGAACCCTCGCCGGGCAGTTTCAAGCACAGCATGGTGAAGTGCTTTTGAACGGCCAATCCCTCTACGCCGACTTGGATGCGCTGAAAGGCTTTATAGCTTTCGTGCCGCAGGACGACGCCTTCGACGAGCACCTTACCATCGAGGAAAATATGGAATTCGCGGCGGCCATCCGCGCGCCACACCTTTCATCGCGCGACCGCTCGCGCCGGATCGAGGGAAAACTGGTCGAGCTGGGCCTGTCCGAGCGGCGTGATTCCGTCGTCGGGCCGCCGGTTATGAAGCGGCTCTCCGGCGGCGAGCGCAAGCGGCTTAACATTGGCCTCGACATGATTTCCTCGGCGGACGTGTTTCTGTTCGACGAACCCACGAGCGGCCTTTCGTCAAAGGATAGCGAGCACGTGATCGAAATCATCCGCACGATGGCTCACAACAAGATCGTGCTGGTCACGATCCATCAGCCGACGTCGAAACTATTTCAGATGTTTTCGAAGGCGCTCCTCCTCGATAAAGGGGGCAAGATCGTGTTCTTCGGAACGCCGCGCGAAATGCTCGAGTATTTCGCCGCCGCCGAGCACGAGCAGCACTTCGGCACCGAGCTGGGCGGCTGCCCGGCGTGCGGCACCACGCGGCCCGAATTTATCTTTGACGTCCTGGAGACGCCGTTGCGGGATCTGAGTGGCGACATCATCTACGAAGAAAATTCGCAGGGGCAACTGGTGCCCGCACGGCGCTTCTCGCCGGACTATTGGCGCGACAAATACGAGGCATTCCGGCTTCTGCAGGAAATGAAGCAGGTGAACGTGCGCAAGACAACCGCGGCGCCCCTTCCACCCGTGGAAGCGTTGAGCACCGCGGGCCGAGTCCGCTGGCGCGACGAATGGACGCAATTCCGCACCTTATGGCGCCGCGCATTCACTTCCAAACTTCGCAATCGCGGCAATACCTGGTTGACGCTCATCGTCCCGCCGTCGCTCGCGGCGCTCATCGGCTGGGCGCTGCGATATGCGGAAGCTGGCCAATATAACTTTGCGAGCGCTTTCCACATCCCGACTTACACATTCATCGCACTGCTCGTAGCCATGTTTCTCGCGTTGATGAACAGCGTCGATGACATTATCCGCGACCGGGTCGTTCTGAGCCGTGAGCGGAATCTCGACGTGCGCCTACCATACTATATCGTGGGAAAGTTCAGCGCGCTCGCCATGTTCTCTGCGATTCAGTGCGCACTGTTTGTTCTGGTTGGAAATTGGATGCTGGAAGTGCGCGGCATGTTTATGCCGTACTGGTTTTTCATGTTCATTACGGCGTCGAGTGGGACGAGCCTCGGGTTGTTCATTTCGTCTGTTTCAACATCGGGCAAGATGGCGTCGAATTTCGTCCCATTGGTGCTCATTCCGCAGCTTATTTTTTCGGGAGCGCTCATCAAATATGAAGAGATGAACAGCAATCTCGACCTCCGCCATACTTTCGAGCGGTGGTTCAATGCGCATCCCGACCTTTCGTCTGCTGAAAAGGACGAGGACAAGCTGCACATCCCGCTGATCTCGCGCTTTGTGGCCACGCACTATAGCTACGAAGCGCTGGTCGTCGCGCAGGCCAAGCTCAATCCGCTCAGTTCACGTCAGGATGAGCTTCAGGCGCAGATCGACGGTCTCGTCACCAAGCATGCGTTGTCGGAGACGGATGGCAAACGGTTGGACGATCTGAAGGATGCCCTCGCGATGCTAAGCGGACTCGATGCAGGCAGCGCTCACGAGATCGAGCGGAAGCTGCGGAAAGTGGATCTCATCATCGACGGCAAGCCGCTCGACGCAGCGAGCCTGCGGAGCAAGACCAGCGGTGTCTCGGCCGAGCAACTCTATACCAATCAAAAAGTGAATGACCTCGTTTCCAAAGCCGAGACGGAACAAAGCGACTATCGCAGGCAGCACCCGGTAAATGTTTTTTTCAGCCCGGAGAAGTATTATCACTTCGGAAAGCTCGGCAGTTGGAATATCGACTTTCGATGCTCCGTGTATAGCTTCAATACGGGCGTCCTGGTCGTATCGAGTGTGTGCATACTCGGCGGATTATATGTGATCCTACGGAGGCAGCTCCAGCCGCAGGGCGTGTGATGCAAAACGGAGCGGGAAGTTCAGAGCGAGGTGCAGCGAGGACAGATCCAGTGACGGGGCGCAATCCGGTGGTGCTCGTTCATGGCATCATGGCGACATCCCGGAAAATGCGGTGGATCGCAAAACACCTGGAGAGGGAGGGGTGGGAGACACACTCCGTGGACCTCCTTCCATGCTGGGGCCAACTTGGAATAGACGAACTCGCCGACCAGCTAAAATGCTTCGTGGATCGAGCGATACCTGAGGGCCAGCCGTTCGACATCGTTGCGTTCAGCATGGGCGGACTGATCTCGCGCTATTACCTGCAACGGCTCGGCGGGCTTGCCCGCGTTCAGCGATTCATCAGCATCTCGGCGCCGCACAATGGCTCACTGCTTGCATGGCTTCTGCCAAATGCGGGATGCCGTCACATGCGGCCAGGCAGCGCGTTTCTTCGCGCCTTGGAAGCGGATGTCCGCAACCTCGATCGGATTCAATTTACCAGCTTCTGGACGCCGCTCGATCTCTGCGTCTTCCCAGGAAATAGCTCTGTGCTTCCCGCAGGCGAGAACCGTCGCGTCTGGTGCCTGGCGCACCCGCTTATGGTGTGGGAGCGCCGCATCATCCTCCAGATCGAAGCATTGCTCGCGCGCCGCCTCACGGGCGCCGCAGGAACAGCCTGAGCCGCCCTACCGGCAGCACCGCTTCCAGAACCGGGTCCACCAACTCACGATCGGGTCGGTATAGTCCTCGACATCGATGTCTCGCGCATGATCGACGGCGCTTTCGACCGCGTCGCGCACGGCGTCCGCCGATTTGCTATAGGCTCGCCGCCCCTTTTTCGCGACCGGCGCCAGGTTGCGGCGGAGGTAAGTTTCCAGATCCTCGAGGCGGTCTTTCAACATATTTTCCGGTCTTTCTTCGTGACCCACAGACCGCACCACCATTCCGATGACGAGGCCGACGACCAGCGCGCCGACGATCGCCGGCACGGGGTTCTCCCGCAGATAGGTTTCGGCATGGCGCAGCTTGTCGCCTGCGTTTTCTTTAATTTCTTCGGTTTCCATAAATTGAGAGGATTGTGTTAATGACCTTAAAGACCGTTCTGCCGGCGCTCGATCTCTTCATAAACTTTCACGGCGCCTAGAATGAGAAGCGCCGGGCGCAGCAACATCACGCCGAGGCGAACGACTGCTCCGAGAAGTGCTCCGATCGGGAGAATTGTAAGCAAAAGACCGGCTGCAAAGGCCCCCCCCACGGCTTTCATGGGATCTTCGCGCGCAAATTCTTCCGTTCGGGTGAGAAGGCTCTCTGCGGCGCCCGAATGGCTGGGTTCAGATGAGGTGACGTGTGTTTGCTTAGGCATGATGAAAGGAGTCCCCGGTGGGGATGGTGCAATGTGTTTCTGCGATTAAAATCGGAGCCTCCACTGGTTTTGACCGCCCCAAATCGCGAGAAATTTTGTCTTCGGAGGAATTTGCGCTTCGAAACGGGCGGCTTGCCGAGCTGGTTCGGGACGTGTGCGAACGAAAATGTGCGGACAGGGTGGGCGAAACGGATGTAAGCTCGATGCAATGAAGGCACTTGAATCCAAGACAGCACTCGTGACAGGCAGCACGCAGGGGATCGGACTGGCGATCGCCGAGCGCTTCGCAAAAGAAGGGGCGCGTGTGGTGCTTAATGGACGGCACACGGACGATGAGAAAACCCGGCAGGCGGTGCAGGCCGCGCAAACAGCCGGTGGCAGCGCCGATGCCATCCATTACATCGCAGCCGACCTCTCAAACACCGCGGACGCCCAGCGGCTCGTGCGCGATGCCATCGCGCATTTTGGGCAGCTCGATATCCTGGTGAACAATGCGGGGGTCGAGACCCGAGCGGCGTTCGAGGACGTCACGGAGGCCGACTACGACCGTGTGCTGGAGTTGAATCTCAAAGGCATCTTTTTCACGACGCAAACCTTTGTGCAGCACCTGCGCTCCACAAAGCGGAGCGGGAAAATCATCAACATCAGCAGCGTGCATGAGGAGGTCGCCTTCCCGCACTTCGCCGCCTATTGCGCGAGCAAAGGCGGGCTGAAAATGCTCATGCGCGACCTTGCTGTGGAACTCGGTCCCGAAGGCATCACCGTCAATAACATCGCCCCGGGAGCGATCGAAACGCCCATAAACACCGCGCTGCTTCACGATGAAGCCAAGCTTGCATCGCTCCGCGCCAATATTCCGCTTGGACGTCTCGGCAAGCCGGAAGATGTCGCTGCTGCGGCCTTGTTTCTTGCTTCGGCGGATGCGGATTACGTCACGGGCGCATCGCTGGTCGTGGATGGGGGATTGATGCGAAATTATCACGAGCAGTAGCAATTCCTCCGCAGCTTCCGATTATGACGCGCTCCGTAAATGCGGAGCGCCCGTTTGCACTTAGGCTCTTCTCCTGCCAGCTCTCATCGCCATGAACGAACCGATCCACATCAACGAAGCCAGTTTCGATCGCGTGGTGCTCAAATCGAACGTCCCGGTTGTCGTCGATTTTTGGGCGCCGTGGTGCGGGCCGTGCCGTATGCTGTCGCCCGTGCTGGATGAAGTGGCAAAGGAGCGGGCGGACGCTGCGATCGTCGCCAAGGTAAATGCCGACGACGAGCCGGGGCTTTCGCAGCGATTTGGGATCCGCGGCATCCCAGCGCTGCTCTTCTTCTCGGGAGGCGAGTTGAAGGAGCAGATCGCCGGGTTGACCTCCAAACAGAATATTCTGGCGAAACTCGACGCGCTCATCGCGGGCGCTCCCGGGAGCTAAGGAACAAGCGCGCAGCCTTTTGGTTTGGCTCTCCGTGCTTCGGCATGTCCTCCAAAGTGAGCCGAGCGGCTCAATGTCGGAAAATAAGTGGCATTTGAGGGGCGTGCGATGGATTCTGTCTTCGCGCGTCGCGTCCTCGTTGCGCCGCGCCGATTCCTCCATGAAACGCTACCTCACAGCTTTTTGTCTCTCGGTCATCCTGCTCTCTTGCTGCGTCGCGACGGTCGCCGGCGCAGGGCCAGATGCGCCTGTCGCCCAGTCGGGGCGTCGGGCGGAAGCCTTCCGAGCCATCGAAAAAGGGCTCGCGTGGTTGAAGCAGCATCAGAATTCGGACGGGTCGTGGTCCTTGCCGGAGCATCCTGCGCTTACCGCCCTGCCGCTCACGGCATTTTTGCAGGAAAAAAAAGGAGCGCCGGGCGCCGCGCAGCCGCCTTTCATTGAGAAGGGTTTCGACTTCATTCGGTCCAAAGCGAAGCCCGATGGATCGATTTACGAGAAGGGCCTGTCCAATTATAATACATCAGTCTGCCTGCTGGCGCTGCTGGCGAAGAACGATCCGAAAGACGAAGCGCTCATGCGCCGCGCGCACGATTTTATTGCGAGCCTTCAGGCGAGGAATATGACCGATGAATCGCTCGATGGCGGAATGGGATATGGGCCGACTGCGGTATCGGCCAAGCGGCAGCACCCCGATCTGGATAACACCCTGATGGCGCTGGAAGCCATCCGCGCCTACCGACAGGCGCACCCTCAACTGGAGCGGCCCGCCGCGGATTTAAACTGGAAGGCGGCAATCGAGTTTATTTCGCGCTGCCAAAATCTGCCCGAGAAGAACCCGGCGGCCAGCGCAGCCCCCGCAAATCGCGGAGGCTTTGTCTATTACCCTGGTTATTCGAATGCAGCGCCCGACGACGGGAGCGATCCGCTGCGATCGTATGGCAGCATGACGTACGCCGGGTTGCTTTCGTTTATTTATGCGGACGTGAAAAAGGACGATGTCCGCGTGAAGAGCGCAGTCGAATGGTTGAAAAAGAATTTCAGTGTGGATGAGAATCCCAACATGGGGCCGGCTGGCTTCTATTATTACCTCAATCTCATGAGCAAAGGCCTTACAGCGGCGGAGATCAAGGAGCTCGACACGGCCGATGGCCGCAAGATCAGTTGGGCCGCAGGGGCGGTGCGAAAGCTGGCGGCGTTGCAGAAGCCGGACGGCTCCTGGTCCAACGACGAGAGCGGGCGGTTTATGGAAAAAGACCCCGTTCTTGTAACAAGCTATTGCATACTGTCCCTGGAGTTGGCGCAGGCGGCGTTGTAATTCGCACGCTCATTCGAGCGAAACGGCGGCCGCCCGCCCGCGATTCGGCGCGGAACGGATATTGGATTTCAAAGAGCGAGCAGGATGGATATGGAAATCCGGCCTGTGGCGCCTCACGAGACTGAGGCGCCGACTTTGGCATCGCGGAGTTTTCCTTCGGGACGGGGTAAACGGGATCGGGGAGGTGTGGGAGGGTGGAAAAAGGATCGGAGCGGCGATTTGGCGCCGGCGCGAGGAGTGGCTGTGCGGACCGAGCGGGAGTGAGGATCGCGACGAGTGTAAGAAAGACGCAGAGAATTGCGGCGGCAACGGCTTGCGCACGTGAAGGCGGCAGCCTCCGGGGAGTACGGCTTGCCAAGGGGGTTGGGGATTGCGGGATAAACGGGTTGAGATCGGGCAACGCGCCAGCCTGAGGCTGGTAAACTTCTGGCTCCAGCCTGAGGCTGGTTACAACTTGCGCCTGATTGGGGTTAGCCTCCGGAGCGGGAGATTGCGCGGGACCGGTTTTCGGCTTGGACGACGCGTATCGGGCGACCAAGCCGGGAGAGGCCGAGGTTCGCGAAACGCCGTCCTCTGTAAGTCCTCATAGGCTTTGCGCAGCGTGGGGAGTTCGCCGGGGAAGACCATGTTCCCGCCATCGAGGAGGTGCTTGGAGCGTTTGGCGCCGACAGGGCGCATTTCGGAGAAGCCGAAGACTCCCTTGTGCGAGTGTCGGAGCTAGGTGGCCCATGGGCGGGCGTCGCCAGAGCGCGCCTTCGCGAGGATGGCTTCGATGGCCGGAGCGCGGGCGATCTCCACCGCGACGTCGATGGCGCCGCTTATATCGGGGCAACCGTGGCACCAGCGGTCGTATGCGGATTCGTCGAGGCCGCAGAGGCCGCACGCGACGCGGAGCGGGTAGCCGGCTTCGATGTGCTGCAGCAGAAGCGTGAGGCGCTCATTGGAGAACGGGACGTCCCAGTTGGTGTCCGCGAGGGAGGAGGCGACGACGTCGCACCAGAGGCGTGCGCGAGGTCTTTGACCTTCTGCAAAAGCAGGACGTGATGGGTCTTGCCTTCAAACAGTCTGTCCCGTAGTGCGCGTTAACAGTCTGTCCCGTAGTGCGCGTTCGATGGAATAGGAGCCCCCGACGTTCACCCACGGGGCGTGCTCGCGGTAGAGCCTAATCAATTCCACGTTCTCCCGCGCTTGTTCGAGCACGCGCGGCTCGTCGATCATGCTGACGGCAACGGGAAGCCAGCGATTCTCCTTCGCGTGATCGCGGACCGCGGACCAGACGACGTTCAGGATTTCGCCGAACGGTTTGCCAGTTTTCTTTTCCCACGCTTGTCCGGTCTCGCCGACGGCGTGTGAATAGTGCAGGCCCGGGACAAGGCCCGGTCCGCCGTAGGTGCGGCGCGGCAAACGTCGGCTCCGCTACGATGGCTTGGTCTGGTCGGTTCCGGGGGAGAACCGGGTTTCAACCTCGCAACCCGATTCCCGTGCGGTGTCGTCGCAGGAGCGACGCTTGCCTCGCCTGCGGTATTTACTTGCCGGCCAAGTGCGGCAATAACTCGCCTCGCAAACCCATGAGCGAATCGATCTCCCAACCTCACGACGCGTTCTTTCGCGCGATCTTTGGACGCGTGGCCCATGCCGCATCGCTCTTCCAGCAATTGCTGCCCCGGGACGTCGTGGAAAGGCTGGATTGGAGCGAACTGCGGCGGGTGGACGGCTCGTTTGTGGACAAGGATCTCATCCATGCGCAGAGCGATCTGCTCTTTCTTGTGCCATGGGATGGAACTCCTGCCGACACCGGCAAATCGCTGCTCCTATACCTGCTCTTCGAACATCAGAGCGAGCCCGATCCAGCGATCGCTGCGCGACTGTTCGAATACATCGCGCGCATCTATCGGCGGGATCGCGAAACGCATCCCCGCGAAGGACCGCCACCCGTTGTCACGATTGTCATGGCGCAAACCCGGGGCGCCTGGAAAGCATCGACGCGCTTTGAGGAGCATATCCGTTGGCCGCAGGAGGCGAATGCGCGGGCGGCGCTGGAACGCTACCAGCCAAAGTTTGAGCACCTGCTAATCGACCTGGGAGCGGAAGAGTGCGCGGCGTTGAGGGGCGATCTCGCGGCGCGACTGGCGCAGGGTGTTATGAAGACGCGGTCCCGGCGTCCAGACGGCGCGTGGTTCGACTGGTTTTTTTCGCTTGTGAGAGAGCCAGAGTTTCTCGCGCGG
>JBBSFI010000055.1:0-30290 GCA_038238905.1 Chthoniobacterales bacterium | reverse complement strand
TTAGCGCCAACGGCGCGGCGTCAGCCCCAGCCCAGGGCGAAGCCCTGGGAACCTGCCATATAACCGCCCAGCCCTGTAAGGGCCGCTTACTTGGAAGTGAGCCGCCCTTACAGGGCTCGCCCGATTGTTGTTCTGGACCCAACGCGGTGCGTTGGGCTGGCGCTGAATCGCCCCGGTGGGGCTTCGAGGGACGACGCATTCGCCCTGATCCGGAAGCATGAACACCCGGAAGGTTACTCAGCCCACGGCCCGGCATCCAGAAGAGCCCACCAGCGAATGCCGCAGGGTTTCGTTTGCTGAGCGCCAACGGCGCGGCGTCAGCCCCAGCCCAGGGCGAAGCCCTGGGAACTTGCCATATAACCACCCAGCCCTGTAAGGGCGGCTTACTTGGGAAGTGAGCCCCCCTTACAGGGATCGCCCGATTGTTGTTCTGGACCCAACGCCGTGCGTTGGGCTGGCGCTGAATCGCCCCGGTGGGGCTTCGAGGGACGGTACCTCAGCGATGCGCCTTGAGGAAACGGTGAACGTCAGCATGGTCACCGATCATCTGAAAATAGAGCAGGCCAGGATATGCGGCGAAGATCAGGCGAACAGCCAGCCCGTGCCGGCATTCGTACAGTCCCCGCCCCAAGGGCGCGGGTGCCCGTTCCGCGATGTGGTGAGGGTTGCAAAGGACTCGCGCACCGCCTCGATCAAGTCTCCAATCGCTTTCCGCTCCGGCTTTTGGAAACCGCGAAGGGCGGCCAGGAGGCCTGGATCAAGCTTAACCTCGAATCGCGTCCTCGATGTCTCCGGTGAAGGTGCGGGCTTTCCGGGCCTTGATGGCTTTGTTCGCTTTGGCATGAAGGTTCGCCGCGATCGTGGAAATTTCGTCCTCTCCCATGCCATATTCCGTCCGGGCATAATCGGTCGCGGTGACTTCGACCGGGCGAAGCGCCACGATGCGGCCATGGCACACGATCCCGATCTCCTCGCCGTTGATCGCCTGTTGAAGGAGCGCGGAAAGATTGGCGCGGGCCTTGGTGGGCGTCAGCGTTCGCATGCATTCGATCAAAGACGCAAATGCGAGCAACGCAAGCCCTGGCTGCCGTTCGCGACGCGGCAAGAAGGAGCAATTTCCTCCACGCGGATTGCTTTTTGCATGGCAGCGCCAACCGAAGAGTGATACAAAGAATCCATGACCGCATATCGGCAGTCTCCCGGGATTTCGATCGTTAAGTCATCCGACGAGGATTTGCTCCCGGCTGCGGTGAAGGTGGAAAATCCCAGGACCAAGGATCAGCCTCGAGGTTGGAGCCAGAATTTGCACGATCCGAGCGACATTTCGCAAGCCAACAGCGGATTGTCACGAAACTAGACCGGGCGCTTTTTTGTCGCAAGACATGCAGCGATGAAGCGTGCACCGGGAGCCAAGCCGCCGGAGTCTCGGGGCGCAACAGCGCAGTCGGACGCGCCTGCGGAGGACGCGCGAGCGATCCAGGAGCGACTGCGGACGGAGATCGCCGGCCGGCAGGAGATCGAAGCAGCGTTTCGCGCGAGCCAGGAGCGGTTTCAAGCTCTGGTGGATGCGATTCCGCAGCTTGCATGGACAGCCAACGCCGATGGTTTTATTCATTGGTATAATCGGCGTTGGTACGAGTACACGGGCGCCACGCCGCAGCACATGGAAGGGTGGGGCTGGCAGAGCGTCCACGATCCGAAGAAGCTCCCCGAAGTGCTGGCGCGGTGGAGCGTCTCGATCGCCACCGGCGAGTCGTTTGACATGATCTTTCCGTTGCGCGGAGCGGATGGCGTCTTCCGTTCCTTCCTCACGCGCGTGCTCCCTCTCAAGGACGCCGCAGGCACGGTGACGCAATGGTTTGGAACCAATACGGATGTCGATGAATTGCAGCGGGCGCAGGAGGCGCTGGCGCGCCAGACAGAAGAACTGGCGCGGGCAGACCGAAGCAAGGACGAGTTTTTGGCGATGCTCGCGCACGAACTGCGAAACCCGCTCGCGCCGATTCGCAACGCGGCCGAGATCCTGCGCGAGGGCGATCCGACTCAGCGCGAAGAGGCGGCGGCAATCCTCGCGTTGCAGGTCGAAAGCATGGGCCGCATGATCGACGATCTGCTCGATGTCTCTCGCATCAACGAAGGGAAAATCGGTCTGCGGAAGTCGATCGTATCGATGGAGGCAATCCTCGACGCGGCAGCGCATCTCAATCGCGCCGCCCTCGATGGGCGCGGCCAGACTCTGGAGATCGCGCTCCCGAGGAAGGCGATCTTTTTGGAGGCCGACGCAACCCGGCTCGCTCAGGTCTTCGGCAATCTGCTCAGCAATGCGTGCAAATACGGCAGCGCAGGCGGCCGCATCGTCGTGACCGCTGCATTCGAGGATCGTGAATCTGAGGCTGCTCCGGAAGCCGTCGTGCGCGTACGCGACGATGGGATGGGTATGGCCCCCGAGCTTCTCCCACGCATATTTGATCTCTTCACGCAGGGCGACCGCGCGCTCGACCGGGCGCAGGGCGGCCTGGGCATCGGCCTCACCGTCGCACAGCGGCTGGTAAAGCTGCACGGCGGGAGCATCGAGGCGCATAGCGACGGGCCGGGCTGCGGAAGCGAGTTTGTAGTGCGCCTGCCCGCAACGCGCCGCGGCCCCGTCTCGCACTCCCAACCGCGCCCTCCTGCCCCTCCCGAAGCGCCGCGCCGCATGCTGATCGTCGATGACAACGAAGCCTCTGCGGTGACAATGGCAGCGCTCCAGAGCCGGCGGGGACACATCACGCGCACCGCGTTCACCGGCGAGCAGGCGCTCGCGTTGGCCGGCGAGTTCAAGCCCGATGTCCTGTTGCTCGATATCGGCCTCCCCGGCTTGGACGGCTACGAGGTGGCTCGCAGGATGCGCGCTGACACCGCGCACGCCGGGATTTTCATAATCGCAATGACAGGCTATGGCAGCGACGACGACCGGGCAAAGGCGCGCGCAGCCGGCTTCGACAAGCATCTCGTAAAGCCTGTCGATCTCGATCTGCTGCGCGAATGGCTCCTCGGCTGGGAGCCTTCCGCAGGAAACGCGTAAGGCGTTTAGGCGAATGCAAAACCGGAGCGCGCAGAGTGATACCCGCCCGGCCTCTAGCGGCGGAAAATCCTCGCTTGGAACTCTTCGAGCCTTTTTGCAACAGCGGTGAACGAGAGTCTGCCGCTGCCGAGATCGAGGGCGCGATGCACGGCCTGCTCGCAATCGTGCGGATGATCCAGCAGGCGCGTAGCGATGTCTGCCAAGCGCTCCGGCGTGCGGCCATGACCACAGAATTCGGGAAAGGCCAGGCGCTCGACCGTTCCATCGCCGCCCACGCACGGGATGCCGCAGAGAAGTGCGTCCCCCGCGACCTGCCCGGGAACGGCGCTCCGATCGAGTTGAAAGACCAGGCGATGCTCCGCGACCAGCCGGAGGTATGCGGGATACGGTCTGCGCCCTTCGATCACACGCAGCATCCCGTCGCTGTAGCCAAGTTGCGCGAGCAGTTTGCGTCCACGCCTGCCGTCGCTGTTCACCACGGTTACCGGCTGGCCCATGGTTTCGGCCACGGGACGGATGGTGAACAGCGCCAAAAGGTGGTTCCGCGACAGGACACGGAACTCGCGCGTTCCGATGAAGATTCCCCGGCGATCTTCCAGCGGGCGGGCGAAATTCCAGCGCTCGTCCTCGATGGGGTAGGGAGTGGGAATGCATTCGACTTCGCGGGCGCCCGCTTCGCGATACAGCGGAACGAGGTCTTCGGTCGTCGCGATTGCGCCCCCGGCGCGCGCGCAAATCTCGCGAAAAAGCTTCAGATTTGCGGGTGCGGAAAGCAGATCGGCCACCTGCGAAGCGCCTGCCTCCTTTAGCGACACGAGCACCTCCTTCCCAGCGCGCCGCAGATCGATCAATGCCTGCCGGGAGGCGCCCACGTCCCGGCGCAGCAGGAGAAGCACGCATGTTGCATCGGCGGGGACGGCGCTTTCCTTTCGATGAAAGGAGCCGCCCGTGCACGCCGCGAAGCCGTGAAAGTTCACCGGAGGATGGAGGGCGTCGTCCGGCGCCCCCGCAAAGCTGGCGAAACTCTGCTCCGGATCGTTTCCAAAAGGATTGAGGACGGCGAGTTTCATGAGCGGCAGAAGATGGTTTCCCGATCGCAGGTCCAAGGCAACGATGGAATCGTCTCGCCGGCGGAACATTTCCTGCAACACCAGCCTCGTAACGATCGCAAATGCGCCCTCCGGCGCCTCCAGCTCCAAGGCTGTGGAACGTTTGCTTCGCAGATTGGCGCGGATTCTGCTTGCTCACTTTTGCGGCTGCGATATAGTCGCTTCTTTTATGGCGGGTCTTTCCCAAACGCAGAGTCTGTCGCAGCAGCAAGTTCTCGCGCCGCAATTGCAGCAGAGTTTGCAGATCTTGCAGGCGCCGATGCTTGAGTTGCGCAATCTGGTGCAGCAGGAATTGCAGACGAACCCGACGCTTGAGGACGAGTCCGGCGAGATCGAGGACAAACAGCGGGAGCGGGAGGAATTTCAGGAGGAGTTCGACCGGCTCGCAAAGCTGGATGAAGAGTGGCGCGACTATATGGCGCAAAGCTCGGGATATTCCGCCCGCAGCTCAGAGGACGAGGAGCGCCGGCAGTTTTTCTTCGATTCGCTCGTCAAGGAGGAGACGCTCCAGCAGCATCTCGCCGAGCAGGTGCAAAGCAGCGATCTTTCACCCGTCGATCGGGTAACCGCAGAGTTGGTCATCGGTAATATCGACGAGCGCGGCTTTCTGCAATCGGCGCCGGCGGATATCGCGCAAAACACAGGGATGGAGCTTGCCGATATCGAGCGGATCTTGCTGGTCGTGCAAACCTTTCATCCCGTGGGAGTCGGCGCCCGCGACTTGCGGGAATGCCTGCTCATTCAACTGAAGCGGATCGGCAAGGAAGGCACGCTGGAGTACCGCATCGTGGACCGCTTTCTGGAGGATCTCGGCAAACGCCGTTACCCGGAAGTCGCGCGGCGGCTCGGAACTACGGTCGAGCAGGTGCAGCGGGCTGCCAATTTCATTTCCACCCTCGACCCCAAACCAGGGCAGATATTTACCTCCGATCCGAATAACTATGTTCTGCCCGATGTGACTGTCGAGCGGATCGGGGGCGATTGGCAGATTTCATTGAACGGCGATCAGATTCCCCATCTCCGCATCTCCAATACCTACAAGGATTTGATGGCGCAGGAAGGAAATGGCGCCGAGGTGAAGGATTATATTCGCGAGAAGATTCGATCGGGCAAATTTCTCATCAAATCCATCCACCAACGGCAGCAAACGATATCCAACATCGCCCATGAAATTGTGTCGCGACAACTCGACTTTCTGGAGACCGGGCCGAGCGCACTGAGGCCGCTCACGATGGTCCAAATCGCGGATGCCGTGGGCGTCCACGAAACGACGGTCAGCCGGGCCATCTCCGGGAAATACATCGCTACTCCGCACGGCGTGTTTGAGATGAAGTACTTCTTCACACCGGGCTATCAAACAGCCGCCGGCGAATCGATGTCCAACACGAGTGTGAAAGGCGCCATCGCGGAACTCGTAAAGGTCGAGAACTCGAAAAATCCATTGTCCGACAAGGAGATCGTCGAAATCCTCTCGCAACGAGGTATCCCGATCGCGCGGCGAACGGTTGCGAAGTATCGCAACGAACTCAATATTCTTCCAAGCAATATGCGGAAGGAGTTCTGAGGAGGCTGTTAAAATAGTCCTGAGTGACGCGCGCGGAGTTGCCTCTTCCGCTCCATCACGGCGCCCAACAACCCTGCCGATAGGCTCCCCTCCTCGGAATAAGGGAGATTAGTTCTAAAGTTTTGCCGCGTGCTTCAATCTTGCGCAGAGCAATTTAATGCTTTCCCAGAACGACGGACTCTTCGGAAAAAATCGATCAGATGCTTTTGCCTCTTCGTCTGAAAGCAATCGCGCGCCAAGATTCCGCATGTATGCAGTGGAGCCGATCTCAGTACTTGCATTAGCTCCGAAAGGCAGCACGAACCCGTCAGGCGCGGGCCTCGGCGGTCTTTTTGACCTCAAGCTTCCGGTAGAGGGTCGCCATGGAGATGCCTAACATCTTGGCCGCTTTTTCGCGTGAAGCCGCGTTGAACTTGATGGTCTCCTCGATGTAGCGGCGCTCCTGGTCTCGGATGTATTCATCGAGCGTCTGCCCGACCGGCAGAAGGCCGTTGGTCTCGATTTGCGGAGTGGCTGCCTGCCGAATGACTTGTGGGGGAAGATCCTGAACCCGGATGATCGCATCGTCGCACAGCGCGCAGGCGCGTTCGATGGCGTTTTCGAGTTCGCGAACGTTGCCTGGCCAGCGGTACCCTTGCAGCACTTCGAGCGATTTGGGATCGATCTTCTTTGGTTCGGTGCCGGTCTGTGATGCGTTTTTAGCCAGGAAATGGCTGACGAGCAGCGGGATGTCGTCGAGGCGCTCGCGGAGCGCCGGCATTTCGATCGGGATGACCGCGAGACGGTAGTAAAGATCTTCGCGAAAATTGCCGCCCTTGATCTTGTCGTTCAGCGATTCGTTCGTCGCGGCAAGGACGCGGACATTGATGGCAATGCTTTTTGTCTCGCCGACGCGGCGAATCTGGCGCTCTTGAAGCACCCGCAGGAGTTTCGTCTGGAGCGAGACGGCCATCGAATTGACCTCATCAAGAAAGATGGTGCCCATCTCGGCTTCTTCAAAGAGCCCGATCTTGTCCTGCACAGCGCCCGTAAAGGCGCCTTTTTTGTGGCCGAAGAGTTCGCTCTCGAGAAGGTTTTCCGGAAGCGCGGAGCAATTGATCGCAACGAAAGGCTGATGCTGCCGGTTGGAATTGAAATGGAGAGCCCGGGCCACCAGCTCCTTGCCGGTGCCGCTCTCGCCTTGGATGAGGATGGTGGAGTCGGTGTCCGCCACCTTGGCGATGAGATTGTAAATCTCCTGCATGCGGAGGCTGGTGCCGATGATGTTTTCAAAGCGGTACTTCTCCTTCACGATCTGGCGAAGATTGCGGATCTCACGCTTGTCGTGCTGGTGATCGAGGGCGCGCTGGACGGAGAGCTGCAGCTCATCCACTTTGAATGGTTTCGTGATGTAGTCGTAGGCGCCCATCTTCATCGCCTCGATGCCGACTTCGAGCTGCTTATAGGCAGTAATCATGATGACGGGAGTCCCAGGGAGGACCTCCTTGCACTCTCGCAAAACATCGAGGCCGCCAATTTTATCCATGCGCACGTCCGTAATGACGAGTTGTGGCGCATGAGTTGTAAGATTCTCGATGGCCTTCTGTCCCGAGGAATAGGCGATCGTCTGGTGCCCGCGCTCCTGGCAGATGTCGGAGATCACCTGGACCATCGCAGGGTCGTCATCAATAATAAGAATTCGAGCCATAATGCGGTGAATGGAATAGAAGATGTCTTCGCGTTATTGCGATATATCAGGATTGAGAAAAATGAAAGGGCGATGTTTATATTTTTTGAGAGTGAGAATTCGCAGTTGCCGCAAGCGCGCCGCAGGGAGATTGGTTTGGCATCATGTCTGAAATCAGCGAATCGCAGGTGCGCGAAAAGCTCTCCGGGGTAAAGTACCCAGGGTTTAGCCGCGACATCGTCTCCTTTGGCCTGGTCAAGGAGGTGCGGACGAGCGGCGGCGACATCACGGTCCAATTGGCGGTGACGACGAACGACCCCAAGGTGCCTCAGGCGCTGAAGGCCGATTGCGAAGCGGCTTTGCGCACGCTTCCGGGCGCCGGAGCCGTGGTGGTGCGGATCGACATCCAGGCTCCCGCTCAGGCGGCGCCCAGCGGGCCTGCTCCGTTGCAGATACCCGGCGTGCGGAGCGTCATCGCGGTGGCGAGCGGCAAGGGCGGCGTCGGAAAGTCAACCGTCGCCTCGAATCTTGCAGTGGCTCTCAATCAGAACGGAGCCAGCGTCGGTCTATGCGACTGCGATCTTTACGGCCCGAGCATCGGGCTGATGTTTGGGACGAACGAGCGTCCGACAGCCGATTCGGAGACGAACATCATCTTCCCAATCGAACGGCATGGGCTTCGGCTGATGTCGATGAGTTTTCTATTGGAAGAATCGGCGCCCGCGATCCTGCGCGGGCCGATGGTGACGAAGTACACGCAGCAATTTTTGCGTCAGGTGGATTGGGCCGATCTCGACTATCTGATCCTGGATCTTCCGCCAGGGACAGGAGACATTCAGCTCACGATCGTGCAGACGGTTGCCCTGGCGGGCGCCGTGATCGTCACGACGCCGCAGGAGGTGGCGTTGATCGACGCGCGCAAGGCGAGCGCGATGTTTGCAAAAGTAAATGTGCCGGTGCTCGGGCTCGTGGAGAACATGAGTTACTTTCTGTGCCCGAGCGATGGCGCCCGATACGACATCTTTGGCTCGGGCGGCGGCAAGCGGGAAGCCGACCGGTTGGGCGTGCCGCTGCTGGGCCAGATTCCGATCGATATCGCTACGCGGGAAGCGGGAGACCGCGGCATGCCGATCGCCGCCGCGGATCCCGAAAGCCCGATCAGCAAGGAATTTTTAAAAATTGCTCGAAAGCTCGTGGAGAATCTTGCAGAGTGACCCCGTTGAGCACGAAAAATGCCTTGATTAAAGTTGCTCTTTGCAGCGTCATAGCTTGTGCGATGCAGCCGCGTAACTGAGACAAAATCCGAATCATGAGCACCCCAGCGGAACAAAATTCATCCGAGCTCGTTCGGGAGTCGCTCCTGTACAAGGAGTTCCTCGCGGAACGGGAGGAGATTTTGCGGCACAAATGGATCGAAAGTGAGAAGGCGGGCCATGACATCGGTTTTGAAAAGGCGCTGCTCGACTGGATCGTGCGGCATCGGTCGTCCTGGCGCACGCAAAGGCACAGCGCGCCTGCAACCTGAGCCGCTTCGCTGCGACGACGCTCCGCCGTATCGGCGGCGAACCGAATCGCATCTCGCTCGGACGTTCAATGAATCCGCGTTTCTGACCCCGATCCGCTCCAACCTGCGGGCTGGCAGAAATGAAGAATGAAGGAGCTTGCATGGAGGCGGGGAGCGCGGATGGATTGCTCCCTCATGCCTTCTTCTCATTTCCGTGGCGCGACCCGGTTCTTTTGCGCGGGCGCGCTCTTATTTATATCGGGGTGCGCGGCTTACGGGCCTCCTCGCGCCGGGGAAAAAATCTATAGGAATGTGACGGTTTCCGGCCAGCCCGGCGGTGCCCGGCGGATGGATCTGTACGTGCCAAAGAGCCCGCGTCCGGCGCCCGTTGTCGTCTGGATCTTTGGGGGAAGCTGGAAGTTTGGGTGGAAGGGGTATCACCTGAGCCTGCGCGATCTGCCGCAGCACGGGATTGCACTGGCTTGCATCGACTATCGACTGAGCGATGAGGCGAAGTATCCGGCGCAACTGAACGATTGCCGGGCCGAGGTGGATTGGCTGCGGGCGAATGGAGCGCGGTATGGAATCGACGGCAGCAGACTGGCGCTCAGCGGGGAATCCGCGGGCGCGCATCTCGCCGCCCTGCTTGGACTACTCGAAGGGAAATCGCGGATTAAGGCTGTTTGCGCAATGTACCCGCCCACGGACCTCCTTTCACTCGGGCGTAAGTATTCCAGCCCGAAAGGGCCGAGCGCCATCGAACGGCTGCTTGGAGGCCCTATCGAGCAAAAACTGCGTCTGGCGCGAGATGCGAGCCCCGTGGACCACGTGACGGCGCAGGCCCCGCCGTTTCTCATTTTTCACGGACTGGACGATACGCTTGTGCCGCCGGCGCAGAGCGAGAAGCTGGACCGGCTCTTGCGGAAAAGCGGAGTTGAGTCGCATCTCGTGCTTGTGCCGCGAAAAGGTCATTGGTTTCTGTTGTCAGACGCGGAGTTTCGCGACGCGTTACACTTTTTCGAAAGGCACTTTGGAACGACGAAGCAGGAGGGATGACACGCCTCGCTTTGCTCCAGCCAGCGACGGACCTTCGCATTGGAAAGCCCGCATAAAAAGCGAGAGGGCGGGCTTCCGCCGGGCTGCGAATCACTGTTCGCATGCGGCCCGGCTGAAGACCCGCCCTCTCGGAACCACCAACAAGTCTTACGAACTAACGAAGGGTGGGCGACTCGCGCTGCCCATAACGGTGCGGATCGGTCTCCAATGCCGTGCGGATGCGCTCCGCGGCGTTCCGGTAGTCGAACGGATCGGCTACGCCGCCCGCAGGAGCGGTGATCGAGCCAAATTTCCCGGTCGCGTGGCTGCCGCCTGCGACGTCAAATTCATAGATGATGTCGCCGCGGCGGGAAAGCGCGCTGTCGTTCTTGTCGTCGGAAGCGACCCCCGCATGATCGAGATCCCGAACGCGGACATGGAACTTGACGTAGGAACGCCCGGCGCCTGGATAGAGAGGAGGACTAAACAGCCGGACGCTGCGGCTCCCCGCATGCACGACATCGAGTGACCCGGATACGAGCCACCCTTGGACAGCCACTTCGTTCGGACGAAGGACGCGTGTCGGGGCCATCTTCTCAATTTCTTCTTTAAGCATCTCTGTGAAAGTCGCTGGCGCCAGCGATTCTCGGATGGCGCGCTCCCCAACTCCCCCGCCGTGAGAACCGGTATACTCGGCCCCGACGATGGAAAACGGTTGGATGTAAATGGCTCGCGGGCGTTCCGTTACAACCGCAGCCGTCTGTGTGTCCAAGACGCGCACGCCCGCGCAGGAAGTGAGGAAGAGTGCGCCGCACGCGGCGAAGAGGGGATATTTCATAGTTAAAATGTATTACAGGGTAATGCAGTTCTCGTGCCCGACCGGCTGGAAAATTGAATCCAATATCGGAGACCGGCTCCATCAAAACGGGCAAACTTGGCGGCGCACAGGGCCTTTTGGCGAGTCGATTACCGCCCGGGCAACGAAATGCCCCGAACTTTTTTATAAAGAGAAACGGCGTAGCTGTCTGTCATTCCTGAGACGAAATCGATCATTCGCTGCAATCTTTGGAACGGAGCCGGAGAAGGGGATCTCGAAGCGTCGAGGAATTGTTCAGGAACGAGTTCGAGGAGCCGATGCGAGCGGCAGGATGCCCGGTCGGAATAGCGCGCGACTTCGTCCGCGGCCCCGAAGAAAACATCCAGCAATCCACCGAGGACTTCGTAACCGGCGGCTTCGATTTCCACGCCCCGTGGGGTCCGATAGATGGTTTCGACCGAGCGTCGGCGAATCTGTTCCAGTTCGTGACCGGATGGTATTCCGTCGAGAAGCGGGCGGTCCCATTCGCCGGACAGGATATCGCTTTCTTTCTCAAGAAAAAGGGCTGCCGTTTGCTCGATCGCTGTTCCGATCGCGCGCGCCCGCAAAAACGCGATGCGATCTTTATCGTCCTTTATCCGATCGGCATTTGCGCGATCTTTGGAATCGCCGATGATCGCGAGGAATCGGGTGTGAACTTCGTCGTAGGAAAGGTGCTTGAGGCGGAATCCGTCTTCGAAATCGACGAGCCGATAGCTAATGTCGTCGGCGGCTTCGACAAGAAACGCGAGCGGGTGGCGCGCCCACCACCGGACGCCTGGCTGGCGCCGCGCGAGGCCAAGCTTTTCGGCGAGCGCCTCGAAGTAGGCGGCTTCGCTTTGGAAAAACCCAAACTTCTTTGCGCCAGCCGCGGAGCCAGCCGCCATATTCTGGGGCAGCACCGACTCCCGCGGATATTTTGTGAACGCGCCGAGCGTCGCGCAGGTGAGACGAAGCCCCGGATTATCCGGCATTTGCAAGCGGGTCACGAGGCGGAAACCCTGCGCGTTGCCTTCGAAGCGTGCCATGTCAGTGCGCTCGGCAGCGGAGAGCTCGTCCCGCACGGGGCCCGCGATGGAAGACGTATTAAACCAGTGCCGAATCGCGTCTTCGCCGGAGTGGCCGAACGGAGGATTGCCCAGATCGTGAGCGAGGGCCGCCGCTGATACGATAGCGCCGAAATCGGAGGCATGAAATGCGGCGCCCAAGTCATGCCTCGCGCAGACTTCAGCCCCGACGCGGGCGCCCAGCGACCGGCCCACGCTGGCGACTTCCAACGTATGCGTAAGCCGGGTGCGAACATAGTCGTTTTCCGCCAGGGGAAAGACCTGTGTCTTATCTTGGAGGCGGCGAAATGCCGAAGAGAAGACGATGCGATCCGCATCGATCTGAAACGGTGAGCGCGCCGGGTCACCGTGACCGGCGCGGTCGGCGCCAAAACGATCCGCGCAAAGGAGCTGGGGCCAATTCATGGACGGGCAGTGTCTCAGGAAGGTCGCGTCCACGCAATGCCCCAGCCGCGTGCCAGAAGACCTTGCCGTGCGTAATCGAGCTTGGGCTGCTGTGCTTCGAGAAGCTGCCGCGTGCGCGGCTCTTCGGGCCAGAGCACGAGATCATGGAACTGGCGCGCCCAGATATCCTTCTTGTAGCCGAGCAGGCGCAGCGGCATCCAGGGGTCTGGAGTGCTTTGATGCTCGAAGAGGAGGTAAAGCAAAAGCGGCTTCTCCGGCGGTTCATTACGAAGTGGAGCCTTGTAGAGCAAGTCGCAATGGGATTGCAAGCCGCTGATCGACGAAGGAGCCGCGAAGCAATTGGAGATGTTCCCACGCGATGGCGGAGGCAAGCGGCTCGGGCAGGTTTTTCTGGAGAAAGGAAGCCGCATGCCCGATTTGCTCAAATGTGAGGCGCACGAGGCTGTCGTGCGGTTGCGGAACTTCCTGTGAACTCATGGGCGGGGCGACTTTGCGACGGCTCGGCCGCGTCTGGCGAGTTCGATTTTGCCGATGATGTTTGGCTGCTCAAAGTGCGGTCAACGCCCACCCCTCTCACAGGATGCGTGATTTGCAGTGGGATGCCGTGATGACCTAATTCCGAATGCCCGTGAGTGTCACGCGCCACCCAAGCAGCATGGTGTCCACTTCGTGTTCGTTGTGAGCGATTTCGGCGCCATTGCAAAAGACATGGCGCGCCTGAAATCCATTGTCGTTACCGACGAGCAGCAAATAGTCGTCGATCGCGTTGGGATCGTGCAGCGGCGCCAGCGCGATGCCGCCCCACTTTGCGGCGAGCGTGTTGCCGTCGCTGGATGCGTCGGACTTTGCATTGAGGCTGAATTTGCCGAGTTCCTTCCCATCCAGCAGGTTCACTAATTCCGACGTCGTCATTGGCACGAGTTCCGATGGCAAACCGTTGGCAGGAACGTTGACCTGCCCCTGGGCGCCCTGCTCCAGGTCGTAGCCCGAACCGGCTATGTTGGTCGCCCCACGCAACTCGGCCAGCAGCACGCTCTTTCTTTTCGGCGGTTGCGAAGAGGGGTCTCGATGCCCTCTCCCGTACGGGTCGCATTCCAGAATCAAAAGCTGGTGATCGTTCAGCGCGATGATGCCCTCTGCGAGCGGCGCCGCAGAGTCCGCATGGAGCTGCAAGATATATTCGCCCACCAATTGTCCGTACGTGACGGATCCGGTCTCTATGTCGAACTCGAGAAGCCGCGTATTGCGCGCCAGAGCGCGCTCGTCCGGCGTGCTTCCGCTGTCCTGGACGGGTGGCGCGGCAAGCATCGCGAACAACCGCGTGCCGTCGTTCGACGCGGAAATCCCGGAAAATCCCCCGCGGTGGCTGCGTCCCGAGTCGAGCGGACCGCTGGCATCGGAGCTTCCAAAATCGTTCTTCCGTTTCCCGAAAACCGCTCCTCTGCGCGGCAGCAGCGCGGCGGGCGGTGTGACGCTTTCCATCAAATGTCCATCGCGTCCAAAGTGGTATATCAAGGGGCCGACCGAATCGCTCACGAAGAAGCTGCCATCGGGAAGGAGCGCGACGCCGCCAGGATCAAGGCTCCGCCTGCCACTGCCCAGAGTGGCGGGGCTGGACTGCGGTTCCATGCCGGCCGGATTGACTTCTCCATTCTCGTCCTGGACGGGACCCACCATGCTGACGCCGGCGGGAACGGATCTAGGGTAAAGAGAAAAGCTGCTGTCGGCTCCGATGCCTGTGAACGGATCGGATTCCGGCCCGTACGTCAGAAGGCGCGTTCCGCTGCTCTCAAATGTGATCTGGCTTTGTCCATTCGGTCCCGGGCCGTACTCCGGCGCGACCATGATGTGGAACTGCTGGCGGCGGGGCAGATAGTCGTTGGCGCCGCCCCCGAAGCCTCGATCTGGCATGCCGTAAAGAGTGCCGCGATACGCGCTGTTTCCATCCGGCAACCGGCTCTCGGTCCAGGTTCCGGGATCGAAGGCCATTCCGTGGAATACGGCGCCGAGGGTATCCTGCCGCTCCTGCCCTTGAATGGTGCGCTGATCGAAGCTGTCCGCCGGAATTCGGCCCACCGCGACGAGGCCCTTGCAGGCGAAGCCAGGCGGAAGCGGCGCATCGGCCGACCAAAGCGCGGCCGGAGCCAGTGTCGTGAAGCCGGCAAGGACGATAAAACGAACGAGCATGTGGGGGTGTCGAAGGGAGCAGCGTCCTATCCAAGCGCGCCGACGCGGAATTCTTAGCGATCAACAGCGCCCTTCAATCCACTCCATCCGATAGCGCGCTTTGGGAAAGGACCGCGCTAAACGCGCGGCAAGAGCACTAAGGAGTGGCGCGTCGTGCGGTGGAAGTTGCCGTGTTCCTTGGAGCAGCACTACGGGAGCTTTCGACGCGGCCATGAGTTTGGAAAACGTTGCGTAGTTCATGGAAGGTGGCAAAGCGTGTACCCGCAAATCATACCCGTCCGGGTGCTGGCTGTCAGGAGATTTCACCTTTTTTCCCTTTCGCGACCATCGCCGCCCCCGTAGTGCCATTGCCTGACATGGAAACCCAAATAGAAGAAATCCGAATCGGCGCGCTGGCAGAGATCGAGGCTGCTTCCGATGAAGCGGCCGTGGAAGCCGCGCGGGTGAAGTACCTCGGGCGGAGCGGAACCCTTTCGGCGATAAGCGAAGGGATGCGTGCGCTTTCCAAGGAGGAGAAGCCGCGCATCGGGAAGCTGCTCAACGAAGCGCGCAACGCAATTGCTTCGGCCCTGGACGGACGGAAGAGCGAACTGGCCGCCGCGTCGGAAGCGCGCGCCTTCGCCGATCTCGATATTTCGCTTCCCGGAATTCCGGCATGGCGGGGATCGCTGCATCCCATTACGCAGATCCAGGAGCGCGCCATCGGCATCCTGAGGCGGATGGGATTCTCGCTCGCGGATGGACCCGATATCGAGACCGAGTGGCACAATTTCGACGCGTTGAACACGCCGGCAGACCATCCGGCGCGCAATGAGCAAGACACTTTTTACCTTCCCGATGGGCGGCTGCTTCGATCGCAAACGTCGCCGGTGCAGATCCGCACGATGACCTCGTTTCCACCGCCAATCCGAATCATCGCACCCGGTTCGTGCTACCGTCGGGATGAAATCGACGCGACGCACCTTTCGCAATTCACGCAGATGGAGGGATTATGCGTGGATGAAAGAGTGAATCTCGGAGATCTGAAGGGGACATTGGATCTGTTTGTGCGAGAGCTTTTCGGTGCGGAGGTGAAGATGCGCTGGCGGCCTCATTTCTTTCCATTTACCGAGCCGAGTTTTGAGCTCGATATCCTGGTTGCGAGTGGCGGCAAATCGCGCTGGCTGGAGATGGCCGGCTGCGGGATGGTCGATCCGGCAGTTTTCGATGCTGTCAACAAACAGCGCGGGGATGCTGCGTACGATCCCGAGCGCGTGACGGGATTTGCTTTTGGCTTTGGGCTCGACCGGCTCGCAATGAATATGGCGGCGGCGCCCGATATTCGCCTCTTCATCGAGAGCGATCAGCGCTTCCTTTCCCAATTTTAAGACCGGATGAAAATATCATTAAACTGGCTGCGCGAATATGTCGCGTTCGATGGCGATGCGGAAGCGCTCGCGGAAATCCTGACGATGACCGGAGTGGAAGTGGAGAAGATCGAGCGCCGGGGGAGCGACATCGAGCACGTCGTGGTAGCGCAGATTCTTGAATCGACCAAGCACCCAAAGGCGGACCGGCTCAGCGTTTGCAAAGTGGCCGACGGGACGGGCGAACCGCGGCAGATTGTTTGTGGCGCAAAGAATTACAAGGTTGGGGACATGGTTCCGCTCGCCCTTCCCGGCGCCGTGCTGCCTGGAGATTTTAAGATTAAAGTGGGCCGCCTTCGTGATGTGGAGTCTCAGGGGATGCTGTGCAGCGCGGAGGAACTCGGCCTGCCAAAAGGAGAAGATGGGCTGCTGATCCTGCCGCCCGGCTCCGAGGTCGGCGCGCCACTTGGTTCGATCTTTCCATCGGATGCGATACTCGACCTCGAAATTACGCCAAACCGGTCCGACCTGTTGAGCCACATCGGCGTCGCGCGGGAGGTGGCGGCATTGACGGGGCTTGAGTTTACGGCGAAGCGCGTTCGCAACGCGGAGCTTAACTCTGCGCATCCTGTTGAGATAGCCGCCGATGAGTGCCCGTTCTACTCTGTCCGCAAGATCACCGGTGTGGCGGTTGGGCCGAGCCCGGCGTGGCTGCGGCAAAAGCTGGAAACCGTCGGGATCCGTTCGATCAATAACATCGTCGATATCACAAACTTTGTGATGCTCGAAATGGGGCAGCCGCTGCATGCGTTCGATGCGTACAAAGTGGAAGGAGATCTTTGGGTGCGGCCGGCCTCGGCTGGCGAAAAGTTTCTCGCGCTCGATGGGAAGACTTACGAATTGAATTCGACCCATCTCGTCATCGCCGACACGGCGCGCGTGGCAGCGATTGCGGGGGTGATGGGCGGCGAAGGCGCGGGAGTAACGGAAAAGACAACCAGCGTCTGGATCGAGAGCGCCTATTTTCAGCCGACGAGCATCCGGCGCACATCGCGCGGGCTCGGGCTGTTGAGCGATTCGAGCTATCGATTCGAGCGCGACGTCGATCCTGCGGGCGTTTTGATCGCGTCGCAAAGAGCGACAGAACTCATCGCGGAAATTGCAGGCGGCGCGCCTGGAGAACTGCGCATCGGATTTGGGGCGAAATCTCAGTTCGGCTTCGATGCCGAGGGCGCTGCTGAGGGGATCGAATACACTGGCAGCGTTCCGCTTCGTCGGGAGCGATGCGCACGGCTGCTCGGCGTGGAGATATCCGATGACGAGATCTCTGCAATCCTGACTGGATTTGGGCTGCGCCAATCGGAGACCGGCTGGGAGATTCCCTCTTTCCGGCCCGACCTCGTGCGCGAGGTCGACCTTATCGAGGAAATCGCTCGTGTGATCGGAATCGAACAGGTTCCGGAACGCCGCACCGCGCGTTTCGCGCCGGCGTCGGACGCCGACCGCGAATACGACCGGCTCATGGACCTCCGGCGGCGCCTTGCGGGATTTGGGCTGCACGAAGCGCGGACGCTGTCGCTGATCTCGGAGCGCGGCCTAAAGTATCACTTGGGACCATCGGCCGTCCAACGGCTTCGCAACCCGTTGAGCGAGGACCACGCCGTGCTGCGCCCGAGTCTTCTGCCGGGGTTGATGGATGCGCTCGCGCGCAACGGGCGGGCCGGGGAAAGGGCTGTGCGTCTTTTTGAAATCGGACGCATCTTCGCTTCGGAGGGCGTCGAAGAATCGTTGAGCCTGGCGCTCGTTTTGAGCGGCCCAGTCGCGCCGCCTAGCTGGCGGTCTGGAGCGCTTCGCAATGTCGATCTATTCGATCTAAAGGGACTGCTTGCGGCGCTCTTTGGCGCGAATGTCCATTTTGCGGACGCCCAGAGCGGTGGGGTGGCGTATATGGCCTCGGTCGCGATCGAAGGTGGGATTGCCGGACGAGCCGGCCAGCTCTGGCCGAACGAAACGAAATTGCTCGATCTTTCGGCTCCGGCGGTATTTGCCGAGATCGGACTGAGCGCGTGGCTGCGATGCTCGGATGCGGGTGGCCAATATCGGGAAATCCCGCGTTTTCCGCCGGTGACGCGCGACATTGCGATGATTGTGGCTGCCGGGACCATGCACTCGCAGATCGACACAATCCTTTCGGGGGCGAACGAGCCGCTGCTCGCGACGTTCGACTTGTTCGATGTCTTCACCGACCCTTCCGGCGAAAAGATGCCAGCAGGGAAAAAATCACTCGCGTATTCATTGACATACCGGTCCCCGGAGCGCACACTCACAGCCGACGAAGTGAACGCGGCGCATGCCCGCGTGAAAGAGCGGCTCACGAGCGCCCTGCAAGTGCAGCTTCGGGAATAGTTCTTTTTAATCTTTTGAAATTTTTAAAGCACCAGAGAAGCGGCTGGTCCGCATCTCGTGCTTTGACGAATCTGCCCTGCGTTGTTCGAGTACAGGTCGGTAATCCCGGACCGGTAATTCTACCAACCACACAGGAGGCCGGGGTGGGCGTGTAGAAGACACGCCTTCGTTGGAAGTCTGATGCTCGCCCCAGGTCATCCGCCGTTAACCATACAGGGGAACGGGAACACCGTCCAAACGGCAAAGGTGGGGCAAACCTCTTGAGGCGTCTCGGTGCTGACGGCTGATGTCGGCCCGGGCCGCCTCACTTTTTATTACCTCAGGAAGCGGCTGGCTGTTTGGGCGTCGTTTCCAACTCTCAAAACGGTTGCCCCTCCCATTGAAACGCTTCGTGTTCCCGCATCGTGAGCGCCGCCCCCTGGCATCGGCCTGGATCGCGAGCGTCGCATTTGTCGTATGCGCGGCATTTGCGGATGCCGGCGCCGCTCCGCTTGTTTCAAAGGTGGAAGGGGATCGAAGACCCGTTGAGATCGTGAGCACCGCCCTTACAGCAAGCGAGACGGAGGCGGTGGTCACTTTTCGGAGCGCGTTTGGAATCTTTGCATTCAATCTCGACCTCACAGGCACGAAGCTCACGAAGCTCACGCTGGTTATTGAAAAGCAACGGTTTTGCGAAGGGCTGGGCTTTTCGACAGAGGGTGGTGGCGTGATCGATCTTCTACACGGCGAAGGCGTGACGATTTCAGCACAAGGCGGGTCTCTCGCCATTGAGTTTGCGGGGCCGTCGCTCGCCGCGCTGAAGGCCGCGGGACCCGGGAAGATTCAGTATGTGAATCAGTACCGATGAGAAACGACGGGCTGATGGGCGCCGGGTTCGCCGACTCTTGGTCGAATTAACCGGCTCCCTCCGCGCCTGCGGTGTGAGGCGTCAACCGCTCCTTCTTCGCCGGTGTCACCACACGGACTTTTTCGCGATCCGCGCATACGCCGTGGACTTTGAGCCGATCGCAAGTCGCTTCGATGCGGACCGACTTGTTGGACGGCGAGAACCCCAAACGCTTGCTGATGCAATTTTCAAGCGTGTCGATATTGCGATCTTCAAACTCAACGATGCGATTGCAATCGACGCAGATCAGGTGGTTGTGCCCCGGATGATCGACGTAATTTGGATCGTAATAGGCGTGGTCTTTTCCAAGATCGATCTCCTTCAAAAGCCCGCTTTCGACGAGAAGTGGGAGCGTCCTGTAGACTGTTGCGCGTGAGACGGAAGAGTCGATCGCCCTCGCCATCGCCAGAAGGTCCTCCGCCGTGTAATGCTCAGTGGTGGAGAATGCAGCCTCGATAATAGCATCCCGCTGCGTCGTTTTGCGCAGTCCTTTCTCAGCCAGAAATCCATAGGCGCGCTCGCGAACGCAAGTCTCCATCTTTTAGAAGCTATCAGCGCCGGTGGCGCGGGTCAAACCTTCTCCTTTGCAGCGGTATGCCGGTCTTTGGGAATAAAATATGCTCTCTCAAACGGCGAGTCCTAATACCTAAATGCACCGCCCGAGTCTCTGCCGCACCTTCACCTACGTCAGCCATCCGCCTTTCGCGGAAACTTTTCTGTAAGGACGAGGGAGCCAATGAAGTTTTTACGAACCATCCTGCTGAATCCGCGCGTCCTGCGACCGGCTTTGGCAGTGTTTATCGGGACGGCTGGGATCTGGCTCTGCGCGCACTTCGTGCTCGCACATGCGACAGCGCCTCCCGATCGTGCCGGATTCCTTGCATCGGCCATGGATCTCGAATCGAAAATGCGCCGATTCGCCGCGGAGATGTCCCACTCCTCAGCGCAAACCGGGATTGTAAAAAGGAGCGAAATTGTCGAGCGGCAGAGCCGTGAATTGTCGGCCACCGTGCAAGCCTGGCGGGTTCGCGAGCAAAATGTTTGGGACAAATCGGATGGGCTGTTGGGGGCGGTGCATGATCTATACGTTTCCGCCGCTGCGTTGATTCCGCTTCTCAAGCAGCAGGCCGAGCGAGAAACTGCGTTGCGTCGCAGCGCTTCCGAATTTTCGGAGTTGGGCGCGTCCATCGATAGTGCGCCGCTCGATGCGGCAGCGGCGCTGCCCGCGCTCCAGTTTTCGCAGACATTCGACAAGGTTTCGAGACCCGTCGAGATGCAGATTGGCGGGGGCCAGGAGGCGCCGGCGGCTGCGCTGCGAGCGAGCGTGGAGACGTTTCGCGCGGCGGCCAGTGCGAGAAAAAAGCGAAGCGTCCTTCCGCGGGAAAAAGCACTTTTGACGGAGATGGAGGAGATCGCGGGCGCGCTCCCAGCGCAGATCGAGGCGTTGAATGCGAGCCGCGCGGACGCTTCGTCTTCGCTGGAACGATTCGCGGCCACCGAGGCGCAGGTCCAGAAGAGCGCATCCGCTTCAGTTCCCACTCGCGGACGCGCGCTGCCAGGCTGGGTCGGATATTTATTGGGTGCGACGGGCCTGTCGAGCTTGGGAATCTGTATTCTCTCGCTTGCCGCGCGCGAGTGCGAAAGGCGGCGTGCGCACGTTCTGGATATCCTCCATCGAGCCGTGCACGAAAGCCGCGACGTGCGCGCGGATCCGAGTCGATGCGGCGCCTTGCGCGATGTCGCAATTTCGTTAAACGAGGCGATTGAGGCGTGGCAGAATGCCGAGGCGCGTTCCGAGACGGCCCATGAGGGTCTCGACTCTCTCATCCGTGCGCGAACCTCCGATCTCTGGCGAGCAAACAAAGTTTTGCGCGAGGAGAGTGAATCCAGGGGCAAAGCGGATCGGGAATTTCACCAAACCCAGAAGATGGATGCGCTGGGGAAGCTTGCGGGATCGATCGCGCATGACTTCAATAATTTGCTTACGATCATTCTGGGAAGCGTCGAGTGCGCAAAGAGCCGGATCGGATTCAATCATCAAGCGTCGGCGATGCTGCGCACTGCGGAACAGGCAGCCGAGCGGGCCGCCGCGCTTACGCGACCGCTTCTTGCATTCAGCCGGAGCCAGGTCATCTCACTGGAGGCGCTGGATATGAATTTGGCAGCGGAGGAGGTCTGTTCCGCGCTGAAGCGGTCGGTGGGATCCGGGGTCGAGATGAACATCCATCTGCACGCGAATCTTCCAAAAATCCGCGCAAATGCGAGCCAGCTTCGGCAAGTCCTCATCAACCTCGGTGAAAACGCGCGCGATGCGATGGGCGGTAGCGGGACGCTGACGATTGCGACCCGCGAGACGCCGTCACTCTCCGAAGGGGAGAATTGGATCGAAGTGGCTGTCAGCGATACTGGGTGCGGAATGGATGCAGTCACGAAGGCGCGAATCTTCGAGCCGTTTTTTACAACGAAACCGGTCGGCAAAGGGCCGGGGCTCGGCCTTTCGACCGTCTTCGGAATCGTAAAGCAGTGCGGCGGCCGCCTCACGGTGGAAAGCGAACCTGGCTTCGGATCCACTTTTCGAGTCGCGCTTCCCCCTGCGTCGAAAGAAGAAGTGGCGGCGGCCTCCAGCGCCTTGCCGGCGGAGCCGATCGATGCGGAGAGCACCGCTTACGGGATGCTCCTGCTGGTGGACGACGAAGAGCACATCCGTGAACTCGCATCGATCACGCTGGAATCCAGAGGCTACACCGTGCTCTCCGCGCCGAACGCCGAGGAAGCCGTCCTGCTCGCGCAAAAGCACGGTTACGATCTGCGGGCTATGGTCACGGATATCGTCATGCCCGGGATGAGCGGACTGGAACTCGCGCAGGTCGTCTCGAGGATATTGCCCCGCCTGCCGATTCTATTCGTCTCTGGACACGGCAACGACGCGATCTCCCCAAAAGTACTCGGCTCGGAACGGACGGACTTTCTACAAAAGCCGTACCGCGGTGAGGAGCTCGCTGCAAAGGTTGGCGATATCTTGAATCGTTTCCGGCCCGGGATGGAAGCTTCCGCGCTGACCCCCGCTGTTTGAGATCCCTGACCGACTTCGCCCAACTCGGCGCCGTTCTGCTTTTTGAAATGCGCATCCTGGCGGCCTGTTTAGCCAGCCTGCAGATGCGGATGGAGCCTCATGTGAATGCGAGGCTCCCTTGGTTTTCATCGACTCCGATGGTGTCCCCCTCTTTGAATCGTCCGTTGAGCAACTGCATCGAAAGCGGGTCGAGGATCTCCCGTTGAATGACCCGCTTGAGAGGGCGCGCTCCGTACACGGGATCGAAGCCATCCCGCGCAAGCTTTAGCTTTGCGGCATCCGTAAGCTCGATGCGAAGATTTCGGGCGCCGAGGCGGCTGATGAGCCGGCGCAGTTGTATTTCCACAATCGCCGTGAGGTCGCTTTCCGTAAGGCGATCGAAAATCACGATTTCATCGATGCGATTCAGGAACTCTGGCCGGAAATGTGCGCGCAGTGCGTCCATTACGCGGGCCTCGCGCTGTTCGGCATTCGATGTGTCGAGGATAAATTGCGACCCGACGTTGGAGGTCATGATGATGACGGTGTTTTTGAAATCGACGGTCCGCCCGTGGCCGTCGGTGATCCGTCCATCGTCGAGCACTTGAAGCAGCACGTTGAAAACATCCGAGTGCGCCTTCTCGATTTCGTCGAAGAGGAGGACGGAATACGGCTTGCGGCGCACGGACTCGGTAAGCTGGCCGCCTTCTTCATAACCGACATAGCCCGGAGGCGCGCCGATGAGCCGGGCCACGGAGTGCTTTTCCATGTATTCGCTCATATCGATGCGAACCATGTTATTCTCGTTGTCGAAAAGGAACTCCGCCAGCGCGCGGGCGAGTTCGGTTTTTCCGACGCCGGTCGGCCCGAGAAAGATAAAGGAGCCGATGGGGCGGTTTGCCTCCTGCAAGCCCGCGCGGGCGCGGCGGACTGCGTTGGAAACCGCTTGGATGGCGTGTTTCTGGCCGATCACGCGCTGGCCGAGGTGCTCTTCCAGTCGGATGAGTTTCTCGCGCTCACCCTCTTGGAGGCGTGAAACAGGTATGCCCGTCCAAGCCGACACGACACGGGCGATGTCTTCCTCCGTGACTTCCTCCTTTAGCATCTGCTGCCCCCCTTTCTGAAGAGTCGCGAGCTTTTGGTTGTGCTCATCGAGCTGCCGCTGGACGTCGGGGATGCGCCCGTATTGCAGCTCGCTGGCTCTGCCCAGTTCGCCACCTCGCTGCGCTTGTTCCAGTTGGATGCGGGCTTGCTCGAGTTCCTCCTGCAGTTTGCGCTGCTCGTCGATCACGGCCTTTTCGCTTTGCCATTGCGCCTTGAGCTGGCCGCTCTTTTCGCGCAGATCAGCGAGATCTTTTTCGATCTTGTGAAGCCTTTCCCTGCTGGCGGAATCCTTCTCCTTCTTGAGCGCCTGGCGCTCCATTTCGAGTTGCATCACTTCGCGTTCGAGCACGTCGATTTCCGTTGGCATGGAATCGAGTTCGATCTTCATGCGCGCCGCCGCTTCATCGATAAGATCGACCGCCTTGTCGGGCAGGAACCGGTCACTAATATAACGATTTGAGAGGACGGCCGCGGCGACCAGGGCGCTGTCTTGGATCCGCACCCCGTGATGCACCTCGTACCGCTCTTTCAGTCCGCGAAGGATCGCGATAGTATCCTCGACGCTCGGCTCTCCCACCATCACCGGCTGGAAACGCCGTTCGAGCGCGGCGTCCTTCTCGATGTACTTTCGATACTCATCGAGCGTGGTGGCGCCGACAGTGCGCAGTTCGCCGCGGGCAAGCTGCGGCTTCAGCATATTGCTTGCATCCACGGCTCCCTCGCTCGCTCCGGCGCCCACGATTGTGTGCAGTTCGTCGATGAAGAGGATGATTTCTCCCTGTGAATCCGTGACTTCTTTCAAGAACGCCTTAAGGCGATCCTCGAACTCGCCCCGAAACTTCGCGCCAGCGATCATCGAGCCGATATCCATCGCGATGATGCGCTTGTTTTTAAGCGATTCCGGGACATCTCCAGAGACGATGCGGCGGGCAAGCCCTTCCACGATCGCGGTCTTGCCGGTGCCCGGTTCGCCGATGAGAACGGGGTTGTTTTTGGTCCTCCGGGAGAGCACTTGCATGATCCGGCGGATCTCGTTGTCGCGCCCGATGACGGGATCGATCTTGCCGCGGCGGGCAAGCTGCGTGAGGTCGCGCCCATACTTTTCGAGGGTCTGATACTTCCCTTCCGGATTTTGGTCGGTAACCCGCTGCGATCCCCGCACCTGCTGAAGCGCCTGCATGAGAGCGCTCTTCGTCGCGCCGGCTTGTTTTAGAAACCTGCCGGCTGGGACTGTGGAATCGGAGAGCGCCAGGAGATAGTGCTCAGCGCTCGTATATTCATCCTTCATTCGCTCCATCTCGCGTTGCGCGGCGTCGAGAACTTGCGTCAATTCCCGCCCCGCTCCCGTCGCGGAATGGCCGCCGTGGACATTTGCGCGGCGGCTGAGATCCATGCGCAATGCATCTTCGATGTTGCCTGGAGTGGCGCCAATTTTCTCGAGAAGTGGACGAGCGATTCCGTCATTCTGTTCCAGCAGCGCGAGCAGGAAGTGCTCGTTCGATATCTCGGAGTGGCTGGCCTGAGACGCCGCATCCTGGGCCGCTTGCAGCGCCTCCTGCATCTTTTGTGTAAAACGATCGATTCTCATGGCGCTATGAAATTACACGACTGCAGGCGGTGTCTCAATTGGAGCTATTTCCGGAGCAGGGTCGCCCGGACCATCTTCATAAATTCCGCGACCCGGTACGGCTTGGTGAGGTAGTTTGCGGCTCCGGCTTCGAGCAGTCGCTCAATGCGGTCGCCCATGGCGTCCGCGCTCACCATGATTACAGGGGTGTCGCACATTTCGGGATCGGACTTGATCCGCGCGAGGACTTCCTCCCCAGGAATGTCGGGAAGATTGAGATCCAGAAGGATGAGATCGGGGCGATGCTCACGCGCAAGGTCGAGGCCGATGCCGCCTTGCATCGCAGAGATGAGTTTAAATCCCGGCTGATTCATGAAGATGCGCTCGACGAGACGCAAGTTAAGGTCCTGATCCTCGATATAGAGGACCGTGCTGGTGGTCAGGATTTCAGGCGAATCCGCAACCGGGATCGGTGGCGTGGAGAGGACAGTCGGCGGCGGCGCCTCCGCTTCGGCCAGTTCGATCCAAAAAGCGCTCCCGACGCCGACTTCGCTCGTCACGCCAAGATCGCCGCCCAACGCAGCCGCGATGCCGCGGGAAAGTGCAAGGCCGATTCCCGTTCCTTCGATGTCGCTCGACTCCGCGCCCAGCCGCTCGAATGGAACAAAGAGCCGCTCCAGTTTCTCCGGCGAGATTCCAAAGCCCGTATCGGATACTGTAAGGCGGACGCGTCCCGGAGCGGGCGCGCTGCCGGAGACGATAATGCTTCCGCCGGGTTTATTATATTTTACAGCGTTCGACAGCAGGTTCAGCAGAACTTGCTTCAATCGCTGCCGATCCGCGAAGGCATGACGCGCGCCCGAGGCGGCCGGCGTCTCGAGTGTCAGCTTAAGCCCATGGCGAACGGCAAGCGGGCGGATGAGTTCAACGGTCTCGCTAAGGAATGCGGCGATAGGCACGGGTTCCTTGTGCAGCGCAAGGCGTCCGGATTCGAGCCGTGCGATATCGAGCACTTCGTTGATGAGCGAAAGGAGGTGCTTCCCAGCGCGCGAAATGTGTTCGATGCTCTCGATCTGGCTCGGAGTGGAGTGCTCGAGTTCGAGTAATTGCGTGAAGCCCAGAATCGCATTGAGCGGAGTGCGAAGCTCGTGGCTCATGCGCGATAAAAACTCGCTCTTGGCGCGGCTCGCTTTCTCGGCGTGCTCGCTCGATCGCCGCACGCTTTCCTCAGCGCGTTCGCGTGCAATCGCCGCCGTGAGCAGGTTGGCCACGGATTGGAGGAAGTAGATATTGTCCTGCGTGAAAATGCGAGGCACCCTGCTGAAAGCGACGAGCACTCCCATGGGATGCTCGCCAGCGGCAATCATCACACTGACGCCGCTTGTGACACTCGACTCGCGGAGGGTGTCGGAGATTGCGAACCGCGTTTCCGTCGCTGCATTTTCGAGCACCACAGGTTCGCCCTTAAGAAGCGTGAGACCAGCTAGCGAACCGGTGTCCGCGGGGAAGCGAAGGTGATGGATCGGCTTCGGCCAACCGGTTGCGGCAGCGACGGAGAAATCGTTATTCTCCGAATCGAATTCAAGGACGGAGCAGTAATCGAGCTTCAGGATGGTTCGCACGAGTTCAGTCGTTTCGGAGAGCAGGCTGCGGATATTCGCGCCAGCGAGGGCGCGCTGCCCGAGTTGGGCCACGGCCTCCTGCTGGCGCGCCCGCTCCTGGATCACGGCGTACGCCGTCGCGAGCTCTGCCGTGCGCCGCTCCACGCGCGCCTCCAGAAGGTCGTGGGCCTCCGCAACCTCCTGTTGCGCCCGGCGCTGCTCGGTTATGTCGGCAAAGAAGCCGATCATCCGGCTCAATCGCCCTTCTCGATCGATAAAGAAATACCCCTTCGCCTGGATCACTGTGCAACGCCCGTCTTTCCGGCAGACGCGGAACTCAGCAAAAAAGGGATCGCGACTGAGTTCGACTCGTTGAATCTCCTCGTCGAAAATTGGAAGATCTTCCGGGTGAATGAACTTCCGGAACTGGTCGAGCCCCCCGGTTAGTTCAGGTATGGAGTAGCCGATAATCTGCTCGGTGTTTCCCGCGTACGTGATTTCGTGGGAAAGCGAATCCCAATCGAAGAGCAACTGGCCGCTCGCACGAATAGCGGCATCGTAGCGATTCGCCCATTCGATGCGCGCCACGTCCTCTAGCTTCCGTTGCGATATATCGCGCATGATGGTCGAGAAGAACTCGACCCCTGCGGCGCCGGTGTGGGAGAGGATAATCTGCGAGACGGGAATTTCGCGTCCGTCGTGGCGGAGAAAAGCCGTCTCGCCTCTCCAAACGCCGTCGGCTACCGATCCGGGGACTCCCTCGTGACGAATGATCTCGTACGCCCACGCCGGATGAAGCTGCGAGGACAATGCGCCATGCAGTGAAGCATCGAGAGCGATACCCGCAGCTTCCCGCCCGGCTGCATTGAGATAAGTAAGCATCCCATCCGGCGTCGAGATGGCAACATAGTCGGTCGTGGCCTCCAGCGTGCGCACGAGTCGCGCCTGCAAGCCGAGATTGGCGGCTAGGCTGCTCGGGAGTTGTTGGGCGGGTTGGCGGTCGTCAGTCACTTGGAAAAGAAATCGAAAGGGTGGCTCGACCCGCTTTCGCTGGGACGGGCGGCGCGACGGATCCCCGGGGATCGCGGGCGACGCGGCGATTTTGCTCGAAAGCGATCGCTCTGCCGCGCGGGGACTGCGGCGATGTCGCAAAGAGGCACGAACATTCTGATTTGCACTACGAAGAAGCAATCATGCACGGAAGCGCGATTGTCTAGAAGGCCGTTGAAATAGTCCTGAGTGGCGCGCCCGAAGAGTACCCGTCCACGGGGCGGTCCTTCTCGAAACAGCGCGGCGCTCAGGTGCGCTGCACCTGCCCTGTGGTCGAACACCGGCGACTTTCTTGCCGGTGCGATGAAGCCCAGGTCGAACAATCCGTCGGGCGCGGAGGGAGTGTTATTGCGCTTCGAGCCAGATGCTCTGGGAGTGGCTGTTAAACTCCGGGGCGTACATGCACTGGATCGAGGCAAAGCCAGTTTGGTAGTGACCTTTGTGCACGACATGCGTCGCGTACTCGAACACATAGTTACCCTTGGGAAGATAGTCGATAAAGAAGTGGCTCGCCGTGTCGCGAGTCGATTCGTAGTAGGCGAGGCCATCCTGGAATTTGTACTGCGAGAGGACATTTACCGGTTCAGTTCCGCTGCCGCGATGATCTTTCAGATGCACGTACTCCATGTCTCGATCGGTATGCAGAACGATGCGGACGACGAGTTCGTCGCCGACCTTCACCGCGCCTTTTACTTCCTCGAGCACCGGCCCTTTCTTCGTAAACTGGCGGGTGTACAGCGTCTTTGTGAGCTTGAGCGGAGTCCCCTCATAGGCGCTCACCTTGCTCAAATCCTCCAGATACTGCCAGTGGACGCTGCCCCAGGCGACGCCCTTGTCGCTTTTCTTCACCGTGATGCGGCCTTGCTCCGGCTTTATTTCACCGCGCGTAAAGCGCTCTTCGTAGAATCCCGTGCCGGGTTCCGCATGCTCCGGCTTCACCGGAACGCCGCCAAGCGAGACTTCGACGAGTTCATCTGAAGCGAGGAGATTCTCACCGCGCAATAGGAGCGCATAAACCGCGTCGGCGGTTGCCTTGGTTGTCTTCCAATCCTGCGTCTGCTTTTGCTTGAGCAGCCACACTTTGCATTCCTCGACAGATTTCGCGTCGTTCATCACCTCGTCAAAGGCTTCGATCATGAGCGCCTGCGTCTCGATCGGAGCGCGGTACCACCACCAGGACAACTCCGCGTCGCGCCAGAACATTCCCATTTCTTCATTCGTGACGGAATGCTCCTGGATGGAGCGCATAATTCCTTCCGCAGCAGGCTTGTCGCCGAAGCGCTTGAGGGCAATGGCAAGATGCCCTTGCGGCTGGCGGTCCAGCTTGAGCCAATACTTTCGGGCCTGATCCAGGAAATAATCGACGGCTTCGCGGTGCGCGGGGCCGATCGGGGTTTCCGCAATGAAAAAGCTCCGGCCGTACAGGTAAAACGCGATGACCGGAGAAAGGTGGTCATCCTTTTCCCTGCCTTTCGGGATATCGCGATATAACTTATCGATCCACCCATCAAGTCGTTGGAGCGATTTTGTCGCGGCCGCTGTGTCGATTTTGACTCCGAGATGGCGCAGCCTGCCAAACCCCGTTGTGATATAGAGCGTGATGTAATCGTTCGCAGGTCCGCCGGGGAACCACGGCCAGGCGCCATCCGCCATTTGCTGTTCGGAGAGTTTGCGCAGAAGGCGCGCGGTTTCTTCGGTCAAGCGATTGTCATCGAAAAGGACGCCCACATTTCGGCGGGCCTGACTCTCTGCTTGCTGTTGCGCGACCCACGGCGTCTCATCGATCAGCACCGACTTGAGGTCTTGATTCTTGGCGAGGGGACTATCGAGCGCAGGGGTCGCTTTCCACTGATCGAAGACGGCGCGTATCTTCGGGTCGGACGCAGCGATGTGGCGCGCGAGCGAATTGGCGTACAGCCTGTTAAACGTCTGCTCCGAGCATTCGTGCGGGAACTCCATGAGGTATGGGAGCGCCATCACCGCGTACAACGACGGATTCGACACCATCTGAACCGTAAGACATTGGGACTTCAACGTCGGCGAGTTGCCAGACTCGAGCAGCTTCGTGAACGTGAACTGCTTCGCCGCCGGTCCGCGAATCGGCAGCGGAAGCGATTCCGTCACGAGTGTGCGATTGGTGAGGACCGGGAGCAGACCTTCCTCGCCGTCGGAAACGCGCTCGCTGGCGGCCACGGCTTTGTAAGTGATGGGCTCCGCGCCTTCCGGAACCAGCAGCTTCCAGGAAAAACTGTGCGATTCGCCAGCCGGGAGGTCGAAGCTCTGGTCGGGCGCCGCAATTCCAAACTGCGCGTCGAGCGGCTTGCTCGTCCGCGCATTGAAGAGTGAGAGCCGCACCGTTCCGTGCTGTCCGCCCGCGGATTGATTGGAAACCTTGACGGTGAATTCCAGTCCGTCTCCCTCCCGGAGGAAACGCGGGGGATTTGGCTGCACCATCAGATCCTTGGATGTAACGACTTTGTCCTCGATGTAACCGCTTCGCAGATCGGCATCGTGCGCAAAACCCATGAATCTCCATGTCGTAAGCGCTTCCGGCATCGTGAATTCAAGGCTCACTGAGCCGTCCTCCCGGCTCAGAAGCTGGGGAAAAAAGAAGGCGGTTTCATTGAGGTTCTTGCGGGCGGAGACCTTGCCAAGATCGACGGCGAGTTGCGCTGGTGGTGGCGGCTCGCCCGCTCCCGCGCCGGCTTTGTCGGCGCCGTCCTGCGCAGCTCCGTTTTGCTGCAAGCCGAGATCTTGGGCTGCCGCGGCAGTATGCATCTCAAACCCGGCTCGGTCCGCCATCGCCATCGGGGCCGGAGAT
>JBBSFI010000054.1:0-31210 GCA_038238905.1 Chthoniobacterales bacterium | reverse complement strand
GGCCAGAGTTCGTCAGATACGTCAGCGCAAAGCCTTTCGTTGGATCGGTGAATGGGGCGGCGCCGAGCGGGTTGTTGTAGTTGGTGAGGCGTCCGAGAGCGTCAAATTGCCAGCTTGAAATATTCATCCCGTCACCGCCGATCGTCCGTTGGGTTTCACGGCCCAGCTCGTCGTAGGCGTACGTAATGGCTGCGGAGCCGATAGGGCTCGTTTCGGCCTTCAGCTTGCCGATGGTGTAGGTCGCGCCGTTGTAGAAATCCGTCGCGTTCGTCGGGGAGCGTTTCAGAGAAACTTCCGGGCTTCATTTTCTGGGTAAAATGGTGAACGGTTCATCATCTCGCGGGAAACAAATGGTTGCAGAAAGCTAGGGCGAGAGTGGGGCTTCGGTAGAATACCACAAGAGAAATTTTCCAAAATCCGGAGTCCGCCGCTTGTTTCAAGTTGTATATGACTCAGCCTGAGGCACTTACGGCTGTTTGTGAAGATTGCGCGCGGGATGGCGCGATATCGGGAAGAGACGTGCCGCGCAGCGGCCGGGATGGAAAATTTACTCGCCTGCCGCGCAAAAAGACAAATAGGCCGATTTGACCCGCCGAGTCAGCGAATTTTCGGATACACACCACCGATTCCCGCGCGGCATACGCCGACTCCGCGACAATGGCGGTCTGGGGGAGTTCCGGGGTTGGAACCCGGTTACCGCCGGCCTGCTGAATGCGATGCGGCGCCAGGGCGTCGGATCAGGCCGATTGAGATTTCTTGCCAAAGATCCGTTTCAGAAATCCGGCGACCGCGACACAGCCGACGATCACCAGCTTCTTCGCCGCAATCAGCGCCACGATCAGACCTTTGAACAGTCCCACCTTCGCGGCGACTCCGCCGACGAGCAGTGCGGCGAGTCCGTACGCCGCCACCTTGTCGGTGGAGCTGTTAAAATCGGTGTATCGGTTCCCGTCCTGAAAATTTACCATCGCCAGCACGCCAGGCGTGGCGGACTCGATCTCCTGCAACTGCGACATGGCGGCAACCGCGTTCAGCACGAGCACTCCCCGGCGGCCAAGCATGCGGATATTGTAGTTGAGCGTATTTTCATCCCCGCCACCCACGGTCAGTTCCTTGGCCCAGTACATCTTGTGCGTCGCCTGATCGTACCGCGGAGGCGTCGCCCAGCCGACGAGTTCCATCGCGGGGTAGCCCTCCTTCGTCCTCTCGGCGTTCGAATCGTGCATCGCCGTCTGCATCTGCTTGAGCAGCTTTGGGTAATCCATCTTGGCTGCGTCGTTATCCTTCACGTAGCCGTCCTCCTGGTACGTAATGATAATGCCCCACCCGTCACGACTCGCCACGCTTACATTGGCTGGCACAAGCATCCCAAGCGTGTCGTTCACCGGCGGATTTCCCCAAATCGTGCTCAAAACGGTTCCGGTGTCCTTTGGATCGAGGTACATGAAATACGGCGTGAGATGAATCTTCGCCAGCCCGTTTTTCAACGTGATGTCGCCCTTTTGATAACCCAAGCCGTCGGCAACCTTTTGCAGCTTGTCGTGCAGCGCCACCTGCTCCTCCGTCGGTTCGGCGAAAGCGGACGTTACGATGGAAAAAAGGCAGAGGCAGAAAGCGGCGGCGGAGTTCATGGATGAAAAAGGGTCGTCGCTCCGCAGAAGAGCAGCGCCGCTGCGGTTTGCCATCTTTTTTTGACGCGCTTCTTTGCAATTGAAAAAGAGCGCATTCCGGCTTATCTTTCCAAGCTCTCGCCCGATCCCAACTCCGAACGCGCCACCCCCTTTGACGACGAAATCCAAGCTTTTCCGGGCTGCGGCGTTTGCCCTCCTTTTTGTATGCGGCAGCGTTGCAGACGCGCAGGTGCCCCTCGTCCTCAATTACCAGGGGCGCATCGCGGCAGGCGGCGTGAACTTCAGCGGAACCGGCCAGTTTCAATTTGCGCTCGTCGATAAAGCCGGCGCGACGACGTACTGGAGCAACGACGGAGCGAGTGCGGGCGGCAGCAAACCGTCGGCGATCGTAAGCCTGCCAGTTACAAATGGCCTCTACTCCGTGCTGCTGGGCGACGCATCCGTGCCAAACATGATGGCGATTCCAGCGTCGGTGTTCACCAATTCCGATGTGCGGCTTCGGGTCTGGTTCTGCGACGGCTCCCACCCGTTTGAGCTGCTGTCGCCGGATCAACGGGTCGCCTCTTCAGGCTATGCGATCAACTCCGCCAATGCCGCGCTTGCGCAGACGGTCGCGCCCGGCGCCATTGGGAATGCGCAGTTGGCGGCGAATATTACCTTCACGAATGCAGACGCCAGCAAGATCAATGGGCAGGCGCTCTCCTCGCTGCCGACCGGGCTGCTGAAAATCACCAGCGGAACGGGCGCGCCGTCCGTCGCGGTCGGGGGCGTCGATTACGTCGATCCGACGAAGACCCAAGGAGAGTTGTACGTCATGTCTTCCTTCGTTCCAAGCTCATACAGCCCAGCCCATTGGGGCGAGCTATACATTTCCACATCGCAGGATGGCATAAACTGGAATCCGCTGAAAGGCGGCAATTCAGTCTATGCGGAAACATCGGGGATCATCCGCGATCCAAAGATCCACTACGACGCGCTGCTTAAGACATTTCTAGTCGCCCATACCAGCGGAGGCGAAGGTGAAACCGGCCAGTTCTACATCGATTCCAGCCCGGATTTGCTGAACTGGAGCCAGCTCACATCCGTGAGCAGCGGCGGATCCCTGAATACGAGCACTACATGGAACCCGACGTGGTTCACCGATCCGAACGATAGGACGGTGCATATCTTCTTCTCCTTCGATCCAAACGACGGACCAGCCGATGCGCCCGCGCATCTGAGCATCTACGAGACGCATCCCGCAAACAATCCTCCGTCCCAGCTTTCAGATTACCAGACATGGAGCGCGCCCGCGCGGATCGGCAACATTCACGAACTCAGCGCCGGCTTCAACGAATTCCAGGTATTCACAAACCCGGAGGATGTTTCGAGCGCCTACTATGCCATCTACGTCGATTTCAATTATTCCGGCGGCATCGTCGTTGCTAAAAATAGCGGCAGCCTCATTGGCGGAACATGGACGCAACTAAAGCAACTGGCTGATTTTGGCAGGGAAGGCCCGTTCCTCAATAACTTGGGCGGCAAATTGATTGCGCGCGTCCAGTCGGTAACCGCATTCGCCGGAAGCGCGTCCTACACACTCGACAATCCGGACGGTCTCGCCGTGAACATGCCCGTGGTGTTTTCCGGAGTTAAAAGTGCGGCCAACAATGGAGCGTTCAAGATCATCGCAATCAACGGAGGATCGATCACGGTGAATAACATCTCCGCTGTTACGGACCCGGCTCCGGGCGGCTTTGTGAATGCGGCGACCTATGTCACGCAGGGGCATTGGCGCTTTTACTCGGAGGCTAACAGCGGAACGGGTTATAGCTGGACGGATCTCGATTCCAGTTTCACCCCGCTCACCGCGAACTTGCAGCCGGTCTCCAGCGCCTACCCGATGGAGAATGGTTTCATGACCAAAGTTTCAAGCTGGATGGGCATGCTGGGGCCAGTGCGGCCCGACACAGGAACCATGAGCTTTCAGAACTCGGATAACGTCCAAATCACAGGCGGCCTCATCGGCGGATTGACCGTCATCAAGACAACCGGCGCGATGGAAGCCGATGGCAGGCTCCAAGTGGGCGCGGCCGGAACCTCAGTCTCCCGTTTAAGGCACGGAAGCGCCGTCCTGAACGCCAACTCACCATCCACGATTGTCCCAGACAACAGCATCACCGCCAATACGCGCATCTTTGTGACGCTTCACACACAAATCGGCGCCGTGGGCCTCCCATACTACCAGGCGACACAGCGAACACCCGGAGCCTCTTTCACCGTCACCAGCAGTCTCCCTTCCGACGCCAGCAGCGTCGATTACCTATTGATTGAACCATGATTTACTTCCCGATGAAGACTGTCGCGGTCGCAGCCCTGCTGCTCCCAGGCGCCGCGCACGCCAGCACAAGAACAAGCGCGGATTATAGCATCGTCACCGAAACGTTCGACGAGGGCGGCAGGCGAACGACCAGCTCGAACTACACGATAGACGGAAGCATCACGCCAATCGCCGGGATCTCCACCGTGGCATCCCCCGCGGAGATACTGAAAAGCGGATACGCCGCGCAGCTTTACGATATCACAGGCCTCGCGGTGGCGGCGGCGACAGCGCCCGCGATCATGCCAGGAGGCGGAACGCTTCAACTGGGAGCCTTCGACACACTCGATGACGCCACATTTCTCGCCGTCCCATCCACCTCCGTCGCCTGGAGCGTGACAAGCGGCCCGATCTCCAGCATCAGCGCCAGCGGCCTCGCCACCGCGCAAGCCGTGACCGGCAGTGTCACGGCGGTTGTGCGGGCAGCTTACCATAATTTCGTAGCGCCTTTAAGCATCACCGTCGCCGATCTCACCCGCGACAGCTTCGGTCTCTACGCAAACGATGGAATCGACGACGCCTGGCAGGTGCAATATTTCGGCTGGGGACCAGGTAACAATGGAAACCCGCTCGGCGCCGCCAGCGCCGATGCGGACGGCACCGGTCAGACAAACCTTTTCAAATACATCGCCGGGCTCGATCCGCTGAATCCCGATTCCCGTTTCGCGCTCGCCATACAGCCGCCGGCCGGCTCAACGGGGCAGCAAAACCTCATCTTTGCCCCGATCGTCGCAGGCACGAGCTACAGCGTGCAATTTTCGCCTACGCTGAATCCGGCGAACTGGCAGCCCCTCACCGGAATGACCCAGTCCGACTCCGGCGGGGTGCGAACCGTCACGGATCCTAACGCGAGCGGTGGGCTGAAATTTTACAGGGTGCAGGTGAGCAAGCCGTGACCTTCAGCCGTCCGCAATGTGAGCACCCGGCCTTCGGGCGCCACTCTCCGGGCTAAACCCACCCCGAATTCAGCCCGGAGCATCACCAACTTAACCACCAAAGGGAGCCCTCACTGCCATCACTTCGCGGTTGCCTTGAAAATTGGATGTAAACGCATCCGTTTCGTATCGAAGTGCCCTGCGCACGCTTTTCCGGTTGCCCTTTTCCGGCAGCCGCGAACAATCAGCGCTCCTTTTCCGTTACCATGACCAAACCGAAAGTTCTCGTCGCCGACCCGATTTCCGAACGTGGTGTGAGCGAACTCGCCGAAGGCGGGTTGCTCGACGTCACCGTAAAAGTGGGGTTGAAAGAGGACCAACTCCTCGAGATCATCGGTGAATACGCCGGCCTCGTAGTCCGCTCCCAAACGAAGGTGAACGCCAAAGTGATCGACGCCGCGAAGAGCTTGAAGGTGGTCGGCCGCGCCGGTGTCGGTGTGGACAACGTCGATGTGGATGCAGCAACAAAGCGGGGGATCATCGTCATGAACACCCCAGGCGGGAACACGATTTCGACTGCCGAGCACGCGTTCTCCCTGATGATGTCTCTGGCTCGAAATATTCCGCAGGCAGACGCGAGCGTAAAGTCGGGCAAGTGGGATCGAAAGAGCTTCGAAGGCGTCGAACTCTACGGTAAGACGCTCGCCATCCTCGGCATGGGAAGAATCGGCACCGAATTTGCCCGGCGCGCGATCGCTTTCGGCATGAGGGTCGCTGCGTACGATCCGTATCTTTCTCAAAGCCGGGCCCGCTCCCTTCAGGTCGAACTCGTCGATCGTCTCGACGAGATCATTCCCCTCGCCGATTTCGTGACGATGCACATGCCGCTCACCGACGAGACGAAGCACATGCTGAATCGCGAACGCCTCGCCAAGGCCAAGAAGGGCGTGCGCATCGTCAATTGCGCCCGCGGCGGACTGATCGACGAAGCGGCGCTCTACGACGCGCTCAAGAGCAAGCACGTGGCCGCCGCAGCGCTTGATGTATTCGAAATCGAGCCGCCCCCTGCGGATTACCCGCTGCGATCCCTCCCAAATGTGGTCTTCACCCCCCACCTTGGAGCCTCGACCGCCGAAGCGCAGGAAAACGTAGGGATCGAGGTGGCCCAGCAAATACGCGCCGCTCTTTTATCGGGCGAGATTCGCAACGCCGTGAACATGCCGAGCGTGGACGCCAAGACGATGGCCCTGCTCGCGCCGCACGTTCAGTTAGGAGAGAAGCTTGGTTACTTCCTGTCGCAAATCGCGGCCAAACGATGCGATAGTTTGAACGTGAACTACCACGGAAAGGTGTACGAGACCGACACGACGCCAATCACACGCGCGGTCCTAACCGGCTTCCTCCGGCAAGCGGGCGGAGGCGACGTCAATGTGGTAAATGCGCCTTCGTTTGCGGCAAATCTGGGCCTGAAGGTAAGCGAATCGCGAGAGAGCAATCAGACCGAGTTCTCCGAGTTGATCGAACTCACAGCCACGGGCGAGGGAGGATGGGTTTCCGTCGCGGCTACGTTCTTTGGAAATGCGGCCCGCATCGTGAAAATCAACGGGCGACATGTCGAAGCGAAGCCGGAAGGCGTCCTGTTCCTTTTCGAGAATCGGGACCGGCCGGGGATCGTCGGCGAAGTCGGCACGCTCTTCGGCAAACATCAGGTCAATATTGCAAGCATGTCGCTCTCCCGCAACGAAGTGGGGGGCCGCGCGCTCACAGTCCTCAATCTCGATTCCATCCCAGGCGAGGCGCTTATTAAAGAGCTGCTTGCCAATGACGACATCGTTGCCGCACAGACCGTGAAACTTTAAACCCGCATCTCATGCCCCCGCGAACCGCCGCCGCTTCCTCAATGAAACTGAGTGTCGATTCCAGATCGGGGAAAAGCGACGCCGTTACGATCCGTTTCGTTTTCCGCGATCAGCGCGCGAAACTCCAACCGCCGGTCTCCGAGGAAGAATTCAGCGCGAAGTTAAATTCGCTGCTCTATGTTCGCCATGAGGGGGTGATGTACTCGGGATTGGGAGAACGCGCCAAATTCGACGCGAACCGGCTGCGCACCGCCGCTGGAACAGCCACGATGGCGCTCAAGAAGATTGGGCGGACGCGGATCGCGGCGCACCTGATCGACTGGCCGCAATTCTCGGGCGCGGCGCTCGAAGGAATCATCCTCGCGAGCTACCGCTACGAGGAGTTTAAGGAGAAGCCCGCGCCGCCCATCGAGAGCGTTCACATCCAGGTGCTCCCGGAAGATGCTGCGGCGGCGAAACGCGCGTGCGAACGCTCCAAGACGATCGCCGATGCGGTGAACTACGCGCGCGGCATTGCCAATCGCCCCGGAAATCTGCTCGATCCGGGAGCGGTGGCTGAAGCTGCGGTCGCCTTGGCCGAAGCCAAGGGCCTGAAGGTTACGGTGCTGGACGAACGCAAGCTGCGCGCCGGGAAATTTGGCGGCCTGCTCGCCGTCGGCGGCGGCTCGACGCCCGCGCGCGGTCCGCGCCTGATTGTTCTGGAGTATCAAGGAGGCAAACGGCTCGAAGCGCCGCTCGCCCTCGTCGGCAAGGCAATCACTTTCGACAGCGGCGGCATTTCGATCAAGCCCGCTGCGAATATGGAGGAGATGATCTTCGACAAATGCGGTGGCATGGCGGTGCTCGGTGCAATGTCTGCCATCGCGGATCTGTCGCCGAAGCGCCACATCGTCGGAATTCTTGCGTGCGCGGAGAACCTTCCAAGCGCCACGGCGTACCGGCCCGGCGACATCGTCACGGCCTACGACGGCCAGCACATCGAAATCGTCAACACAGACGCCGAGGGCCGCGTCGTCTTGGCGGATGCAATCGGCTACGCCCGCCGGGTGTGCAAAGCTGGCGCGATTATCGATTTGGCGACTCTCACCGGCGCCTGTGGTGTGGCGCTCGGAGACCAGGCCGCCGGATTCTGGTCGAACTCGGAGCCGTTCGGCGCCGCAGTGCGCGCGTCCGCTGAAGCCGCTGGCGAAAGGATCTGGCCGATGCCGCTCTTTCAGGAGCACGAGACCCAGATTAAGAGCGAGGTGGGTCAGCTTAAAAATAGCGGCGGACGCCTGGGCGGCGCCTGCACAGCGGCTGCATTTCTAAAGGCCTTCGCAGGAGAGACGCCCTGGGCGCACCTGGACATTGCCTACACCGCCCACCGGGAGAAGAACGAGCCGCACCTGGCGCGCGGCGCGACTGGCTTCGGCGTGCGCACATTGGTGGAATTGGCGGAGCACTGGGGCCCTTAATCCCGGGATTTATGGCCGCTGCTTCCATGGAACAGGCGAAGGCGGGTTCAGATCAGCGAGTCTCGGCACAGCAATGGAGAGCAGGCCTCGCGGCATGGCTCGGCTGGCTTTTCGATGGCCTCGACATGCACCTGTACACGCTCGTCGCCGCGCCGTTCGTCATGCAATTGATCGGCGCCGCGGCCGCGAGCAGCGACCCGGTTAAGGAAAAGAGTTCATGGATCCAAGCCGCATTCCTGGCGGGATGGGCGCTGGGCGGCAGCGCATTCGGGTGCGCCGGCGACCGGCTCGGAAGAAGCCGCACGCTCGCGCTCACCATCCTCACCTACGCAACTTTCACAGGCCTCTCGTTCTTCGCCCAAACTTGGTGGCAGTTGCTGATATTTCGCTTCGTCGCGGCGCTCGGAATCGGCGGAGAATGGGCGGTCGGCGCCTCGCTGCTTTCAGAGACGTGGCCAGTCCGCTTCCGTCCATGGATCGCCGCCGTTCTTCAGACCGGTGTAAACATCGGGATCCTCGCCGCCTGCGCCGTCGTCTTCTTTACATCCCACTGGTCCCATTACCCGCGCATCGTTTTCCTGGCGGGCGTCCTGCCTGCATTCCTCGTCTTTTGGATTCGCGCCAAAGTGCCCGAGCCCATTGAATGGCAGCACGCGCAACGCGCAGCGAGCGGCAAGCCGCCGCCCCTGAGCGCGCTGTTTTGCCGGGAGTCGCGCGCGGTCACACTTCTGGTGTCCACCGTCTGCGCCTGCTCGCTCACCGCGTGGTGGGCGTTTCTCTTCTGGAACGTCCAGCATCTCCGCAACCTTCCGGAGGTCGCCTCATGGCTGCCTGAAGCGCGCGAACATCTCGCCAGCCGGGCATTCTTTCTCATCATCGGCGCATCGATTTTCGGCAACTTCTTTGCGGCGGCGCTCGCAAAACGCCTCGGCTATCGCAGCGCGATCGCCCTTCTGTTTGGCGCGCTCTTCGCCAGCATGTGCGCTTGCTTCTCGGTCGAGCGAGGCCACGAATCCCTCATCGCCTGGAATTGCGCCATCGGGTTTTTCTCCGGGGTATTCGGGCTGTTTACAATGTTCCTCCCACCGCTCTTTCCCACGCTTCTGCGCACGACCGGCGCCGGGTTCTGCTTCAATATCGGGCGGTTAGCCGCCGCCGCGGGGACCATCTATTTCGGCCTCTTCGCCCATGTCGGCAACTTCCGCCTGCCGCTCTTCGGCGCGAGTTTTCTATTCCTTCCGCCTATCGTCGCGGTGCTCTGGATCCCACGCAGCGGCGGTGCTGCCCACCGGGCAGAATCAAAGTTGCAGCCGCCGGAATAGCTCGTCCAAAGGCAGGCTCAGCCCGATGTAAAACTCTCCGAAATCGGAGTAGGTCGTGCTCACTTCGTCGAAGCGCATCTTGTACACGATATCCTTGATGTAATAGGAATCATGCGCGAACAGAGTGACGCCCCACTCGGCGTCGTCGAGGCCGGTCGAGCCGGTGATAAGCTGAAGGATCTTGCCGTGGTACTGGCGCCCGACGCGGCCATGGCCCTTCATCAGCCGATTGCGATCAGCAAACGGAAGCTCAAACCAATTCTGCTGCGGAGCGCGGCGCTTTGTCATAGGGTAGAAGCAGAAAACTTCCCAGACCGGCAGCAGCGGGTAGAGCTTGTCCTTGCGATACTTGGTCATTCGCTGCCGGAACTCGGCCATCTTCGCTTCAAAGGCATCCGTTCCTGGCTGGAGGCCGTCTTCCGTCTGGAGCGTCACCGAGTATTCCTCGTCCGTGGTCATGTACTCGCTGTCCTCGGTGAGCGAGAGGAAGGAATAAACCGGTATCAGAATATCCGGTCCGAGGGCGAGCGAGAGCCGCTTTTCGAACGCATTCGCGACATGCAGATCGGGCGTAAGCAGCATGAAACCGATGTCCGACTTGGGCGACACCATCGAGAAGACAAGCAGTTGCGTCTCGGCTGTGGCGCGGATCTCCTGCAAAAGCTCTGTCATGCTCGTCTTCGCGTCGATCCGCTCTTCCGGGCTGAGCATGGCCCACTGGCCGTGCTCGATCTTGTAAAAGAGATGCAGGACGTGCCACCCCTCAGCGGGCACCACGGGAGAATTCGCAAGGCTGTCGGTCATATCGAGGGCCGGATTGTCGCCGGGACCGGGCGAATGCGAAAGCCAAAACATCGTCCTCTAAAAATCGTTGCGTTCGACTGCACAACCTTTATCGTTCGCCCTTTCCAAAATGGCCGAAGCAGCAAATCGTTATTCAGAGAACGTACAGGGCAAGTTTTACGTCGATGACCAGTGCATCGACTGCGACCTGTGCCGCGAAACCGCTCCTGCGAATTTCACGCGGAACGACGACGGCGGGCACAGCTACGTGTACAAACAGTCGGAATCGCCCGAAGAGGAAGCGCTTTGCAAAGAAGCGATGGAGGGATGTCCGGTCGAGGCAATCGGAAGCGACGGAGCTGCCGCGTAATTTCGCGACGCACCCCATTCTGGCCGGTTACCGGTCCAGCGCCAGTCGCCGTTGCGCTTTCCCAAGTTTGCGGAGGGACGACAGCGCGGCATAAAATCGTTCGGGATCGTTCCCAGTCTGGGCAATAAGGCGCTCAAAAGCAGGCACAAGCGTGTAGTATGCGGCGACCGTGTTGAGGCGGGCGTTGTTCCATGGCTTCGCGAACGCGCGTTCGCGGCGCGCGTCGCCTGGCAGACGGCGCGACAGTTTCCGGTATTCCTGGCGCATCTCGTCGAACACCCTCGCCTTTTCCCTTCGCATCTGTCCGGGATCTTCGCCCGAAGCGTACACGGATTTCAACTTTTCCCGTGTCCGCAAAAGAAGACGCACGACCTTCCGCTCTCTGGCGCGGGTGGCCTCGTACTTTTTCAGCGCGGTCAAATCGCCCCTCGCTTCAAGCCAGCGGCGCACGCCCGCTTCGGCATTGGCCGTGGCGAGCGCCTCGTTGAACTCTGTGTCTCCTGGAAGAAAAATGCGCACGTGCGTGAGTTCGTGGAACAGCAGTTCCGCAAATTCAGCGTCCGTGCGACGAAGGAAGGTGTTCAGCACCGGATCGTGAAACCAGCCCAGCGTCGAGTATGCTTCGACTCCATCGACGCATACTTCGAAGCCGCGCGCCTTCAGGCGATCACCCTCCTCCTGGGCGTCCCTCTCGGAAAAATAGCCCCGATATTCGAGCTTCCCGACGAGCGGATAAGACCATGTCTTCGCTTCGACCGAAAATTCGGGCGCCGCAAATACCACCCACGATACGTACGGCCGCTTCAGATCGGTGTAGCGGGTGTAGCGCCCTTCAGCGGGCAGCTTGAGAGTCCCCCGCGCGAAACTCCGGATCTCGCTGGCAAGTGCGAGCTTCCGCTTCACTTCAACCGAAGTTCGTGGATCGCGCTCCACCGCTCCGATCGGACGCGATTTCCATAGGATCGCCCCCTGCCCCACCGCCGCTTGGAGATAAAATTTCGATGTTTCGCACCCTTGCAGAGCTGCGGCGATCAGAAGCAGGATGGGCGCACCGCGTAGCAGAAAGAGCCGCATGGCGGTGGCCGAATGTTATGCCGGCTTCAGAAACCGGAAGCTCGGATCGTTTATACCGCGCCCTTATGCTGTTGCGAAGAAACGACCAAATTGTGAAGCGCTTGGCTCACTGGCAGGTTGAGGATCTTCACTTTAGTCCCCACGAGCGCTGCGTCGTACACCTTGAGAATATCCCGCGATCTCATGCGGATGCAGCCGAAGCTCGCGGGCCGTCCGATGAGGCGCTCCTGCGGAGTGCCGTGGATGTAAATCCCGCGTCCGAAGGCGTTGGCGTTCTGCGATTCCAAACCGCGCAGGCAAAGGATGCGCGTAACGATCGGATCGCGTCCCTGGGCGTTTGGCGCAAGCACTTCGCCAGTGGGCCGCCGTCCGTGAAACACGGCGCCGAGCGGGGAATTGCCGCCGATCTTTGACGCGACCTCCAACGAGCCGAGCGGCGTCGCATAGCTGCGCGGACGGTCTCCGATTCCAAACCGCGAGGTCGAAATGGCAAACTTTGCGACCTGCGCTCCGTCGTGGAGCACCACCAGCTTTTGGTCGGGCACGCTCACCACCATCATCGTCGAACCGGCCATCGACCGATGAGACGCGAGCGCCGTCACGAGGGCGCATGCGAGAAGGCAGGAGCGTGTGATCATGAAAATAAAAAGCGGGCGCCTCTGTGTAAAGCAGCGGATATGCCAGACAGCGTAAAACCGCCGCAAACACCGCCCGCAACCCGGGAGGTCTCTATGCGGGAAGACTGGCGCCCGTGTTACGGCCAGGGAACTTCAAAGCGGGAATCCACTGCGCGAGCGAGCAGAGGGCCACGTAGCTGAAGCCGGCTTGGAATAAGACCAAAAACGGGATCGAAAGCCACTGGCGATGAATCACCGCGAACACAATGAAGTAGGTAAAGTAGCCGGCAAATGCGAGTTCGATGAACGGGAGCACGGACTTCATCGGGACATAGCGGGCCTTCTTCCACGATTGCGTCTTGCTCTCGATGCCGTACTTAGGCGTCCGCGTAAACTCGGAGCGATGCCCGACCAGCGCTTCGAGCACGGCTCTCGCATTATTCACAGCCAGTCCGATCCCGAGGGCCAGGAGGGCGGGCAACAGAAGAATTTCTCTGAGCCACGTCTTCGGATGCAGTTCGCGCTGGCAGCAGGTGTAGAAGACCGCAGCCGGCGCCGATGCACTGAAGAAAATGGCGATATTCAGCAGGAAGCCGCGCCAAGAGTTCTCCACGAAGCCGCCGGTCGAAGGGTGCAGAAGAAGACAGAGAAAGAGGAGCAGCAGATACGCGTAGTTCGACGTCAGGTGCGCCGTCGCCTCCAGCCGGAGCAGCAACGGCAAGTCGGCCTTCCAGACCGCGGGAAGCAGCTTCCGGCACGTCTGGATCGAACCCTTCGTCCAGCGATGCTGCTGCGACTTGAATCCGTTCATATCGACCGGCAATTCGGCCGGCGTGACGAGGTTTGGAAGAAATATAAACCGCCAGCCCTTCAACTGCGCCCGGTAGGAAAGATCGAGGTCCTCCGTCAATGTGTCGTGCTGCCAGCCGCCCGCCTGCTCGATGCACGACCGCCGCCAAAGCCCGCCCGTTCCGTTGAAATTGAAGAATCGACCGGAGCGGCTCCGCGCGGTCTGCTCCAGGAGCAGATGCCCGTCGAGGAACATCGCCTGCATTCGCGTGAGCAGAGAGTACGTCCGGTTAATGTGGCCCCACCGCGTCTGAATCATCCCCACCTTGGGATCCGAGAAAAAGTGGACCGTCTTCAGTAGCATGTCGGGAGCCGGAACGAAGTCGGCATCCAAAATGAGGATAAACTCGCTGCGGCAAGTCTTGAGTCCGTTCTCGAGGGCGCCCGCTTTGAATCCCGAACGATCCGTCCGATGGATCAGTTCGATATCGACGCCTTGTTCGCGCAGGTGCGCCACCCTGGAGACGGCGATTTCGGTGGTCTCATCCGTGGAATCGTCCAGAACCTGCACCTGAAGCAAGTCACGCGGGTAATCGAGCGCCGCCACGGAGTCCAGAAGCCGCTCCACGACGTACATCTCGTTGTACACAGGGAGCTGCACCGTCACGCGAGGCAGGTGCTCGAAATGGGCAAGCGGGAGCTGCTCCTTGTTCCTGTACTTCAGAAAAAGAAAGACGATCACGTAGCGGTGCAGGCCGTAGAGGGATAGCCCGAACAGAACAACGAAATAGCAGATTGACCAAATTATGTTTCCCAAACTTCCGTGCATATTGGGTGTGCGCCGAAGATCGGCGAATGAAGCGCGGAATGATGACCGCTCTCGGTCCGCGGTCAAGTCATTCCTAAAGCAGCCCACGGTTCCATTTTTTTGGCGGCCCGCCGCCGCTCCTCACCGCTGCTAGGGGGAATCGGGGTTCGGATCGGCTAAAATGCGGCTCATTACAGGTTGGAAATCAAACCACCCTCGGGGTCCGGCGGTCGCCGGAATGTCGTGCGTGGGGATGAGCGGGACCATCCCCGGCTTCTTCTGATCGCGCAAAGCAGCGACCTGTTTTTCATCAAGCTCCAGCGTATGCGGAGCGGCGCCCTGCAGGAGCACGACCATGGCGGAGGTCGCCCAATGATCCATCACCGTCTGAGCCGTCCAACTGAGCGCGGCCGACGGAAGCACCGCGTCCCCCTCCGCTCTCACCTGGGCGTCGAGTCGGCGGCACATCCCGAGCCAGACGATGCTCTGCACGCTCAGAACGAGCGCAAATATGGCCCCAACACCGCAGGAGGCGATGCTTCTGAACCGGAGCTGGCTCGCAGCCAGCGGCTCGCGATGGCGCGCGTCCCACCAGGCAAGCAGGAAAAACGGGAGGTTCAGCGGCACGAGCCAGCGCCGGAAATCGAGCGCCTTCCACCAGCGGTGCGGATCCGCCGCCCAGTAAAGCAGGCACGCGCCGGCGGCAAACAGGAGCAGCCAAGCCCGGCGCTCCCGAGGGATGCCTGCATTTAGCTCCATTTTGCGCGCGGTCCAAACAGCGGCCCAAAAGCAGACAATCGAGAGGAGCGGCAATCCGAAGACACCCTGCCAGAAGTAGATCGCCAGCATCTCGAAGGAGGCTTCGTGCGCCGCATAGGGGTCGGGGAAGATGAAAAGCTTCAAAATACTCACGACGCAAAGGAGAGCGCTCCATGCGGCGAAGCAGACAAACGACACGCGTTGCAACGGACGCCGCTTCGCCGAATCCAACGCCGCCAACGCGGCCAGCACGCACAGGCCGATTCCGATCGGGTGGGAGAGCTGGAAGATGCCGAGGGCGCCGATCAAACACCGGAGCCAGGCGGAAGCGGGGCAGATCGCGCAGAGAAAAAAAGGCCAGAACAGATGAATCTGAAAGAGGCTGTCATTGATCATGAACGCCTGTCCAGGGAGCATGCCGAAACCGATTCCACAAGCGGCCCAGAAAAGCGCCCTTGGCGCATGGCGCCGAGCGGTCCCCCACGCAAGCAGAAAGCCGGTGAGCGGAGCGAAGCAAAATGGAGCGCCGAAGAACATCTCCAAAATCTTCATATTGTCCGTGGCGCGGCTTGCCCAGACTGTCGGCCACCAGACCAGCCAGGAGTGAAACCGGCTGAGGTAGCGGAATGGCGACTGCTGAATGAGGCAGAGTGCGAACTGGTAGGCGCCATCCCAATCGAGCGCGAGGCCACACCAGCACGCCGATGCGCCTCCAATAAATAGCAGAAGTGCAAAAATGGCGGCGGCTCGACGTGTCATGCGGGCGGCTTCAATAGAAAGCGAAGGCGCGCCCCGCAAGAACGAACCGCGAGGCGACCGAGTTGCGGGCAATGCCAGGACGCCGGAAAATCGCGCGTTTGCGGATGCAATCTCAGGAAACTCTGTCAAACGTTGTGCATGGCGTCCTCAGCGCGCTGGTGCGCATCGCTTCTCTTCTACAGCCTGGCCGGTCTCGCCGCCGCGCACGCCGCTTCGGGCGAGATCGACCGCCTGCGCGAAGAACTCGGCATTGGACGGTTCATGGCGCCGTCGATCGAGGCGGTGTTTCAGGAGCTTACCTCGCTCGAGCCTATTCCGTTTGACCGCGTATGGCGGCCGCTGCCGGACCGTCTTCCCCAGGATCGCCCCAGAATGGCGCTCCTGGCTGGGAATCTCCTCGCGGACGGTTTTTTGGTGGTGGAGGACCAGCGCACGTCGAAAGTCAGCACGGTCGGCCACGACCTGGTCCGGCTCGCGAAAGGCCTCGGCATTGGCGACAAGATCACCAAGCGCGGTCGGCACGTGATCGACCTCGCGGAGAAGGATCGTTGGACGGAAATGCGCCACGAACTCGTTAAAACGCAAGCTGAGGTGGAAGCGGCGTTGCTGGGGCTGAAGGATGAAGATCTCGTGCATCTGATCGCGCTCGGTGGATGGCTTCGCGGCCTCGAGATTACCAGCGGGTGCGTGGCGGACGACTATACGGCCGACCGGGCGGCGCGCCTTTTTCAACCCGACGTCGCCGCAAAGTTCATCGAGCGAATCCAGGGATTCCGTCCCCGCCTGCGCAACTCAATGCTCATGCAAACCGTAGGAAACGATCTCCGCGATATTCGGGACGTGGCCGCCGAGAAGCAGCCGAATCGTCCCTACACACTCGCTCAGGTGAAGCGGATCCACGAAGCGACGCGAGATGCCGATAGCGCGATCTCGGACGTTGAATAGATTCCCGCAAAGCTCCCCACGACCGCGCATCTTTTTTTCTCATATGACCCGCTCCGCAACCCTCCTGGCCGCCCTGCTCCTGTCCCTCACCGTCGTTTCGGAGGCGGCGCCGCTGCGCATCTTCATTCGAGCGGGAGAGAAAACCCACGGGCCAAACCAGCACGATCATCCGCGATTTCTCGCCGAGTGGCAGAAGCTGCTCACCGAACGCGGCGCGAAAACGTCGGGCGCGATGGACTGGCCGACCGCCGCGCAATTTGCCGAGACGGATGTGGTCGTCGTGTATGCCGCAGACCCGTGGGATGTGACGCCCGACCAAAAGGCGAATATCGAGGCCTTCACGAAGCGTGGCGGCGGGATCGTCGTCATCCACGATGGCTTGTGCGGGCACAACGACCCGCAGTGGGTAAAGAGCGTGATCGGCGGCTCGTGGACCTATGGCAAGGCCAAGTGGTTTGAAGGCGACATCTCGATGTACTACGTGGACAACGCCCACCCGATCACGAAAGGAGCGTCCAACTTCGATCTCGATGACGAGATGTACTACGACCTCGACTTCGATCCGGCGATCGCGGTGCTGGCAACGACATGGACTCCCGATGCCCGCGCGCTGAAAAATGGGCGCGCCTACCCGAGCGTGTACACGAGCGCCCCGCAGATTTGGGCGCTCGAGAAAGACGGCTACCGGGCTTTCGTATCGCTGCCAGGCCACAATTGGAAAACCTTTGAACTGCCGCAATACCGGGCGGTGCTGCTGCGCGGAATCGCATGGGCGGGGCATCGCGAAAACATCGACGAGCTTTGCTTGCCCGAAGAGCTCGGCAGTTTGCGCTATCCTCGCGGCGGTCCTTCTCGCCCTGCCGACGAACTGGCGAAGCTTGTCATCCATCCGTCATTCAACGCCAGTCTGGTCGCCGCGGAGCCGGTCATCAATAAAGCGATCGCGATGGACTGGGATGCCAAGGGCCGCCTTTGGGTGGCCGAAACCCCCGAGTATCCGAACGGGCGGCGTGGGATGAAGCCAGAGCTGGCCGGAAGCGAATGGAAGGATCACGGCGGCATCGTGCCGCAGGCGGGCAAACAGGATCGGCCTGGACGCGACAAGATTTCGATCCTGATCGACTCGCAGGGAACGGGAACCGCCGATAAAAAGGTAATCTTTTACGAAGGGCTGGAACTGGTCACAGGCTTCGTATTTTACAAAGATGGGGTGATCGTCACCCAGGCGCCAGACATCCTATGGCTGCGGGACACTACCGGGGCCGGGAAGGCGGACAAAGTCGAGGTTCTTTACCACGGCCTCGGCACGCAGGATACACACGCTGTGATCAACAACCCGCGATGGGGAATGGATGGGTGGATCTATGCGACTCACGGCTACAGCTCGAGCAACGACGTGACGAGCGGCGACGGCAAAAAGCACTTCGGGAACATTGGATCGGGCGTAATCCGGTTCAAACCCGATGGGTCGGCCATCGAGCAATATTCATCCAAAGGCGGCAACACATGGGGTCTCGCGGTGACGCCCGAGAACGACATCATGTGGACACAGGCAACGAGCGGCGATCTCCTCATGGAGACCTTGCTGCCGGAACGGACACTTGCGAAAGGCAAGTTTGGCGACACGACGAGCTTCAAGATCGTCAAGCCGAGCGACCTTACCTATCCGCTCATGACGTGGGAACAGCAGGCGTATCGGCAGATCGATTGGGTCGGCCACTTCACCGCAGCGACGGGGTGCGCCATCTACGACGGCGGCACATGGCCGGCGGAGTGGGATGGGAGCTACTTCACGACGGAGCCAACGATCAATCTGGTGCATCATTCGTTTGTTACTCCGCAGGGCGTGAGCTTTACGACGCACAAGGAGAAGGGGCGCGAGGAAACGGAATTCATGGTTTCGCGCGATATGTGGTTTCGCCCGATCCAGGCGCAGGTCGGCCCGGATGGCGCGCTTTACGTGATCGATTTCTACAATCAGGCCGTTATTCATAACGACACGCGCGGTCCGGCGCACAACAACGTGAACGCAGCGCTCCGGCCCGATCGCGATCACTACTTTGGCCGCATCTGGCGCGTGGACCACAAAGAGGCGAAGAAGCTTGCTGTTCCCGACCTCTCCCAGGCCGACGCTGGACGATTGGTGGAAACCCTGGCGGCATCTCCGAATGAGCCTGTTCGCAAAACGGCCGCGCGGCTGCTCAGGGAGCGGAACGAAGGCTCCGCGCTGCTGGCCGTGCTCGCTGGCGACGCCGCGAAATCCGCGCCTGCACGGATCGAGGCGCTTTGGATCCTGCATCGGCAGAGGAAACTTCCCGAAAGCCTGCTGCTGGCCGCCATTGGCGACAAGGAGACTGGCGTGGCGCGCAACGCGCTCAAGATCGCCGCGGAAGTGTCTGCGAGCCCTGCGCTCGCTCCCGAAGCCGCAAAGCAACTGGCCAGCGCCGCAGCCGCCCGCCTCTCCGACCCGAGTGAGCCGGTCGAACTTTCCGCGATCCTGGCGCTTGGCGGGCGGGAGGTTTCGGCGCATGCCCTGGCCCTCGCGCAGAAGTACATTTCCACAACCGACCCGTGGTTGAAATCCGCAGTGCTCTCGACCGTTTTCGACGATCCGCTCAGTTTCCTCCGCACGGCGGGCCAGCTTGGGGATGCCGATAAAGCGCGCGACTTCATCAGCCGGGCGGCCGCCGTGCTTGCCGCAAAGCAGGATCCGGCGCTCGCCGCCGAGGCGGTCAAACTTCTCGCTGCAAAGGATTCAGCGGATTTCCCGCAGGCATTTCACGGCGCCATTCTGGGGAATATCGCGGCCGGCCTAAAGCTTGATCGCGTCCCTGCATGGACACCAGAACTCCACTCAGCCTTTGACGCGCTGCTTCACTCGAAAGATGCAGGCGTCGCGCTGCCGCTCCTTAACGCATGGGATCGCGAAGGATCGATGACGGCCGAGGTAAAGGCGCTAATACACGAGCAACTCGCTAAGCTGCAAGACTCGGCGGTTCCCGAAGCCACGCGCGGAGAAATCGCCGCGAGCCTCATTGGCGCCCGCAACGCGAGCCCGGAGATCCTTCCCGCAATTACCGCCCTCTTGACTGGGAAAAACTCCGAAGCGTTCCAAAGGCAGCTTATTGTTGATCTCGGCAAATCGGGAGACGCCGAGACCGGCGCCGTCCTCATAAAGGCGTACCCCGGCCTCTCCCCCTCTTTGCAAGGGACCCTCTTCGCGCAGATTCTCAAGCGGGCCGATTGGACGCGCGCATTCATCGAGGGGCTGAAAAGCAAGACGATCGACATGAACACCTTGGGGACCATCGCCCTGGACAAGCTGCGGCATTATCCCGATGGCGCGCTGGCTCAGCTTGCCGCCCATACTCTCGATGCGATCCGCGGACCGATGCAGCAGAAGAAGGATGAAATCATTGCCAAGCTTTTGCCGGTGGTGGAAAAAGGGGGCGACCCGGCGCGCGGCAAGCAGCTCTTCCTTTCGACCTGCTCCATTTGCCATAAGTTCAACGGCGAAGGAGCCAACTTGGCCCCGGACCTCACCGGAATGGGGTCGCACCCGCGGGCCGCGCTCCTTGTCGATATCGTCGATCCAAACCGCGAGGTCGATCCGAGTTTCGCGGCGTTCGACTTCGCAATGAAAAACGGGGATGTTTTCCAAGGGATTATCAGCCGCGAGAATGCGCAGACCGTGCTCGTCCGCGACGCCGCAGGGGATCACGACCTCGTGAAGAGCGACATTGCAAGCCGACGCGAGCTCGGGCGTTCGCTCATGCCCGAAGGATTCGAGGCGCTCGGAGCGGAGACGCTGCGCGACATCCTCGCTTACATCCAGTCGGTGGAATCGAAGTATCACATCATCGACATGCGAACCGTTTTCGACGCCGACTCGCGGCGGGGGCTCTTTTCGGATGTGAACAAAGTTGACGACACGCTGCATTTCAAGCGGTTCGGCGCTGTCAAAGTCGGCGACGTCCCTTTTGTGATCGCCGATCCAGCGGCCACGGGCTCCGGCAATAATCTCCTCCTGCTGCGGGGTGGAATGGGCCACGCCAAGACCTATCCGCAACGCGTGGAACTCCAGGCGGGGCATGTGCAGGCTTCCGCGCTCAACTTCCTGGGCGGCGTCGGGGGCTGGGCCTTCCCGTGCTGTGGCGACGAAAAGGGCGACGGGCTTCCAGCGGCAAAGGTGACCGTCTTTTATGAAGGAGGCGGCTCCGAGGATATGCTTTTCAAGAATGGCGAAGAGTTTGCCGACTTCGTTAGCCCACATGAGGTGCCAGGATCCAAGAGCGCCGCGGAACTCGTGAACGGCCAGCAGGTCCGCGTGTTTCGCAAGACCCTCGCGAAGGGAGGCGTGATCGAGAAGCTCGCATTCGAGAGCTTCGACAATCGGATCGCACCCGTCTTCGTGTCCGTCACCGCGGAAAGCGATGCGCACCCCGCACAGGCTGCCGCAGGGCAACCCACCACGCCGTCCGTGACGACGCCGGCCCCGGCTGCCGCCCCTGTGGGGGGCCAGCCTGCACCAGCGCCCGCCTCGAAAGCACCGACGGCGCCGCCACCGGATCTCAGCCAGACGCGTATTCTGGCGGTCGGCGGAGGAAGCTCGCACGATTTCAAACGCTGGTTTGGCGATGCAGATAAAGCCATCCTCGAACAACTCCATCCAGCGTGGCTCGAATATACTGAAAAGCCGGATATCATCCCATCGGCAGTGGCGAGCATCGATGTGCTCGTGCTCAGCACGAACCAACCGATTTCAAGCGAAGCGCGCAAAGGAATCTTCGATGCCGTCAAAGCCGGCAAGGGCCTTGTGCTCATTCATCCGGCGCTCTGGTACAACTGGGCCAATTTCCCCGAATACAATCGCGAGCTGGTGGGCGGCGGCGCACACGGGCACGACCGTTACGGCGAGTTCGAAGTGGAAGTCGTGAACCGGAAACATCCAGTCACCGCGGGTTTGCCTGAGAAATTCAAGATCAGTGACGAACTTTACAATTTCATACCCGATCTGGAAGGGACACCGATCGAAGTCCTCGCACAGGCGACAAGCCCGCTCAGTGGGAAGACGTTCCCACAGGTCTGGATCGTGAAGCATCCCACCGCGCGGATCGTCTGTATCACCCTCGGCCACGACGGCGCGGCCCATGATCTCCCCGAGTATAAGCTGCTCCTCCAGAACGCCGTCCGATGGGCGGCGGGGAAGTAGGAAGCTGCCTGGCGGGCCTGCGGCGATTGTTCGTCAGCCTTTGCGGCGGATCCTATACGCTGGTTCGCGGCTGGCATGACCGACTGCCACGACTACGATACGTTCTGCAGGGATGACGTATGCAACGTAGTAAGGAAATCCAGGTATGTTGACGCGCCGATATCCACCAGGCCGCGCACGCCACAAGAGCGGATGCCGCGAGGGCGGAGGCGACGACGTCGCTGAGAGGCGGCAGCCTTCGGGGACTAACGGCTTGCCAGCGGCAGCTCGGGGGAAGATGGGGGCGGGTCTGGTTTCACGCGGGGGCGCGGAGGGGGACCGTGCCGCCGATCGTGCACCAATACTCGCCCCACGACGGCAAACCGCCATTCTCGTCGTGGACGCCGGTGGGTTTCAATCCGTTCTTTTCCCGCGCCATAGCTCGGTTGTACAAGGCAATGTATTCGTTGTCGGGCACATTGCGGCCCATAACGTTGATTCGTGAGCAGGCTGGCGCAGCCAGAGCGACAATGCCAGCGAGTCTAAAAAGAAGCCACGCGCGAAGGGATTTTTTCACGGTTTGCTTCAGTGAAGTCTGAAGATCGCCGCGCGGCAATGCAAACCACCTGCTGTGTGGCGGCGCGATCAAACCAGGACGGCGCATCGAGGCCCCCCGCGCGGTGTTCGGTTTCACCTGCCCGATCATTTGCACGCCCGCTGAACTGATGGAGACTTGAGCCATGCCTGAAAACGAGATCATTGCCAAAATCCACCGCCACCGTGAAGCCGTAGCGCGCGGGTGCGGCTACGACGTGGCAAAATTGATGGCCTACTATCGCCGCCGCGAGACGGAGCGCGGGGACGCGGAACATCCGCTTGTGTCGTTTCTCAAAAGTGATGCGAGCAAAACCTGTGTCGTCCGCGAGGAACCGCCGAAGCCCTGAATCGGAATCTGGAACTCACCGGCAGCATTCCGGCGAGATCGTGGCGCTCGGCGCGGGAGTCTTCCCCGAAGAAACGCGCAGGGCGCACATTCACATAGTCTGTCTCTTGATGCACGCTTCGCCCTGACGAAACGCCGAGAGCGCGCGCGTGAAGTCGGGTTCGTCCTGCCGATGGATCTTCGTCAGATGGACGACCGCGAACGCCGCCTCGCTCCACGCCTTCGTGAGAAACGCCCAGTCGTAGGGGACGGCGGGATTTTTCCGCACCGGCGGGAGCTGGAGAAAATCACCCGTGGCAACGATCTGGATGCCGCCGAACGGCGCATCGCACCGGCGCAGGCGGCGGCACAGGAAGTCGAGGAACTGTAATATCCGCCCGGAGAGCATCGAGATTTCGTCGATGACGAGCATCTCGCAGTCGCGCACGCGGTCGAACCCGGCGCGCACGCTGAACCGATGATCCGACTGGAGCTGCCGGAAATACTCTTCGTCGCCCTGGTCACCGCGCTGCCCGAGCATCATGCCCGACCAGCGATGGACGGTCACGCCGCCCACGTTGAGCGCGGCGATTCCCGTGGCGGCGGTGATCGTCACGACCGCGCCGCGCTCCTCGATCAAGCCGCGCAGCAACGTGCTCTTGCCCGTGCCGGCCATGCCGGTGAGGAAGACGTTTCGGCCCGCGTCGAGGGCATGGCGGAAAGCCTCCGCTGGCGTGTGGACAGTCATGCTGGACGTGTGGTGTCACCCGAGGAGGCCGCGCATCAGCCAGCCGACCACGAAGCCGAGTAGGAGAAAGAACCAACGCCACGGCCACGTATAACGGCGGCGGTTGCGCTGGCCTCCCACGTCAGTAAGCCGCAGGAAGAGACTTGGCGTTGTCATCGGAATTGATGGGTTGCGGATTGAGTGGTGCCGGCATCGGCCCCGCGCCGGGTTCGTCGCCTTCGATGGGGCAGTAGCCCTTCATCCAGACCCAAAGGTTGCGGGCGTTGATGAAGGCGCGGTAGTAGCCGGGCTGTTCCTCGCGCGGCCAGACCTTCGGCATCACCGGCACCGGCTCGATTGAGCTGATGACGAGCGAGACAATATCGAGCGGCTGCTTGCGCGTCGCCTCCGCGAGAATCGCCTGGCGGTAGGCTTCGAGCTGGAGCGGCCACGATTCGTAGAACGTCGGCTTCAGCGCGCCCTTCGCATCACGCTTCACCTTCTGGGTTTTGAAGTCCACGACCGCCCACGAGCCTGTGTTCTTGAGCTTCGCCACCATGTCCACGCGACCGCCGTAGCCCCACTCGGGATGCGTGACGACACGCTCGATGCAGTCGATCCGTTCGACCTCCGCATCGAACCACACGCGCACCGGCGCGAACAACGCGGCGACTTCCGGGCTTTCCGGCAGCGCCTTCGAGTTCGCATACACTTCGCACGCCGCGTGAATGGCGCTGCCGAGATCGGCGGCCTGCGTTACCTGCGCGCTCATGTCGGTCACAACGCGACGCGCGAAGTCGTCGTCGGACTCGTTCTGGATGCGCGGCAACGTAAGCGCCGCGAGGATGCCTTGCTCGATTTTCCACGCGTCGAGGCCGGGCTTGGCGAGGATGCTGAGGATGTTGGTGACGCTCGGGAACGCGCGAACTTTTCGCGCATCGCGGAGCGTGACCGAGCGCAGACCTTTACCGTCCGCGCGCTCGGTTTCGTGGAATGGAGTGCCGTCGCGCAGATACCAGTGCGAGGCGCTTTCGCGTTTGATGAGGATCATGGCGGTGGTCAATACGGCTGGTTGTCCATCGGGATGTTGTCCTCGTCCGCGATCTCCTTTTTCGCGGCTTCGAGCGCGGCGATGAGCCGACGATCATCGGCGAGCGGCTTCGCTTTGGCCTTCGCCTCCGGCAGCCAGCGCGTGATGAGCGCATCGACGGCCTCGCGGTCGAGATCGCCGAGGTCGAGCCCGACGTGCTTGCCGACGTGAACCTTCACACCGCGCCAGTTTTCCGCACTCGCGCCATCGCCGTTCGCCGGCTGCTCCGCGCGGGAATACTGCGCGTCGTTGTCCTTCGCCGGGCGATCCTTCACCCGCTGGTATTTGCCGCTCGGCGTCATCGGCTTGCCGGATTTATCCGACTGAATGAGCGCGATGTTCGCATACACCTGACCGTCGCGGCCGTCGTTGTGAACGATGGTGACGACGGCGCTGCGACCAACGAGGCTTTCGGTGTCGAACTCGTCCTGCTCGGCCTGGCTGAGCCCGCGCCCGAACCATTGCCGCAAGAATTTTGTGAGCGACGCTTTCTCGTGGAGGCTCGGCGTGAAGCCGGTGCTCCAGACGAGGAACGGCGAGCCGTCCTGCCGCAGGCACTCGGTTTCGAGGACAAGTTTGAATTGCTCGCGCGGGCCGAAATTTGTTTCGACCTTCTTGAGCGGGGTGACGTCCACGCAGAGCGCGCGGCCAGTGTATTCGGGATGGCTCTCGAACTGGGTCTTCTTTTGGATCTTCATTGGATCTGTTGATGTGTTTCCCGCTCGCGATTTGGTGATGCCTCCGGCCCGGCGCGCGGGGAGCGAGCCGAAGGCGAAAAGGTTTCAGCTCGTTGCCGGGAACTCGCGGTTGAGGTCGGCGAGGGCGCAGGCGGCGTTGTCCTCCTCACCGTCACGCGCGATGTCGCTGAGCTGTTGGAATCGCGATTCCGCGTCGTGACTCGGCACGGCGCTGTCGGGAGTTTTGATCTTGGGAGCGTGCTTCGTTTTCATGCCGTTGCTCCGAAGCGCCGGGGGTGCTGATGGGCCAGTCCTCCTCGGGTGTTGAGTTCCGCGACGAGCAAGCGATTCACGATGTCAGACAGCGAAGTGTTCCGCCGAAAGGCGTGTTTCTGCGCTGCATCGAGCGTTTTTTGATCGAGGTAGAGTGTGATGTTTCGGCCAGTTCGGCCAGAGCGAGGTCGCGGCATATGCGGTGTTTGTTGTCCGCATTATTACCACGGTAAAAATACAGGCAAGGAAATCTTGCCTCCCCGCGTTAATACACGTATAAAAACACATCATGCCTCGACCGCGCACAAATCCTGACAAGCACCGGAAGAACGTGGCTCTCACCATCGAGCCCGATCTGCTCATGCGTTGCCGCGCATTAGCCGCTCAAAAGGGGCGCTCCCTTTCGCAATTGGTCGATCAGCTCCTTCGCGAATGGATGCAAAAAGTTGGCGCGTCTGATTCTGAAATCGAGCACGCGATCTCGGAGTTCATCGACGGCCACGAGAAGCGGATGACGACAAAAGAAACCCGAAAGCCCGCAAAGGCTGCGAAGGCAAATCGGTAGTATGCTCCCCACACTGACCGAACATGGATTTCTACCCGTTCCCCCGGTCGTGCATGTCGTCGCCTTGGACGAATTGCCGGGCTGCTTCGGTGCCAAGCCGGCACGCCGGGAGTTGTGGCAATCATTCCTCGATTTCGTCGAATGGCTGAAAGCCAACACTCCAGTCTCCGAGATCTATTTGGACGGCCGCTTCCTCAGCGCAGCCGATGATGTTTCGCATGTGGAGGTCGGCATCGAGTTATCCGTCGATCTGGTGAAGAAGTGCGGACTCGATGTATTCAAAGTGCCAGCGCTCGAAGAATTCAGCGTTCGCGTTCGCTACTTCGCGCCTTTTCGTCCAGCAAAGCACAACTTCCACGACGAGTTCCAAACGCCTGACCCGGAAATAAGGTTGCGAGAAGCGCCCCCGAATCTGTGCAAGGGCTACATCCACATCCGGCTATGAGTTGGGCGGAACGAACACTGAACAAGGCGCGCTCGGTTCACTCCGAGATCGCGGAACTGCGAACGTTCCTGCACGGGGAAGGCAGGGATGAATCAAACGCCGGGCATTTGTTCGACGGGCACTATTCCGCGCTGCACGAACTCTATCTCGAAAGGATGCCCATCGCGGTAGCCTTGGATCAGTCGGACTTGGTGCTCCAGTATCACGGGACTTTGGTGAAACACGGGTTCTGTCCGCTGAGTCGCATGCACAGAATCTTCGACAACCTCCGCAAGGAGTTGGTGCATGTGACCAAAACGCATCCGAATCTTTCGGCCAAGAGTTTCAGGTGGAAGGGCGACATGGATCTCGACGTCACGGTGGCGAATCCGAAGCTCATGTTTGGGTTTCGCCTGCCTCGTCCCGAGGAGTCCGACGACGATGCGCGGCTGCTGCGCGGATTTTCCGATCCGTTATATCAGGCCGTGAAGGACTCGCTGGAACTGATGGGGGTCGTGACCGCCTCACTCCAGGATGAACGCCCACGCGAGCGCATCGACGATTTCGCTCGGGGACGGCCTGAGATCGACGTTGCACTCGTTGATGCTGCGCTGCATGCAGCACGGCGTTTCATCCCGCTGAAAGAGCCTAAGATCGAATCCGTCGAGGTCGGTGGCCGCATGGTTCCCGACGGGCACCCCCTGGAAATGGGGAAAGAGGAATGGAGCCGCGCAACTGAGGCGCTCAAGGAGACCCGTATCCCGGAGGACACCGCAGAAGTCCGTGGCAGCCTCATGGCGGTGGACTATGAAACAATGCGCTTTGAGCTGCGCGGGATTCAGGACTGGCAAGTGCGTTCCGTCAGGTGCCAGTATCGCCCGGAGCACGAAGAGATCGTCAAAACGCACGGCAAGAAGCGGGTTTGGGCAAAAGGTCTCGCCGAATTCGACCGTGATCACAACCCTCGTTACCTGATCGTTGATGAACTGAAGACCCTCGATTGATGGAGATCATCGACAACATCAACCACCTGCTCGGCGATGACCTGAAGCGCACGATCACGCCCGGAGCGAAACTCAAGATCGCAGCGTCGTGCTTCTCCATCTACGCCTTTGAAGCCCTCAAGGCCGAGTTGGAGAAGATCGAGTCACTCCAGTTTATTTTCACGTCGCCGACGTTTGTCCCCGGTGAGGTCATGGACAAGCTCAGGAAGGAGCACCGCGAATTCCACATCCCGAAGCTCGAACGCGAGCGCAGTCTTTACGGCAGCGAGTTTGAGGTGCGGCTTCGCAATGAACTCACCCAGCGGGCCATCGCCAAGGAGTGCGCGGAGTGGATGCGGAACAAGGCGGTCTTTCGGTCGAACCGCGGGCGCGCCCCGATGCAGCAGTTTGCCGGTGTCAGCGCAGACGGAAAGGAAGCCGTGTATCTCCCGCTGCACGGGTTCACCGCCGTGGATCTCGGCTACGAGAAGGGAAACGCCGTTTCAAACTTTGTGAACCGGATGGACGAGCAGCCGCTCACCACGACCTATCTTTCGTTGTTCGATCAGATTTGGAACGACCCGGAAAAGCTCGAAGACGTGACCGCAAAGCTCTGCGAACACATCGCGTCCGTGTATCAGGAGAACTCGCCGCAGCGCATCTACTTCCTGATGCTCTACAATATCTTCAGCGAGTTCCTGGAGGACATCAGCGAGGACGTTTTACCGAACGACCTCACCGGCTATCAGGACAGCCTCGTTTGGAGGAAGCTCTTCAACTTCCAGCGGGACGCTGCCACCGGCATCATCAACAAGCTGGAAACTTACAACGGCTGTATCCTCGCGGACAGCGTGGGTCTCGGGAAGACGTTCACCGCGCTGGCCGTGGTCAAATACTACGAGCTGCGAAACAAGTCCGTCCTCGTCCTCTGCCCAAAGAAGCTCGCGGACAACTGGCTCACCTACAAAGGCAACCTCGTAACGAACATCTTTGCCAAGGATCGCTTCGGCTACGACGTGCTCTGTCATACGGATCTACTGCGCGAACGCGGGTATTCGTTCGGGCTGCCGCTGAATCGAATCAACTGGGGCAACTATGACCTCGTGGTCATTGATGAGTCGCACAACTTCCGCAACAACACCGCCTTTGAGGAGCGCGAGACGCGGTATCAGCGCCTCCTGAAACAAGTTGTCCAACAGGGCGTGAAAACGAAGGTGCTCATGCTCTCGGCGACGCCGGTGAACAACCGCTTCGCCGACCTGAAAAACCAGCTCGCGCTCGCTTACGAAGGCGACCCGGAAAACCTCAGCACGAAGCTCAAATCCGAAAAGCACATCGACGAAATCTTCCGTCGTGCTCAAGCCGCGTTCAACGCTTGGTCCACACTCCCGGCTGAGGAACGCACCGCAGCCGCGATCCTCAACACGCTCGACTTCGATTTCTTCGAGGTGCTCGACAGCGTGACGATTGCGCGCTCCCGACGCCACATCCAGACCTACTACGATACGAAGGAAATCGGCACGTTCCCGGAGCGACTGAAACCGCTCTCCTTCCATTGTCAGCTCACCCACCGCAAAGACGTCATCGGCTTCAACGAAATCTTCGAGCAGTTGAGCATGCTGACGCTGGCCGTGTATGCTCCGCTCAGCTACGTCCAGCCGAGCCGACTGTCGAAATACCAGGAGCTTTACGATCCGGGCGAAGAGGTTGGCCACGGGAACCTCGGACAATCCGGACGCGAGAAGGGCATCCAGGCGCTGATGACCGTGAACCTGCTCAAGCGGCTCGAAAGCTCGGTGCATTCCTTCCGCCTGACCCTCAAGAGTCTCGCGGACAATCACGAGCGCACGCTGGAGAAAATCGCCGCGTTCAAGAAGACCGGGCGCGACGCCACCTTTGCCGATGTTTCTCCCGCCTTCGCCGACGTGGAGCCGGAGCAGGACGACGACATTCCAGACCCCGATGACGAACAAATCGGCAACAAGGTGCAGATCAACCTTTCGGACATGGACCTCCCCCGCTGGGAGCACGAGCTGCGCGCCGACCTTGCCATCCTTGAAGCCCTGCTCGCCGAGATGCGGAAAATTACGCCATCCGACGACGCGAAGCTCCAGCACATCAAGACGACGATCCTGAGCAAGCTGGCCTCGCCCATCAATGCGGGGAACAAGAAAGTCCTCATCTTCACCGCCTTCGCCGACACCGCGGACTATCTCTACGAGCACATCGCGCCCTACTTTTTGGAAAGTGCGGGACTCCATTCCGGCAAAGTCACCGGCGCCGGCAGCCCGAAGAGCACGCTGAAAAAGAGCTACGACTTCCAATCGCTGCTCACGCTCTTCTCGCCGCGCTCGAAGGAGAAAGCGGTCATCCTGCCCAAGGAGCCCGGCGAGATTGATCTCCTCATCGGCACCGACTGCATTTCCGAGGGACAGAATCTCCAAGACTGCGATTACGTCATCAACTACGACATCCATTGGAATCCCGTCCGCATCATCCAGCGTTTTGGCCGCATTGATCGCATCGGCTCGCAGAACAAATTCATCCAGTTGGTGAACTACTGGCCCGACATCACCCTCGACGAATACATCAATCTCCAGGAACGCGTCGAAAGCCGCATGGTCATTGCCGATGTCACCGCCACCGGCGACGACAATCCCCTCGATGCCAAGGCCAACGACGTCTCCTACCGTCGCGAGCAGCTCCGCAAGCTCCAGGAGGAAGTCATCGAGCTGGAAGACCTCAAGACCGGCATCTCCATTACCGATCTCGGGCTGAACGATTTCCGCATGGACTTGGTGAACTACGTGAAGACACACGGCGACCTCGCCAGTCTCCCGAATGGCATGCACGCCGTTGTGCCCGCCGCTCCCGAGCGCGGCCTCGTGCCCGGCGTCATCTTCGCGCTGCGAAACCGCAACGATGGCGTGAACATCAACCGGCAGAACCGCCTGCATCCCTACTACCTCGTCTATGTCGCGCAGGACGGCAGCGTGATCGTCAACCACACCGAGGCCAAGCGCCTCCTCGACTTGGCTCGCGCCGCTTGCAAGGACCGCAGCGAGGCCATGCCCGAGGTGTATCAGGCATTCAACCACGCCACCAAAGACGGCCGCCGCATGGACGCCTACTCGGCTCTCTTGCAAAAGGGCATCCAGTCCATGATCGCGCTGAAGGAGGAGAAGGACATCGACAGCCTCTTCACCGGCGGCAAGACCACCGCACTGCTGAACACGATCAGCGGACTCGGCGACTTCGAGTTGATCGCCTTCTTGGTGGTTCAGACAAAGGTTGAAGGATGAATTATGAAGGATGAAAAGAACACGGAACCGCCGTTTGATTTGCGGGAGAGGACGAAGGCATTTGCCTTGCGGATCATCAGGATGTTTGTGGCTTTGCCCAAGACTGAGGAGGCTCGCGTCATCGGGCGGCAGGTGTTGCGTTCCGGGACTTCTGTGGGTGCCAATTACCGTGAGGCGCATCGCAGCCGCTCGACGGCGGAATTTGTCGCCAAGGTTGGAGACTGCCTCAAGGAGTTGGACGAAACCGCCTACTGGCTCGAACTCCTCACCGAGAGCGGAATCGTCGCGCCTCCGAAGCTTTCTCCCCTGCAAGACGAGTGCAATCAACTCCTCGCCATCCTCACCACGGTATCGAAGAAGTCGAAGGCCGGACTTCATCCTTCATAATTCATCCTTCATCCTTGTGTTCAGCTACCCGAAACAAGCCGAGTTCAACCGCGTGGTTCCGAAGAACAAAATATACGCGCACGCCAAGCCCTCGAAGCGGGTCAGGGAGCTCTTCGTGTCCGAGGTCGGCGAGATTCTTTGGAAATACAAACTCTCCCCCGAAACGACTAATCTCCCCGCCCGCCACGGCATCACCGAGATTGAAGTGTTTGAGATTGCGCTCAGGACGCCGGAACTCGACGAGGCGGTGCTTCAGGCGATAGAT
>JBBSFI010000053.1:0-31446 GCA_038238905.1 Chthoniobacterales bacterium | reverse complement strand
TGAGCTTAGCGGTCCACATCATCGTTGGTGAATCGTTCAATTTTCTTGTAAACACAAGGCCAATCCGGGCGAATCGCCGATTCTCGTCCATGGAAGCGTGTTGCGTATTACGGGACAGATTACCTGAATGCGGGAGCGGTTGGAGGACGCGAATTCGCGAGCGCGGGCGTCGTGAGCCATCGGACGAATTCGTCAAAGCGGGAGCGACAATCCGTCGCGGTTTTATCGTTCTTCAATCTATAAGATCGACGGAAGGGGCGCCTCCTGGTCGAGCACAAGAGCTTTGGCGAGGATCTCGGTTTCGCTGAAACCCAGGCTTTTACCTATATCGAGGATCTCACTCGCGCGGATCGCTGGGATGAGCTGCCCCGCTTCGTTCTCATCTCCGATTTCGCCCGCTTCGTCCTCTACGAACCTGGAGCCGGAGGATCAGCTCGACCTCCCTCTCTTCGCTGGCCGCCAGATCGCGCCGCATCACTTCACGCTCGCTGAGTTTCCCCGGCATTGTCCGGCACTTTGCCTTCATGCTCGGGCAGACGCGGGTTCGCCTCGATCCTGATGACCCGGCGAACGCAAAGGCGTACCAACGCATGTGCGAGCTGCACGACGCCCTCAAGGCGGGCGGCCTCACCGGACAAGCGATCGCTCAGGCCGAATGCGAGGGGCGCCCGCTGCGGGAGCAGAATCTCTCCGAATGGCGCAAAGGCGGCTATCGCGATTGGGTGGCTCAACAGCAGGCGCTGAAAGTGGCGGAGCGTCTGCGGGACGATGATGGTGATCTGAAGGGCGGACCGGCGCTCTCGGATACCCTTTCGCTCTGGATCGTGGCGCGGTACGCGGTGGCGACCCGGATGCTGGCCGAGGCTGAGGGACGCGAACCGTGGCAGCTTTTGCGCGAATTGTGTAGTGACATCGTGGAGCTGCGCAAGGGCGATCACAGCGCGGAACGGCTACAGATCGAGCGAGAACGGATCGAGCTGGAGAAGGAGCGGACGAGCAAGCGCGCTCAGGAAAAGCTGGAGGCGCTGCTCAAGCTTCCGGAGACGGAACGGCGCCTCTTTGAGAAGGGATTGAGCGAGGAAGAGCGAGAGAAGAAGATGCGGGCGCTCTTTGGCCTCTCAGAACGTGCGGGGCGAGGTGGAATATCCGAGGAGACCTTGGCGGAAATAGAGCGGATGGCGAAATTGCTATGAAGGCGGCCTTTCCTTTGACCTCTCACATGCCCGCTAACGGTGGCAGACGTCGCTCCGCGACAAAACTCTGTTCTTGGCTTTATCCGGGGTTTGAAACCAACGCAATGTCTGCCGTCGTTGCGGAAGTGAGAAGCTGCTGGTAGCGATTGCCTGTCCCTTGGGACGCAACTCAATGTCTAACGAAACGATTTCCTCAAGCCGGTTTTTCCCCCTATTGCGGAAGCGATACGCCGGCGGGCCGAGTATTATGTTATGCCGGACGCCAGAGCTCGAGTATGCGTCCACCGTGAATTTGGCAGGCAAAAAGGCGCTCGATCACTGTTGCGGCGATGGGGTGTTTGCGGAGCTGGCGTGGCCCAATGCGCGATTTAGCGCGGGCTGCGACCTGGACTCCGCGGCGATCGAGCGCGCGAAAGGCGCTGGCCGGCATGAGCGGCTGGCCGTGTGCGATGCCGCGCAACGGTTGCCGTACGAGGACGGAGAATTCGATTTGGTTTTCGATAACAGCGCCCTGGAGCACATTCCCGATGTGGATTCGGCGCTGCGGGAGATTGCCCGTGTGACGCGACCAGGTGGGGAATTCGCGTTTAATGTGCTGAACGAGCGCTACTTCGAGTGGTGGCCCGCAACCGCCGCTCCAGCGAACGACTACCGGGCGTGGCAGCCATTTATACACGCATTCAGTCTCGCAGAGTGGCGGCGGCGCCTGCAATCGGCAGGCTTTGAAATCACGCGGGTGAGCGGCTATTTCGATCGGCGCGCGGCGGGGATGCTCGCGCTGCTGGACGGCGAGTTTTCGGGAGCGCACTTGCGGCAGCGGGCCAGCAAGATCGTGGACGCGCATTCCAAATCGGCACTGAGCAGGCTGCTTTGGCGCAGGCGGATTGGCGCCGTGCGCTGGAGAACAGGGCCGGATGATGGGGCTGGATTTTTTATCGAGTGCCTTCGGAAGGCTTGAAAGCGCGCCGTGGGTTGACACGCGGGCGTCCGCTGCATAGCCTGCCGTTCCCCCGCCTTGCTGATGTCCGCCGTCGTTTTATCCAATGCCAGACAGAGTGCAGGAAGGACCTTTCTCATAGCGATCAGTCTTCTCGGCGCGGGCGCTTTGGGGCAGCTCGCCGCGACTACGTGGGTCTTCCTTGCCCGTTTCCAGAGCTCGCCGCCCGAGGTTGCGGCCGCCGCCGCCGCTCCGGCGGTAGCGCAGGTCACGCCCGAAGCGCGGGAATTTACCGATCCTTTCGCAGAGGCGACGGCAGTTCCGCCCTTGCCGGGGCCGCCTCCAGCCCCGCCCAGGCCGTCTCCGATTGATGCGCAGCACTTGGGACACGTGCAGGGCGCGGGCGATCCGACACAATCGGATCGCATGACGGAATTGATCGAGCAGGGGAAGCTGCTGCGGGATCGCGGCGACACCTATGCGGCGGTGACGAAGTTGCGCGAGGCCGCGGCGATCGATCCGCAAAATCCGGGGCCACTGGCGGAACTGGCGATGACGTACGAAAAGATGGGATTTAAGGAGAAGGCGGAGGATTGCTGGAAGCATGTGCATGACATGGGCGAGTCGGCAGGGGTCTTTTTTGCCGCGGCGGATGCGAAGCTGAAGGCAAGCCAGGCGGAAGCGTTGCGACGCGCCTCTGGGAATCCATCCGATGTGGCGGCGAGCGCCGCTTCCGGGGAGAGCGTCGGCATTTCGCCGGCGTCGAAGCTGGGCTTTGGGGATATCACGCGGACGGATGCGAACGATCCCGCGGTGACCCGCAAGTTCGTGCTGCACATACCGATAAAGGCAAAGTCGCATGCACGGATCAATGTGCGCGATCTGGTGGTGCAGGTGGCGTTTTGGGACAAGGTGGGCGGGCGGTCGCTGGAGCGGACGACAGCGAATGTGAGCTACGTCTGGGCCTCTCCGCCTGCGGACTGGAGCGAGCGCGATATCGAGACGCTCGAGGTGACCTACTCGCTGCCGCGCGCGCCTCAAGGCGAACCGCTGGACGAGCGCGGCTATTTCGGGTACATCGCCAGCATCTACTATAAGAATACACTTCAGGATTTCCGGTCGGAACCGCAACGACTCGCGCAGGATTCGCCGCCATCGGCCACGCTTTCACAGGAGACGCCATGAAGATACTGCTCGTGGACGACGATATGGGTGCGGCGCAGGCGATGCTCTCCATCCTCCGAGGAGTGGGCGGGCATCAGGTCGTATCCGCCGCTTCGGGGGAAGAAGCGCTTGAGACCGCAGTCGCCTTGGGCGGGGTGGATCTGCTTGTTTCCGACGTCGTGATGACGCCGATGGATGGTTTCACGCTGAACGACCGGCTGAGGGCTCTCTATCCCGAAGTGCGCACGGTCTTCGTCAGCGGATACGATCTGAGCGATCATGCCGCGCGCATCGATTCTACCCCGGTATTGATGAAGCCGGTCGAGCGCGAGACGTTGCTTGCAGTCGTAGAAAGTCTAGTTGCCGCCGCGGGCGGCGCCACGCGGCAAGCCGCGGTTCCTGCCCGCCCAACCGTTCGCGCGGTCGCAACGGGCTCGCCGACAGTGAGGGCGCTTTCCCCAGGCGCCCAGCCACGCGCCGTCGCAGTGAAGCCGACAGCCCCGTCCGCGCCCACTGCGAAGCCTGTCTCGGCAAATGCACAGCCACGCGCTGTGGCGGCGCAACCTTCCGCAACGAAAGCGCCAGTCGCGACCGCCAGGGCTGTTCCGGCGCCCGCAGTCCGGGCGATTTCCGCGCCGGCTTCTGGCGCCCCGGTTCAGCCGGCCCAAGCGCGGGCCGTGCCAGCTCCTTCCGCCGCGCCACGCGCCCAACCTTTAGCGGTTCAACCCGCTCCTGCGCCAAGAGTTGTCCCTGCGGCGACAGCGAGACCTGTCGCTTTTCCGGCCGCCGGTGTCGCTCCGGGCGTGTCGAAGCCGCTCCAGCAGCCGCGCGCGCTCCGTCCGGCGGTGGTCGCAGCCTCTGCGCCGCCCGAGGGCGTCCCGGCGCAGGCGCCTGCGATTCCACCCGAATCGGGCGCAGATCTCATAGGACGCCTCGTCGGCGGATATCAGATCGTAAGCTATCTGGGCCAGGGACGGTGGGGTCCGGTCTATGCCGCGGTGCAAACCGCGATAAATCGCCCGGTCGGATTGAAAGTGCTCGATCTGGCGCGAGCGGCCGAGGAGGAGCAAAAGCAGCGATTTATCGCGGATGCGCGGGCGAAAGCGCATGTCCAGCATCCGTCAATCCTAGCCGTTTACGAAGCAGGCGCGTCGGAGGGGTGGATATTTTACACGCACGAATATGTGGACGGGCAGAACCTCGCGGAGATGTATGCCTCGGGGCGGACAATAGACGAGATCACGGCGCTTAAGATCATACGGGTGGCGGGCGAGGGTCTGCTTTATTTGAGCCGCAACGATATCGCGCACTCGGCGCTGACCGCTGGGGATATCTACCTTGGCGTCGATGGACACCCGCGCGTTGCGAATATCGCCACGCAGTATGCAGACCAGCAGTTTTCCGTGCCGGAAGAGATCCAACTCGTCGGGGAAGCGATCTGGCCCGTTTTGAAGCAGCCTGTTTCGCCCGGCCTCACGCTCCTCCTGGGCCGTACGCAGCAAGCGAGTGAGACGCCCATCAATGCTTGGGGCGCTTTGCTGCAGGGAGCGAAGGCTCTTGAGCCGCGCATCATCCCACTTGAGGCGGAGAAAATCAGCGCGCAGGAGCGGGCCGCGGCTGCTGCCGCCGAAAAAGCCCGGGTTGCACAAAGGCGCTCGCTTTATCTAAACTTGGTAAGCATTTTGCTGATGGCGGGAGTCGCCCTGTGGGCTGTTTGGAATTTCGCCTTGAGATCCAACGAACGGAATCTCGACCAGCAGGTGCACATTCCCGCCGGGCCATTCATCTTTGGGGAAGGCCACAGTCAGACGGTGGATGAGTTTTGGATAGACAAGTACGAAGTAACCATCGGGCAATACGCGAAATTTGTGGAATGGATCCGCGCGAATCCCGGGGAGGAGCATTCCTACGATCACCAGCGCCAGCCCAAACAACTTTCCCATCTTCCCGGCAACGAAGGCGAATGGGATATCTACTACAAACAGGCGGAGCGTGGAGGGCGCGCGCATGGCGTTCCGATCTCCCTCAACTCACCGGTAATGATGGTAACCTGGTGGGATGCCTATGCTTATGCGCGGTGGAAGGGGCGCGATCTGCCGACGGAGCAAGAGTGGGAGCGGGCCGGACGCGGGACCGATGGCCGCGCCTATCCGTGGGGAGAGAATCCTGAAGTAAAACGCGCGAACACAAACGCCGATTTCGTGGAGGCGAAGCCTTCCGAAAAGGGGAATGTGGATGGATTCAATTATTGGGGCGATGTGGACGAGCAGAAGAGCGACAAGAGCCCCGACGGAGTCATTGGAATGTGCGGCAATGTGAGCGAATGGACAGCTACCTGGACAGCCGACAACACCAAGCCATTCATGAAAGGTGGAAACTTTGCCAAGCCCTTGTTGAAGTTGAGTGAACGAACTCCCGCCGCGCCTGGCGAGCGGCAGGAGTACATTGGGTTCCGGACTGTTAGTCACAAAGCCCCCGAGAAGTCCTGACTTTTACGCCTGTTATGCATCGTTTTTTTCGATTTCCCCGTTCATTCGCTTTTCTTTTCTTTTGCGCCGCCTTGCTCACGCCACGGCTTGCTTCCGCGCAAATGACGATCGGGTTGCAGCTCGAGCGATCCCTTTTCATGCTTCACGAGCCAGTGATTGCCACTGTCTCCCTCACAAACAACAGCGGGCGCGATGTTACGCTCGCGGATACGGAAGACGGGGCGCAATGGTTTTCCTTTCAGATCACGGGGCCGGGCGGCCAGGACATTTCGCCACGCGATCTGAAATATCAACTTTCCCCGTTGGTAATCAAGGCGGGCGATTCCGTGAAGCGGAGCGTGAATCTTCATCAAATCTATTCGATTGACGAGATTGGAAACTATCGTGTGAGGGCATCGATCCTTTTCCCGCCCACCGGCAAGTATTTCACCTCGCGCGCGTATCCCCTGAATATAACGGAAGGAACGCTCCTATGGAAACAAACCGTCGGGGTTCCCGACGGCGCGGATGGCGCGGGGACTTATCGCAATTTTTCGCTGCTTACGATGCAGCATGAGAGGAGCAAGTCGCTTTACGTTCGCATCGAAGGCCAGAACGACGGGGTGGTGTACGGCTGCTTGGACCTCGGCCCCCTTATAGCGGATTATCCGCCCGATCATCAGTTCGACAGGTCGAACAACTTGTGGGTGATGCAATTGATTGGGCAGAGGACGTTTGGGCTCTCACGCATAGGCATCGACGGGCGGTTGCTGGGCCGGGACACCTACGTGACACCGAAATCGATTCCCCGGCTGCGCCGGCAGGCCGATGGAACCCTGCAAATCGTAGGCGCCTACCGGCAGGACCGCGTGGCGCAAGCACCGGCTGAAGTGGCTCCCAAACTTTCGGATCGCCCTGCAGTTCTGCCGAAGTGATCGCCTGGGCAGGTCAGCCAGCGGTGATCGCGGCGCGCTCATCGCCGAGAGCGCCGGTCTTCTCCAGGAAATAATCGTAGCCGCCGGGATAGGGGGTCACCTGCCCTGCGTTTACATGAAGCACTTTGTTGGCTAGCTTTCGGATGAAGTGCACGTCGTGCGAAATGAAGACGAGAGTTCCTGCATAGTTTTCAAGGGCAAGTGTGAGTGACTCGACGGTGAATATGTCGAGGTGCGTCGTTGGCTCGTCCATGAGCAGGAGATTGGGCGGATCGACCAGGAATTTTATAAGGTTCAGCCGAGTTTTCTCTCCGCCGCTGAGGATCTCCGTCTTTTTATAAATCTCTTCTTTGCGGAAAAGGAACGAGCCAAGAATGCCGCGGGCTTCGTCTTCCCGCATGGCTGGCGCGCAAGCGAGCACTTCATCGAGGACCGTCTTTAGCGGATCGAGCGTAGCCGAGCGGTGCTGGCTGAAATAACCGATCTTGGCATTGTGGCCCGGGACGCGTTTTCCCTTCTGAAACTCGACTACGCCAGCGAGAATCTTCAGGAGTGTCGATTTGCCGGCGCCATTCGGACCAACCAGCACCGTGCGCTCGTCTTTGTCTATCGTGAGATCGAGGTTGGCGTAAACCTTGTTATCGCCGTAGGCCATCGCGATCCCTTCCAGCGAAATCGCGCGCTGGCCGATGCGAGGCGGCTCGGGAATTTGGAACTTGAATGGTTTGCGTGGCGGGAGCGGCTTCTCGATGTGATCCATTCGCTCGATCTGCTTCAACTTGCTTTGGGCCTGCGACGCCTTCGAGGAGACAGAGCGAAAGCGGTCGGCAAACTCCTGCAGCGACTGGATCTCTTTCTGTTGATTTTTGTAGGCGGCAACCTGCTGCTGGTAGCGCGCTTCGCGCTGATCGAGGTAACTCGAGTAATTCCCTGTGTAAGCGACGAGCTGTTTATCCGCGATTTCATGAACCGACTCGACAATTTCATCCATGAACTGGCGGTCATGTGAAATCATCAATACCGCGCCGGAATAGGTCTTGAGATAGTTTTGCAGCCAGAGCAGCGCGAGCAGGTCGAGATGATTCGTCGGCTCGTCGAGCATGAGGAGATCGGGTTCCATTGCGAGAAGCCGCGCCAGGTGCGCGCGCATTATCCAGCCGCCGCTCAGATCGCGTGCCGGACGCAGGAAGTCGGTCTCCTTGTAGCCAAGCCCCCGCAGCACTTTCTTCGCCCTGGCCTCGAGTTCGGGATTGCTCAGCGCCTCGTGCTTCGCGTGGGCTTCGAGATATGCGGCGGTGTCCACCGTGCCCGCAGCCTCGAGTTGTCTCAGCTTTTCCTCAAGGGCCGGCCCTTCGCCGGAGCGACCCGTTGCGATGTCGAGCACCAGTTCGGAGCCAACGGCCTCGGCCTCCTGCGGCAGGAACCCGATCATCGTCCATTCGTCGCGATCGATCACGCCCGAATCGGGCTCATCGCGCTTGAGGATGAGCGAGAAGAGTGTCGATTTGCCGGCGCCATTCGGACCGACGAGGGCCACGCGCTCGCCATAGTTGATGACCATCGACGCATTCTCGAAGAGCGTCCGTCCGCCGACTGATTTTTTAAGATCGCGAATATTGAGCATGGAAGACCGCCGCGGTTTGTTTGGAAAAGGGCGCGTACAGTGCGCCGCTGGAGGGCATTGCGCAAGGGGGCGGCGCATTGCGAAACGACTTACCGCGACTTGCCGCGGAGGGGTGATTGACATGAGGCGGCGTGCAAGGCATATTTTGGGTTATGGACTCCCACCAGAACGAACCTTTTTCGAAGCGGCTTCAAAGGCGGATCGCCGCGTCGCGGTTTTTTACGTTCTCGCTCCTCCTGCACGTCGTCATCGTGGTCATGGCCGGCTCGGTGGTGCTGTTTCATTTCACGAAGCCCCCAGACGATTTCACGGCCGGGAGCGCGGATGGTTTGGTTTCGCAGGATGCACAGGTGCAGCCGCCAGCTCCGCAGGAAACGCCGCAAGACACGGTTGCGCCCGTCACCCCGACGGTCAGTTCGCCGGAACTGGCGGCGATTACCGCTGACACGGCGACTCCGACTACCTTCCAAATGCCGGTTGCTGTCCCTGTGGCGCGTCCATCGCTGTCGCAGAATGCCGACATGTCGAAAGCGCTCGCGCATGCGGCGACTGGCGGCCCGGGAAATTTCCCATCGGCGATGCGGGGGCGGGCTGGTGGAACGGCGCGGGCCGCTGCGATGAAGAACGGAGGTGGAAAGGAGGCGAGCGAACGCGCGGTGCTGATGGCGCTGAACTGGCTGAAGGCGCATCAAAATGAAGACGGCTCCTGGAGCGAAGAATACAAACCATCCATGTCGGGGCTGGCTCTCCTCTGCTTCCTCGGCCATGGCGAGACGGACACCTCGGTAGATTACGGCGTGACCGTGAAGAAGGCGGTCGATTGGTTGATTGCGCGTGGCGCGGAATTTCAAGGCCGGATGTCGCTTACAAAGGACGGCTTCCCTGGAAACGAAGCAGCCTATCAGCATGCGATCTGCGCGTATGCGATGGGCGAATATTACTCGATGACGAAGGACGATCGGATCAAGGATGTCCTCACGCAGTCGATCAAATACATCACCGATGGACAGAACCCCGACGGCGGCTGGGCGTATTCGTACGTGAAGGGTGGAATCAGCGACACATCCGTGGCGGGATGGCAGGTGCAGGCGTTGAAGGCCGCGCACTTGACCGGGTTGCAAATGCCTGGCGTGGATGAGGCGCTCGACAAGTCGATGCTCTATTTTAAAGACGCGCAGTGCGACGATGGGGGATTTGGCTATCATACCAAGAACGATGAACGGTATGCGCTCGGCGGCATCGGCACCCTCTGCGTCTATTTTTGGAAGCAGGACAAGGACAAACTCGTCCACGACGGGATCAAGTACATCATCGAGAAGACGAAGAAGGAATATCCTGTAGAATACAAGGGCGAGAAGGGCGACCTCTACGCTTGGTACTACAACACGCAGGCCTGCCTCATGTTTGGCGGAGAGGCGTGGAACCGGTGGAATCGCTGGTTCCAAGACGAAATCATCACCAATCAAAGCAAGGACGGCTCGTATCCGCCGTTGGAAAAGAGCAATTCGGTTACGGCGGCTTTGAACAAAAAGACCGATGGGGCTGGGCCATTCTACCGGACGACGCTTTGCACCTTGATGCTTGAGGTGTACTACCGATACATGCCGTCGAACCGGTCCTGATCGAAAGAGCGCCGGATTGGCGATTCTGGCCTGAGCCGGGGCGAATTCGACGGAGTTAAACTCCACCGATTCGCGCTTGCCTACCATCGCAAGCCGCTGGCATTCTCTCATATGGCAGAAGAGACCCTCTCCACCGACCAGACTTTTTACCTTCCGGCTGACGAATTTTTTCGCGCCCAAAATGGAGTGGCGCTCACGTACGACGACGTGACGCTGGCGACACTGTACTCCGAAGTGCTCCCGCGCGATGCGAATCTGGAGACCACTTTGGCGGATGGCGTCCACCTGCATATCCCCTTGATCTCGTCGGATATGGACACCGTGACGGAATCGCCGATGGCAGTCGGGATGGCGCTCTCCGGCGGGCTGGGTGTGATCCATTGCAACATGCCGGAGCGGCAGCAGCTATCGGAGGTTAGCCGGGTTAAGAACACCGTGCATGGACTCATTCAAGAGCCGATCAAGGTCGGCGCATCGCAGCAGATCGGCGACGTGCTCGGCCTGATCGAGGCAAAAGGGTACGGGTTCCGCACCTTCCCTGTTGTGGATGAGCACAATAAACTTTTGGGTTTGCTGCCGGGGCATGTTGTGCGCCCCCGCTATGCCGCAATCGGCGTGGCGGCGGCAATGCTGCCGCGGGCACAGGTGCACACGATTCACGAACGGGAGCTCGGGATCGATCCCATCGGACGCGCTGACCAATTCTTCAATGAGTTCATCGGCGTTCACAAACTGCTCGTCGTGGATGACGGGGACCGGCTCCGGGGGCTTTTCACGGTCTCCGATATCGAGCGGATCCGGAATGAGCGGCAGGCCCAATTGAAGCCCGCGCGCGACGCGCAGTTTCGGCTGCTGTGCGGCGCGAGTGTCTCCGCGGCGCGCAACAGCACGGGCGAGCTGGATCGGGACCGCATCGTAGCCCACATCGGCGCCCTCGCGGAGCGGGGAGCGGATCTCATCGCAGTCTCCACCGCACATGGCCACTCCCGGGGAGTGGGAGACACCGTTCGCCTCATCCGCGAGGTGTTTCCCGATATGCCGATTCTGGCTGGAAATATCACGAGCGCGGAAGGAGTCGATTTCCTGGCGGAATGCGGCGCGAATGTGGTGAAGGTCGGGCAGGGTCCGGGCTCGATCTGCACAACGCGAGTCGTCGCGGGGGTTGGCATACCGCAATTGACTGCGCTCTACGTGGCATCGAGGGCGGCATCCCGGCGCAATGTGCGCATCGTGGCCGATGGCGGAATCGTAAAATCGGGAGATATCGTCAAAGCGCTCACGGTTGCGGACGCCGTGATGTGCGGCGGGCTGCTAGCTGGATGTCCAGAGGCGCCCGGCCAGGTAATGGAGATCAACGGCAAGCTCTACAAACAATATCGGGGAATGGGCTCGCACGCGGCGATGCAGGCCGGCAGCGCCGCCCGGTACGGACATGCCAGCAAGGATACGCTGCGGAAGGTCGCTGCGGAAGGAGTCGAGGCGCTGAAAGAAGCGAGCCCGCCGCTGGATGTTGTCCTGCTGCAGCTCTCGGGGGGCCTGCAGAGCGGGATGGGTTACATCGGTGCGCGGACTCTGGCGGACCTTCGAGAGCGGGCCCGGTACATCCGGGTCACGCCTGCGGGCCAGAAGGAGAGCGCTTCACACGATGTGATCGAGTTTAAAGCGGGCGGGTAGCAGGCGCTGTCCCTGCGGCTATTCAAGGTCCGTGACGGCTCCCTGGGAGGCGCTCATTACGTGCCTGGCGTACTTCGCGAGCACGCCGCGCGTGTAGCGGCTTGCGGGCTTTTTCCACTTGGACAGGCGTTTGTCTATATCGGCCTGAGCCACCTCGAGATTGAGCACCCGCTTATTCGCGTCGATCGTAATGGGATCGCCATTCTTCACCACCGCAAGCAGTCCGCCAAGCGCTGCTTCGGGCGTGATATGGCCAACAACGAAGCCGTGGGAGCCGCCGGAGAAACGCCCATCGGTGATGAGCGCCACATCCTTGCCGAGGCCCTTGCCCATGACCGCGCTCGTTGGCGAAAGCATCTCCCGCATGCCGGGACCGCCGACAGGCCCCTCATGGCGGATCACGATGACATGCCCCTTTTTAACGGAGCCGCCGAGAATGGCAGCGAGGGCGTCCTGCTCGTTCTCAAATATGATGGCTTTGCCGGAGAAGACGAGACCCTCTTTTCCGCTGATTTTAGCGACGGCGCCTTTGGGAGCGAGGTTGCCGTACAAGACAACGAGGTGACTCTCGGCCTTTATCGGATCGGAAAACGGACGGATGATCTCCTGCCCTTTGGCATACGGCTTTACCCGTTTGAGATTTTCGGCCATCGTCTTTCCAGTAACCGTCATGCAGCCGGGATGAAGCAGCTTTTCGTCGAGTAGCATCTTCATCAGCGGTGTCTGGCCGCCGATATCGACGAGTTCACTCATGAGAAAGCGGCCGCTTGGCTTCAGGTCGGCGAGAACCGGGACGCGCTTGCCGATTCGAGTAAAATCGTCGAGTTCCAGCTTCACGTTGGCGGAGTGGGCCATCGCGAGCAAATGGAGCACGGCGTTCGTTGAACCGCTTAGTGCGATGACGATGGTGATCGCGTTTTCAAACGCCTCGCGTGTGAGAATGTCCGAGGGCCGTATGCCGCGCTTAACCAGCTCGATCACGGCCATGCCGGCGGCGCGTGCATCCTGCGCTTTCGCGGGCGAGATGGCATTTTGCGCGGAAGAATTTGGGAGCGACATCCCGAGCGCTTCAATGGCAGAAGCCATGGTATTTGCGGTGTACATTCCGCCGCAAGAACCCGCTCCCGGAATGGCGTTTTCCTCGATCAGCGCCAGTTCCCGATCGTCGATCTGGCCGTTGGCGTGAGCGCCGACGGCTTCAAAGCACGAGACGACGTCGAGCTTCCGGCCGGCGATGCGATCGGCCTGCTCCTTGCGCAGGCGCTTGTGCGCGAGGATGCCGGTGATGCAGCCGGGCAAAATAGTTCCGCCATAGACGAACACGCTCGGCCGGTTCAGCCGCGCGAGCGCCATGATGCACCCCGGCATGTTCTTATCGCAGCCGCCGATCGCGACCACGCCATCGAACCCCTCGCATGCAACCACGGTTTCGATTGAATCGGCGATCACTTCCCGCGAGACCAGCGAGTATTTCATCCCCTCCGTCCCCATCGAAATTCCGTCCGAAATGGTGATGGTGTTGAAGATCACCGCTTTGGCTCCAGCCGTATTGACGCCGGCCTCCGCCTGGCGGGCCAGTTGATCGATATGCATGTTGCATGGAGTCACCATGCTCCAGGTCGAGGCGATGCCGATCTGCGACTTCTTGAAATCGTCGCGGGTGAAACCGACAGCGTGCAGCATGGCTCGGCTGGCCGCCCGCTCCGCTCCATCCACGACCTCCGACGACCATTTTCGATGCAACGAGGCGCCGTTCGAACGGCTGGTTTTGCTGGCGGTCGCTGTCTTTGGCGCGGAACTCATATGGGAAAAACCCGAGAGGGTATCCGCCGATCGACGCCGAAGCAAGAACCGGTGCGCATTTGTGTTCGACGCGCGATCGATTTCATTCTATTCAAGGATGATGAACCTGCCTGCCGCAATAGCAGCCACCGCCGTGCTTCTGGCGGCCGCTCCGATTCATGCCGGCGATCTGCGCCCTTTGCTGAACCAGCCATTCGCAGCGGCGAACGCCGAGAAAGCGGGCCGCGCGAAGGGTTCCGCTCCGTCTCAAGAGGCTGTGAATCGGCTCCTCACCGATCGCGTGCTTCTGCCGACTTCCGCTTCACGGTCGCCTTGGCGCGGTTTGACGGGCGAGTTTAGCGGCAGCATCGGCGTCCGGTACTACGGCAGGATTCATTAAACGAGCGCGCTCCCACTGGCGGCGCTTTTTGGAAGGCGCTGCTTGAGTTTTAAGACGGGAGCGAAAAGATCGCCGTGCGATTCCGCACGTCGCAGCGCCGCCTTGGTGTCGAAGACGAGTTCGCCAGGCTTCTTCGACTTCGCGCACGATTCCACCTCGTCCCAAGCGAGCGGGGTTGACACTGCAGGCTGCTCTTTCGCGCGCAGCGAATAGACGCAGACGGTTGTTTTGTGGTCGTCGTTTTGGCTCCAGTCGATCAACACTTTCCCGTCACGAAGATTCTTCTGCATTTTCGAGACCACGAGTTTGGGATCGTCCTTCTCCTGCGCTTCCGCCAGCCTGTGGGCGAAACCCTTGGTGGCGTCAAATGTGGCTGGCGTATTGAGGGGAACGTAAAGCTGCAAACCTTTGGATCCCGACGTTTTCGGGAAGGATTCCAGCCCGACATCCCGCAAGGCGGCCCTCAACCGGAGCGCGACGACACAGCATTCGGCGATCGTCGCGGGCGCGCCGGGATCGAGGTCGAAGACCATGGTGGTGGGACGCAAGGGAGCTTTTGCAAGCGCCATGAACGTGTGCAGCTCCAAGTCGGCCAGATTGGCGAGCCACACCAGGGTCGGCAGATCCTCGACCGTGCAGTACGGTATGTTGTCGTTGCGCCCTTCGCTCCAAACGTCCTGAGTGGAAACCCAAGGCGGACGGTGTTTCGGGCACGACTTCTCGTAGAAAAACATTCCATCCACGCCATTTGGATACCGCTTCAAAGTCAGCGCGCGGCCTTTGAGATGCGGCAGGAGCACCGGCGATATATTGACGTAGTAATCGATCACATCGCCTTTCGTGAAGCCAGTCTTCGGGTAGAGCACCTTCCCCAGGTTTGAAACTGGAACCTTTCGGCCTTCGATCGTAAGTTCGGCAGTGGACGCCATTTGAGGATGAAATCGAAACTCAACCATCGGATGCGCGCGAACCGCAAGCTGGTGGCTGGCTTCTAAAACCCCGCAAAGTCGGCGCGGCATCCGATACACCGCGAATGAGACATCCGTTGACGATGAGGGAAACCGCGGGTGTGTTTGTGAAAGCGTACCGCGAATTTTCGCGAGACAACGTGATGCGGCTTAGCGCGGCGCTCTCGTATTATGCCCTCTTCTCGCTGGCTCCGCTCCTTTTGATTGCAATCGGCATCGCTGGCGGGATTTTTGGACAAAAGGCGGCGCAGGGCCAGATCGCGGTCGAACTGCAACAATTCACCGGATCGCAGACCGCCGAAGCGGTGCAATCGATTCTACAGAGCGCAAGCAAACACAGCAGCGGCGCTACGCTCGTCGGATTCGTGACCCTTCTCGCCGGGGCATCGACCCTTTTCGCGCAACTTAAAGCGTCGCTCAACGTCATTTGGAAAGTGGAGCCGCGCGCCGATCTGGGCTGGATAAACTATATCCGCGCCGAAGTATTTACTTTCGGCATGGTCCTGGCAATCGGGTTTCTGCTTCTCATCTCGCTGGTGCTCTCGACGACCGTCGCCGCCTTCATTGGCTGGCTCGACCGGCATTGGGCTGTGCCCGCCGCCGCTTCCGCTTCGGTCGGGTTCCTGCTGCCGATGCTGATCGAAGTGCTGCTCTTCGCGCTGCTCTTAAAGGTTCTGCCCGATGCCCGGGTTCAATGGCGCAGTGCGGTCGTCGGCGGGTTGCTAACCTCGGCGCTTTTCGGGGTCGGCAAAGTGGCCCTTTCCTTCTATTTGGCGCGGAGCGGCTCCGCCTCGTCATTCGGCGCCGCAGGCTCGGCCGTGGTGCTGCTCGTGTGGATATACTATGCCTCTTGCATCGTATTTTACGGAGCGGAGTTCACGCAAGTATATGCGCGCGAATCTGGCGAACCCGCGACGCCCGCCCGGTACGCCACGACGACAGAGATCTGGACGGAGAAAGGTCCGACGCCCGTGAAATGCGCCGAGTTTTCCTCGGAACTGGCGCATCTTGTCTCCGGGGTCGGCGCAAAAGACGGAAGGGAACCGGCGAAGGAGACGCTCGCCGTACTCCGTCGAACTTCTGTGCGCACGGGTCCACAAAAGTCGGCGGGGCGCCCGCTCGTTGAACTGGGGGCCGCAGTCGGCGCCGGTCTTTTGGTCGGCGCGCTCTGGCGTTGGGTAGACCGCACAAAATCCTAGAACAGACGCGCATCGTTGTTGTCTCCGCGCCCAGTAGAGATAAGCTTCGATTAAATGAAGCTGACTAAACGAGGGGAGTACGCGCTCCGAGCGCTGATCGATTTCGGCATTGCCTACGAACTCGGACGTCCGCTCATCAAGGTGGGCGAGCTCGTTGAGAAGGAGCATCTGCCTGTTAAATTTCTGGAACAGATCCTCATGCAATTGCGAGAGGCCGGCTACATCCAAACGAAGCGCGGAAAGGGCGGCGGCTATTTTTTGGCCCGTCCTCCCAAGGAGATTCGCCTGGGTGATGTTATTCGACTTATCGACGGACCGCTCGCGCCGATCGCCTGCGTGAGCCAGACAGCGTACGAGCGATGCACCTGCCCCGATGAAGAGCACTGCGGGCTGCGGATGCTCATGCTCGACGTTCGGAATGCGATATCGAGGATCCTCGATCGATACTACTTGGGGGATGTCGTAGAGATTACCTTAAGAAAACTTCGCAGGGATGGAGTGGCAGTCCCTTTTATGGTCGAGAAGTTGTTGCGCCGTCCCACAGGAGGCGCGCTGCGGGCGCCGGAAGAGGGGCCGGTGGAAGGAGGCTTTCTCGAAGGTCTCGAAGAACTTCGCGGGGCTACCTAAAATTCATTCTTGACTGAATCGGTATTGTAACAGAAAAACCGTGGCATGTCATTTTTTGCCATCCGTCCCGTTGCGCTCCTGTCTCTCGCCCTGGGTGTCGCTACTGCTTCCGCCGACGAAGAGCGGCTGCTGCAGACCCTCGTGCAGAAGCATCTTCTTACGGAAAAGGAGGCGGCTGCGATCCAGGACGAGGATGCGAAGAAGGATCAGGCCAGCAGCGCAAATAAGCTCAAACTGAGCAACTCTCTGACAGAACTGCGGCTGTATGGCGATATTCGGGAGCGCTACCAATACGACAATCTCAAGGCGGCCGTTTATTCGCCGCTGCCGGGCACGAAGACGAAGTACGACCCGACTGGGAATCAGAATTCCCGGTGGCGCTTCCGGCTCCGGCTCGACGCGGACATTAAGCTCGGGGACCAATGGTTTGGCGGGTTTGAACTGGCGACCAGTCCTTCGAGCGACTCATCGAATCAGAACTACGACGGAGAATTCAGCAAATACAGCATGTACGTCTCGAAGGCGTACCTCGGGTATAATCCCTACGCCTGGCTTCTGCTCGAAGTCGGCAAGACGACCAACCCGTTTTACACGACTGATTTGGTGTGGGATCCGGATGTGAATCCAAGCGGCGTGTTCGAGCAGGTGGCCTTTCATCGCTTCGGATCGCAGGCTGGCTCCGTTGCGCCGCACTTGGCCGGCGGCAAATCCGCCGTCCCGATCGAGCCGGGGGGCGCCCCGTGGGAACTCACGCTGGTCGCCGGCCAACTTTTCTACAACGACAATATGGAAGGCGGCGGAAAGGATCCCGGCATCAAGCAGCACGATAAGACCACCGATGCGTACATTTTCGAGACGCAGTTGATCGGAAGCTATGCCGCGCATGGAGTCTCGTTCACACTCGCGCCGGCATGGTTTATCGAGAACGCCGCCTCGCTGAGCGGGGCTAACAACAGCGTGTCATTCCAGGATTCGGCGCTGGTAACCGGAGCGGCTCGCGACTTAAACCTGATTCTTGCGCCCGGCGATATTACATTTGCGATCGGAGGAGTGAGAACGAAGGTCTTCTGGGATTTTGCTTATAATGCCGATGGCGGCAAGCGGTACGACGATGTGTATCGGATGAGCACCGTCCGCGACGCCGAAGGGCGACAGACGAAGTATCACAGCGCGCAGGACGACATCGCGTGGCTGGCGGGAGTTCAAGTGGGCCAGAATGCGCATGCTGGCGATTGGTCGATCGTGGCCAATTATCGGCAAACCGGATTCAGTTCGATCGATCCGAATCTGAACGACAATGAATTCGCCCTCGGCTATGTGAACACCCAAGGCTGCAAGGTCGCGGTGGCGTACAATCTAACGGACTTCGCGATTCTTCAGCTTGCGTGGTACCAGGCATGGCGCTTGCGTCCGAATCTCATCGGAGGCGAGGCGACGACAGACAATGCGATTGCGAACCAGAATAAGTCGGAAATCCTGCAAGTGGACCTGAACATAAAGTTTTAGCGTCCGTTTTCGGCGGACGCGTGCTCCTGCGCGGCTGCTGGGGGAATAGATCGCGAGATCGGCGGCAGGCGCTGGTGGGCGAAAAATACGCGCGAATTCCTGGCGAGAATCGAAAGTTCCGGCGTGAAACTTCTGTCCCGCACCGGACGTCCCGGCGCACTAGCGAACACGACCGATCGGGGGCTTGGATGAGAACCTATGGCGCAGCTTTTCCCAAGAGGCGCAAACACCATTGCGCGACTGAGCATCGGAGCCGTTGTCCTCGGGGCCGCCGGATTGGGATGGGGCGCGTACTCGGTTTTGCGGTCGCCGTACATGACGCATGTCGCCGTGCCGCTCGACCAGCCGGTTCCGTTCAGCCATGAGCACCACGTCGCGGGGCTCGGCATCGACTGCCGCTACTGCCACACCTCGGTGGAGAAATCGGCGTTCGCGGGGATTCCGCCGACGGAGACTTGCATGACGTGCCACTCGCAAGTGTGGAAAGACGCGCCGGTGTTGCAGCCGGTGCGCGACAGTTTGCAAAACGGCACGCCGCTGCGCTGGACGCGGGTGCATGATCTGCCGGACTATGTCTATTTCGACCACAGCATTCATGTGAACAAAGGCGTCGGCTGCGCGAGTTGCCACGGGCGCGTCGATCAAATGCCGATCACCTGGAAAACGCAGGAACTGCAAATGCGCTGGTGCCTCGATTGCCATCGCGACCCGGCGAAAAATTTGCGTCCGCGCGATGAGGTTTTCAACATGACCTATGAAAAACCGGACAATCAGGCCGCGCTCGGCAGCCGGTTGTTCGCGCAACATCACATCCGCAGCGAAGGTCTGACGGATTGTGTCACCTGCCACCGATGAGCCGGCATCAATGGCGCAGTCTCGAGGAGTTTGCCGCCACGCCGGAGTCGTGCGAATGGATCGCGCGCGAATTTCCGCCGCTCGCGAGCGAATGGCCGGACGAGGTAAACCGGCGGCATTTTTTGAAACTGATGGGCGCGTCGTTCGCGCTCGCGGGCGTGGGCGCATGCACGCGGCAGCCGCTGGAAAAGATCGTGCCTTACGTGAGGCAGCCGGAGGAATTGATTCCCGGAAAGCCTCTCTATTTTGCCACGGCGCTCACGCTCGACGGCTACGCGCGGGGCGTGCTCGTCGAGAGTCACGAAGGGCGTCCGACGAAGATCGAAGGCAATCCCGATCATCCCGCGAGCCTGGGGGCGAGCGACGTGTTCATGCAGGCGGAACTGCTCGCGCTCTACGACCCCGACCGTTCTCAGACGGTGATGAAGGGCGGTGGAGTGGCAACGTGGGATGAGTTTCTCGCGACGGTAATGGGCGAGCGCGGGAAGTGGAAAGCAAGCAATGGAGCGAACTTGCGACTGCTGACGGGCCACATCACGTCACCGACGCTGCTCGCGCAAATCGCGTCGCTGTTGAAAGAATTTCCCGCCGCGAAGTGGCACGAATACGAACCGCTCGCGCCTGCCGCGCCTCAACCGTTTTACGACCTCGCGCGCGCGGACGTGATCGTCTCGATCGACGCCGATTTCCTCGGCGCGGGTCCGGCGCAAATCAAATACACGCGCGACTTCACAAGCCGCCGCCGGGATGGGAAAAACTTCAATCGGCTCTATGTCGCGGAGAGTACGCCGACGATCGCTGGCGCGAGAGCGGATCATCGCTTTCCGCTCTCGCCACAAGCGCTGCGGGAATTTGGCGACGCAATCGTCACTGGAAAGGCGCAGTCAAAATGGAGCGTCGCGGTGCTGGAGGATTTGCGCGCACACGCGGGAAAGAGCGCGATCCTCGTGGGTGAAACGATGCCGCAGGAGCTTCGAGAGTTTGCGCGCGCCTGGAATCAACCGCTGCAAATCGCGGAGTCGATCGCCTCAACAGCGAACTCGTTCGGCGAACTGGTCAGCGACCTCGACGGCGGAAAAGTCGAAGCACTGTTCATCATCGGCGGCAACCCGGCCTACGATGCGCCCGCCGATTTTGATTTCGCAAAAAAACTTGCGCGCGTGCCGATGCGCATCCGACTCGGGCTTTACGACGACGAATCTTCGGCCCTCTGCCATTGGCACATTCCCGAAGCGCACGCGCTGGAAACGTGGAGCGACGCGCGCGCGTTCAATGGCGCCGCAACGATCATGCAGCCGCTTATCGAGCCGCTTTATGGCGGCAAGTCCGCGCACGAATTGCTCGCCGCGCTGACCGGGGAGGCGCTCACGAACGGCTACGAAATCGTGCGCGCGTTTTGGCGGAGCCAGCACGCCGGCGACGAATTTGAAAAATTCTGGCGGCGCTCGCTGCACGATGGAATCACCCGCGAACCGCCTTCACCAAAGGCTTCGCAGCCGGTGACGATAAATCAACGAACCCAGAATTCGGAAAACACTCTAAAAACTCTGGAGCTGCTCATCCGCCCGTCGCCGCACATTTACGATGGTCGTTTTGCAAACAACGCATGGCTGCAAGAACTCCCGCAACCGTTTTCAAAAATCACATGGGACAACGCCGCGCTCGTCTCGCCCGCGACGGCGCAGCGTTTGCAAATCGCGAATGAAGAAGTCGTCGAGCTGAAATACCGAGGCCGCTCCGTTCAGGCGCCGATCTGGATTCTGCCGGGTCAGGCGGATGATTGCGTGACCGTGCAGCTTGGTTACGGACGCACTCGCGCGGGAAGCGTCGGCAATGGCGTCGGATTCAATGCTTATGCGCTTCGCACGTCCGACGCGCCATGGGGCGGATCGGGTTTGGAAGTGCGCGCGAACGGTGCACGGCATCCACTTGCCACCACGCAGCAGCATCATGGAATGGAAGGGCGCGACATCGTGCGAACGGGCGCGCTGAGCGATTCTCAAAAAAATCCGAACGTCATAGCGCAAGGCGAGGAACCGGCTCCCGCAGGCGATGAATCCCTCTACCCAGCGGTCGAATACAAAGGCCATGCGTGGGGGATGGCGATCGATCTTAACACCTGCATCGGCTGCAATGTTTGCACCATCGCATGTCAGGCGGAGAATAACATTCCGGTGGTCGGAAAAGAGCAGGTGGCGGCCGGACGCGAAATGCACTGGATTCGCGTGGACAATTATTTCGAGGGCGCGCCGGAAAATCCGGCGCTGCATTTTCAGCCGGTGCCGTGCATGCACTGCGAGAACGCGCCGTGCGAGTTGGTCTGTCCGGTCGCCGCGACGGTGCACAGTTCCGAGGGGCTGAACCAGATGGTTTACAATCGCTGCATCGGCACGCGCTATTGCTCGAACAATTGCCCTTACAAAGTCCGCCGTTTCAACTTCCTCGAATACGACCGCGACCGCTTCGAGAACGCGCCGGTGCTGAAGCTCCTGCGCAATCCTGACGTGACGGTGCGCACGCGCGGCGTGATGGAAAAATGCACGTATTGCATTCAGCGCATCAATCGCGTGCGGATCGAGTCGGAGGAGAAAGATGCGCCGATCCGCGACGGCGAAATTATTCCCGCGTGCGCGCAAGCATGCCCCGCGGACGCGATTGTTTTTGGCGACATCAATGACCCGCAGAGCCGCGTCGCGAAAATGAAAGCGTCGCCGCTGAATTACGGCCTGCTCGCGCAGCTAAACACGCGCCCGCGGACAACCTATCTCGCGAAGCTGCGCAATCCGAACCCAGAGGTGAAAAACGGATGAGCGGTCAAGTTGAAGAGCCAGTGGTCGCGCCGGGTTACGACAACGCGTCGGTGACGAAGAAGATCACCGATATCGTCCTCACTCGTCCAGTCGGCCTCTCCTGGCTCGGCGGACTCGTGATCGCGTTTCTACTCCTGATGATGTTCAACTTCGCTATCGCCTGGTTGTTCATCAAAGGCGTCGGGATCTGGGGCGTGAACATCCCGGTCGCGTGGGGATTCGCGATTACAAACTTTGTCTGGTGGATCGGGATCGGCCACGCCGGCACGTTCATCTCGGCGATCTTGCTGGTGCTGCACCAGGACTGGCGCACGTCGATCAATCGCTTCGCCGAAGCGATGACGCTTTTCGCCGTCGCGTGCGCAGGCGTGTTCCCGCTGCTGCATCTCGGCCGTCCGTGGGTTTTCTATTGGCTGCTTCCATATCCCGACACGATGGGTCTATGGCCGCAATGGCGCAGTGCGCTAGTCTGGGATGTTTTCGCAGTGAGCACTTATTTGCTGGTGTCGCTGATGTTTTGGTATGTCGGGTTGATTCCAGACCTGGCCACGATGCGCGACCGGGCTGATCGCCGGGGACTGCAAAAATTTTACGGGATTATCGCGCTCGGCTGGCGTGGTTCGGCGCGGCATTGGAAACGGTTCCATGTCCTCTATCTCATCCTCGCCGGCCTCGCCACGCCGCTGGTGCTCTCGGTGCACAGCGTTGTCTCCTTCGATTTTGCGATCGCCATCGTCCCCGGATGGCACTCGACCATTTTCCCGCCGTATTTTGTAGCTGGCGCGATTTTTTCCGGCTTTGCGATGGTGCTCACGCTAGCGATTCCGATCCGAAAATTCTACGGGCTGAAGGATTTCATCACCATCCGGCACCTGGAAAACAGCGCGAAGGTGATGCTGGTGACCGGCCTGATGGTCTCGCATGGGTACATCACGGAGGCGTTCATGTCGTGGTACAGCGACGATAAGTTCGAGATCTATATGACGCTCAACCGCATGTTCGGGCCGTATTGGCCCGCGTGGTGGATTCTCATGTTTTGCAACGTGCTCGTCCCGCAGGCCATCTGGTTCAAGGCCATCCGCACCAATCCCGCATGGCTCTTTCTCGTCGCGCTTCTCGTCAATGTCGGCATGTGGACGGAGCGCTACGTCATCGTCATCACGAGCCTGCATCGCGATTTCCTTCCGTCGTCCTGGGGCATGTTCCACGGCACGCGGTGGGATTGGATGACACTGATCGGCTCGTTCGGATTGTTCTTTACGCTGCTGTTTTTGTTCCTGCGAATTTTGCCGGCGATCTCGATCAGCGAAATGCGCGATCTTGTGCATGAGAAGAAAAAGGAGCGTGAGAGCTAAAAGGTGAGAAGATGAACGAGCCTCCTTCTTCTTACCTTTCACCAGCACGCCTCCACGGCGTAATGGCCAAGTTTGAAAAGCCTGAGCAACTGCTGCACGCGGCGCACGCGGCTTACGAAGCGGGCTATCGCAAAATGGATGCTTACAGTCCCTACGCGGTTGAAGGTGTCGCTGAAGCAATGGGTCTTCATAAAACCCGCGTGCCGCTCATCATCTTGCTGGGCGGAATCTGCGGCGCGCTCACGGCTTACGGCATGCAATGGTATTCCGCTGTCATCGATTACCGGCTGAACGTCGGCGGACGTCCGCCGCATAGCTGGCCGGCGTTTATCCCGATTACTTTCGAGCTGACGGTGCTTTTCGCAGCCATCGCGGGCGTCATTGGAATGCTTGCGCTCAATGGACTGCCGCGGCTATATCATCCGGTTTTCAACGCGCCGGAATTCAAGCTCGCAAGCCAGACGCGGTTTTTTCTCTGCATCGAAAAAGACGATGCGCTTTTTCAGGCGGAGAAGGTGCGCGCGTTTCTCTCGTCGCTGGCGCCGATGACGATCACAGAGGTGGAGAAGTGAAAGCGACCTGCCTCGTTCTTTGCCTCGCGCTGTGCGCGTGCCGCCGCGGAATGGTGGATCAACCCCACCTCAAGCCGCTGGCCGAAGACAACTTTTTCGCAAACGGCAGCGGCTCGCGTCCTATTCCTCCACACACGGTGGCGCGCGGCCATCTCGATGAAGACGACGCATTTTTCACCGGCAAAATCAACGGCCAGCTAGTGACTGAATTTCCGACGCCGGTTACAAGCGACTTGCTGTCGCGCGGTCGCGAGCGGTTTGATATCTACTGTGCAGTCTGTCACTCGCGCATCGGCGATGGCGATGGGATGATCGTTCAGCGCGGTTTTCCAAGGCCGCCGTCGCTGCACGAACAACGTTTGCGCGACGCGCCGATCGGCCATTTTTTCAACGTGATGACCAACGGCTATGGCGTGATGTATTCCTACGCCGCTCGCGTCGCGCCCGCCGACCGATGGGCGATAGCCGCTTACATCCGTGCGCTGCAACTCAGCCAGCACGCGACCGCCGCGGACGCAGCGAAAGTGAAAGGTGAAAAGTGAGACGATGCGCCAAATGAACGACCTCTCGCCTCTCACATCTCACCTTGCGCCGCTCATCGAGCGCTGGCAAAAGCGCGCGCTCATCACCGGCGCAGCCGCCGCCGTGCTCTCGCTCATCGGCGCGATTTTCAACCGCGCGCAATTTTTTCATTCCTATCTTTTCGCGTGGATTTTCTGGAGCGGTCTGCCGCTCGGCGCGCTCGTCATCGTGATGATGCAATTTCTCTCCGGCGGAAAATGGGGACTCGCCGTGCGCAATTTATCGACCGCGGCTTATCGCACGCTGCCGCTCATGGCGCTCCTCTTTCTCCCGGTGATTTTTGGGTTGCGCGACATCTTTGGCTGGGCAAATGGCGAGCGCGGCGAGGCCCGCGGCTACCATCACAAAGCCGAATATCTCAACGCTCCGTTTTTCACCGCGCGCGCCGTTTTCTATTTCGTCGTCATCGGAATCATCGGCGCGCTTTTGCGGCGCTGGACGCTCGCGCAGGGCAGCGCAAAAACCATTCCCACGCGCCTCACCGCGCTTTCCTCCGGCGGGCTGATCATCTATGTGCTCTGCATGAATTTCGCCTCGACCGACTGGATCATGTCGCTCGATCCGAAATGGTATTCCACGATCTTTGTCGAGGTGTTCATCGTGGGCCAGTTTCTCTCCGCGCTCGCGCTCGTCACCGCGCTGCTTGCGCTGTTTGCGCGGGATAATGCGCTCGCCGAAAAAATCCCGACCAAAGTGTTTCACGATCTTGGAAACCTGCTTTTGGCGTTCGTGATTTTCTGGACCTACGTTTCGTTTTCGCAATTCCTCATCATCTGGTCGGGCAACCTGCCGAAAGAAATCGGTTGGTATCTGGATCGCAGCCGCGGCGGCTGGCAGTGGCTCGCGGTCGCCGTCGCGATTTTCCAATTTTTCGTGCCCTTCGTGCTGCTGCTTTCGCGCGAAGCGAAGCGCGACAAACAACGTCTCGCGGTTATCGCGCTCGGGATCGTTTTGGCGAACATCGTCGCCGACTTCTGGCAGCTCGCGCCGTCGTTTCAACCCGCCCGATTTTACGTCCACTGGCTCGATTTTTCCGAGCTGCTCGCGCTCGGCGGATTTTGGTTCGCGCTCTTTTTCTATTTTCTAAAACAGCAACCGCTGCTGCCGGCGGCGCTCATCGAGGAGACGCAAAATGAGTGAGCTGCGCGGCGATTCACGCGGGCACGAAACACGCGATATCAGCGCGGGCGGCGTCGGCTGTTTCGCCATCGTGCTGGTTCTCGGCGGCGCGCTCGTTCTCCTGCTGATCGGAGGAATGTTTTGGCGGCTCAACGAACATTTTCGCGGAGGGGCAGCGACGCGCATCACGTCCGATCGCATCGACGCGCCGGAGCCGAAGTTGCAGGCCGATCCCGAGCGCGAGATGGGGAAATTTCGCGGACGGGAAGACGCGATTCTGAACAGCTACGGATGGGTCGATCGCGGCGCTGGCATTGCTCGGATTCCGATCGAGCGCGCGATGGATCTGATCGTGCAACGGGGCCTGTCCCCGACGCCAAACACTGCGGGAAAAACGCCCCTGCAAATGCAACAGGAAAAAGCAACGGAGGCGAAACCGTGAGCGGCGCGCGCGGCAAAGTTCCGGCGAGCGCACGGGCCGTTTGGCTCCTCTGCGCACTCTTGCTTGTGACGGCCGCATTCGCTCACGGTGAGCCGCCCGACCCCACGGCGAAAGCTGGCCTCGAGCAAAAGCTGAACGCGCAAGTTCCGCTCAGCCTCACCTTCCGCGATGAAACAGGCCAGCCGGTGCGGCTCGGAAATTACTTCGGATCGAAACCGGTGATTCTCGTGCTCGCTTATTACGATTGTCCGAACATGTGTACGCTCGTGCTCAACGCGCTTTTGACCAGCGCGCAGGATTTGAAATTCGAAGCAGGAAAAGATTTTGAAATTGTCGTCGTCAGTTTCAATCCGCGCGAGACGGCGACGCTCGCGGCGGCGAAGAAAAGGAGCTACACGCAGCGCTACGGCCGGCCGGAAGGCGCGCGAGGATGGCATTTTCTAACGGGCGACGAACCGGCCATCGAGCAGCTCGCGAGCAGCGTCGGTTTCCGTTTCGCACTCGATCCGCAAACGAACCAATATGCGCATCCGAGCGCCATCATGGTGCTCACGCCGGATGGGAAAGTTTCCCGCTATTTCGCAGGCATCGAATATCCGCCGAAGGAGCTGCGGCTCGCGCTGATTGCGGCATCGAACCGCCGCATCGGCTCGTTCACCGATCAGCTCTTTCTGCTCTGCTTTCACTACAATCCGCTCACCGGAAAATATGGCCTCGTCATCATGCGCGTCATCCGCATCGCGGGTTTTCTGACGGTGGCTGCGCTCGCGATTCTTATGACGGCCATGTCACGGCGCGACCGCGTGTCGGGTCAACCAAGGAGCATCGGATGAAGCGCGTAATTTCGTTTTTTTTCCCGGAACAAGCGTCGAATCTCGCGCGCGAGGTCGATTGGATTTTCTACGCACTCACAGCTCTGTGCGGCGCGGTGACACTGCTCGTGTTCGTGCTCATCATGTTTTTTTGCATCCGCTACCGGCAAGGCTCGAAAGCGTCGCGCGGAGACAAGCCTCGCAAGCTGGTTCGCGTGAGCATGGAAATCGGGTGGACGCTTTTGCCGCTGCTCATCTTTCTCGCGATCTTCGTTTGGGCCGCGGACGTTTTTTTCCGAATGTCGAAACCGCCCGCGGATGCCGATGAAATCTACGTCGTGGGCAAACAATGGATGTGGAAAATCCAACATCCGGACGGACGGCGCGAGATCAATGAATTGCACATCCCGGTCGGCCGCGCCGTGAAGCTGGTGATGACATCCCAGGACGTGATCCACGATTTTTTCGTGCCCGCTTTTCGGACCAAGCAGGATGTGCTGCCGGGCCGCTACACGACCGAATGGTTCACGCCTACCAAGCCGGGAAAATACCATCTCTTTTGTTCGCAATATTGCGGGACAAATCACGCCACAATGGGCGGCTGGATTTACGTTCTGAAGCCGCAGGAACACGCACGGTGGCTTGCCCAGAATCCATCGCCAGTGTCGCTCGTGGCGCAAGGTGAGCGCGCGTTTCACACGCTTGGATGCAGCGGCTGCCACGCGGAGAATTCCACAATCCGCGCGCCGCTTCTCGATGGAATTTACGGCAAGCCCGTGCCGCTTTCCGATCACACGATCGTAATCGCCGACGATCAATACCTGCGCGACTCGATCCTTTTGCCGAACAAGCAAATCGCCGCCGGTTATGAGCCGTTGATGCCCACGTTTCAAAACCAAATCAGCGAGGAGGATCTCGCTGCGCTGATCGCGTATTTGAAATCGCTCGGCGCAGCGGAAAGGAAAAATCAATGATTACCGAAACGCGTGACCTGCCGATGAAAGTGGAGCCGGCAACGAATTATCTCAACGTCGAGCACTCGATCCGCTCGTGGCTTTTGACCACCGACCACAAGCGCATCGGATTGCTCTACATGGTGTCGATCACGCTGTTCTTTTTCATCGGCGGGGCGGCGGCGACCTTGATGCGATTGGAACTTCTCACGCCGCAAGGCGATCTCGTCACGAGCGCGACTTACAACAAACTTTTCACCATCCATGGCGTGGTGATGGTCTGGTTTTTTTTGATCCCCTCGATCCCGACCGTGCTCGGAAATTTCCTCGTGCCGATGATGATCGGCGCGCGCGACGTGGCGTTTCCGCGGCTGAATCTGGCGAGCTGGTATTTGTTCATGGCTGGCGGCGCGTTCGCGCTTTTCGCGATCATCACCGGCGGCGTCGATACGGGCTGGACGTTTTACACGCCCTATAGCTCGACTTATGCAAATGGGCACGTCATCGCGATGGCGGCGGGCATTTTCATCGCGGGCTTCGGCTCCATTGCGACCGGGCTGAATTTCATCGTCACGATCCACAAAATGCGCGCGCCGGGACTTACGTGGTTTCGGCTGCCGCTGTTCATTTGGACGATCTACACGACCAGCATCATTTTCGTCCTCGCGACACCGGTGCTCGCGATCACGCTCGCGCTGATGGCGCTGGAGCGCGCATTTGGCGTCGGCATTTTCAATCCCGCGATGGGCGGCGACCCGCTGCTTTTCCAACACCTGTTCTGGTTCTACTCACACCCTGCGGTTTACATCATGATTTTGCCCGGAATGGGTGTCGTGAGCGAGCTGATCCCGTGCTTTGCGCGCAAGCGCTTATTTGGCTACAACTTCGTGGCTTATGCGACTGTGGCGATCGGTGTGTTCGGGTTTCTCGTCTGGGGACATCACATGTTTGTGAGCAGCCAGTCGATTTACGCGGGGATGATTTTTTCGGTCCTCAGCTTCGCGGTTTCGATCCCATCCGCGATCAAGGTCTTCAACTGGACGGCCACGCTTTACAAAGGCTCGATCACGTTTCAGACGCCGATGCTTTACGCTCTCGGCTTCATCGGGTTGTTCACGATTGGCGGGCTCACGGGTTTGTTTCTCGCCTCGCTGGCGGTCGATGTGCCCCTGCACGACACCTACTTTGTCATCGCTCATTTCCATTATATCATGGTCGGCGGAATGGTGATGGGGTATCTCGGCGGTCTGCATTTCTGGTGGCCGAAAATCAGCGGACGGTTGTATTGTGAATGGCTCGCGAAACTCTCGGCAGTGACAATTTTCCTCGGTTTTAATCTCACGTTTTTCCCGCAATTCATCCTCGGCTTTCTGGGAATGCCGCGCCGCTATCCGGTCTATGCTCCGGAGTTCCAGGTGCTCAACGTGCTCTCGACCTCGGGCGCGTCCATCCTCGCCATCGGCTATCTCCTGCCGCTTGCGTATCTGCTCTGGTCGCTGCGTTACGGAAAACCGGCCGGCGCAAATCCGTGGCAGGCCACGGGCTTGGAATGGACGACCGCATCGCCGCCGCCGCGCGACAATTTTGAAACGACGCCGGTAGTGACCGCAGGCGCTTATGCATACGATGCGCAACTCGCAGAATCGGAGGCCGCGCGCCATGTCTGACCCCGCCGCCACACACGCCCATCAGTTCGACGACGCGATGCAGCAGCGCGAGGCGGCGACATTTGGCATGTGGATTTTCCTCGCCACGGAAGTCCTGTTTTTCGGCGGCATGTTTCTTGGCTACACCGTGTATCGGTTCGCGTATCCCGAGGCCTTTGCGGAAGCGAGCCGCCACACGCTTTTGAGTTTCGGCGGGACGAACGTCGCCGTATTACTCATCAGCAGCGCGACGATGGCGTTCGCGGTCCGCGCGGCGCGCGAAAGGAAACGCACAGCCCTCGTATGGCTGCTGCTCACCACGGCCGCGCTCGGCACATTATTTCTCGGAATCAAAGGCTTCGAATACGCCCACGAAATTTCCGAGCATTTGCTGCCGGGAAAGTCGTTCCAGTTTGGAGGCGCGCACGCCGAGATGTTTTTCTATCTCTACTTTTTAATGACCGGCGTCCATGCGCTCCACGTCACGATTGGCGTCGTGCTTATCGCGATCTTCGCCTTCCGCGCGTGGCGGTCGGATGCATTCGCGCAGCACGACACTCCGGTCGATCTGCTCGGGCTCTACTGGCATTTCGTGGACATCGTCTGGGTCTTTTTGTTCCCACTCATTTACCTCATCGACCGCCACTCATGAAATTGGATGCTGACAGCAAAACGTATCTTTGCACGACCGCCGCGCTGCTTGCCCTCCTCGCGCTTACGATCGGCGCCGCCTTTGTAAATCTCGGTCCATTCAACACTATCGCCGCGATGTGCATCTCCATCGCCAAAGGTCTGCTCATCATCCTGTTTTTCATGCACGTCCGCGGCAGCAACCATTTGATCTGGGTTGCCGTCGCGACTGGCTTTTTCTGGCTCGGCATCATGTTTGCGCTGTCTTTGAGCGATTTCATGACGCGCGGTTGGAAATAATGTGATGGTTCGCACCGAAATACCGATATGACTCGCGAGATACTTTTGACCGCTGCATTCCTGTTCTGCCAGACGGTAGTCCACCTTGAAGCTCAATCACCAAAGACTGAAACCAACGCGCTAACTGCTGCGCCCAATGTTCCCCCACCGATTACGCGCAAAGAAGCCGCCGTCGTTAAGGTGTATCTCAATGCCGGTTACAAGACCGCGGATATCGCGCCGAAGCTGCGTTACGTCTTCTGGACTTTTAACGGCCAAACCCCGGCTCCTTTTATCAGGGCGCGGCAAGGCGACACATTGCAGGTCGAGTTAAGCAACACCGATGATCGTGGAATGTCACACAATATAGATTTTCACGCGGTGACGGGACCGGGGGGTGGATCGCTGCTGCTGAACGCGTCGACCGGGATGATTAAGAGCGCCTCATTCAAGTTGCTTCACCCCGGACTGTTCGTCTATCACTGTGCTCAACCACCTATTGCGGATCACATCGCCAACGGCATGTATGGTTTGATCCTGGTCGAACCAGAAGCCGGTCTGCCAAAAGTCGATCGCGAATTCTACGTCATGCAGAGTGAGTTCTATACCACAAAGCCACCGGCGGGCAGCGAGGCGACGCTCGGATACTCTTCCAATGACGGGTTAATGGAACATCCCACCTTTGTCGTTTTCAATGGTCGAGTCGGCGCACTTACCGGAGATAATGCTCTTCATGTTAAGACTGGTGAGCGCGTGAGAATCTACTTTGGCAACATCGGCCCTAACCTCGCTTCCTCATTGCATGTTGTAGGCTCTATCTTCGATGTGCTTTACCGCGATGGCGATCTGGTTGACCCGCCTGCCCACAGCGTTTCAGTCACTTTGGTTCCCGCTGGCGGCGCGGCCGTTGTCGAGATGACCTTCGACGTTCCTGGCGAATATACGATTGTCGATCATTCGATGTTTCGCATGGAAAAAGGAGCTATGGGGACTATCAATGTTGAAGGCCCGCCCCGGCCGGATATCTATCGCGGCGAGAAACAGAATGCCCCTTAACTGCAAGGCTGCGCCCAACCCAACCCATCCACTGCGCGCCGCTAAGAACACGCTGGTTGCTGCGAGCCAGCATCAACTCTTTTCCAGAAACTCCTTTAAGACTACTGCCTCGTTGTGCTCTTGATCGCGTGCTCCGTAGATAAGAGTGACCATTCCTTCATTAGCCTTGTTCCATATTAACTGGAGTTAATCGGCATGACGTTTGATCTCAGTTTGATAACGTCCGCGGAAACTTC
>JBBSFI010000052.1:0-32392 GCA_038238905.1 Chthoniobacterales bacterium | reverse complement strand
CCGCGCGAGAAACTCTGGCTCTCTCACAAGCGAAAAAAACCAGTCGAACCACGCGCCGTCTGGACGCCGGGACCGCGTCTTCATAACACCCTGCGCCAGTCGCGCCGCGAGATCGCCCCTCAACGCCGCGCACTCTTCCGCCCCCAGGTCGATTAGGAGGTGCTCAAACTTTGGCTGTTAGCGTTCCAGCGCCGCGCATTCGCCTCCTGCGGCCAACGGATATGCTCCTCAAAGCGCGTCGATGCCTTCCAGGCGCCCCGGGTTTGCGCCATTAAAATCGTGACAACGGGTGGCGGTCCTTCGCGGGGATGCGTTTCGCGATCCCGTCGGTAGATGCGCGCGATGTATTCGAACAGTCGCGCGGCGATCGCTGGATCGGGCTCGCTCTGATGTTCGAAGAGCAGGTACAGGAGCAGCGATTTGCCGGTGTCGGCAGGGGTTCCATCCCATGGCACAAGAAAGAGCAGATCGCTCTGGGCCTAGATGAAATCCTTGTCCACAAACGAGCCGTCCACCCACCGCAGCTCGCTCCAATCCAGCCTTTCCACGACGTCCCGTGGCAGCAATTGCTGGAAGAGCGATGCGGCATGGGCCACGCGTCCGAATATCGCGCGGAAGAACGCGTCGTGAGGTTGGGAGATCGTTTCACTCATGGTAATTCGATGCGCAGATGGCATCCGATTCGGCGCGGTCGCGGCAACTTTAAAATGCGGCATCCATCGATTACTGCGCGATCAGGCCATCTCCATTGACGCCGGGCCTCTGGAGCGGAATCGTATGCAACCGCCGGTTTGCGCCGGCGCCTCATGCTGACTAAACAACTGTTCGACCGAGATTCGGAAGCCGCCGCCCACGATATACCGAGGCGCGCCTTTATCCGCGCAGCGCTGCATGGGTACGAACGGAAACGCGATGAGAACAAGGCGGCGTTCACAGATTGGGAATCGGCGCGGACCGCCGCCGCTGAAATCAAGTATGACGGGGTGAACCGCATGGGCGCTTACCTTGAACAATTCGAGGAGCGGTTCACGGCTCGGGGCGGGAAGGTATTCTGGGCGTCCAACGGGAAGGAGGCGCGGGAGTATATCCTGAGCCTGGCGGCGGCGGGCGGCGTGCGATCAATCGTGAAATCGAAGGCAATGACGAGCGAGGAGATCCATCTAAACGACGCTTTGGAGGGCGCTGGATACAAGGTGGTGGAGAGCGATTTGGGCGAGTTCATCCAGCAATTGAGACACGAGCCGCCATATCACTTTGTCTTTCCATGCATGCATCTGAAGCGGGAAGAAATCAGCGCGCTGTTCGAGCGAGAGCTTGGGTCGGCGAAGACAGACGATCCGGAGGAATTGACGGCAATCGCGAGGCGGTTCCTTAGGCGACAGTACATCGAAGCGGATATGGGAATTTCCGGAGCCAATTTCATCGTAGCGGAGACGGGGATGATTTCGATCACCGAAAACGAAGGAAATGCGCGCCTGACCACAGCGCTTCCGCGCATCCATGTCGCGGTCGTAGGGATCGAGAAAGTGGTTCCGCGCCTTGCGGATCTTGCGCTGCTCCTCCCGATGCTGGCAACCGCGGGCGCGGGTCAATCGCTGACCTGCTACAACTCGATGTACGGCGGTCCACGGCAGCCGGGCGAGATCGATGGCCCCGACGAATTTCACGTCGTGCTGCTGGATAATCATCGCACGCGGTTACTTGCCGACCCGGAGCAGCGGGATGCGCTCCACTGCATACGCTGCGGTGCGTGCCTAAACGTGTGCCCGATCTTTAAGAACATCGGCGGACACGCATACGGTTCGACTTATCAGGGGCCGATTGGCTCCGTAATCACACCCCACTTTCGGGGCTTGCAGGAGTGGAAGCATCTTTCCGGCGCGTCGTCGCTGTGCGGGGCATGCACAGAAGCGTGCCCGGTGAAGATCGACATCCACCATCACCTCCTGCACAACCGACGCAATGCGGCGGAGCAGAAGCCTGTCTGGTGGGAGCTATGGCTCTGGCGCCTCTTCGCATTTGCGATGCGGCGTCCGTGGCTTTACAAGCTCGGGGCGAGGCTCGCGCCATTCGGGCAAAAGTTTCATCCAGCACTCGAAGGGACGATCCTGGACCCGCTCGGGGCATGGACGGAGAGCCGCGAATTTCCGGAGGCGGCGCCGCGGACATTCCACGACCTTTGGCGCGAACGGAAAGGAGCGCAGCCGTGAGCGCGAGCCGGTCAAAGATACTCGGCAGGATCCGAGAGGCGCTCAGAGCGCCAGCTCCTATGCCCGGCCACGGCCCGAAGCGCGGAGCGCCCGAGCACCCGGCCAGCAAGCCTGGGTTCCGACAGTGGCTGCCGCAGGCTGGAGCATCAGCAGACGAATGGCTGGCGTCGTTCAAGCGCCAAAGCACTATCTTGAAGACCGAATTCGTCGAAGCCGGGACGCCCGCCCACGCAGCCGCCCATATCGCCAAATTGGCGCGCGAAGGGGGCTGGCGCAGCATTGCGACTCATGCCAATCCTTTGACTGCAGAGATTGTCGGCATGCTCCCGGCTGCGATCGATACGATGCACCTCACTGCGGACTACGACAAGGATGCGCTGGAACGATGCGACGCCGGGTTGACTGGGTGCGAATGCCTTGTCGCGCAGACTGGCTCGGTTTGCGTTACGACGCACAGTTCCGGAGGTAGGGCGCTGAGCGTGCTCCCGCCCCATCATCTTGTGATCGCGCGCCGCGGCCAGATGCTGCCGGACCTCACAGCCGCCTACGATCTCCTGGCGGAACGATACGGGGCTGCCGGATATCCAAGCTTTATTTCGTTCATTACCGGACCCAGCCGCACCGGGGACATCGAAAGGATTCTTGTGCTGGGGGCGCACGGACCGAAGCGCCTCACGATTTTGCTAATCGATTAGCGCATTGGCCAATGCCATTTCGGTGAACTCGCGGTCTTTTCGCGTTTGTGGAAAGTTCGTCTCGCTTCGTTTGAACGGAGCCGGTATCGTCGAAATTTATATGAAAGTCTCACTTCGCTTTCTACAAGCCATCGCGCTGGGCGCCGTCGTGTGCGCGGGCTGCCACAAGAAGCCCGAGGCCGCTTCGAAGAATGGCGCGGCTCTGCAGGCGCGGAGCAATCCAGACGGCGGAGGCGCGGAAAAGGTCGGCGCGGCTGAGGCGGTCGAGAAGGCGGCTGAGCCCACCGGGGCGGTCCCGAGCACTGCGGAGACCAAAGCGCTCGCAACTGCGAATCCAGACTATGAGTCATGGTTCCGGAAGTACCATCTCGACTTGAACGATCCCAAGATGCTGGACGCCGATCCGGACGGTGACGGATATACGAATCGCGAGGAGTTCCTCGCAGGGACCGACCCGCTCGACCCGAACAGCCATCCCGACTCGCACAGCACTATCTTAAAGGACATCCGTCTAAAGGAATATTCCGAAGTGCAGGCGCCGTTTATTTTGAAATCCGTGGATGGGAATTCGGCGAAGATCCAGCGCCTCGACCAGTCGCCGTCACGAATCGAAGAAGTGCATTCCGGCCAGACCTTGAAAAACACGCAACTCAAAGTGGCGGAAATAAAGACAAATCGCGGCGTCGATAAGGAAGGGAATCCGGTCGATTCCTCCCGAGTGACGCTGCGGCATGCTGTGACGAAGGAGACGACGATGCTCGTGAAGGATCTCAAAACGAGGTCGCCGGCCAGTTCGGCCGTTCTTACGTCGGCTGACGGATCGACCAGTCGCACCGTGCGGCAGGGCGAGACCTTTCAGTGGCCCGGCAAAACTTCGGCGTACAAGGTGATCGATATCGGACCCGATCTCGTGCTTCTGCAGCAGGTGGATACGGGAAAGACGTGGACGGTAAAGAAGTGGTGATCCCTCCCTTGCTTTCGGTTGGCTGCACGCGCGCCGGACTTGACCGAAACGACCTGACCTGCGAACTGAATCGATGCTCTGGACAGAAGAAGTCGCCGCGCGGTGCAGTGGCCCGCAAATCATCAACGACTCAAAAACGCCCTCTGGGCGCGTTCACGTAGGCGCATTGCGCGGCGTGCTTATTCACGATGCGATTTTTCGCACCTTGAAGGAAAAAGGAATTGAGGTCCGATACGTATTTGGAGTGGATGATTACGATCCGCTCGACGAGATCCCGGCTGGAAAAGGAGAGCACTTCGAGAAATATCTGGGCCAGCCCCTTTGCAATGTGCCGCCGCCTGATGGCTCGACCGCGACCGACATGGCGGAGCATTACATGGGCGAATTTTGGGGTGTATTCTCCGATCTTGGGGTCGAGGTGGAGCGCTATCGGATGCGCGATATCTACCGATCGGGGCGCTTCAATGCGGCCATCGATACCATTTTGAAGAACGCCGATGTGGTGCGGCGGATATACAAAGAGGTATCCAATTCCGAGCGACCCGCGACATGGTTTCCCTTCCAGACGGTCTGTGAGAATTGCGGTCGGATCGGGACAACCGAGGTGCACGCTTACGATGGGCAAAAGGTGAGTTATCGCTGCCGGCCCGATCTCGTGAAGTGGGCGCGTGGCTGCGGGCACGAAGGCCGAATACAGCCCTTCGATGGAAATGGGAAGCTGCCATGGAAACTGGAATGGGTTGCGAAGTGGATTGCTTTCCCAGTGACAATCGAAGGCGCGGGGAAAGATCACTCGACAAAAGGCGGCTCGCGCGACGTCGCGGCCGCATGCATCCGGGCGATCTTTGAGAAGGAGCCGCCGCTGAATGTGCCATACGAGTTTTTCCTCGTGGATGGGGCGAAGATGTCGTCTTCCCGCGGTATCGGGGTAAGCGCACGGGATATGGCAAATCTCCTGCCGGCAGAGGTGCTGCGCTTTCTCATGATCCGGACGAAGCCGAACTCGCCGGTGAATTTCGACGCAAAAGAGGCAGGAATCGTGAAGCTATTTAACGAGTTCGACCGGTTCCATTTGAAGGTGGAGCGGGAAAGGACGGCGACGCCGGAGGAGGCCGGGATCTACCGTCTATCGGAGTTGCATCCGGAAGGCGACTACGCCCTTGCGAATTTCCAGCTCGTTTGCGCGCTGGCGCAGATGCCCCACATCGACCCGGTCGTCGAGATGGAGAAACGATTGGGCCGCAAGTTTACCGAGGGTGAACTTCGCCGTCTGCGGGAGCGTATCCACTCCGCAAAGGAGTGGGTGGAGCGGTACGCGAGTGAGGAAGAGAAAACGCGTCTCCAGGAAAGCGTGCCTGCCCGCGGCGAGGAACTTTCACAGGCGCAGCGCGCCTTCCTTCATCGACTTGCCGAGAAACTACCGGAGATTTCGTGGGACGACGACTCGCTGCAGGCGGCCATCTTCGAGGCCGCACGCATGACGCCGATTGAACAACCGCTGGCATTCAAGGCAATCTACCGCGTGCTGCTCGATCGGGACGCGGGGCCCAAGGCGGGGAATCTGCTTGCCTTTTTGGAGCGTGAGTTCGTCGTGAACCGCTTTGCGCAGTTGCCGTTTAAGAGGGCAGATTTCTGGAAGGAGACCGCGATTACAAAAGACGAACTTGCGGCATGGATGGAGCAGAACCGGGAGAAGATCGAGTCCACCAGCGAGCAAATTCATGCGGATTTGGACACGGTTTCCGTCGAAAGCACTTTCACGATGAAGGATGGAAAGCGGCTGCTCAAACGCGTGCTGCAAACTACTACGAATCTGCCTGGCGGGCTGCCACCCGGTCGCGCCGCTCTCGCTCCGGGGTTAATGAGCTAACCGGCTGGATCCTTGGGGGAACACCGACTCTCTGGAAGGCCGCGCTCATGGCTAACCTGGCAGCGGGTAGCGAGAGGTAAGTTTGCGCACTTCCGCGCGAACGTTTTCCAATTCGGCGGCGTCCTGTCTGGATACGAGCGCGCGATGGATGAGGTCGGCTATCTCCATCATCTCTTCCACCTTCATGCCGCGCGTGGTGACCGCGGGAGTGCCAACGCGAATCCCACCGCCCAAGGTAATTTTTTCGGTGTCGAACGGGATCCCATTCTTATTCACCGTGATGCCGGCGCGATCGAGCGTTTCCTGCGCGACTTTGCCGTTCAATCCGCTCGGGCGAAGATCCACGAGCATGAGGTGATTGTCCGTTCCACCGGAGACGATGCGGTACCCGCGATTTGCCAGGGCGCCAGCAAGTGCGCCCGCATTCTGCACGACCTGCCGCCCGTAGTCTTTGAATGACGGCTGCAAGGCTTCATGGAAACATACGGCCTTCGCAGCGATGACGTGCTGGAGCGGTCCACCCTGGATTCCAGGGAATATCTGGCTGTCGAGCGCCTTTGCGAATTGCTCCTGGCACATGGCGATGCCACCGCGCGGCCCGCGGAGACTTTTGTGCGTCGTTGTTGTGACAAAGTGTGCGTGCGGCACAGGATTGGGGTGCATGTCCGCAGCTACCAATCCGGCGATATGCGCCATATCGACAAAAAGGAGCGCGCCGACGGAATCTGCGATCTCGCGCATCCTAGCGAAATCGATGAGGCGCGGGTAGGCGCTTGCTCCCGCCGTGATCATCTTCGGCTTAAACTGGGCTGCATGATCGGCGAGTTCGTTATAATCGATCCGTTCATCCGCGCGAGAAACGCCATAGTGAGAGATCTCAAAGAACTTGCCGGAGAAGTTTGCCTTATTTCCATGCGTAAGGTGGCCTCCGTGGGAGAGATCCATCGTAAGGATCCGGTCGCCGACCTGCAGCACGCTGAAATAAACGGCCATATTGGCCTGGGAACCGGAGTGCGGCTGCACATTGACGTGGGCGGCTCCGAAGAGCTGCTTTGCGCGATCGATCGCAAGCTGCTCTACCACATCTACGTGTTCGCAGCCGCCATACCAACGTCGGCCCGGGTAGCCTTCGGCATACTTATTGGTAAGACAGGAGCCTTGCGCCTCCATGACTGCGCGACTGGTGAAATTCTCGGAAGCGATCAGTTCGATATTCTCGAATTGCCGGGTCTTCTCCGCATCGATCGCCTTGAAAATCTCTGGATCGGCTTCGGCGAGAGAAGGATGCACAGCATTGTGGGTGCCCAGCAACTCGAGCTTTTCAACGCGCCGCTCATGGCGTCCGCCTTCAAAATTAGCTGAGAGGAATGCTTCGACGATTTTGTTCACATTCGCAGGGGAAACGTGATTCGAAGCCAGGCAGAGCACATTGGAGTCGTTATGCTGGCGGGTAAGCCGCGCGTCGTCGGCGTTGTCCACCAAGGAGGCCCGAATGTGTGGATATCGATTGGCGGCGATGCTCATGCCGATTCCGCTTTTGCAGACGAGAATTCCGAAATCGGATTCGTGCGCGATCACGTTTCGGCAGACTGGCTCCGCGAAATCGGGGTAATCGACTGACTCAGCCGAGAAGGCGCCGAAATCTGCCACCATAAAACCTTTGCGTGACAAGTGCTGGTGAATGGCCTGCTTAAGCTCCAGCCCGCCATGATCGGCGCCAAGGGCGATGCGGAGCGGACGTTTCGGCGTGGCGGCGGGCGATGTGGATTGCGATGCGCTTGTCATGGGGGAATGAGAATCGATAAACTTAAGGATGCTTGGAACGGCCTTCTTTAGCAGGTCGCGACACTCGAAGTAGGCATGGATGCCCTGGCCGATCGGGTCCGGAATATCGAGCGAGCCGCGCCGGAGATCCTCGTCGAATTCACAGACTAGAAAGGTCTTGGAAGCTGCTTCGGGAAAGAGAAACTGAACCGTTTCAAGGTGACCGCGGGTCATCACGAAGATGTGGCTCGCCCACTCGGCCAGCTCCTCGGTAAGCGGCTGGCTGCGAATCTTGGAAATATCGATGCCCCAAGGGCGGAGCACCTCACCTCCGTGTGGACTGGGAGGCTGCCCGAGAACGGCGCCGACTCCAGCCGAGGCAACGGCGAAATCGGAGCGGTCCTTCACCGCAGCACGAAAGATTCCCGTAGCCATGGGGCTGCGGCAAATGTTGCCGGTGCAGACAAAAAGAACGTTATTCACAGAGGCGGATTTCCCAATCGGGCCGGAAGTTTATGGGCAGGGCGCGGGCAAGTCAAAGTGGAAGCGGGAAAAGCGGGCATAACAGGCTTGAGCCGGCGAAGGCTTGGGGTTTAATTTGCGGGCGTTGCAAACCGCGCCACCACCCAGTCCCACGCTCTCCGAGTTTTACCGGTTCGCGTTGTTGCTTACGGGCAGCCCGGTCGCAGCGCAGAAGGCGCTGGCGTCGGCATTTGCCGATGTGCAGGCGAGCCTCGACCAATTGCGGAGCGAAGAGCAGCGCCACGCCTGGCTGGCCATCCGCTTGAGGGAAGAGTGCCTCTCCGGCGAAGAGGCGCCAGCGGCAGGGGCTCCGCGGCTTCTGCGCGGGGACGAGGCTGGCGGACCTGCGGCTGTTCTCGATCTCGAGGCGTACATTATGGCGCAGCATTTCTGCCGGATCGCTGAGCCGGGCCGGACCGCGCTGGCGCTGTTTTACCTCGATTTGTTCAGCCCATCCAGGATCGCCGATATTTTGAAGATGCGCATCGAAGATCTGGCAAACGCGGTTGGGACGGCGCGGCAGCGCTTGCAGCAATCGCTTCTGGAGGCCGGACGCCCGGAATCTATCGCGGGATGAATATCTCCACCGCGCTAATCTATCTTCAGTGCTACAAGGCTGGCGAACGGAACGATCCGATGATCGAGAAAGCATACCGGGCAGTGACGAACGACAGCCGAGCCAGGGAGGAACTGCGCAAACAGCAGGAATTCGACGAGCGCTTCAAAGCAGTCGTGCGTGCTATCGAAACACCGGAAGATCTGCAGGAGCGGCTTTCGGCAACTGTGGAGAAGAAACGGGCAGGTGGAACCAAATGGAAGGTCACATTTCCAGCGATTCTGGCAATCGGATCCGCACTGGCGTCGCTTGCCGCCGTGCTCACCGTGATGCACATGGAATCGGTCGCTCACTTTCCCGGGCGCGAAGCGGCGGATCGGATAATGGATACGGCAAACCGGATGAGCGGGATCGAATTTGAGCCGGTCTCCCAGCCAACGGCACAGCTATCCGACTGGTTCTACATGCACGGCTTCGACGGCTTCGGCGTGCCGGCGGAATTCAACGCACTTCCTGCAGTCGGCGTCCAGGTCATGCCGCTGGATGGAAAGCCCGTCGCACAGGTGGCGGTGGACCGGCACGACAGCCTGCTCTACGTATTTCATGCAAGCGACTTTGGGATCGGAATTCCCGCCGATGGTGAGTGGCTGATCTTTGACCACGACGGATGGGCTGGCGGTATCGAGCGGCGCGGCAACCTCTGCACGCTCATCACATTTCGCGGGAAACCGCGTGAGATGAAAGCCTTTCTGCATACCCTCTCACCATGAATCGCTCCTCGGCCACGTTCCCCTCATTGATCTCCGCAATCGCCATCGCGCTGCTGCCGGGGTGCGCCGCGCCTTCCCCTGCCCCGCGTGGCGGAGTTTCCGCCGCTCGCGATCCGTTCGCCGGGCGGTGGGTGGGCGCATGGCATAGCACTAAGAGCGCTGGAGAAGGCGGACGGCTCCGCTGCGATTTCACCCCTCTTGGCGGGGGGCAGTACGCGGCGGCCTTTCATGCGAATTGGAAAGTGTTTGCGACAGATTACACCGCGCAATTTTCAACGCGGCGGCATGGCGCCCAGTTGTGGTTCAAGGGGACGCACCAATTGCCGAGTGTCTTTGGCGGATTGTACCGGTTCGAGGGTGAGGCGACACCGCAAAGATTTACGGCAACGTATTCGTCGAGCTATGACGAAGGAATGTTTGAGATGACGCGGCCCAAGTAAACGCTCTCGCCTGCCGGGGCGCGATTCTTTTGCGATGGCGATAGCGACAATCAATCCGGCGACAGGCGTGACGATCCAGACGTTTGAGGCGTTGGACAGTGCACAGATTGAAGCGAAGCTTGACCGGGCCAGCGCCGCCTTTCGATCCTGGCGCAAGGCGAGCTCTGCAATCCGCGCAAAACACGCCGAAGCGCTCGCCGGCCTGTTTGAAGAGCGCGTTGACGAATTGGCCCTGCTGATGGCGCTCGAAATGGGAAAGCCGATTCGGGCCGGGCGCGAAGAGGCGCTCAAGTGCGCGAATGGAGCGCGCTTCTATGCCCGAAACGCGCAGGCATTTCTTAAGGACGCATCGCATGAGATCGAAGGCGCATCCGTGTTCACGCGATGGCAGCCGCTCGGAGCCGTTCTAGCGATTATGCCATGGAATTTCCCCTTCTGGCAGGCAATGCGCTTCGCGGCGCCGGCCCTTATGGCTGGCAATGTGGCGCTGTTGAAGCATGCATCGAACGTGCCGCAGTGCGCGCTCATGATGGAGAAATTGCATCGCGAAGCAGGATTTCCGGACGGCGTGTTCCAGACACTCCTGATTGGCTCAAGCGCGGTCAAAGAGATTATTTCGGATGGGAGAATTGCCGCGGTGACCGTGACTGGCAGCACGGAAGCTGGCCGGAGCGTCGCGGCGGCGGCAGGCAAGGCGGTAAAGAAAAGTGTGCTGGAGTTGGGCGGAAGCGACCCCTTCATCGTCATGCCGAGCGCCGGTATGGAGCAGGCGGTGCGGACCGGCGTAAAGGCGCGTGCGGTCAACAGCGGACAGTCGTGCATCGCGGCGAAACGTTTTCTGGTGCACGCTGCCGTGTACGAACCGTTTGTCTCCGCCTTCGTGCAGGCCATGAGCGCATTGCGGATCGGCGACCCCATGGACGAGGAGACCGAGGTCGGTCCGCTCGCCACTGCGGAAATCCTGGAGAGCCTTCACTCGCAGGTCACGCGGGCGATCGAGTCTGGCGCACAGCTTCTTACAGGGGGGCGGCGCATCGGCGCAGCCGGCAATTTCTACGCTCCGACAGCACTCGATTGCCTCCGGCGCGATGCGGCGGTCGCTTCCGAAGAGACATTTGGCCCGGTGGCGTTCATCTTCCGCATCCGCAGTGTGGATGAGGCGGTCGATCTTGCCAACGCGACGTCGTTTGGATTGGGCGCGAGCGTGTGGACTGCGGATGACGCAGAGCGAAACCGATTTATCGATGAAATCGAAGCGGGGCAGGTTTTTGTGAATGCGATGGTGGCATCGGACCCGAGGGCGCCATTTGGGGGCGTGAAAGGATCAGGCTACGGGCGCGAACTCAGCGCGGCCGGCATTCGCGAGTTTGTGAATGCGAAGACAGTCTGGATAAACAAACAGTGACGCATGTTGTGCGCAAGCCGCGAATACTAACTAATCCATAGGAAGCCAGTCGATAACGCGCTGTATTTGCTCATCCCAATAGGCCCAGTCATGCGATCCGTGACCTTCGGACCATGCGTGTGAGATCCGTAGCTTCGTTAAATGATCGCGGAAGGCGCGGTTCTCATCGAGTAAACTATCCTGCGCTCCGCACGCTAAATATAGACCGGGCGTCGGTCCTCTGGAGCGAGCCCTTCGTTCGGCAAGCTTCCAAAGATCGGCGTTTCCGCCTATGGGATCGTGCCCGAATATCGCCTCGATCTCCACCTTGCTCAGCCGGGAGCCTTCACGGCCCGCTGTGCGAAATGCGCGGCTGACGTCGAGAGCGCCGGACAGGCCCGCTGCGGCCCGGAAACGATCTGGCGCCGCAAGCGCAAGGCGGAGCGCGCCGTATCCGCCCATGGAAAGCCCCGCGGCATATGTCTCTTCGCGGTTGTGAGATATCGGAAAAAACGCGCGCATCAGCCTTGGCAATTCGTCGCTCAGATAAGTCCAATACCGGGGCCCGGCATGCAGATCCTGATAAAAACTGCGCCCCACGGCAGGCATCACGACTGCCAGATTCCGCTCAGCGGCGTAACGTTCGACGGAAGTGCGCCGCATCCAGACTGTATGGTCGTCGGAAAGGCCGTGCAGAAGATAAAGCACTGGATAACGTTCGCGAGCGCCGACGCCGGGCATGCCGATCTCTCCCGCAGCGGCTTGCGGGATGAGCACGTGCGCCGAGACAGAGATCCCCAGCGTTTCCGAAAAGAAATGGCAATCGAAAAACGCCATCGATTAGCTTCCAATCTATCGCTTGGCGCGAACCTTCCCTTGCGTATGGCTCATTGCAATCACTTCAGTCCCGGTGAGCGTGATTATGATAGCCAAAGAACGATCGCTTCTTTATCACGGCGGCGACTTCATCGGGAACCATCTGCTCCCAGCTATCGTCACTGGATGCGATCCGCTTAAGCACGTCACGGGAGAATATCGATAGGTACTCGGGGTTATAGTTATCAAGCTGAACGAACGAGCCGCGTGCCGCAAGATAATCATACAACGGCTTCAATGGCGGCGGGACATCCAGATTGCCGACCGTCTTCAATTCTGCCGCCTGGTGCGGACGGAGTGGGTAAACGAAAAGCTTGAGGTCGTTCTTAAACAGCCTTCCGAAGCTTTCGAGGATTCCACCCGGCAATTGCGTATAGTATTTCTCCTCGAACAGCTCGATGAGGCTTGGCACGCCCATGACGATGCCGATGCGCTCGCTTGTCTGCCGGGTGAGATACGCCGCGAGACGATAGTATTCGAAGTAATCCGAAATGAGGACCGTCATGCCACACGCAGCCAGCGTGTCGGCGCGCGCGAGAAAATCCCGCCGATCGACATCGGTCGAATCGGCGAGCAGATTGCGCATCGTGATTTCGAGCACCTGCACCACGGACTTGCCGGAGACTTGCGGGTCGGCCTGAAACTTCTCGAGTGCGGAGCGAAGCATGTCGAGATTCACATGCGTGGGGGGGCGGAACGAGCCGCGCTCGACGAGAAGCGCCTTTTTATGAAAGGCCTCGGAGGGCTGGAGAACCGTTTTATTGGGTCCGAACATCGCGGCGCCGGTCAGGCCAAGCTGCACGAGCTTGAGCGCCATGAGCCGATTGTCAACCGCGCGAAATTCGATGCCGCTGAATTCGATCATGTCGATTTCGATGCGCCCCGTGGTCAGCTTATCCAGCAGCGATTCGACAAACTGCTCCGGCTCATGGTGCATGAAGAACGCGCCGTAGAGGAGATTTACCCCGACGATCCCTAGGGCTTCCTGCTGGAGCGCCGCCTCGACATCGAGCATGCGCACGTGCATCACGACCTGGCTTGCTTCGTCCCGCGGGTGGGATTGAAAACGGACGCCCATCCAGCCATGGCACTCGTTGTTGCCTTTGAACGAGCGGGTTGCAACGGTGTCGGCAAATGTAAAGAAGGACGTGTTGTCGCCGCGCGTTTCGGAGAGCCGATCGATGTTGAGTTGAAACTCGTGGTTGAGCATCGAATCGAGCCGGCCGCGAGAGACGTAGCGATCCGCCTCGCCGTAGATGGCATCGCTGACCTGCATGTCGTAGGCCGAAATGCTCTTCGCTACGGTCCCCTTGGCCCCGCCCACCCTGAAGAACCACCTCACTACCTCCTGTCCCGCGCCGATCTCGGCGAAGGTCCCGTAGAAGCGGGAGTCCAGGTTGATCTTCAGCGCTTTATTGTGAGTGTCGAAAGTCGTCTCGCTCATGGGCGTGGACTATAGGCGCCTGCCGGACAATTCGGCGAGCCTCTAAAGTGACAATTCGGCGCAGACGAATCTTAGGGGGGCGCTGAATCGTCCAATGGAACCTCGTGGTATTCGAGCGCCCACTCGCGCATGAATCGAACACGGTTAGGAACGATGCGATAGACGATCAATTCCGGGTTATCGATCGAACCGAGATAGCGCCGCAGGAGCGGATTCGATACCCAGATCAGCTCCAGCATGGGGCGGTCTGTCAAAACTTCCGCCACCCCGGAGATGCGCACCTGATCATGGCTCTCGTCAAGATAGCAAAGCTCGACCCTGGCGCATGCAGCTATCTCTGCCGTTTTATGATACCCGCGAAGGTTTGCGACGTAAATCGTGAAGCCATCGACGCGCACGGGTGAAACAGGGCGGACCCGAGGCTGCGAGCCGTCCAGAGTCGCGAGCATCGGAAATTTGGAGCTGCGGATGACGCCACGGGCAATCTCGGCGATTTCAGCGGGTGAGAACGGTTTGGGAATCGGCGCGGACATGGTGGACTATACGTCTTTGGAGCGCATGCGCTTCGTTTCAGAGCGCCTGCGTTTGCCATCCAGGATGCGCTGTTTCACGCCCCATGGGCGCGGTGCTTTCCGGCGGCGTTCTTTCTCCGCTGCGGCGCGCCGTGCAGCGCGCTCTTCGCGCCGCGCGCGCTCGATGGAGTCGAGCAGGCGCGCCCAAGCTGTCTGCCGGTTCATCGCCTGCGAGCGGGAGTCCTGCACCGTGACGCTGGATCCGGTTGGGGCATGCCGCAGGGTTACGGCGGTTGAAACCTTGTTGACGTGCTGTCCGCCGGGCCCGGAAGAGCGCGCAAATGTTTCCTGAAAATCGGACTCCTGAAGCCGAAGGAGCGCCAGGCGCGCGGCTTTTTTAGAGTTGAAATCCGAGAGCGACATAAGGCGGGTTGCGATGCTCTTTAGCTGAACCCCAAGGGCAAGTACAGTGCATGAGGCTCACTCCATGCTCATCATCCCTTTGATGCGCTGCCACTTCGGCTTATTATCGTAAACCCACCGGTAGTAATCGGCCCGCTGGAGCGAAGCCGCGGCGGGTTCATCGACGATGATGGTGCAACAAGGGTGCATTTGCAAAATGGACGCCGGACAGCTCGCGGTGACTGGCCCTTCCAGCATCGCGGCGACGGCGCCTGCTTTCCTGTCGCCGAAGGCGAGCACGAGGCAGTGCCTGGCCTCCATGATCGTGCCGATGCCCATGGTAATGACGTGCCGGGGCACCTCGGCTTCGCTGGCAAAGAAGCGGGCATTATCGGCGATCGTGCGCTGAGTGAGCGTCTTGAGGCGGGTGCGTGACGCGAGGGACGACGATGGCTCGTTGAACCCGATGTGGCCATCCGTTCCCAAACCGAGAAGCTGGAGATCGATGCCTCCGGCCCTCTTGATGAGCGCTTCATACTCTTCGCAGTGCTTTGGAATATCCTTGGCAAGACCATTTGGCAGATGGGTGCTCGCGGGCGGGATGTTCACCGATTTGAAGAAATGCTCGTGCATGAAATGCGCGTAGCTCTGCCTGTGCTCGGGTTGAAGGCCAGCGTATTCGTCGAGGTTGAATGAGGTGACGCGAGAGAAATCGACCAGATTGGCGCGGCACAGGGCGCACAACTCCTTGTACACCCCGAGAGGAGTGGATCCGGTGGCCAGTCCGAGCACGCTGTTCGGCTTCCGCTCGATCTGATTCTCGAAGAAGCGGGCCGCCTCTTTGCTCGCGGAATGTATGTCGGGTCGAATGATTACCTCCATGGTTGTTCGGAAGGTGAACGGTTCCGCATCCGTGTTCAACGTTCAAGACACGAGCACTTTTCACCTGCCAATCAGATATTTGCATTTCGGGAACGCTCGGCCCCGTATAGGATGGCGCGATGCTCTTTCGCAACGCACGCTTGGTCCTTCCCGATCGCATTCACCCGCGCGGGAGCCTGCGCATTGGCAACGAGTCGATCGTGAACGTCGCGTTGGACGATATTGAGCCGGAGCCGGACGAAGAGGTGCTGGATGTCGAGGGGAAGTTTCTGGCGCCCGGCTTTATCGATATGCACATTCACGGAGCGATGCGGCGCGACACAATGGAGGACGATCCGGCGGCTTTTCGCGCGATTTGCGAATTTCATGCCGCAGGCGGCACGACGGCGCTCGCGCTTACGACAGTGTGTGCTACGAGCGAACAGATCATGCATACCCTCTCGGCGGTGGACCGGTTTCGCCGTGAGAAACCAACGGGATCGCGCGTGCTGGGGGTGCACATCGAAGGACCGTATTTCTCACCCGAAAAGCCGGGAGCGCATCGGATCGATCTCATCCGCGATCCGAAGCCTGCCGAGTACCTCGAATGGTTTAACCACCGGGAATCCATCACGCAAATGACGCTCGCCCCGGAATTGCCAGGCGCGATCTCCCTTATCGAAGCGCTTGTGGAAAACGGAATCCGCGTTTCGGGCGGGCACAGCGACGCTTGGGACGAAGAGGCCGCCGCGGCGATGGCTCACGGAATGCGGCAAGTCACGCATACCTTTAACTGCATGTCTTCGGCCCGCCGGCGCGGCGCATTCCGCGTCGCTGGCCTGCTTGAATTTGCGATGAGCGAGCCGGAGATCCTTTGCGAACTGATCGCCGACGGACGGCATGTCTCTCCGACGCTGATGCGGATGCTCTACCAGGCAAAGGGGCCGGACGGCATCGCGCTCGTAACGGATGCGGCCGCCGGCGCGGGGCTTGCGGAAGGAGAACACTTTCACCTCGGATCGATCGAAGGAGTGGTGAGGGATGACGTGGCACTGACGGCCGACGGACACGCGCTCTGCTCGAGCACGGCAACGATGGCGCGACTGGTGCGGAATATGGTGCAACTCGCGGGAGCTCCGCTGCACGAGGCGCTTCAGATGGCGACGCTGAATCCGGCGCGCGCATTGGGGATCTCGGGGTCGAAAGGTGTGCTCGCGCAGGGGGCTGACGCCGATCTCGTGATTCTAGACAGCAATCTCGATGTGAAGGCGACATTTGTGGGCGGGGAACAGGTGTTTGCTTCCGCGGTTTCCAGACCATTCAGGCCGGTGGACCTTTCAAAAGGAGATTGAAGCGCTTATCCCTGCTCTAGAGGAAAGGCAGGAAACCACGTAGAAAGCGCCCGCCGCGACTATTTTACGTGAGTGGTGTCAAACGCGGATGTGCAACTTCGGAGGACAGTTTGCATCGCGAAAACCCGCCCAAGTTCCGACTTGGCTTCCAGTCTTGGACGCGCGAATTTGTTTCAAGCGCATCGCCCCCCTCATTTCTATTCATGGAGCAACAAGGCATTAAATATTCCGTCGATATCGTCCTGTGCATCGACGCCACTGGCAGCATGAGTCCGATCATCGACGAGGTGAAGAGCGGCGCGCTGCGATTCTACGAAGACCTGAACAAGCAGATGGAGGAGAAGAGCAAATCGATCGATACGCTGCGGCTTCGGGTCATCGCCTTTCGCGACTATTATGTGGAGGGCGAGGAGCCGCTGCGGCAATCGGCCTTTTACACGCTCCCACAGCAGAAGGACGAGTTTTCGGCATTTGTGCGCGGAATCGAAGCGGATGGGGGCGGCGACGAGCCGGAGAACGGTCTTGAGGCGCTGGCGCTGGCGATCAAATCGGAATGGGCGAAGACCGGCGACAAGCGGCGGCACGTGATCGTGATGTGGACGGACGCCAGCGCGCATCCGCTCGAAAAGAATAGCGGCATCAAGCCGCCGACTTACCCACAGGGGTTGCCGCAGAATTTCGATGAATTGACGGATATGTGGGAAGGGCAAAGCTATATCAACCGCTCGTCCAAGCGGCTGGTAATCTATTCGCCCGACTCGTATGCATGGACGGATATCGCAAACAACTGGGAGAATGTGGTCCACTATCCCTCCAAAGCTGGCAAAGGGTTGTCGGAAGTCGATTACCAGGAGATACTGAGCGCGATCGCAAACAGCGTGTAGCGGTGCTGAAGGACTGGATGATCGCGCAAACGGAACCTCCAAAGTGCCAAACGCCAGGCGATGCAGCCACAGCGGTTTTGCTCTACATCGAGCAGAAGACGAACGCGGGTGAGGATGCCGAACCGACTGGGATCTCCACGGGGCCGATCTCCGGACTCCTAGCCGTGTACGATGGAATGGGCGGCGCTGGCAGCGCGATCGTGCGCACTCCAGAGGGCGAACTGAAGACAGGCGCATATTGCGCCGCACGACTCGCCAAGCAAACATTGGAAGCGCACTACGCGCGATACGTCGTCGAAGCGGTGGCGCCCATCGCCAATGGGCAGGCATTTGCCGCCTCGCTGCGCGATGAGCTTTCGCGGGCGTTTGCCATGCGGGCAGAGGAGACCGACCGCGAGCCATCGAAGATCCGCAGCAGCCTGATCCGACGGCTGCCTACGACCCTGGCAGCCGTGGCCTTCGATGCGCCGCCGCCTGAAACGAGCATCGCTGGCGAAGCTGGCGGCTCCTGCCAGTTTCACGCGTTTTGGGCAGGCGACTCGCGGGCATACCTGCTCGATCCCGCCACTGGCCTGCATCAACTGACCCGCGACGATGTGAAGTCGCGCGGTGACGCTTTTGAGAATCTGATCGAGGATTCGCCCCTTTCAAATTGCATCAGCGCCGACCAACCGTTTTCGATTCATTGCAATTCGGGCAGCGCTTGCGCGCCGTTCATTTTGCTGGCTGCGACGGACGGCTGTTTCGGCTTCTTGAGCACGCCCGCGCATTTTGAATATCTGCTGCTCGACACCCTTTTCGCGGCTTCGAATTTGGAGGAGTGGAATCATCTGCTCACGGACCGGCTGCGAGGCGTGACAGGCGATGATGCGACTCTGGCGTTGCGCGCAATCGGCTGGCACGGGTTTGGCGCTCTGAAGGACGCTTTTAGCAAACGATGCGCGCTGGTTTACGAGACATACGTAAGAGAGATCGACGAGATCGAAACGAAGCTTCGCGCACTCCACACCAACCAGCCTGAGGCCACGACGGATCAAGAATCGCTGCGCGAACAGAGGCGGAATCTTCGCGCTCAATCCTGGATCTCGTACAGAGCGGCGTATGAACGGCTCATTCCACCCTCCCTCCCATGAGAAAAGGCGACGTCATTAACGGCTACCGAATTCTTAAGGACTTCAGCACCGCTGGAGGCGGTCTGAGTAAATGGAGCTTCGCGGCACGGGGCGGGCACGAGTACTTTATCAAGGAATTCCTCGCGCCGACGTTCCCAACGCGCACAGCGCCCGGGAGCGAGACGACCAAGCGCGAGAAGCGGGTGCGCTGCGAGGCGTTCGAGCGGCACCACCATGCGCTGCAGGATGCCGTGGCGCCGAGCTGCAGCGGCGGGGGCAACCTCATCTTTACGATCGATTTCTTCCGGGAAGGGGCCAAGTATTACAAAGTCACTGAAAAAGTCGATGTATCGGGCATGACGGTGCCTGACATCGCGGCGCTGCCGCTGTCGCGAAAAATCCTTATTCTAAAGACTGTCGCGCACAGCTTGAACATCCTTCATTCGCTCAATATTGTTCATGGCGACCTCAAGCCGGATAACATTCTCATCAAGGAGACGACGGACGGCTTTTTCACGGCAAAGCTTATCGACTTCGACAATAGCTTCTTCTCCGGGCTTCCGCCTGAGGCCGCAGAGGAAGTGGTAGGAGACATGGTATTTCATTCGCCCGAACTTGCCGCCCATATATTGCGCCAGGATGGAGGGCTCGGAGAGCGGGTCCAGACCGCATCGGACGCCTTTGCGCTTGGGCTCATCTATTCGCAATATCTCACGGGTCGGCTCCCCTTTTACGATACGGCACGATTTCAATACGCATGCACTTCCGTAAGCAGCGGAGCTCCAGCGGTCGTGGACGGCTCCGCAATCCCGGAGCAGCTCGCGGCCCTCGTCGATTCCATGCTGCTGCTGGCTCCCGAGGGGCGGCCTTCGATAAAACAAGTGTTTCTCGATCTGAAAACGATCGAGAAGTCGCCGGAATTCGACAATGCCGGGAAAATCCGTCTCGGCGGATCGCTTATGCGCGATGGACGCCCAACCGATGCTGCCGTGGCTGTGCCCGAACCGGTCCGCGCGGCTCCTCCAGCGATCGAGAATCCACCAACCGCGTCGAAGTTGCGCGGCAGTCTTATCAAGAGATCGTAGTGAATGCCTTGGCGCTGCTCACGGTGCGAGACCATTAATCCAGACGACCTCGCAGTTTGCGACGTTTGCGATGGCAATCAGGCTTTGGAGGCGCTGCATCCCGCTCCGGAAGTGATCAGCCTGGCGGAAACCGTTTCCGAAGATGCCACGAAAACACGGACTCGCCGAGCTTCGCCAAAAGGGCGGCTCATAACGCCTCACATTCACATAGCGCGTTCGCGGGCTCCGCATGCGCCCCGATTCCGGCATCGGAGCGATTCTTATTCCCGCCCGATTCGGTACCTGTTGCTCTGCGTGGGCGTCTCGCTTTTCACAGCGCTTCTTATAGTCGTTCTCCACAGCCGCACGACGGTGCCTCCGGTCGCAGATGGCGGATCGCGGCTGCCGGAACCGCACGCGATTCAGACCGTCGCGGCCTCTAATAAGGAGAGTCAAAGCGCGCAGCCGATCGATCCGGCGACAACTGAAGGCATGCGATTCGTCCATCGGCGGATCGAGATCGAAAACCACCACGACATGGTTTCGCTGAAGCAGCTTTACGCATCCGATTTTGGTTACAACGGGCAGCCGACCTTTGCCGAGCAGGCATTGCAAGACAAGGCAAGCTTCTTCAAATATTGGAGCCATACCCACGATGAAATGACGGGTGAGCCTAAAATAAGGCGAAGCCCCGAAGGCCTTTGGTATATTGACTTCACGACGAACAGCGAGATGAAACACGACAACGTCTGGCGCGGATGCACGCGGAAATGGAAACTCGAGATCACGACGCCGCTCGGAGGACCGCATACTGTTTTGGGGGAAAGCGTGAAGATCACCGACGAACGGGTCGGCGCTGCAAGTGCGCGGAATAGCCGCCTTTAACGGACGTAGGAGTCTCGCAAATCCGCGCGTGCGCTCCCGGATGTATCGGAATACAATCAGCAACCGCAACGGACTTCCGCCATGCAAAAGATCGCCCTTCCTGAGCCGCTGGTCGCACAATTGCGCGCCTACGAGGCGCGACTTCGACGTATCGAAAGTGTATCCGCAGGGGCGAGCGCCGCCGTGGGCCTTCTCGCCAGTTTTGTGGTGCTTTTCGTTCTGGATCGCTTTTCAGACACGCCACGTTGGGCGCGGATCGCGTTGACAGTCTCAGGCGGGGCGCTCGCGGTGTGGTGCGCGCACGGTTGGATCCGCCACTGGCTTATCGACAGGCGCGGACCAGCGCAGCTTGCAAAATTGCTGCAGCGGCACTTCCGCTCGCTCGGCGACCGCCTTCAGGGGATCATCGAATTGACGGAGTCGAACGATCTGCCGGCAAACATCTCCCCTTCGCTGCTTCGTGCCGCCGTGAGACAAGTGGCTGAAGAATCGAGCCGATTTCAATTCACGCAAGCCGTGCCGACGCGCCCCGCCCGGCGGTGGGCGCTCACCGGTCTCGCGCTGGCGGCCCTCGCGCTGACTCCTTTCCTTTTCGTGCCCAAGGCCGCTTCCAATGCACTTGCCCGCTGGATTCACCCTTGGGCGAACATCGATCGCTACACTTTCGCCAGCATCGATGCGCTTCCGAAGGAACTCGTCGTGGCGCATGGGGAGCCGTTTGAGATTCAATTTGGCCTGCGGTCGGAATCCGCGTGGAAACCCGCCATCGCAAGCGCCAGGCTCAATCGACGGGATGCCGAGACCGTGCCTCTGCACGAAGGAGCCGCAACATTTCGCGTGGAAGGCCAAACGCAGGAAGGAATTCTCTCGATCCAGATTGGGGACGCTAAACGAGACGTAGTTATCCGTCCGCTGCACCGCCCGGAAATGCGTGCGCTCGCGGCAGCCGTGGAGTTTCCAGACTATCTCGGCTATCCGAAGGCTGCAATGGCGATCCAAGGCAGCACGGCTCAATTTCTCGAAGGAAGCAAGGTGAGCTTCGACGGAAAGGTAACGCGCGCTCTCGGCAAAGCGGAAATGACCTCGGGGGACGCCCGTCAGCCCGCGGAGACGCGCGCCGATCAGTTTTTAACAAAAAGCACGGATGTCGCGTCGCTGGGCGCGGACACAACGTTTCGCTGGACCGATCAATACGGCCTCACTCCTTCGCAGCCATACACATTGCATGTGAGTCTCGCCAAAGACGCGGAGCCTCGCGTGGAACTGCAGGGGCTTGAGGCGGAGACGGCGATCCTTCCGAATGAAGTCCTCAAACTGAATCTCGCCGCGAGCGACGACTACGGGCTGAAAGGCGCGTGGCTCGGCTGGAGTGCGCGAACGCTCGGTGAAAAGAAGCAGGACCTGGGCAAGGGTGAAGCGGCGCACTTCGCTGGGGGACAGACGAAGCGCGAACTGGCGGAAACGGCGGATTTTTCTCCGCAATGGCAGCATATTCCGGAGGACAGCATCGTGGAGCTGGCCGCCTATGCCGTGGACTACCTGCCGCAACGCAAACCGGTCGAATCCTGGAAGTACACGATCTATGTGCTCAGCCCTGCGAAGCACGCCGAGCGGGTGCGCGAGCGGATGGACCAGGCGCTCAAGGATCTCAACGAGCGGATTCGCGACGAAGAGCGGCAATTCGAGGAGACGAAATCCCTTGCGGAGGATAAGAAGAGTATCGAGTCGGCTCGGGCGGGTGAAGACATCAAGCGTGCTGAGGCTGGGGAACAGGTCAATCAGGCCCAAATGCAAAAGCTTACCGAGCAGATGCGGGATATATTGAAGGACGCACTCCGAAACAAAGAAATACCGGCAGGAACAGTGGCCGATCTACAACACCTTGCGGAAAAGCTCGAGCAGAAAGCGACGCCGCCCATGCAGGAGGCCACTGGGGCGCTTCAAAAGGCAGGGCAGCCTTCCGCCGAGCGCGAGGAGAATCTCGCAAAGGCGCAGGAGGAGCAGCAGCAGGCGCTCAATGCCATGCGCGAGGCATCCAAGACGATGAGCACGACCAATCAGAATCTGTACGCTCGCAATTTTTACAACAGACTTCGCGCTGCCGCCTCTTCCGAACATCAAGTCTCCGACGGGCTAAAATCGCTCGCCCGCAACACGCTCGGCCTCAAGCCGGAGGAGATCGCCGACGGCGACAAGAAAGAGTTTTCTCTCGTCGCAGAAAGACAGGATGGCACGACGAAGGACGTCGATAAGATCGCAACCGATCTGAGCGATTTCATCAAACGCGTGCCAAACGAGAAATATGACGCCGTGGAAAAGGAGATGCAGGAGAAGCGGGTAGTGCCCGAGCTTTCGGAACTCTCGGGATTTGTCCGCGCGAACCTTGCGATGAAATCGATCGGTGGAGCGCGAAAGTGGGGCGAGCAACTCGATGCGTGGGCGACGATGCTGCAAAGCGAGTGCAAGAGCCAGGGGAGCGGCAGCGGCGAAATGGACCCGGACCTCATGGAATTGATCGTAGCCATGGTTCGGACCGCGCAAGCGGAGGACAATATTCGCGACGAAACCAGCCTTCTTGACTCGAAAAAAGCGAACAATCCGAACCACCCTGAAGACGCTAAGAAGCTGGCGGGAGTGCAGGATGAGTTATACTGGTCGCTCGATGAGTTGAGGGAGCGGACCAAATTCAACGACGTGAAGCCGGCGCTCAAGGCGGCGGAAGATCTGATGCGGGAAGTCTCCGATACGCTGGAGCAGCCGAAGACCGACCAGGAGGTTGTGAGCGAGGAGGGCGCCGTGATCGAACTCCTTGTGCCGCCGGACAAGAAAGGTGGCAAAGGGTCATCGAAAATGCAGCAAATGATGCGGCAGATGATGAGCCAGATGACGCGGTCGGCAAAGCCAGGCGGAAATAACTCGAAATCGTCCAGCCCGTTTGCGGCCGAGGAAGCGGAAGGGGCCGTGGCTCGCGCGCGCGCCGACGGCCATTCGGTTGAAAAGACCGGCGCAGCGAACACCGCCGACTGGCCCGAGGAGTTCCGCGACGAATTGCAGGCATATTTTCAGGCTACCGACAGCGGGGGCAAGTAACTCCCTTGCAAGAACGCATTAAAAAATCAGAGCGGACCGCGGCTGCGCGGTTTGCGCGAAAATGCGCCGGAATTGCCTCCCTTTGGATTGCTATGGCGTGGCAATGTGTCTTACCGCTGCCGGCGCCAGGACAACAGGGTGGCCAGGTCCCGATCGAGGACGAATGGCACGCCCCGAGACCGCATGGGATCGCCCAGAGTGCTCCCTCCGAAACGAATATTTTCGGCGACGGAAACGCCGTAAAATTGCCACCGCAGGCAGGAGCGGGTCTGCAGGGGAACATGATCAATGGCCGCGTCTGGGTCGGGAACAATGGCATCGTCATCAACGGCGGCCTCGTTGCACAACCGAGCGCTCGCAGGACGCCCGATGGGAAGTCCTCCGCGTCCTTTCCGCATACGGTTATTTTTCAGGACGGCAACAGATTGCGCGGCACAATCGTCTCGCTCGATTCGGAGCGACTCGATCTGAGCCGCCCCGGCGCGCAAGCTCCAATCCAACTTCCCCGCAGCGAGATTCGACGCGTAGAGTTTTCTCCGCGCCGTGGTGTGGCAGAGGGAGAATCACAAGGCTGGAATTTCAAGTCAGAACCGCACGAAGCGCCCGGCCCTATCCACGCAACCGTAAAGCTGGCCGGAGCGGACTGGCTCTTTGGCGACCTCACGAGCGCGGATGGGGAAACCTTTACTCTGAAGACCGGCTCGGAAGGCTCGATCTCCATTCCCCGCGCGGGCATCGAGTGGATTTGGTTCGGGACGACCGAAGCGCCAGCATTTGGGCTGGATGGAAATCTCTCGGATTTGGAAGGATGGCGTGGGCCCGGCGCCGATTCCCGATTGGAGGGCGCCGCTGGCGTTCTTACGTTTGGACGGGGTGCGTGGATTAGCCATTCCATGCCGCCGCTCCCGGCGCTGCCGAGATTCGAAGTGGATCTCGGGCTTCCCGCCGAGGCGGAAGAGGGTGCGCGGCTTTGGTTGCAGCCCTTTGAAACGATGGGGCCGAATAGCTTCACCACCGGCACGATGCAGATCGGATTCGGTCCGAAGGAATTAAGTCATTGCTGGGATATTGACGCATTCCAAGTAAGAAAAACCCCAATCCCCGAGAAGGCGCAAACCAGCAGCGCCACGGTCGCTTACCGACTATTTTACGATGGTCCAGGCGGGCGTGTCATCATTTATCGCAACGACCAGAAAGTCGCGGAATGGAGCCTCCACGGATCGAATCCTTTGCTCGAAAACATCGGTTCCCGCGGGATCAAGTGCATCTGTCTTGATCGCGCGAACTTGCGAAGCGGAATGCGCATCGCTAACTTCGAAGTGAAACCGTGGAATGGATCACTCCCTGAGGCGAATCAACCCGAACGATTAGGCGACATGCTCTCGAATGGCTCGCGCACGGTCGGCAAGCTGCAGGCCATTTCCGAAAAGTCGATCACCTTCAGCGGTCAGCGCGTCGCGCTGGCATCCGCGACATTTCTCGAATTTCCAAATAAGCCGGCGCCTCCGGACTGTCCGGCTGCGCGCATTTTCTTCAAGGGGATGGGCGAGCTTTCGGTTAGCGAGTTCTCGATCGGGAAAGACTTCGCCCGATGCAAGACATCCTTCTCCCCCGCGACGGCGCTGCGGCTCGACACGATCTCGCGCGTCATATTCCCCGCGTTTCCAACTGCGGGCGAGTTTCGCGACACACTTGTGTTTAAAAACGGCGACGAATTGAGCGGCTCACTGGCTTCTGCAGCGCCGGGCCAAAGTGTGATCTGGCAGTTAAAGCCTGAACACAATACGCAAATTGACCAAGTCGAAGTCGCCGGCGTGCTCTTCGCGGGAAGCCAACTGGAATCACGGCGGAAAGAGACCTCCTTGATCGAGTTGCGCGGCGGCGATCTGCTGTGCGCGGACATCGAGGAATACGACGGCGCGAAGCTGGATATCCATCACCCGTTGCTTGGTTCGCGGTCGATCGCGTCAGCGAAGCTGCTGCGCCTCTACCCGAGCACCGACGGAATCTATATGGGCTCGCGCGACCCGGAGGCATGGCTTGGCAAGCCTCACGCAGGCGCACTTGGCCTGAAGGCCGCCGTCTCTCGCGCCCGCAACCCGAGCGTTTACCTGGACGGCTCCTATCTCTCACGCGCCGCGCCTTCCACGGCGAATGAGACTTACCGCGCTTTCGCGATCGATGCTCCGCATCTCACGGTTCCATTCCGGCGGCCCCCTGGACAGTTTGAAATCTCGTTTAACGCTACGAATCTATATGGATCGACGCCGGAATTCAGTCTTCTGCTTGGCGGTGAGGATATGTCTTCCATCCAGATTTCGGGCGATCCATGGGGACACATTCAGGCCATGCTGAGCTGGTCTGTGCTTGGACAAAAGGCGCGCTTTCAATTGCTTCCCCTGGCTGATAAAATGACGGAGCGCTTCACCCGTTTAAACGTACGCGTGTTCGTGAAATCGCAGCCTGGAACCGCAGACATCTATCTTGACGGCGCCCCGGCCGCCCAGATCGGACACGGCTCCTCGCGAGATATAAGCCATGAGAGCGAAACAATGCCAGACCTCGGTAAAAACGTCTCGTTCCAGCTTTCGCCGGATACTCTCGTATCGGAGATCGTTGTTCGACCGTGGAATGGCGAACTACCGGTCCCGGGCGCTGACGAGCCTCACGTTATTCTCTGCAATGGAGATGTGGCGCATGGCCCTCTGAGGGGCATTGCAGACGACAAATATTACCTTCAGAGCGAATTGGGGCCGCTCGCGCTCAAGCCGGAGACCGTTCAGGAAGTTGATTTCGGCGGGGAACCGACTCCGCTCCGCGCTGCCGCTCGCGTCAGGCTTCAAGATGGAAGTGTCATCAACCTTGATACGTTCCATTGGCTTGGCCGCACACTAGCTGCGCATAGTCCGGCAATTGGCGATTTGATCTTGCCCGTCGGGAAGATCAATGAGTTGATATTCGATCCCGATCCGGCACGCATGCCGCACGCGATCACCCCGTCCGCCACCAAGAAGTCTGGCAGCGGAAAAGGGGCGCAGCGGTAAGTAAAAGCCGCCCTTTATTTCGATCCCATCGGGCCGCCCAGCCAGCGGACGGCGTTCTTCACAACGCGCAACGGTTCGGCCTGTTTGTACACGGGATAGATCTCGTGGCCTGGCCGAAAGTAGAAGACCCTCCCCTTTCCGACTTGCCAGAGGCATCCGCTGAGGAAGCGTTCGCCCTTGTCCCAATGCTCCTCGAATACGACCGCATCCGGTTTTGGGATATGAAAGGGCTCGTCGTACATCTCTGTCTGCGGGATATCCCACGCAGCAGGCAGCCCCGCGGCAATGGGATGCTCAGGCATCAGCGTTTTCATGTGACTCGGCGCCGCATCGGCACGGTAGGCCGGAAAGACACAAAGCGGCAGCGTAAGTCTCCAAACTCCATCGACATGATCGAGCGATGGCGTGAGCGGAGCATCTCTGCGCGGAACGATCCCCTGCGGATGCTCCATGGAATACTCAAACTTCGCCTGCGCCCGCTCCGGTTCCGGCACTTGCAGGAGAGCGTCCGCTTTGGCGCGCTCCTGCATCAGGCCCACGAAAGGCTTGGACCAATGCGCCGAGTGCAGCGCGATGAGATTCAACTTCCCAGCCTTCACGCGTGAAATGACACGCTCGGCGTTTGCATTCGTCAGAGCGCCATTCGAGACGTGCCCCACCAGACAATCACATCGGTGGCGTCAAGTGTCGCTTCATCCAGCCCCTGTTCAGGCGCTGCAAGGAAAGCGGTCTTGATCGTCAGATCCTTCTCTCCTGCGAGATGCGCTGCGATGGTCTCGCCAAGAAATCTGTTGCCCTATGCCTCCTTTTGCTGCGGCTGTTGCTCATCCCAAACGAGCACCCGAGTGGGCGCCGCTGCCCCCGCATGATCGGCACACTGGACGATCGCAAAAGCCGCGATTGCGACGACAAGAAATGGCTGCGGGGTCATATTCATATCGACACCCTAACGCGCTGCTCGCTGCACGTAAACCCAAGAAACGCCCCTCCAATAAGCGCAATCGATGCAACGACGAGCGCAATCCCGATCGCGATGAGGGCGCCGTTCGCGCATCACTCCTTGAATAGAAAGCTCCCCCAAAGCTGCGGCGTTAATTCGGCTTCGCTCGGGACATCGGCGGTGATGCCCGTCGCTTTGTTATTCCAGTAAACCCGCTGAAGCGTTTGGAATCCGTTTCCGCGCAGAATGCCAATATCGCCCTTGATAGCGGCGCCCGTTTCCGGCCGCAGGCCGAGCGTCGAGAGCGGTACGGATATCTCGTAAAAAGCGCTCTTCACCCTCCCCTGCTCATCGCGCTCGACAGAGCTTGCCAATTGCGCCTCGGCACTCACATCGTCCACCCGATCGATCGAAACAGTGCGCGACGGAGATGAAAACGGCACGGGATCTTTCGTCCCCGGCGCCACCGGACGGTACAGGAGCGCGCGCGTCTTTCCTGCGACCAGACTCACAAGAAGCCGCTCGTCCCCTTCGACCGGGCGCGTCCGTGCGGGATCGGCGCGCCCACCGCCGCCGATCATCAGATCCAGGCAGCCACCCGTCTTAAAAAGCGCATTGGGCGTCTCGCCGGAATTCTTCAGCAATTCGGGATCCTGCGTGCGCCACGCCGCGTAGAGACGATCTCCTGCAATCGAGACCGCCCCGGTTACGTCGTATGGCTTGGAGTTGCTGTCGAAATTGGCCCCGACGCCGCGGCGGTCAATCGGGACGAAGTCCTCTGCGTTCCAATCATCCAGCTTGCCATCGACCACCGGCGGGTTGTGGCGAAGCCGCACGGTCAGCATGCCAGAGCCGCGAGCGCGCTGCCGGGCAGCCTCAGCCGCAATCCTCCATTCCTGGGCTTGCGCGAGATTCTTTCCGGTTATCTCCACATCGGCGGCGGCAAACCGCCGAATCGAATCCACACCGTCGAGCCGAATCAGAGTCGTGCGCGCCCCATCGCAGACATAGATTGTCCCATCCTGGGCCTGAGAGATTGTCGGGAAAAAATTCTCGTCGTGCAGGCTCACTCCATTCATCCGCATGTTTCGTTCAGCACGCGGCATCGTCCACGGTTTGCCAGCGCGCACATCTCGGAAAAGCTCCGACACAACCAACCCATCCGCCGTGAATAGGTACATATTTCCCATGTTGCCGTTGATGCACCAGAGCGGACCCGCATCGCTGCCGCCTGCCGGAGTAACGAAGCCGCCGAGCAGGCGCGTGCTCCCGATCACTTCACCCGCGCGCTCTGGCAGGCCCGCCTCGTGCGACGCGTGAAGTCCCGGCCAAACGCTCGGGTATTGCCAGAGCGCTTCGCCATTGCGAACGCCAGAGAAACCCTCCGGCGCATACGGCTTCGATCCAACCGTGAGGACCGTCCATCCATCGGCTGAGACCAGCGCCTGATCCCCGCCGGAACTCGCTGGCGCCTGGGCTCCTTCCGCCAGCACTTCGCCTCCCGCTATGTCGTAAATCGGCGCTCCGCCCGGGGTGAACTTTTTAACGGCAAATCGCACCGCCCGTCCACCCAACTGCGACTCCGTAACGGCGAGGTCGGGCATTACGCAGGCGCCGCCCGCGGCGGCCTTTAGGATCATCACTTCCTCGGGCTGCGGCTTGCCGTCGCCATTCAAATCGCTCCATATGAAGAACGCTTGATTCTGCCAGTTATTTCCGCGCAGCTCGCCTCCCTCCGGCCAGCGCGGCTTGTACTCGTCGGTCTTTAAAAGATCCCAGTCGTTGGCGCGCCCGACAGCCGCCACCGGAGCAGCCACCCGATCTTTGAGAAGCCAGATATCTACGATCGGGGCCCCGCCGGTGGGATTCGAATTATAACAATTCGTCATGTATTGCCTGTCTCCCACATAGATCGGCGTCTCCGGCGCTCCTCGATTTTTCCCGTTCAGATTGTCCTGGCCGGATCGAAGAAGGACTGCCGCCGGGGCATTGGCTCCTGTCTTCCAATCCAGCTTGAATTCCATCCCGTCATAGTAAAAGCGAGTCTTGTCGCGAGGATCGAGGGTTCCGCCGCCGCCGTAACGCGAAGGACCGTAAAAGGCCCGCAGAAGCTTTCCATCGGGACTCCAGACGCTCACGCGCTTGGGCTGAAAATCGTTTTCTGTCACCCATAAGTTTCCATCGCTATCGATCGTAATCCCGTGCGGATTGTTCATGTGTTCGGGATCGTACCGGCCGGCCCAAGGTTCACCGGCATGCCCGATTGCTCGGATCGGCTTCCCAGCGGCTGAGAAGACTTTCACCTGATTCGAGGCGCCGCGATCGGATATATAAATAGCGCCTGACGAATCGATGGCGATGCCTCGCGGATCGAGCAGCCCGCCCACGAGTGTTTCTGGCGCCGACTCCGGTGTGGCAAAGCGAAGCAAGCGATTGCCTGCCAGCGCCAGAAGCGCGCCACGGGCATCGCAAGCTAAGCCGCGCGGATCGCGCACGGCGATCTCCCGCGCCACCTTTCCATCCGCAATATCGAATACGAGCACCTTGTCCAGTTTGGAGAGACTCGCGAAAAGCAATCGATTGTGAACCGCCAGGCCGCCGAGCTGGCCGATCCAATCGCCATCTCCAGATCCCTTCTCCGCTAGGGCAGGAGCCACAAAAGGATGCTTCGCCACCACGCGATCGCCTTTGGCGGTGAGACCCGTTATCCGCAATTCACCGTGCGTCTTGTCTTCATTTGAGCTGGAACTCGTCCATGTGGAGCCCACGAATGCATAGATCTCCGGGTCAGCCTTTTCCCCGGCATCGCGCGCCAGATACGGCGCGGCAGTCCAATTGCCGCCCACCCAGCCGCGTCCGCCAAGTTTCTTTCCGGTCAAATCGACCCATGCCAGGCCGGCTCCACCTTCGCTCACGGCGCTTCCGAGCAGGACCATCGGCGCGCCGGCTGGCGCCTTCTCTCCCGGGATAAACAACGCCGCTTGCGGAGGAGTATGATTCGTAAGCCATCCGCCCGTTTTGTCTTCGGTCTCCCAAGCCGGATCACCCCCATTGTAGATTGCAAATTCGTAGCGCAGATCCAATCCCTTGTGCCACAGCCCGCGCACTCGATAGGCGCCCGGCTCGACTGCGGCCTCCGGGATATGATATATTCCGTGGCGCGCGGCGTCTCTGTCGCGGCCCAGATCGTTTGTGCCATCCCACCACGCTATGTTTTTGCCCTCGGGAAACGGCGTCTCAGCCACTAGATTTCGGATGCGGTGGCCCGATTTGTCTTCGACCACCAACGTAACCAGTCCCGCTTGCGGAAGCTCGAATGGAATCGCGATTGGAGGGTGCGCTGCAGCAGCGCTCGCAATCCCATCCGCCGGTGGCTTAGGGGCGACCGTCTCCGGCCCGCCGTCGCCGAGCGGCGTCATCGCCATCAACTCGCCCAGCCAGACGCGCCTTCCCTCACGGGTGTTGTTGTGAAGATGCGGGTGCCCCTCGTTTGTCGGAGCGGTGATCCGTAGGCGGATTGCGCGCACTGTCACCGGATGGTCGAACTTTAGCGCATTTGGCCAGAGCGCGCCTGGATAGCCATTTTCCAAGCCGGTGAACTTCCCGACAGTCTTCCAATCGGTCGCTGGGGCGCTCGCCGGCCGGTGATCGGCGGATCCCACGTACTCCTCCACGCCGCCGGCGCCGAAGCCAGTCCAAAAGGTCAGCAATCCCGACAAGACTACGGGGCGTTGCCACACAAGCATGATCGTCTCCGGATGCGCCGCCGACACAGCGGCGACCGCGCCTTCCTTTCCATTGTCCCAAGCCCCCCACGTATCCTCCTTCGAGTCGGTTAACCGCCCCGCGTGGTCATCGCTGGCGCTTGCACTCACTGCGGCCTGAGGCGCGATATTCCCGACCCGCGTGGGCAAGACTAGCGCACCGCCAAGCCAGCCGGCATAATTCGCGTCGGTGGCGTCGGCGGAATGAGTGAAGCGGAACGCCCGCGTTGATAAGCCAGCAGGAAAGGACCAGACGGCATACTCGTCGCGGCCTGTCTCCTCATCGATGACGGCGCCCCCTTTTAGCCGCGTGGCAGCGATCCAATCCTCGTCATGATCGAGCCGTCCAGGGTATGCAACTCCTGCCTTCAGAGCGCCAAGCCGAACCGTTCCGCGCACCAGCACAGAACCAAGAACGATCGGCTCGTGAAATCCGATGCGGAGTTGCCGCACCCCGGGGCTTTTCGACCCGCCGAACAGGACCCCGTCCCATTCCGGGTGCGTCTCCTTCGTCCAGAATGCATGCTTCGCCCCGTCCTTCGGAAGCCCGGCGGACTGCTCCTGCCCAGCGCTCCAATCCGCGAAGACGGCATCGTCCAGATTCGAAGCCACGACGTCTGTCGCGCAGGCCGCCCGGGAATCGCGGAAGAAAGCGAGCAACACCGGGAGCAACACAAAGAGGAGGAATTTCATGGCATCGCACGGTGCATCTCCTTCACATCCGCAGAAACGTATTTTTTCCGAGAAGCTAGAATACTTTCAAAGCATGCTTGCCAACACGCAATTCCATACGAAGATTCGCCCCCTTGCAGATCGGGCCGTAGTTCAGCTTGGTAGAACGCTTGAATGGGGTTCAAGAGGTCGCGAGTTCGAATCTCGCCGGCCCGACCACTTGAAACCAAGGCTGGCAAAGGATTCGCAGTGGCTCCAATCTTTTCCGCCATCGCGGAAACCTTAAGTAAATCGGAACACGCCTATTTTGGAATG
>JBBSFI010000051.1:0-32429 GCA_038238905.1 Chthoniobacterales bacterium | reverse complement strand
GTCGTGCCGTGGTCGGGCCAGCCGTTGCGCGACACGCTGCTCGGCCTCTACAAGACCGCCGCGCCGTGGGTGCTTCGCACCGGGATGGATGGATGTGTGGATGAGTGGATGGATGAGGAGAAAGAGACGCGCGCCGATTCTCGTTCTTCCAATCATCCACCCATCCAATCATCCATTCATCCGCACTTGAAACCGCCGACGCGCTCAGCCAGGTCTGGCTGCTTGCGCTCTGCGACAAGCGCGAGGTTTCGGTGGACAGCATCAGCAAACTCACGCGCGGCATCTTCGAGGTGAGCGACCTCACCGGCCACAAGCCGCCCATCCTCCGCAAAGGACGCGTGAAAGGCGGGCGCACCTACGAGGTGCTCGCTCCGCAAGAACGGATGAATGGATTGATGGATAAATGGATGATTGGAAAAAACGTCATTCCCACCGCCGAGCAACTCCCGCACGACCTTCCCCATTCATCCAATCATCCATCGATCCATTCATCCGCGGCCCCGCCGCTGCTTGATGTGCTTCACTTCCTCATCGCCCACGCCGAGCAAGGCGAACGACTCGACCAGCTCGTCGAGCGTTTCCGCGGCCAGCGCGAACCGTTGCGCGCCGCACTCGAATACCTCCAGCAACGCGACCCGAAACGCTGGGGCAAAGCGTGCGAGAAGCTGCTGCCTTTCTACAGCGATGCGATGCTCGCGAAGTTCTTCGCCGGAGGCGAAGCGAAGGGATGAATGGATGGATGGATAAATGGATAAATGGATGATTGGATGATGAAACCATGGATTATCGAACGCGAAAGAACCTGAACCGCGGTTACATGAAGCTGGATGTCTGGCAGCGCGGAATGGACTTGTTCGATCTCGCTTTCCGCCTCGGCGGTCGTGTCGCTGATTTCAAGCTGCGCTCGCAGTGGGTTGATTCAGCGCAATCGGTGTCCGCGAATATCTCGGAGGGCTACTGCCGCCGGTCATTGCCCGAATACTTGCAGTTTCTCTACTTCGCCAAGGGCTCGCTCGGCGAAGCCCTGACGCGCGCCATCGGATTGCACCGCGCTCAACTATTCTCGGACGAAAGTTTCGAGGAGTTCGATGCATTGCACTACGAAGTCGAGAACAAGCTCATTCACCTCATCCGCGCCTTGGAGGAAAAGCGCGGCACAACCGAATGGAACGACGCGCTTCCTCAATCATCCATTCATCCACCCATCCACTCATCCGCGCCTCCGGCGCCCTGACCATGCCCGGATACCTCGTCATCCCCGAAGAAGCGTGCGACTGGCAAAGTGCGCCGGGCCATTCATCCACTCATCCATCCATCCATTCATCCCGCGGCGTGCCACTGCACCCGACGCGGCTCGGTCTGTTCGACTTGCTGCGCGAGTTTGACCAGGCGCCGTTTCCTTTCGACCGGACGATGGGGGTGTGCCTGTACGGCCTCGACGACCTGCTCGAACGGATGAACATCCAGGAGGACGCGAACGAAAGCCGCGACTGGCCTTTCCTCCGCGATGTGCGGCGGCGGCTAAGCATGGTGGCGAATGAGGTCTTTGGGATGCAGCCGATTCACGTGCCCATCCGCCGAAAGCTCGTGCTCGGCGCCGATGGCAAACTCTACGCGCACCAGACGACGGGGAAGCGCATCCCGCTCTGGCGGGTCTTCGGAGCAAACCCGCTCATCCGCGAAATCGGGCCCCACGTCGCTTACGAATTTGGAGAAAGCCTGTCATGAGCACCGCGACTGAAAATCTGACCGTGAACGACCGCGTGCGCGTGAGCGGGCGCTACGAGATGGGCGTCGGTGAAGTGCTGCGCGTGTGCGAGACCGACGGCGAGAATTTTGCCGACGTGGTTTTCGAGAGCCGCGGCGCGCGTCGGCTGGAGACGCTGCCACTCTACCGGCTGGAGCGCGCGGAGTCGCCGTGGGACCGGCTTCGCGCCGGAAAATTCGACGACCCGCGCGATTTCCTGCTGCGACAGCTCGCGTGGCAATTCGCGCTCGGCAACACCGGCGGCGAGCTGACCAATTCGCGCACGCAGCTTTTGCCGCACCAAATCCTGCTCACGCACGACGTGGTGAAGATGCCGCGGCGGCGGCTGCTCATCGCGGATGAAGTGGGCCTCGGCAAGACCATCGAGACCGGCATGGTCATCCGCGAACTCGCGACGCGCGGCGAAGCGCAGCGCGTGCTCATCCTCGCGCCCGCAGGCCTCGTAAAGAACTGGCAGAACGAACTGCGCGACTGCTTCCGCATGGAGTTCGAGGTGCTCGGCATTGATTTCCAGGACTACGCGCCGTCGAGTTGGGAGAATCACACGCGCGTCATCGCGTCGATTGATACGCTGAAGCGGCCCGTGCGCATGGAGCGCCTGCTGAATGCCCCGCGCTTTGATCTCATCATCGTGGACGAGGCGCACCATGTGAGCCGCATCCGCTACGGCAAGAAGGTGCAGACGACGCAGAACTATCGGTTGATGGAGTCGCTGCGCGGCCACACGCGCGATCTGATGTTCCTTTCCGCGACACCCCACCAGGGCGACGACTTCCAGTTCTGGTCGCTCATCAATCTGCTCGATGACCATCTTTTCGACTCGCCCGAGGCGCTGATGAATCACCGCAGCCTGCTCAACCGCGTGATGATTCGCCGCACCAAGCGCGAGGTCGTGGACGCGCACGGCAAGGCGCTCTTCGTGCGTCGGCAAGTTCATGCGGAGAGCTTCGAGCCGGCACTGCGCGAGCAGCGGTTTTGCGAGCAGCTTACCGAATATCTCCGCACTGGCTACGAGGCCGCGGGCGTCTTCCGCACCGGGCGCACAACGACGGCGCAACGAGCGATCGGCTTCGTGATGACGGCATTTCAGAAAATGATGTCGTCCAGCCCGCGCGCCATCAAACAAGCGCTCCGACGCCGGTTGCTTGTGCTGCTGATCCGGCAACAAATCGACATCGAGCGGAAGCGCCGGACGGATTTCAACCCCGAGCTGCCGACGCAGATTGTGCGCTTGCAGGACGAGATGCGCGTGCTTGCCCGCGATATTCTCCAGACCGTGGGGCCGTCCATTCACGACGCTGACGCCGATGCCTACATCGCGCAGGCCCGTCAGCGTGTCGTGCGCAAGCTCACTGACACGGACGAGGAAACGCAGTGGGCGCTGGATTCCGACGAAGAAGGTGACGAAGGCGTGTATGGCGACGTCGAGATTCCCGACGAAGCGGCGAAGGTGCGCGAACTCGTGGGCCTCGTGCCGGAAGGCACCGACCGGAAGTTCGACCGGTTGCTTTCCGTCGTGTCGCAACTGCGCGGCGAGAACGAACGCGAGCGGTTCATCATCTTCACGCAGTATCGCGAAACGCTGGAGTTTCTCCGCATCGAACTCGCGCGCATCTTCGGCGAGGAACGAATCGCGACCATCAAGGGCGGCCCGCTCGAACACAAAATCGAGTCAGCGGAGCGGTTCTGGGACGAGAACGGCGCGAAATTTCTCATCTGCACGTCGGCAGGCGGCGAAGGCATCAATCTGCAATGCGCCCACGTGCTGTTCAACTACGACCTCCCGTGGAATCCAATGGCCGTCGAACAGCGCATCGGCCGCATCCATCGCTACGGCCAGCGAGAGGTTTCGCAGGTCTATAACCTCGTTGCAAAAGACACCGTGGAAGAGCGCATCTACGGTTTGCTCAACGAAAAGCTCTTCGCCATAGCCCAAGCGATCGGCAAGACCGACCAGCAGACCGGCGAGCCTCTCGAAGATTTCCGCACCGAGATCCTCGGCTTCCTCGGATCGAATCCAAACTACCAGCAATTATTCAAACAGGCGCTCGTAGATCGCGACTACCAGCGCACCGCACGACAGATCGAGGAAATGATGCAGCAGGCGCAGCTCGCGCGCGGCGCGCTGATGCAGCTCTCGCAAGATCTCACGCAATTCAACCTGGAACACTACAAGCGTATTGCGGGCCGCTTTAATCTCGAACAGCTCGGCATCTGGTGCCGCGAATCTATCGTCCGCCTCGGCGGCAGCGTCCTGCCGGACGGTGAGTTTTGGCAGGTCGTGACACCCGATTGCCTGAAATCCTTCCCGCAGGTTACACCGCGCTACGGCAAGGTGACATTCACCCGCGAATTAGCGACGCGAAGCAAGAAATGCGAGCTACTCGGGATCGGCCACCCACTCGTCGATGCCCTGCTCACGTATCTCCAGAACGCACCCTTCCACGGCGAAGCCTCGTGCATCCCAGCCGCCGGTGAGCCGCCTGGCCTCATCGAAGCGCGCTACCGCGTGACGTGGGACCGTGCGGATCAAGGCGCGAACGCGACTATTGTGAGCGTGAAACTCAACGGCCAGAACCTTGCCGAAGAATCCTCGCGAGACGCCCGGCGCCTCCCACTTCAGAGAGTGCCGCGCACTGACGCCGCGATTCCCGCGGACATCGTTACGCGTTCGGAGGAAGCGATTCGCCTCTGGGTTGCCTCCCGCCGCACAGAGTATCCACCGGAAACGATCCCCCGCGTCGAATTACTAGGTGTCTCGGTGACAGCCGCATGAATCTCGTTTCAATGCCGCCTTCGGTCTCGGAATCGCACGCCGCTTTCGTCAGGAATTTGGTGGCGACGCAGCTCCACATCTACGGTTGCAGCCGAAGGAGTTGGTGAGTCACTTCAACCGCGAGGAATCCGTCGTGAATGCCTACCGGCCACAAACGGTCGGTCCTTGTATATTGCCAAAAAGAACGGGAGCGGGAGTGCGACGGAGGCGCAATGAGCCGGGCCGGGCGCCTTCCTTGAGAAGCGCGCTATCGGACATCCATAGGCCTACCCAAAAAAAGAAATCTAAGTTTATCGGCTCCGTGTTACTTGTTTGCGCTTTAACAGCCCTGCCCAGTCCCTAAAGTCGGTTTCAGAACTTTACCATCCTAGGGCAACGCCCGGGCAACGCCCTGAGTCTACTCGCCCTGGCCAGCGCGCTCGTCACCTCGCCTCTGTAATCGCTCGCCGCACGGCCGCGAGCGGGCTCTCGTCGTCAAAGCTCACTGTGCTGCCACGACGCACCACCCCAAGCCTTTTCCAGAGCGCCGGGAGATCGACGTGGACGGGCTTGTCTTTCATCTGCTCGTACAGCTTCCGAAGGACCGGCGCGCCCGCCGCGGCGTCGGCTGTCTCAAGAACGCGCTCGATCTTCCATGCGGACTCGATGTTGCCTCCGGCCGAGAGAACGCCGCGCATGGCATCCTGCAGTCCCTTCTTGTTGCCAGTTCGCTCCCGGAATTGAATGTCCGCCAGCAGACAAAACAGCGCGCCGCCCCAATAGGTTCTTCCCCACGTCGGCGTGCGATCGAGCCCTTTATCGCCCGCCTTCGGTTCGCCTTGATCCATGTTGGCCATGAAGTCAAACCAGACGGTCTCCGGGGTCAGAAAGCCCGCTTGGGCGCGAGCGACCGGCTCGACGTAGGTCGCGAGCCCTTCTTCCAGCCAGTGGTGGCGCTCGGCGAGGTTGGGAAGCGCTGTATGAACCATCTCGTGAGTGAGGATCCAGTCTTTGGCCAGGTCGGCCGCTGTCGAATCGCGTCCCGCTGAAAGCTGAATGGTCACTCCACTCCAACCCGAGGTGTAGCCTCCGCCGGCGCCCTGCCCACCCGTGGTCTCGATCTCCAGCGAAACGCGCCGGACCGGGAACCTCCCGTAATACCCGCTCACTGCGTGCGCGGCATTCTTAATCCAGGCGGGCGCGGCGGCTTCAAGCTTTGGCCCCGGAGGGGTTGTGAAGGAGACTTCAATCACCGTGCCCGGCACTTTGATCTCCGTGGCGTTCGCCAGGGTCACGGCGCCTATCGCAAGCAAAAACGGCGTCGCCGCTGAAAAGATTCGCCCTTTCACAGGTATCCTCCGGCGGCCTGTACAGGCCTCATGGAATGCGCCTCGGTAATCCAGACCGCGAAAGCATCGCCCACCCGGCTGTTTTTCCGTTCGACACGCACCACACCGGCAAATGCTCCAGCATCCGGAGCAAGCGGAGCGCTCTCGATCGAGAGAGCGGCAAAGTCGTGGAGCAGATGCCTGCCGCGATTCTCTCCAGCTTTGATGTCGGAGGCGCGCCCCATCGCAAGGACGGCGGCGTGGCATTCCCAAGCGCGCGCCGCGCCTGCCGCTGGCTGATACGTGACATGGATTTCGCCTGCATCATCGATCGAAGCCGAAAGCTTCCCCGCATCGGCGCCGCCTGGCATCTTCTCGAGATCGACCCCGCTCCACTCGGAGCCATCGACGACAAACTCCGGGGTGTAAACGTCCCTGCTCCGCGCCAGCGCTGCATAGGCGGACTGCCGCGTCGAGAACGCTGCCGAGCCAAACGGGTCGCGCCAGCCTAGATTGTCCCAGTAGTCCACATGGAGGGCCGCCGGGACGATCTCCTTCCACAGCTTCGGGCTCTGCTTGAGCGCTGAGAAGCGACGTTCCGCCGGCGGACAATTTGAACACCCTTCCGAAGTGAAAAGCTCAACGAGATGGACGTTGCGAGGACCGCTTTGGAGCACGGTCGGCGCGGCGATCGATTGAAGCGATAGAAACGCCGCGCCCGCGGAGAGAAGGCGTATCAGGTTCGAAGGCATCCGCAGTTCCCAAATCCTAGCCGCTCGAAGCGGGGATGTCCAGCCCATGCGGGTCTGAAGAGAACGCAACCGCAAAAGCTGCGGCAGCGCTCCGATCGCAGGGTTTCTGGACGACGAAAACTCTCGCAATTCGCGGATTTTACTCTGACTGCCAAATATTTACGCGCGTTTATTCAACCGCTTCCGATGTCACGCTAACATGTGCCAAATTAAAATCAGTTCACTGCTAGGCGTGATCGCATGCGCGGCCTTCGCGCCGTCCGCTTTCGCGGCCACACTATTTTCCGAAGACTTCTCCACGGCGCCTGGGCAACCTGTTGCTCTCAATGGGCTCGTTCCGACCGTCGGAAACGCCTTCAATGTATCCGTTGATAACGCGCCTGGCAGCCTCCAAGTCAACGGCGGTGTCGTCAACACCTCGGGCGGCCGCCGCGTTTTTGACGTCCCGTTTGCAAGCGCACTAGGCGCTGGGCAGACGCTGGATGTCTCGATCGCGCTTAACCCTCTCGGCAATTTCTTCTCAGGCGGATTTGCAGGATTCCGCCTTGTAACCGGCGGTGTTGGCGGAACGTCCTTTGGCTTCTTTGGCGACTCAAACGATGACACAACGGGCTTCGATCTTGCTCCAAGCAGCGATGGCGGACTCGGCGAGGTCAAGTCAGGCGTGAACACGCTGCCATCCACGGCTCTTTTAACGTACGCCTACGATACTGGCGCTACGACCCTCTCGGTGAACGGCACGCAGGTTGCCACGACAACTTTCACTAGCGGCCAGGCAGTGAATGACATTCAGTTCGAAAACAATGGCGGTGGCGATGCCAGCATCAGCAGCATCAGCGCCACTTCCATTCCAGAGCCCAGCTCCCTTATGGCAATCTTCGGTGGAGTCGCGGTGCTCGTTGCCCGTCGTAGGCGCTCATAAGCTCGATTGCTTCATTTACGGCAAAGCCACCGGTGCATTTGCATCGCTGGCTGCCGTGACGCGGAGATCGATTTTACTCAGCGGCTTCGCGAACGTATTCACCACGCCGTGAATATGATGTGACGCCAGCGTGACGCCTTCATTCGGCGCGAAAGGCTTGACGTTGCGGTTGTAAACTGAAAGCAGTTTCATTTCGGCAACGTCCAGGCGCCAGGTGGATGACGGCGCTTTTGCGGCCGATGAGGATGGAAAGGGTGACTAGAGTGGCGCACAGGATGGCGCCGAGCCCGAAGCGTTCGCCGAGGAGAAGCGCGGCGAAGGCGAGGGTGAAAAACGGTTGGAACAATTGAAGCTGTCCGACGCGAGCAACTCCGCCGATGGCCAGCCCGTGATACCACGCGAAGAATCCCAGAAAGGCGCTCACGAGACTCACGTAACCGAAGCCGGCCCAAGCCGCCGGAGTGGCCGCCAGGCCATGCTGCCAGACGATCCAAGACACGCTCGGAATCAGCAACGGAACGCCGAGCACGAGCGCCCAACAAATGATCTGCCAGCCGCCCATTTCGCGTCCGAGCCGTCCCCCTTCCGCATAGCCGAGCGCGGCGCAAACCACCGACCCAAGCAAAGCCAGGTCCGCGCCGCGAAAGGCACCGCCACCAGCCGCGAGCGCAAAGCCAACGACGGTGGCGCTGCCGACCGCACTCGCGCACCAGAAACCGACCGAGGGACGTTCGTGAGCGCGCAGAAACCCGGCGATCGCCGTCGCCGCCGGGCAGAAGACCAAGCACCACCGCGCCATGCGAAGCATCGACGCGCTGCATCGCCCAGGCGCTGAGCGTCGGAAAGCCAATGATCACACCCAGCACCACGAGGCAGAGACTCCGAAGCTGTGGAACCGTGGGGAGAGGTTGACGGGTGAAGTAGAGCAGCGGCGCCGCCAGACACGCGGCGACTAACTCACGCCCAAGCCCGACAAAAAACGGATGCAGGGAACCCACCGCCAGCCGCGTGGCGGGAAGCGTCACGCTGAAGGCAATCACCGCGATCAGCCCAAAGGCCAGACCTCTCGCTCGCGCACGGTCAGCAGCGTTCTCCGTCCGAATGCCGGAAATCGGAACAGGTGGCTCTACGGCCACGACCGTTGCCGATGTTAAAGAACCTGGCATCGAGTGCGGCCTCAATCAGTGAAGGAGCAACGCCGCCGCACCGCTGCCCAAAAGGACATGCGCCCAAATGGAAAACACCTGGACCTGCGAGTAAGCGCGCGAACTTGCCCCTTCGCTCGGCATATTGGGATCAACGCCAAAGAGCCGCTGGTAGTTCCTGAGCATGTAGTATCCCGCGTAGAGAGCCGCGAAGAAGACCACCGATGCGAGGATTCGGAAGACGATGAATGTGTCGTTTTGCATATCCCGAGCTTATCCCCAACCGAAAATCCAACCAGATACAGACGCCTACTTTGAATCCGTGAACAGATGCAGAATCGCCGGTGCTCATCAGCTTGTTCGCTGGACGGCGGCCTTTAGTTAGCTGGGACACGGCGGCTGCCGTCAAGATTCCGAAGCGCCGGGTCACGAACGCGAAAAGGTTTGAGCCTAAACGGAAACCGACTGCGCCACGCTCAGGGATATTGGGGTGAAGATGTCCAACTCCGTACCCACCGTTTCCAAGGTCACAATCAAAGCGTAGCGGATGCGGTTGTTGCAACGCTTGTGCTGAGTGCGAAGTCGCCACCAGCCATTCACCGGGAAGACGATGAGATGTTCCATTTCCGCAAGCTGTGCGGCGGTCCCGGACCAAGTGTCGGAATGCAGTGACCCGCGTCGGCGCAGGTTGTCGCCGAGCAGCCAGCCTGCGGTCGTGTCCTCGGGTGCTTCGTAGGCGTCTTTGTCGTCCTTTGAAATGGCGTCGGAGATTCGCGCAATAAAGTCTTGGAGCGATTTTTCCGTCGGCGTCTGCACCGCGAAACGGAGGTTGCAGTTCGCGTAACGATACTTCGATGTGACCATGCGCGATCCGGGATTCGGCTCGATAAAATAGGAGAGCGTCACCCGCAGTCGCACGTTCGTGTTGGCGTGAGCTTGCAGGAGGTCTTTCGGCCACGGCAGCCGGTAAAGCATCATCTCACGGGTGGATGGCGGCTTGCTCCCGGACTTTTCAAATGGCTGGAGCGAGTCATGACAGATGAGTGTCGCGCGGCTGCGGGCGGATGCCAAAGCGTGTCCAAGGTCTGGAACCCCGTGGCCGAACCGGCGGAGGATATGGGCGACGTCTTCGCCTCCGTGTTACCGAATCGCGGAAGGATTTTCACCGATTCGAGGCGATGCGACAGCGGAAGCGCGTCGCGACTTTCCAGCAGCGGCGTCAGGTCGCCATACGCCGCCAGTCCTGCCATCTGCGTGCCGTGCCCGTTGGTAAAATGATCGTCCGTTCCCCATTCGGCGCGGACCGTGTCGTGATCGCTTTCGGCAAGAATGTCCGAGAGCAGCGGATGCCCACGATTGACACCCGTATCGAGGATACAGACGGCGGGAGCGGCCTCCGGCGGAAGCACGATTCTACCTTTCAAGTCGGTGGCCCATTGCTGTTGCTCCCTCGGCGTTTGCTCGATGAAAAACGCCCCGGTCAGCGCGGGGTGGCGCTCGCTGACGAAGTTCAGCAGGGCCGTGGCGGACGCGAGAGTGCGCCGGGTGGTCTTGATGAGAAAGACGGTATGCTCCGGCAATGAGAGTTTGCCGGGTCGGCGCTGCATTTCGAGACGGTCGGCTTCCGCTAGGACGGCCTCTTCATGGCGGGCGCGTTCTGCTTCGGAAGCGACCCGCACCCAAACCTCCCACCATGTCGCCACATCCAAGTCGGGCAGCGGATGGCGGGAAGTCCAGAATGCTTCAATGGCGGCGATGCCGATCGACTCGATATTGGCGATGAACTCCTCGTGGTCGCACTTGATAATCTTCCCCGTTTTCTTGTCCGTGCGGGTTTTCGACTGAGCGTATTCTTCAATGCTCTTCGTGAGATGAGTCAGCTTGCCGTGCTTTACAAAAACGGTCGCCACCACGACTGGCGCGGTCCCGCCATCCGCCAGCATCACGGTCTCCACGCGGCTGCTTTCCAGAACGATTCCCCGGCTGGGCACATCCAGCGGCTCCAGCTTCATCTGGTATCCCGACACGCCGCGAATTTCGAGACTGACGCCGGCGTCTTCTTCGTAGGCCGCAAGTTCCTGAGAAAAGGTGCAGCCGCTCAATTCGCTGCTGCACCGTTTGCAGTTCTCCGCGCAACCGCGCTGCAACAGCCGCCGCTCGCTGACGATTCGCAGCACTTCGTTTGTCGGGAGACTTTTCTTGTCGTGGAGGAGCATGTCTTTGATGGCTTCCTCACACACCCGGGTGATTTCGGCGTAACTCAAGCCCTCCGCCGCCGATGCGAGCTTCGCGTAGGCAAGCCGGGGAGCCTTTTGTCCCGCCAGGCGTTCGCGGAGCGTGCGTTCCGCCAGCTCTGCGCTCGGCATTCCGAGTTCGATGAGATCGTCGAACCGGCGATACAATGCTCGGTCGAGCAGATGGCCGTGGTTCGTGGCTGCGATAATGACACTGTTGCCCCGGTGGTTTTCGACGAAGACGAGGAAGCTATTCAGCACGCGGCGCATCTCGCCGACATCGTTCTCCGAGCCGCGGGCGATTCCGATGGAGTCAAATTCATCGAACAAATAGACCGCGCGGGTTTTCTCCACCGCCTCAAAAATCAGCCGCAGTTTCGACGCCGTTTCGCCGAGGTAGCGCGTCATCAGGCTTTCCAATCGCACGATGAAAAGAGGCAGGCCCAGTTCTCCGGCGATCGCCGAGGCAGTGAGGGTCTTGCCGCAGCCAGGCGGGCCGGTGAGGAGCAGAGTCTGTCGTGGGCGAAGGCCGTGGGACTTTAACTTGTCGAGGCGCCGTTGCTCGTGGAGCACTCGGCGCACATGCGCGCCCGCCGCCTCATCCAAAATAAGGTCGGAAAGCCTTGTCCCGGATTGGCGAACACTCAACAAGTCCGGCGATGTGGGGCAGGTTTTCGCGTGCCGCGTGTTGGGATTCCCGCTTCCGGCTTTTTTCCACGATGTCGCGAAGCTCTTTTGCTAGATTTTGAGTTGCGCTGCGCTGGCCATTGGATGTTGAGAGCAATAGACGGGGGAGCATCGATCGACAAGCGAAGGAAACCAGAACAGTGGCGAGCGCGTGATTCCCGCCGGCAGCTACGTCAGCTTTTTCACGAGATGCCCGAGGGTTACGATGGCTCGATCGAGATTCTCCGACCACGGGTGGCCGCCGTTGAGGCGGATGAAGTTTTGGAAGCCTTGGGTGGCGGAGAACATGGGTCCGGGGGCGATGCTGATTTTCTCGGCGAGGGCGCGCTCGTGGAGCTTTAAGGCGGAGACGGATTTTGGGAGTTCGATCCAGAGAACGAAGCCGCCGGCGGGGCGCGTGAGCTTAATCTCCGCGGGAAACGCTTTCACCACGGCCTCGCTCATTTGGCGGATTTGTTCGGCGAAGTTGCGGCGCAACGCGCGCAGGTGATGATCGTAGCCGCCATTGGCCATGAAGTCCGCGATGGCGAGTTGCGGCAGCGAGCCGGTGGCGAGGGTGCTGGTGAGCTTGAGCGCTTTCACCTTTCCGTAATGGCGGCCGGGCACGACCCAGCCAACGCGATAGCCGGGAGCGAGCGTTTTGGAAAATGAGCCGCAGAGCATCACGCGTCCGTCCTGGTCGTAGGATTGTGCAACGCGCGGACGATCTCCGTGGTGATAGAGTCCGCCGTTGATGTCGTCTTCGATGAGCGGCACGTCGCGCCGGGCGAGAATCTCCACGAGCCGCTGTTTGTGCGCGTCCGGCATGAGCGAGCCGAGCGGGTTGTTGAAGTTGGGCACGGCGAGGCAGGCGGCGACGCGACGGCGTTTCAAGGCGCGTTCGAGCGCGTCGAGGTCCATGCCGTCGCGCGGATGCATCGGGATTTCCAGCGCCTTCAAGCCGAGTTCCTCGATCTGCTGAAGGACGCCGAAGTAAGTGGGCGACTCGACGGCGACCACGTCGCCGCATTTCGTCACCGCGCGGAGACAAAGCGCCAGCGCCTCGGTGCCGCCGCAGGTCGTGATGATCTCATCGGGCGAAAGATTCTGGCCACGATCGAGCGAGCGCTTGGCGATCTCGCGGCGCAACTGCTCGGAACCCGGCGGCATGTCGTAGCTGATGCCGCGCGCGCCCGCGCTGCGGGTGACGGACGCCATGATGCGGCTCAGTTTGGCCACTGGGAGGTTCGCGGCGCCGGGATATGCCGCGCCGAGCGGCGCCACATCCGGCATGCGCGCCGCGTCGAAGATGCGCGACTGCAAGCTACCCACGCCGACCCGGGCCGCCGAGGCTCGAGGCTTTGTCGTCGCAGGCTCCAGAGTGCGCTCGCGAAACTGTGGGCGCACGAAGAAGCCGGACTTTGGACGCGCCTCGATCAGCCCGCGATTTTCCAGCGAAAGGTATGCCTGCACCGCCGTAGTGAGGCTGACCCCGTGCTGAGCGCAGGCGCGGCGGACGGACGGAATGCGATCACCCGGCCGCATCGCGCCCGAGCGGATCAGCTTTTCGATCTTGTCGGCGACTTGCACATAAAGAGCGGCGGAATAAGTCGGCGCGTTCATGCCGCCGTTCTCCGCGAATCGGCCTTGGATTGCACGCTTACTTCGTCGCGGCTTCCTTGTGCAGGTTTCCGCTGCCGTGCAGCCCCGCTCCGCAGGAGAGGCGGCAGGGCGGCCTCAGTTGCGTCGGATGCTTATTGTCCAGATTGGGTCTCGGTTCGGCGGACGTGGTTCGTACATCGGACACGCGATCCACCCTGTTCAATCCTTTGACGGCGCTCCCACCTGCGCGGTCTGCTTCGATCTTGACGGCTTCGTTGACGGGAGCGTTGCCTTCTTAATCACGTCTAATTTGCGCGCCGTCGCCTTTATTTTCTTCCGCTCGGCGGTATCGGCGCGCACTTGACGGCAAAGCTCTTCCGTCACTTTTTTCCATCAAGCGCCAACGGTGTACCAAGTGCCCAAGTGCCCAAAGGCCAAGCGCCAAGCGCAGTGGGAGACAGACGTTTTGAAAGAAAGACTCGATGAGCCTATTCTCCCCGTCCCATGTGTCCGCCCAGCGCCCGTCTGCTTTCAGGTTCCCATCTAGATCGTAGCTGAACGTCTCAGGCGACTCCGAGAACGAGCGCAAAGCACCTCTGCGAAGAACGCTTCCTCTCATCCCCGGAATTCAAAAATCCATCCATTCAAACCCGCAATCTCTGCGCGTGGACAAGCCACGCTTTGAGCACTGTCCGTTCACCCCCCGCGCCACCGCGTGAACCCCGTCTCCCTTCCAGACAGACACACTACCCCCCGCCGAACAGCCGTTTCCAGAACGGCGCCTTCTTCTCCGGGGGCGGCGGAGGAGGAGGCGCCGGCGGCGCATCCTCCCGGTGGTGGCGGACGGGAGTCGAATCCCCCTCGTCGGACGAGTCGTCGCCATCATCGTGCTTATGCTTTTTCTGGACTTTCGTGTCCTTGAAAAGTTCGCGCATGACTTTGCCCATGAGCGGCGCGGCAACGGTGCCGCCATGGACATCGTTCAGGCCCGCATCGCCTTCATACACGACGGCGAAAGCGTATTTCGGTTCGTCCGCGGGGGCGAATCCAGCAAACCACGCGGCGGTGCGGGAATGATGCTTTGGCCCCCACTCTGCGGTGCCTGTCTTGCCAGCCACTTCGACATTGGGGACGGCGGCTTTGCCAGCCGTGCCGGAGCGGCTCGAGACGACCTGCACCATCCCCTTGCGAATGTTATTCATCACGGTCTTATCGATTTCGACCTGATTTTTGACGCGCACATCGTAGCCGGTCACGATCTGGCCATCGATGCTTTGGACTTGCTCCACTAGGCGGGTCTGATGGACGGCGCCTCCCATGGCGACGGCTGCCATCGCCTCGGCAAGCTGGAGCGGAGTGACAAGGGTGTCGCCCTGGCCGATCGAGAGATTGGCGACGTCGCCGCCCTGGAGTTTGCGTCCGTGGCTTTTAAGCATGAATTCATCGGTGGGGATGAGGCCATGCGCTTCGTTCGCAATCGGGATACCGGTCTTCTGTCCGAGGCCGAGTTGCTGGGCGTAGTCGATGATCGGGTGGGCGCCGATCTTCATACCGACCTGATAGAACCAGGTGTCGCACGATTGAGTGAGGGCTTCGACGAAGTTGAGCGAGCCGGAGTCGCTCTTTTTCCAGTTGCGAAAACGGAGGTTGCCGATCTCCATCGAGGCCGGGCACGGGAAGGTTTCGTTGGGGGTTACTTTGCCGGTCTGCAGCGCAGCAAGGCCGACGAAGACTTTGAAAGTGGATCCGGGGGGATAAGCGGAGCGATAGGCGCGATCGAGGAGCGGGATATCGGGATTGGCCTCAAGCGCCTTGAATGCCTCGGGGCTGATGGACGGGACGAAGGCATTGGGATCGAACTCGGGCCACGAAGCCATGGCGAGGATGTCACCATTGTTGGGATCGACAATGACCATGGCGCCCCGCTTGCATCCCTTGGCAAGTGCATCTTCGCACAGTCGCTGGATTTTGAGGTCGAGCGTGGTGATGACGTTATTGCCGGGCTGGGGCGGGATGGAAATTTGTTTGGAGGCTTCCTTGCCGTCGGAATCGAAGGAGATATTGAACTGCCCGATCTTTCCCTGAAGCATGGCGTCGAAGGTTTGTTCGAGACCGTCGCGGCCTTCGGAATTGGGCCAGAGAAGTTCGTTGTTTTCGATCGGGCCTTCCTGCGTGTGCCCGGCGTGGCCCGCGTAGCCGACGATGTGTGAGGCAAGCGGACCATTTGGGTAAAAGCGCTGGTACACCGGCTCAAGCGTCAGATTCTCCGGATGCTCCCGATGGAAGGCATCGACCTCGGCGGAATGCAGATCCTGGGCGACGATCATCGGAAGGACGCCGCGGTTCTTGTAATGCTTGAGCACCTGCTCCTGCGAGAGTGAGATGGGGCGTCCGACGATCGAGCGAGCCTTGATGATTTGCTGTTGGGCGTACCGGAGCGCTTCGCTGTCGGAAAAGGTTAGGGGCGTGGGGAAGGTGATGCAGAGATTGTAGCTTACGCGAGATTGGGCGAGCGGCTCGCCATTGCGATCGACGATCTGGCCGCGCGGAGCGGGAATGCCGAGGAGGTAGGTGCGCGCGCGCTTTTGGGTTTCCCAGGTGGGAGCGAAGCCGGAGTCGGCGGTGCCCGGCCGCGCCGCGGGTGCGGGAGCTGCGCGGGGAGAAACCTGAACCCCCGGTCCGGCAGCGGGCCCAGCCGAGGCGATATTCGATGGAGCGACAGCCGATATGCCCGGCCCGGCGGACTGGCCGATCGCGAAAGGAAGGGCGATCCAGAGGTTCGAGAGCAGGATCAGATGCGCGGGGTGCATGAATATCGTGCGAACACGGTAGGCTCTACTTTGGTTGAGTTCCACTGAAAGTGTCGGCGCCGCGCGCACCCAGCCACTTTGATCTGGTAAACCATCTGGTTGTTTTTTTGACGATTGTGTTGGAGTTGGCATTACGGCTTGAGCTTTGCTATCCGTTCACTCATGGCAGACAGCGTCCCTCAATCTCCTTGCCTCGAAAGTACGTCCGGCGAATTGATCGCAATCGTCGGCAACTGTTCTTTCGGGCGGTCGCGAGAGAATACGATCCGGATCGGATCGGACCGGGCGTCGCGGCGGCACGCGACGATCCATGCGCAAGACGCGGGCGAGTTTTGGCTGATCGATCTTGGCAGCGTGAATGGCACGATGCTGAATGGGCGGAGGGTAAGCCTGCCGACGCGGCTGCAAGGAGGCGACCGGATCTGCATTGCGAGCGAGGAGTTTGTGTTTCACCCGGGGGAGCACCAGGATTACGATCAGGATCTGTGCGCAGCGACTGTGGCGACTGCGCCCGACATTCGCAATGAGCCGTGCTGGCTGCTGCTGGTGGATGTGGTGCAGTACACGCAGCTCAGCCATCAGATGAATCCAGAGATGCTAGCGATGATCGTGGGGCGGTGGATCCGATCGTGCAAGGCGGCTGTCGAGGAGCAGGGCGGGACGGTGAATAAATATTTGGGCGACGGGTACCTGGCATTTTGGCGTGGCACAGGAGAGATGGCGCAAAAAATCGCGGCGGTCTCTTTGGCGCTGAAGAAGCTGCAGGAGGACTCGGAGCCGGCCTTCCGCGTGGTGGTGCACCAGGGAAAGGTGACGATCGGCGGAGCCGCGACGCTGGGCGAGGAGTGCCTGATGGGGCCGGAGGTGAACTATATTTTCCGGATGGAAAAGGCGGCCGGCGCGATGGGCTCCACGTTCTGCATCAGCGCGCAAGCGCGGTCGTTTCTGGCGCCGCTGGCTCCGATCAGCCAACTGCCCGGCGAGCACGAACTGAAGGGCTTCCCTGGGAAGCACATACTTTACAGCGTGGATTAGCGCCTTTGGCTTGGGGCTGCTGAGGAGGCGGCGAGTTATCGAGATTCTTGACAGAAAGCTGGCGCCTGCCATCGTCCGCACAGTTCTTTGTCTGCTGAATGGCGCGATACCCTTCGTGGGAACGCGCCAGCGGGGGATCCAATTTACCGGGCGGGATTACGATCGCCGACCGGCTCGGGGCTAGCGCCGCTTCACGCGTAATCGAACGCAGGAAGGCGGCGGGAGTATTTCATGACTCCAGCCCGACAGCTAACCTCGCAAGCTCTCACCATGAAAAGCCAAAGGATGCCGCTGCGCCCATCGGGTGCGGCGCATTCCACCGATTTTTTGCCGGAGGAGACGCGCGCATGCGTGGGACGGAAGCACTTTTTTTAGATCCACACCACCCAATGATCACGACTGGCAGCAAGAGACCCCGGAACGTCGATTGGACGCGCGCGGCGGCAATCCTCTACGGCGACTGGGGAACGAGCAAGGCGTACGTGATCGGCCTGGCCTTTGCCGTGGGCGGGTACTCGTCGTTCTGGCTCATCGCGGCGATGTGCGTGCTGACGGCCCTGGTGGGACTCAACTACACGGCGATCTGCCGGTGCTACCCGGATGGCGGAGGAGTGTACGCGAGCGTGAGGCATCGCTCGGAGATCATCTCGATCGTCGGGGCGTTCCTATTGATCGCGGACTATATCGTGACGGCGGCGATTTCCGCGGTCTCGGCGTTTCAATATCTCCAGATCCCGCACATCAATCCTGCGATCGCCGCGGCGATCGCCATCGCGGCGATCGGAGCGCTCAACCTCCTTGGGCCAAAACATACGGGCGGGCTGGCCTTTCTGATCTCAATACCGACGGCGATGGTGGTGGTGCTGCTTGCGGCGTTTTGCATTCCGCACCTAGGCGCGGCAGTGCATCACATCGCGCCATTGAAGGGGGGCTTCATGGCAAACTGGACGAGCTTTGTGAGCATCGTGCTGGCGCTCTCCGGAGTGGAGGCGATCGCGAACTCGACGGGTGTGATGAAGCTGGACCCCGGCTCAACGGACGAGCATCCGGTGGTGAAGAAGACGGCAAACAAGGCGATCCTCTGGGTGGCTGTGGAAGTATGTTTCTTCACCGCGCTGCTCGGGCTTGCGATGCACGCGCTGCCGGGGATGCAGATCACCGGGAGCGGCGACGATGCGAACGTGAGCGCACCCGGCGGAGACGCAGGCGGTGTGCGCGACTATATGCTGCGCTATATGGCGCAGGTTTTTGTCGGCGGAGCGCTCGGACCTGCGGCGGGATGGTTTGCCGGGCTTTTAGTGAGCGTTGTCTTCGGTTTTCTGCTCCTGTCGGCTGTGAACACGGCGATCGTGGATCTGGTGGCGATCTCCTTCCTGATGTCGCGCGATGGCGAGATTCCGCCCGTGTTCCAGAAGCTGAATCACTGGGGCGTGCCGAATCTGAGCATTATCCTTGCGACGGTGGTTCCAGTGGGCTTGGTGCTGGCAATGGGCGATGTGGGGCAGCTTGCGGATCTGTACGCAGTGGGAGTGGTGGGCGCGATCGCAACAAATCTCGGGACGAGCGCGACGGACAAGCATCTCTCGCTGCACAAATGGGAGCGGCGCCTGATGTTTGTGACGTTCATCGTGATGGGGGCGATCGAGATCACGCTCTTCATCACCAAGCCGAATGCGCGGCTCTTTTCCCTGGCCATCCTGGCGACTGGGCTGATCGCGCGCGGGCTTGTGACGGAACGCCGACAGAAGAAGGAGGCGGCGAAGCTGGCGGAAACGGTAAATGCGCGAACGGAAGAGATGGCGCGGAAAGCAATCCGCTTTGGCGGAGGCGATCACGTCCCGTCGGGCCAGCCGCTGCTTGCGGCGGTGCGCGGGATCGGGCGAACACTCGATTTTGCGATCGAAGAAGCGCGGGAGACGGATCGCCCGCTCTATCTGCTCTTCGTGCGGGAGCAGCCGGTTACAACGAGTGAGGATCGGAAGCGCAAATGGGCTGAGGACGCGGAGGCGTACGAGATTTTCTCCTATGCGGCTGAGAAGGCCGATGGGCATACGCTGCTTCCGTGCTACGCGGTGAGCGATTCGCCGGCGGAAACTATCGTCGATGTCGCGGCAACGGTCGGGGCGTCGCGGCTGATCGTGGGCGCGCCGCAGCGGAGCACGCTCATCAATCTATTGCGGGGAAATATGGTCCGGCGGATCTCGGAGAGCCTGCCGGAGGATATACATATGCTGGTGTACGCGTAGGAGGTCGCGGGCGCGGAGGGTTGGGCGCCGTGGAGTGGAACGCACAGTGCTCCACGGGTGGGTAGGTTTTACGCGGGGGTGCAGTCGATGGCTACTTTGCCGAAGTGTTGAGCGCTTTCGAGGTGCTCGAAGGCGTCGCGGGCGCGGTCGAACGGAAAGATGCGGTCGATGATGGGCTGGATGCGATGTTCGGCGATGAACCGGTTTAGGTCTTCGAAGATGGATCGCGAACCGACGTAGATACCATCAATGCGGGCGTTGCGGGCGAGGAGCGGAAAGAGATCGATCGAGGCTGGGGCGAAGCCGGTGAGAACTCCGATGAGCGCTATTTGTCCGCCAGGGGCGACGCAGGCGATGGATTTACCAAGTGTTCCGCCGCCGCCGACTTCGATCACGTGGTCCACGCCGCGCTTGCCAGAAAGCACCCAGATTTCACGGTCCCAATCCGGCTTATTGCGGTAGTTGATTCCGTGGGAAGCTCCGAGGGTGGAGGCGCGGGCGAGTTTCTGATCGCTGGACGATGTAATGAAGACCGTGGCTCCGGCAGCCTTCGCGAGCTGGAGCGCGAATATGGATACGCCGCCCGTTCCCAAGACGAGCACGGAGTGGCCGGCCCGCAAGGCGCCCCTCGTAAACAGCGCGTGCCAGGCGGTGACGCCGGCGCACGGAAGCGCAGCGGCTTCGGCCCAGGAGAGATGGGCGGGAATCGCAACCAGCGCATCTTCGTGAAAGAGCGCATACTCGGAAAGGAGGCCTTCAACGGAACCGCCGAGAGCGGCCTTATGATACGCGAGCTGGAACGGCCCATCGAACCAGCCCGGGAAAAAGATCCCGGCCACCCTGTCTCCTTCCTTCCAACGATCAGCTCCAAGCCCGCAACGCACAACAGTTCCAGCTCCATCGGAGCACGGGACGAACGGCGGAGGGAGATGGCCGGGGCGGTGCGCGCGGAGGGCGAGTAGATCGCGGTAGTTTAAGGAGACCGCGTGAATCCTGACGAGGACCTCCCGCTCGCCGGGATCGGGGATGAGACGCTCGATGAGGGTGAGACCATCGGGAACTCCGTGTTTTTCGACAATCCACGTTTTCATGGAGCGATGTGGCGGGCGGAACAAGGTGCTTCGAGCCGCACATCGAGAATCGCCGCGGAAGCAGGCGGCGGATGCCGTTTAAAATCGGTATTGCGTTTGCAGATGGGTGCTTTACGATGAGGAAGTTGCCATTACAAAGTAAATTTTTATGATCGAATTGGAGGTTTACGCAGCAGGGATCCGGAATGTGGACAAGATCCTTGAATTGGACCACGAACTGGAAGCGGTCCCCAGCCTGCGCTACAAGGTGGATAGCAATCACGACATCGTGTACCTGGACTTCGACGAGCCGACGCTCACGATCCAGGAGGTCCGTGCGATTTTCCGGAAGCTTGGGCTCGAACCACGCGTGGTGGGGGCGGTGCCCGGTTCACTGAACCCAAAGAGCAAGACGCAGCCCCTCCGCGTGTAGCGGCGCCTGCGAGGGCGTTGAAGCACCACTGAGCCGGCGCGCCGGAAGAGCAAAGAACCTGCTGGCGAGCGCATGTTCGGTTTCCTAGGGCGGAACACAGTGCGGATGCTTCGCTACATCGGCGAGGTGGCGATGCTCGCATGGGAGACGGCGGTCGCCGTGGTGGTGGCGCCAGTTCGCTGGCGATTGGTGCTGGTCCAGATCGCGGAAATCGGATTCAGTTCGCAGCTTGTTGTGGTCGTTACGGGGGCGTTCACGGGCGCGGTCTTTACGGCCCAGGTCTTCTTTCAGTTTCATCTGCTGCGCCTCGACTCGGCCGTCGGATCACTGGTCTCGGTGGCGATGTTTCGGGAGTTGGGGCCGGTGCTCACCGGGCTGATGATCGCGGGCCGGGTGGGTGCGTCGATCGCGGCGGAAATCGGGACGATGAAGGTGACCGAGCAAATCGACGCGCTCCGCGCGCTGGGTGTGCAGCCGATCGATTACCTCGTCGTCCCTCGGGCGCTGGCGATGACGGTTTCCGCGCCGTTGCTCGTGGCGGAATCGGTGGGAGTCGGCCTCCTGGCTGCTTTCTTCGTCGGTACGCAAATCCTTGGGATCTCGGAGCCGTACTTCGTGAGCAACATGCTGCACTTCACGCATGGGCGCGAGATTCGGATGGCACTGACAAAGGGGTTCGTTTTCGGGCTTTTGATCGTGTTCATCGCTTGCCACCAAGGATTAAATGCGAAAGATGGGGCGGTCGGCGTTGGACGTGCTCCAACGGAGGCCGTGGTGGCGGCTTCCCTGGCCATTTTGATCCTCAATTTCTTCCTTTCGCTTGCGCTCAACATCGTCTTTCCGCACGGATCTTGATCGATCGCGAAACCTTGCTGGGGGCTCTGCGCCGGCGATGATTGTAGTCCATGATCTGCACAAATCGATCGGCGCGCAGGAGATCTTGCGCGGCGTCAATCTCACCGTGCGGCGGGGAGAGACGTGCGTAATCATCGGCCGCTCCGGGAGCGGGAAGAGCGTGCTGCTGAAACACCTGATCGGACTTTTGAAGCCTACATCGGGCGACGTGCTGGTGGACGGCGCAGACATAACGGGGCTTCCGGAGCGTCAACTCGGCGCCTTGAGAAAGAAGGTGGGGATACTTTTTCAAAGCGGAGCGCTCTTCGACTCGATGAGCGTGGGGGAAAACCTGGCGTTTCCACTGCGCGAGGCCGGAGTCACCGACGAGCGGGAGATCCGGCAAAAAGTGGCGGAGGCGCTTGAAATGGTCGATTTGGCGGGCGAGGAGGAGAAAATGCCGGAAAATCTTAGCGGCGGGATGCGGAAACGCGTGGGGCTGGCGCGAACGGTGATGTCGCGGCCAGAGTGCATTTTATACGACGAGCCGACGACCGGGCTCGATCCGATCGCGACGGATTCGATCAACCATCTCATTCGGCGGTTGCAAGCGCGGCTGAAGGTGACTTCGGTGGTGGTAACACACGATATGAAGACGGCGTTTCACACGGCGGACCACGTGGCTTTCCTGCACGAAGGGCATGCGTACTTCGACGGTTCGGTGGATCAATTGCGAAGCTCGGGCGACCCGATTTTGCGGAACTTCATCGAGGGAATATCGGGGGAAGAGGAAGAATGAGCGCGCCGCGGAAAAATACGGAGGTGCTGGTGGGACTTTTCCTATTCGTCGGGTTTTGCTTCGTAGGGGCGATGACAGTGATCTTCGGGACGAAGGGACAGCAGATGAGGCACACATACGAGGTCGACGTCGAGTTTCCTTCGGCGGACGGAATCATCCGCAACTCCGACGTCATGCTGTCGGGTGCTCCCATCGGGCGCGTGGCGGAAACACCGGCGCTTGTCGCCGACTCATTTCACGTGCGGGTGAAATTGAAAATTCGCGAGGATGTCAAGATTCCGAAGGCGGCTTCGTTTACAATCGCGAGTTCGGGATTGCTCGGCGATAAATACATCCACGTATCACTGCCGGGAGAGTTCGACCCGCGGGATGTGGTGCGGCCCGGTTCTACGGTAGCGGGGAAAGCGACCGGCGGCGGGATCGAGGAGTTGACAAACAAAGGCGGCGACGTGATGGATGAGCTGAGCGCCGAACTGAAGGAGATCAACAGCGTTACGACGGGATTAAATGACAAGCTTCTAAGCACAAAAAATCTTACGAACCTGGAGGAGACCTTTGCGAATTTGAAGGCGAGCACGGAGAGCCTCAAGACGACTTCGAGAGACATGGACGAGGTAATAAAGAAAGCTGGCGAAACGGTCGATTCGGCCAAGACGGTGATGATGACGGCAAACGGCGCGGCGGGCGATTTACGAGCCGCGGTCGGCGATGTGCGCAAGGCCGCGTTGGCGGCGACAAAGACGATCGACTCGGCGCACGAGCTCTTTACAAAAGCTGCGGATGGAAGCGGCACACTGGGCACGCTGATCAACGATAGGAAGATGGCCGAGGACCTGAGATCGCTCATCGCCAACCTGCGCCATTCGGGAGTGCTCTTTTACCGCGACCGCGCGCCTGCAGCGCCGCCGCAGCCAGGCCGGTAGGCCGCCCCCCCCCGGATGAATCCCACTTTTACTATCACCCTGCTGCGGGCGCTGTTTGTTGTATTTTCGATCTATATTGGATGGATGGTGGGAGATCTTACATTCCACTCGCAATGGGTGGGGATTGTGTCGGGCGCGATCTTCGGTTTGCTGATGGTGCTGGTGGACAGCCTGTTGAAAGGCATCTCGCTTCGTGTCTTTTCCTCGGCAACATTTGGGCTGTTAATGGGGACCGTCTCGGCAAAGCTGTTTCTTGCAAGCAATGTATTCAAGTACATGCGAGACGGCGGAGGCGAGTGGGTGCTGAGTCTGCTTATTTATGCGACGGCTGCGTACTTTGGAATGATGCTCGCCATCCGAAGCAACCGGGATGAGTTCTCGATCATCATTCCGTATGTAAGATTTCGACAGGCAACGGTGCAGGACGCGCCGATCATCATCGACTCAAACATCGTGATCGATGGGCGTATTCGCGAAATCTGCAGGACAGGATTTCTGAGCAGTTCCCTGGTGGTCCCGCGCTTTGTGCTTTTGGAATTGCAACGATTGGCAGATTCGTCCGAGGCCGCCCGGCGGGAGAGAGGCCGCCGAGCGTTGGAGCGGCTGCAAGAGATGCAGGCCGATCCGAATCTCTCCATAGTGATCCATGAGGGGGACGCGGAAAACGAAACGTCGATCGACTCGAAGCTCGTGCTCCTTTCCAAAGTGCTGCAAGCGCGGCTCCTGACCAACGACAGCAACCTCTGCGCGATCGCCCGGCTCCAGGGCGCCACCGCATTGAATCTAAATGAACTGGCGCATTCGTTGAAAGGCGAACTCGCGGTTGGGGACGAGCTGGACCTGACGCTGTCGAAGGAAGGCCGCGATCCTCATCAGGCCGTAGGCTACCTCGATGACGGAACGATGATCGTCGTCAATCATGCGCGGACACAGCTCGGGAGCATCGCAAAGGTAACGATAGCGAGCACCTTGCAAACCAGCGCGGGTAAATTGTACTTTGCGGAAATGAGCAAGGGGCGCTGAAGGGCGTTTCCGAAGTGCGCGGGAGGCGGACGTCGCCAAGTCCCAAGCGGGTCGGCGCGGTGAACCCGGATCGTCGCTCACTGGAAACGAAGTGAGCCGCCTTCGTGGGAAAGCGGCTCAAATGGGACAAAAATGCCGGAAGCGAAGAGCGTTCCCGCTCGTGCCCGCGACGCCTTAGGTCAAAGCTTCGATTCGAATTCGATCAAACGCTGAAGCGCTTCCAAAAAGTCCCGAAAGGCCTCAGCCGGCAACATGATCGTATCACGACGCCCGCCCACAACTTCCGTTATTTTCAAAAAGCGCCCGCGCTGATTTTCCTTCAAATCAAGGAAGAACACCTTCCGCTCAATCGCCACCTTTTCGGAGGCGATCGGCTCAGAAGGCATTCGGTCCCCAGGAGTGGAGTTCATCATAATGCAGACGTTGAGTAACTTTACGAACGCATTCCCGACTGGGAAAGCGATATTGAAATATCAGGATAAAGATGTTCGGAAGCCGCGCAAGGCTGAAAAAAGCGGTTTCTGAACAATCGGGTTTTCGGGACGAACTAAAGCCCCACGGCATGCCGAACGCGCGCGGTCGTCTGGGCCGCCACGCAAGCGGCCTTGAGCGCGCCTTCGCGGAGCACTCGATCGACATGCGCCGGATCGGCTTCCAAGGCCCCGCGTCGCTCACGCATGGGAGCAAAGAAATCCCAGAGGGCAGCAAAAAGCTGCTTCTTGAACTCCCCGTATCCTATGCCTCCTGAACGGAAGGCCGCTTCCATCGACGCTACCGCCGACGGGGCGGCAAACAGCCGATAGAGGCTTACAATTGTGGAGGCCGAAGGATCCTTGGGATCCTCAACCGGGGTGGAATCGGTAACGATACCCATGATTTTCTTGCGAAGGGTTTTTTCCTCCTCGAAGAGGCCGATGGTGTTTCCGTAGCTCTTGCTCATTTTCTGACCGTCCAGACCGATCACGGTCTCGACCTCCTGCAGGATGCTGGCATCGGGCAATTTGAAAACGGGGCCAAAGACGCGGTTCATCTTTTCTGCAAGATCCCGCGTGACTTCCACGTGCTGCTTCTGATCGCGCCCGACCGGGACAACATCGCTGTCGTAGATGAGAATATCGGCGGCCATGAGGACGGGATACGCGAAGAGACCGAGCGAAGCCGGCTCAGCGGAGCGGCGCGCAACGTGGTCCTTGTAAGCGTGACAATTCTCGAGCATCGGCATCGGAGCGACGCAACTGAGCAGCCAAGTCAGCTCAGTGACTTGGGGAACGTCGCTCTGTCGAAATAGGACGGCCTTAGCGGGATCAAGCCCGCAGGCAAGGAAATCGAGCGCAACGCCGCGTGAATATTCACGGAGCGCCGCCGGATCGTGGACGGTGGTGAGCGCGTGGTAGTCCGCGATGAAATAGAATGCCTCGCCTTTATGCTGCCATTCGATGGCAGGGCGCATCATCCCAAAATAGTTGCCGAGGTGAGGCCGGCCGGTTGGCTTAATGCCGGAGAGGATTCGCTTTGGGGCCATGGGAATCGGGGCGCGAACGGTCGGCCAAATGAGTGCGCTATGTCAAGCCGCGGGGAATGGGGCCGGCAAGCCCATCGAGCGGAGGACTTCCGCGGAATCGTGCAGATCGGCAAATAGCAGATCGGGAGCGCGCGCCGCGAGTTGTTCGGTCGAGTAGCCGCCGGTCGCAATAGCCACCGCCCGCGCTCCAATCGCTCTCGCGCAGGAAATGTCGTGAGGCGTATCACCCAGAACGAAGATGTTACGGGGATCGCACTGGACCCCAAGTGCTTCGAAAGCGCGGCGCCTCGCGACGTGGCCCAATTGGTCGCGATCGTGGTGGTCGTCGGCATAGGCGCCGAACTGGAAGAAGCTGAGCAACCCATAGCGATGGAGCTTCAACTCGGCTCCGCGCCGGAGATTGCCGGTGAGGAGGCCGATGCCGACACCGGGCATCGCCTTCAGCGCTTCGAGCAGTGGGACAATGCCAGGGAGAACCTTGCCGGGAAGCTGGGGAAGGAGGATCTGGAGCCTGCGGAGATAGACATCGAGGAGCGAGGCGATATTCTCGGCGCTCTCGTCGAGACCGAACTTGCGGAGAATCTGGCGGGCGATGCCGGAATCAGTGCGGCCGGCGATCTCGATGGTGGAGAGATCGTCCTGCGCGCCGAAGCGTTCCTGCACGGCCTCCCTGAGAGCGCGCTCGCCGGCTCCGCCGGACGTGAGCAGAGTTCCGTCGATATCGAACAAAACCAGATGAGTCAGACCTTTGAGTTCGTCTCCTCCGGGACTTCGTTCTCTTCCGGCTGCTTTTCGACGTCTTCACCGCCCGCTTCTTCGTCGTCTTCGTCCTCATCATCCTCGTCGTCTTCCAGAGGTGGGAGATCGTGCGTGCTGAGAAATTGCCGTTTGCGCTTTCCAACAGGAAGCGGTCCAAGCGTCATGGTGATGCTCTTACCCTGTAATTTTGGCTCCTGTTCGACGGCAGCCATGCCTGCGAGGTCGATCTTGATTCGTCCCATGAGGGCCATGCCGAGATCCTGGTGAGCCATTTCCCGCCCGCGGAACTGGAGCTGGACGCGCACCTTGTTGTTCTTGTCGAGAAACTCCTCGCCGTGGCGCAACTTCGTCTCGTAATCGTGCTGATCGATATTCACACGAAACTTAATCTCCTTGAGTCGTGTGGAGCTGTTCTTCTTGTCCTTATCCTGCTTCGCGGATTCGTATTTGAATTTGCCGTAATCGACGATGCGGCAGACAGGCGGATTGGCCTGTGGAGCGACTTCAACCAGATCGAGGCCCAAGCTTTGCGCATGGCGCAAGGCATCCTGCAGGCGCATGACCCCGAGCTGCTGGCCGGTGGAACCAAGGATCACACGCACCTCGCGGGCGCGGATCCGGTTATTGACACGAATTTGACTGAGTTGAATGGCGGTTTTTTGGTTGGGCAGCGGAGCGGAGCGGCAGGCGGGCCCGGTTTTCTATTATTTCGTCGCATGTATGCATGAGCGATAATTCGCACACGCAGCTCCTGGCCAGCCGCGGGAGCGACACCACGCGGGACCGGAGCGCCGGGTTTTCCGACACTTCACAGGGAGCTTATCAGCATTTTCCGAGCGCTCGCAAGCTTTTGTCCTCGAATTTCTTTCGAGGGGTAGCCCTATGCCAGGCCCAAGTTTTGCATCACGCGGACGGTGGAATACGACTTATTCAGGGTGTAGAAGTGGATTCCGGGCGCACCGGAGCGGAGGAGCGCCTCACACTGGCGGGTTGCGTAATCGATGCCGAACTCGGTGACGGCGGCATCGTCATCCCCGAGTTGTTCGAGCCGGTTTAAAAAGGGAGCGGGAAGCCGTGCCCCGCAAAGTGAGATGAATTTCTTTGCCTGGTTGCGCGAAAGCACGGGGAGGACGCCTGGTATGATGGGGACCGAAACGCCTAGATGCTTCGCGAGATAGTCGCGGAACTCGTGGAAGTCGTCGTTGTCGAAGAAGAGCTGTGTGATGACGAAATCCGCGCCTGCCTCGATCTTGTCCCGCAAATAGCGCCAATCGACATGCTTACCCTGCTTCTGTGCGATATGTCCTTCTGGAAAGCCCGCTGTGCCGATGGAAAACCCACCGAACTGCCGGAGGAAGGCAACCAACTCGCTGGAGAACTCAAATCCACCCTCGGTTTTCGTCCACTCGCCATTCCCTCCGGGCGGATCGCCGCGCAGGGCGAGAATGTTGAGAATGCCGCGGGATCGCGCTTCCTCGACCACGGCGCGGATCTCGGCGCGCGTGGCGTTCACGCAGGTGAGATGCAACATGGAGGGCATGGCGTGGTCACGCTGAAGCCGATCGACGATTGCGATGGTCTTTTCGCGCGTGGAACCCCCGGCGCCGTACGTAACCGAGCAAAAGACCGGCTTCAGCGCCATGAGGGCGGGGACCGTCTGCTCGAAGAGGACGCGCTCGCCATCGGCCGATTTGGGCGGAAAAAACTCGAAAGAGATCGCTGGCTGTCCGGCGGCGCCGCAGGAGTCGAGGATATCGCGGATCAGCTTCATGGGTGGGGCCGGGGATTCTGCCACAGGAAAGCAGCGCCTCAAGGGATTGTCACGGCTGGGGGAGAGCACGCGGGATCGGAGCGGGCGCGCTTGAGCTTTGCGCTCCATACTGCGGCACAAAAAAGCGCGCACAAGGCGAGTGCACAGATATTTTCCCAAGGGCGTGGGGCGAAGACGAGAGTGAAATGGCGGTCTTTCACGAGTGCTGAAAAACTCGAAACACAGAATGGCATGAGAAAAAGCCGGAACGTGGTCCAACTGAGAAAGCGCGCCTTTGGGTGCCAGGTGCTGAGCAGAAGAGCGACGCCAACGATGAGAGAGATCCCGATCGACGTGAGCCAGAGACCGGGCTTGCGATCGAAATAGCGGGCGCAGAAGAAGAGATACCAAAGGAGATAGCACCAGAGAACGATCCTGCTGGCTGTGAGATTCGCGAGATAGCGCATGAAGGAACCGGAGCTTAGCTTTGAACCCGGCGCGTTTGAACGTTGAAACTTGGGTGCTGCCTGCCGACTTTGCAGGCGTGCTAACCAAACGCGTAATTCCGTGCCTCGACGTTCACGATGGAAAAGTGACCCGCGGCGTGCAGTTTGGGCGGGCGGAGGAGGGCGGGTTGAAGAATGTCGGCGACCCGGTGGAACTGGCGTTGCGATACAATCGGCAGGGAGCGGACGAGATGGTTTTCTTCGACATCACCGCGACCGCGCATGGGAGGACCTCGATGATCGACGTGATCGAGCGCACGGCGGCCCAGTGTTTCATGCCGCTGACGGTGGGTGGGGGCATCCGGGAGGTGTCGGACATGCACGCGATGCTGCACGCGGGGGCGGACAAGATTTCGATCAACTCGAGCGCACTTGCGACCCCGGAATTGATCACCGCTGGCGCGGAACGATTTGGCTCGCAATGCATCGTCGTCTCGATCGATGCGAAGCGGGTTGGCCCGGCGACTTGGCAAGTATTTTCACACGGGGGACGGAGGGCGACAGGCTTGAATGCGCTGGAGTGGGCAAAACGGGCCTTCGCTCTGGGCGCCGGAGAGATTGTGCTGAATTCCATCGATGCCGATGGCACGAAAGCGGGCTACGATATCGAGATCACGCGCCAGGTGAGCGAGTCGGTGGGAATCCCCGTCGTGGCGAGCGGCGGCGCTGGAAATCTCGCCCACATTGCGGACGTGCTCATCGAAGGGAAGGCGGATGCTGTGCTGGCAGCGAGCATCTTTCATCTCGGCCAGCACACCGTGGGTGATGTGAAAGCGTATTTGGCCGGGCGCGGCATATCCGTCCGTCCGCCGGAGAATATTCAGAAATGATCTTCCTGCCTTCCTGTCACAGCGCGCCTGATTCCTGGATGGCGTGGATGATGCGGGCGGCCTGTGCGGCAGCCCGGACATTGTGCACTCGGAAGATTTGAGCTCCACGCTCGATCCCCTGGACCACGCAGGCTACCGTGCCCGCGTCCCGGGCGGCGGGATGGTCCAGATTCAGCACCTCACCGATGACGGTCTTGCGTGAAACGGGGAGCAAAATTGGCCGCTGGAAGCGATGAGTGCGGGCGAGATCCCGATAAATCGCCAAGTTGTCGGCGCGCTGCTTTGCGAAATCGATGCCCGGATCGAGAATGATCGCGTCGCGGGCGAGGCCCGCTGTCGCAGCGAGAGCGATCTTTTCATCGAAGAAGCGCTCGATCGCGTCCATCACATCGGTGTACGTAACATGCGTATGCGGAACCTTCGGTCTGCCGACGGTATGCATGATCACCAAGGCAGCGCCGGCTTCCGCGCAGATCCGGGCATTTTCGGAGCTTTGCAGCCCGCCAATGTCATTCAAAATCTCGCCACCAAGGGCCAGCGAGGCGCGCGCGACATTGGGCCGCCAAGTATTAACGGAAAGCCATGCCCGGCCCGAAAGGCCGCCCGCGTACCAGTATTCGATAAATGGCGATAGACGCCCAATCTCCTCTGTTTCACTGACCGGGCCGCGATTTGTCCGTGCGCTCTCGGCGCCGATGTCGATGATCGCTGCGCCATCGGAAATCTGCTTTTCGGCGAATCGGAGCGCGGACGATGTGTCGGAGCATCCGTCGCCCGAGAAAGAATCATCGCTGAGATTTACAATTCCCATAATGACCGGCGCGCATGGGAAGGCGATCTCGCGTCCGCGAGCAATCAATCGCATCCGGGCAAAGAGACGAGAGTGCGTTTGCGGCGGGCAAATCTCGCCAATTCTTTATAACCGGCGCGGCGCGCGGAATCGACGGCCTCCGAAAAATGACTACCCAATTCGGCGGGGTCGTGCGCGTCGGAGTTTATAAGCAGAGGCGCGCCGGCAGCGAAGGCCATTTCGACAAATTCCTGCGATGGGTAGAGTTCCCGGCAATCCTTGCGCAGACCGGCGGTATTGATCTCAAACGCCAAGCCCGTTTCCGCAAGAGCGGCGATGGAAGCCTCATAGAAGCGGCGAAGATCGCCAGCCGGACGGAAGCCGAATTTTTTTGGAAGGTCGGGATGGGCGACAAAATCGAACAGTTTGCTGCGGATGCACTTCTCGTAAGCGAGCCAGTATTCCGTCCAGATCGCCTCGACATCGCCCGAAGCGTAGCGTCCGATATACTTTGGATTATCGACCTCCCAACCCTCGGGAAGATAATGGACGCTGCCGATGAGGTAATCCCAGTCGGCCATGGCGGCGAGGCTCTCGATCCATGACTCGCGTCCCGGGAGAAAATCGCACTCCAGACCGAGGCGAATGGTGAGTTCGGGAAATTGCTTTCTGGCAGTCTCGACCGCAGCGAGATAGCGCGGCAGTTCGTCGAGCAGCATGCGCCAATCGTCAAAGGGTTCAGGCATCGGATTGTGGTCGGCAAAACCGATCTCGGAGAAGCCTTTATCGAGCGCGACGGACGCAAAATCGACCGGCCACCCCGCAGCGTGCCGGCAAAGCGGGGTGTGCAGGTGGTAATCCGTCAACGAGGCGAAGACTGGACTCACAGATTAGTCGGGTGGCTGGGTGGCGGGCGGTGTTGAATGCCCGCGAGCGCGGGATGGCATTTACCGGCGCCGCCTTTTAATTCCAAGCAGTCCGGCAAGTCCGCATGCCAGCAGGGCGGAATTTCCGGGCTCTGGAATCATAAAGTTGCTCAATACGACATTGTCCGCACCGAAGGCGCTTCCAGCGCCATAGTTAACCTGGAACGACGTGGCGCCATCTGTCGTGAAGAGCCGGGCGCCGTTGGCTACGTTTGCAAACGCGCCAGCCAGGGTTTGATTGGAAGTGAGAACGGTAAAAGTATCCGCGCCGGCCGGCGCGAAGCTATTTATCAATGTAAGGTTCAATGCGCCTTGGAGTGACAGCGGAACTGTTCCCGCCTCCGTCAGCAGGTCATATTGTGTCCCTTGGGTTATGCCGCCGACCTCGATCTGGATCGCCGACGTGGGCGCCAGTGTTAAATCGTTTGTAATGTTTAGGATCCCCGCAGACAGTCCCGGCGCAATCGTGCCGGCGTTCATCACTTTGGCCGCGATCGTTCCATTGCCCTCCAGCCGTCCGGCAATGATGTCAATTCCGTTTGGCGTCGAAACTGTAATTGTCGAATTATTTGCGACGCGCGTTGTGCCTGCTGTTTGAGTGTATCCGTTGGCGACTGTCAGCAAGCCGCCGTTCGTCGCTTCCAGCGTTCCGGCGTTGCTGAAGCTAGCCGCGCCGATCGTGATCGTCCGCCCGCTGACCTGGCTCGAGATCAAGCCTTGATTCGTGAGGGCCATGGCGCCGCCGTACTGGTAGGCAGTGCCGATGTCGCCATCGCCGCCCAACCCGGCATTGGTGCGAATGACGCCGGTTGCGCCGATCGTAAACGCGCCTCCCGTGCCATTCATCTCCACATGGCGCGTGCCGCCAGATGCTCCCTCAAAGAGGATCGCGCCGGTCAAGTTCTCTCCCGGCGCAAAGCCAAGGGAGGTTGCGTTGGCGGCAAGGTGCGCCTGCGTGAAGTTCGTGCCTCCGGCGATTCGCGTCACCGCGCCCGTAGTGG
>JBBSFI010000050.1:0-32965 GCA_038238905.1 Chthoniobacterales bacterium | reverse complement strand
TTTTTTTTCGAAGTGCTGTCATAGCACGGCCAAGTGACCGCGCTATGGCCGTGCCCGTCCATCTCTCAACTCAGCAACGCGTGGATGTCCAAAGACTCCGCGAAGCGGCTTCGTTCAACTTTCTCAAGAACAAAAACCTCGGAAGATCAAAACATGGAAACACACCAAACTAAAGCACTCACCGCTGTGCTTGCCTACAACAGCTCCGATGTCGTCGAGCGTATTGCCCGCGACCAGCAATTGCCGCTCTACGGGGCAGCGTCGGTGCTTCGCAACACCGTTCCTTTCACCCTCTCGTTCCCAACCGCGATTATTTCTTTTACCACGGCTGCGGTGACGGACGATCCGCAGAACGTGGTCACGTCACTTATTTCAGACGCCACACGCCCGCTTCGCATGTCGGTCCAGCGGGAATTTGCTCGGCCTGCCGTCATCCGCACCGTGCCCGCGACCGCCGCGCTGGTGGTTTGTCTCGTCGTTTCGTTCGCTGCCACCGCGCTGGCGCAGTATCGCGTCGGCGGGGGCATCAGCGCGTATAATGACGGCGGGAGCGGCAACAGCATCCCGCTCGGGTCATACGACCGGCAAGGTCCTGTCCAACAAGGCGACGGGGTGATGTTTGACCAAAACGGCGATACGCCCAACCAAATTCCGGCCTTGCATTCGCAGGCCAACTCGCTGGGCGACATTACTGGACTGCACGCCCATTCCTTCGCGCAGGTGAATAAACCATTCCAGACGAATGCCGCGACCGATCCATTCCCGCATCGCTACGGCATCTTTGCCTCGAGCGACGCGATCGGCGACTACAGTGTGACGGTCAACAACCCAATGTTCGCGCCAGGAACGTCCGTCCTCACCGACTTCCATGTGCATTTGCATGGGGAGACCATCCAGGGCGCCGGCAACACGCCGGATACGATTAACCTGTCCCGGGCGGATACCTTGGCGCAAGTGTCGTTCAGCAGCATTCCCGGGGGCGGATCATTCACGCGTCAGGTCGACAATGGCACGGTAGAGACCCAGTTCGGGAGCGGCGCCCTGATCAACTTCGCCAACGATGCCGACATCGTCACCGGTCAGTTCACCGTGATGAACGGCGTGCCCTTCACCATTGAGCTGCAGTTGACTACGAGCGCGATCGCGATCGGCGATTACCGGGAATCGTTCGGCGCCGAGGCGAATACCGATTTCGGCGGCACGCTGACTTTTGCGACCGATCGCCCGGTCTTCGATTTGCCGACCGGTTACACGGCCAACAGTGTCGATGGCGGCATCGTCAACAACGCTTTCGTCGTCCCGGAGCCTGGCAGCACCGCGTTATTTGCGACGGGAGGACTCGCGCTGGCTGTTGTGAGATTTCGGCAGGGTATCGGGAAAATGCGACGCCAACCCCAACGGCCTTGAATCCCTCGCGCAGATGCGTGTCGATCACCGGCTCTGCACGCCTTCATCGAAGGCGCTGCCGTTGCGTGAACGAACTCGCTTTCAGCTCTCATCGCAGGCCTGATGGCTTGAGGCCCACCTTCTCTTTTAGACTCGCCGCCACCGCTTCCGGAACGAACGCGCTGACGTTGCCGCCCAGTTCGGCGATCTCTTTTACGATCCGTGAGGAGAGGTAGGTGTAATCCTCCCGAGGCATCAGGAAGATCGTCTCGATGCGCGGTTCGAGCTTGCGGTTCATGAGCGCCATTTGGAACTCGAACTCAAAATCGGATACAGCCCTGAGGCCGCGTATGAGCGCCTCGGCCTCCTGCTGGCGGGCGAAATCGACAAGCAGACCATCGAAACGGGCGACGCGGACGTTTGTTTCGGCGCCGACGACGAGCCGGAGGAGATCGAGCCGTTCATCGACGGAGAAGAGGCCGTGCTTTTGCTGGTTGCAGGCTACCGCGATGATCACCTCGTCAAAGATCTTCGCAGCGCGGTGAAGCACATCGAGGTGCCCATTGGTTACCGGATCGAAACTGCCAGGATAGATCGCGCGTCGCACGGGCGCGACGGTAATTCAAACTTCGACCGCTTGGGAAGGGGAAAAGAGACCCGCTTATTCCGGCACTTCCACTTCGTCGCCCGGAAGAAGTTTCGGATTCTGCGTCGGATCTTTGTCCGCCTTCCGAAGGTTGTAGATTGTGGCCTTGCCCTCCCGCTTGACCTTCACCTTTTTATCGTTGCCGAAATCGGTCTTGCCGCCAGCCTGCATGATCGCGGAGGAGAGCGTCAAATCCTCGGACCACGGCAGCGCGTGCGGACTCCTGACGCCGCCGCCGATGGTGACCGTCCGCGATGCTGCCGGCAGATTGATAATTGCGGTCGGTGTGGTGAATATCTTGTCGGCAATCAACCGATTCTGGACGGCGGCTGCCAATTGCGATGGGCGAAGCCCGGCGGCGTGTATATTGCCGATGTACGGAAACTGCACGTTTCCATCATCGGAAACCGTGTACATCTGGGCGAAATCCTGAGAGAATTCCTGAGGCATCCCGGAGAGCCTCATCTCGAACGAATCGCCGGATCGGAAGACGGCTCCTTGTGAGAAGGCCGTAAGCCGGAGGGCCGAAAGGACAAGAAGGGAAAGTGGTAAGGTGCGCATGCTCGGTTTTAGTAATCGCTGTTGTTGTCGTTTTTGTGGACGACGGGCGCCACGGCTACCGGGCGCCGCTGGTCTTGACCTTGACCTTGGCCGGCTTGGACCGGCGCCGGCCGCCGTTCCTTGCGATTGGCGGTGTAGTATTCATTGTAGGCGTTGTAGTAGGAATATCCCTCGTCGTGTTTCTTATCGACGTTGTTGAGGACGACCCCGACGAGCGCGCCGCCGACTTGATGGACGGCTTGTTTGACGCGCAGGAGCATCGCGCGCGGGAACCGGCGATGTTGCACGACCATGACGGTCATATCCATCTCGCTCGTAAGGACTGAACCGTCGCTAACGCCAAGGATTGGCGGCGAATCGAAAAAGACGAGATCGTACTGCGTCTTCACGCGCTGGATGAGATCCGTCATGCGCTGTGAATTGAGCATTCCGACATTCTCGGTTGGGAAGGATCCGGCGGGTATGAACGAAAGATTGTCGATCTTTGTGGTGCGCGTGATCGCGTCGATGCTGGCTTTGCCTTCCAGGTAATCGGCCAGGCCCCGGTCGTTATCGGTTTCAAAGAGCAAATGTTGGGAAGGACGGCGCAAATCGCAATCGACGACGAGCACATTGTAGCCGCCCTTCGAGCAAGTGTAAGCGAGGTTGTTGAGTGTCGTCGATTTGCCCTCGCCTGGCCCGCCCGAGATGAGAGTCATCGTCTTCGCATCGGGAGTCGGCTTGTTGAACTCGATGTTTGCGCGCAGAATGCGATAGGCCTCGGCGTCGGGATGATCGCCCTTTATGCGCATGAGAATCGGCACGCCGCGCGGAATGACCGCGAGGACGGGGATCTGAAGGAAGCGCTCGACGTCGTCGAGCGTTTTTACGCTGGTGTCGAGGTACTCGATAAAGAAGGCGAGAGCGATGCCGAGGATGATGCCAAAAATGGCGGCTCCGATGAGGTACATCGGTACGTCTGGCTTGGCCGGCGCAAGAGGCCTTTCCGCGCGTGACCAGATCTTCGCCGGATCGATGTCGATCTTCTGCTTCATCCGCTCGGTCTGGTACTGCATTTCCGCAGACTCCAGAATTTTCTTGTCTTCGATATACTCCGTCTTGGCGCCTACATAGTCGCTGTTCTTCGACTTGGTTTTGATCGCTTCCTCGGTGGACGCGGTCGCGTTTTCGGTGAGGCGGGCTAGAAGAGTCTCCGCGATTTTGAGCTTGGTCGCCTGCGCGCGGCGGATGGAGCCGAGTTCGTCGCTCAAGTTCTTGTGGTACGTCTCGTTCATCCCACGCAACGCCTTGATGCGAGGGTGATTTTCCCCGAGTCCGGAACGGAGCAGCCGGGCCTCTTCGGCAGCGCTGTCCTGCAACAGAGGCAGATTCTTTTGCACCGTTTGGTTGTCGATATTGAGAGTGCGCAGAGCCTCCATCAATTCCTCCGGCTTAAGCTGCTCGATGCGAGCGAGTTCCGTCCGCAATTGCTCGACCTTGGTGCGCTGCTCCGTAACCGACTCCTGGAAACGGAGCTCCGTGCGTTCCGTCGTGCTGAGCGATGCAGAGGCGCTTTCCGGGTCGGGGTCGATGATTTGGAGCGATTGCCGAAGCGCCGCGGCCTTTTTAGCGGCTTCGATGACAACCTGCCGCTGCTTCTCAACCTCATCTTTGAACTGCGAAAGCGCCTTGTCGAGCGCCCCCTGTAAGTCTTCGAGACGGCGATTGCGGTAAACCACCGCGATGGTGTTGGCAATATTGGCGGCGAGATCGGGATCCTGATTGTACACGCCGATGTCGATGAGACCGGTATTGCGCACCGGCTCCAATTTCATGCTCGCGTTGAGGATATTAAAAGCCTGCTGCTTGGGAATCGGCTTCGCGCCATCGCCGGCGAACACCTTGGTGAGGTCGAGCTGGTCGATGACTGGGTTGAGGATTTCGGACTTTCGAAGGATCTCGAACTGGGTTTGAACAAACTGCGGATCGTAAGTCCGACCCGTGGTGCTGGAAAAAAGATCGACCGGCTTGTAATTATCGGGGCGAACCTCCATCGAGACTTTTCCGAGGTAGAGCCTGGGAAGAAAATAGGTGGTGACGCCCGCAGTCACCATGACGAGCAGGAAAACCAGAGTGATGAGTCCCGCGCGAACGCGGATCGTCCTCCAATAGTCGAGAAAATGGAGTTTTACTTCGCTGGTGTCGTTCATATGGAGTGCGTGTCGGGACGAGCCGGGCTTTCAGGATAGGCGCAAAAGCGGCCTTTCGCAACGGGCGGCGAGCGGAATTTGTGACAGGCTGGGGCCGATGGCGTTCAAACGGAGATGCCGACGCTTCGCGGAAAGGAGGTGCCAGACAAAACAGAAAGCCTCGCTGTTTGTGTTCGGATCCCGCCCGCTACTTCAAGCCATCTCCGCTGATAAAGAGGGTGTTGCCGGCGGATTTTATGTTTACGGTCAGTCGGTGCGAGTTCCGGGGCTATTTCATTCTTTTTCAAATTCTCTTGGACCGCTCCCGGGCTTTCTGCCATAAAAGCGGGCTCTTTTTCACGCTCCCGAACCGAGGGCGTGTGCTAGCGCTGTGGCGAACGAACGTCTGCCCGACGGGACCGCAACAAGGCAGCACGGCCGCCCTCGTTCCCAAGGCGGCAGCCTCTCACAATTCACAAAGCGTTTCATTCCCTTATGCCCACCAATAAACCGTCCACAAAGCCCGGCTCTCGAGGAGCCTCCACCACCAAATCCCCTGCCGCAGCAAAGGCCTCCGGCACGATCGGCGCTTCGGCCAAGCCAGCCGCAAAGCCCGGCAAAGCCCAAAAGTATGTGTACACGTGGGGCGAAGGGAAGGCCGATGGGAATGGCTCGCAGAAGCCGCTTCTCGGAGGCAAAGGCGCGAATCTCGCGGAGATGACGCGAATCGGACTGCCGGTGCCTCCAGGGTTTACGATTACGACCGAAGTCTGCACCTATTTTTACGATCACAAGCGGACGTATCCCGTCGAACTGCAGGCGCAGATCGAGGTCGGTGTGCGCAACATGGAGAAGATCATGGGGACAAAATTCGGTGATCGCACGAAAATGCCGCTGCTGGTGGCCGTGCGCTCCGGCGCTCGCGATTCCATGCCGGGAATGATGGATACGATCCTCAATCTCGGGCTCAACGACGAGACCGTGCTGGCGCTGGTGGAGGCGACCAAGAACGAACGCTTCGCCTGGGACTGCTACCGCCGCTTCATCCAGATGTACTGCGATGTCGTCCTCGGCGTGCAGAAGGGCCCTGACGAGGAGCACGAGCCATTCGAGGCCGTGATCGAGCATCTCAAGGACGAGAAGTATGGAAATCACCAGATGGAGGACAACAAGCTCACGGCTGACGACTTGAAGGAACTCATCCGGCGCTTCAAGGCGCTTGTGAAGGAGCGGACGGGCAAGACTTTTCCGAACGATCCATGGGATCAGCTCAAGGGCGCCGTGGGAGCGGTCTTCGGTTCCTGGATGAATGACCGTGCCATCGTATATCGACGCAAGTATAACATCCCCGCCGAATGGGGCACCGCGGTCAACGTGCAGGCCATGGTATATGGCAACACAGGCGACAACTCCGGCTCGGGGGTGGCGTTCACACGCGATCCGGCGACCGGCGAGAAGGTTTTCTACGGAGAATTCCTCATCAACGCACAGGGCGAAGACGTGGTTGCGGGTGTGCGCACACCGGAACCGGTCTCGCAATTGAAAAAGCAACTGCCAAAGGCGTTTGCGGAACTGGAAAAAGTGCGCGCTTCGCTCGAGACGCACTTCAAGGATGTGCAGGACTTCGAGTTCACGGTGCAGGACGGAAAGCTTTTCATGCTCCAGACCCGCAACGGCAAGCGGACGGGCGTCGCCGCCGTGCGCTTTGCGTGCGAGATGGTGAAGGAGAAGCTGATCGACTGGAAGACGGCGATCAACCGCGTGCCGGCCGATCAGCTCGACCAGGTGCTCGCGCCGATCTTCGATCGCACGGCAATTAAGAACGCAAAGGCGATCGCCACCGGCCTGCCAGCCGGGCCGGGCGCTGCGTCTGGCAAGATCTACTTCAACGCCGACCGCGCGGCCGCGGCTGCGGCGAAAGGCGAAAAAGTGCTTCTCGTCCGCAACGAGACCTCGCCTGAGGATCTGCGCGGAATGATCGCTGCGGAGGGCATTCTGACTGCGAAGGGCGGCGTTTCATCGCACGCGGCGCTGGTCGCCCGCCAGATGGGCAAGGTCTGCGTTTGCGGAGCCGCGGCGCTCAATATCGATTATAAGGCGAAGACGCTCCAGGTGGCGGGCAAGACCTTTAAGGAAGGTGACTTCCTCTCGGTCGATGGGACCGCTGGAACGGTGTATACCGGTGAAATGCCGACGGCGCCTTCTGAAATCATTCAAGGCCTGCTAAGCGGAAACAAAGCGGCGCAGAAGAGCCAGACCTACCAGAACTTCGTTCAACTGATGGACTGGTGCTCGAAAGTCACTCGCATGCAGGTGCGGACGAACGCGGATAATCCGGAGCAGACGCGCAACGCCATTTCATTTGGCGCTACGGGCATCGGCCTCTGCCGGACAGAGCACATGTTCTTTGAAGGCGACCGCATCGACGCGGTGCGCGAGATGATTCTCGCCGAGACGGTCAAAGAGCGCCGCAACGCGGTCGCGAAGCTGCTGCCATATCAGCGGCAGGATTTCGCCGGGATGTTCAAGGAATTGAAGGGGCTTCCGGCCACGATCCGGCTGCTCGATCCACCGTTGCACGAGTTCGTTCCGCACGACGCCGCAGCGCAAGCGGCGCTGGCTAAAAAGCTCGGTCTCTCTGCCGAAAAGGTAGCCCAGCGCGTCCGCGAACTGCATGAATTCAATCCGATGCTCGGCCATCGCGGCTGCCGCCTGGGGATCTCCTTTCCGGAGATCACCGAGATGCAGGCGCGCGCGATCTTCGAGGCGGCAGCGGAGGTCCAGAAGAAAGGCATCAAGGTCAAGCCCGAGGTGATGATTCCGCTTGTCGGCTTCAAGAAGGAGCTCGATCTGCAAGTGGAGCTGGTTCACAAGGTCGCCAAAGCAGTGCAAGCGGAGACGAAGCAGAAGCTGAGCTACATGGTCGGGACGATGATCGAAGTGCCTCGAGGCGCGCTGACTGCCGATGAGATCGCGCAGACCGCCGAGTTCTTCTCCTTCGGAACGAATGATCTTACCCAGACGACGCTCGGGATGAGCCGCGACGACTCTGGCACCTTCCTGCCGCACTACGCCGAGTTGGACATCGTGAAGAAGAACCCGTTCGCGACGATCGACCAGCCCGGCGTCGGCCAGCTTATGGAAATCGCGATCAAGAAAGGGCGCTCGACGCGGCCCAACATCAAGCTCGGAATCTGCGGCGAACACGGCGGCGACCCGGAGTCCGTCAAGTTCTGCCACAAACTCGGCCTCGACTACGTAAGCTGCTCGCCCTTCCGCGTGCCAGTCGCGCGTCTCGCAGCGGCACAAGCCGCGCTGGCGGATTCAGCGGCCCAGCCGGTCACCGCTGTGAAGTCCAAGAAGTAACGGAAAGATCCGACTCGACGTCAAGGGCCGCTCCCGCAAGGAGCGGCCTTTTTCGCATTGTCTCACACGGCGAGCTTCCAGGGCTTCGTCCGCGAACGTTTCAATGCACCAGGAGCTGCGCCGGAAGCCTTTGGGGCGATAGGGATGACGCCGCCTATTGCGGCTTGCACGTAATGCGCGCGGCGGACACTTGATGATTGAACCCGATAACGGGAACGAGCCCGGCGCCGGCGCCGATCTGACGCAGTTGCAGCGCGCAGAAGATCACATCGATCAGCGCGCTGGCGGCTACGGTTTCACCGATCGAACGCTTGGTCGAGAATGCGGACGCCGTCGCGATGCGCGGCTCTTGCGCCAAGGCGCTTGAGGCCGCCTTATCGATGAATGTTCCGTTGTCGCCGTGCACGATCACATCGAACGAGCCGCAGCCAGGCAACTCATCGATCGCCCGGCGCAACGCGTCCGCGGCATCGCGCTGACGGAAGAAAGGAATCCCCGGATGCGCCTCGATCGCGCAGCGCCCCCCGCCGCTCAACACGACAGCGGCAGCACCCTCCGAAAGCGGAGTGCGGGCCAGCCGCCAGACGTTGTAAGCCTCGCAAAGAATCCAATCGAGCTCCTCGCAAGCGACCACTACGCATTGGTCGATCCCGCGGAGAGCGAGCAATTGCTCGCCCATCTTTAATGCGGCAATGGCCGCGCTCGCGTCGCCGACCAGCGTGTAGCTGGCGCCATCGATTCCGAGTTGAGCGGCGAGATGACTCGCCGGCGCGTTATATACCGTTTCCGCGAAGAGAAGCGGACTGGCGGCATTGGCGCCTTGTTTCACAACTTGTTCGTAGAATTTTCGGGTATAAACCACCCCGCCATCGCTGACTGCAAAGATGACGGCGGTCCGGGCAGCGGTCTCGGGCGTCAGAACCAGACCGGCGTCTTCACACGCAGCCAGCGCGGCGGCGATTGCGAAATACGAGATCACGCTGGAGCGCCGCAAGCGCGGATTGCGCCCCAGATGAGCCACCAGCTCTGGGGGAACGCGGAAGCAGCGATGCTCCTTTCCAGACTCGGGATTTGTGACGCTCTGCAAGCGCGGCTGGACGCCACTTTCGATCAGCCGCCGCACGCCTTCGAGATCTGCGCCGAGGGGCGTCACCCATCCCATGCCCGCGATGAAGGCGCTCACGCGGCCGCTCCTTTCCCAGGAACTTCCTCAATCACGATCGAGGCATTTGTGCCGCCGAAGCCAAACGAGTTGGAGAGAATGCGCCGGACGCGCGCCGGACGGGCCCGGTTCGCGACGATATCGAGATTCCAAGCCGGGTCTGCCTCCAGGTAATTAATGTTTGGCGGGAGGAATTGGTTCTGGATCGCGAGGATCGAGAAAGCCGCTTCGATCGAGCCAGCCCCGCCAAGGGCATGCCCGGTCATCGATTTCGTGGAGCTCACGGGCGTCCGCGCGCCAAATAGCTGTGAAATCGCGAGTCCTTCCGTGCCGTCGTTGAAAGCCGTCGCGGTCCCGTGCGCATTGATATAATCGATCTCCGCCGCGTCGCGCACGGCCGACGCCAGCGCGCGCTCCATCGCCATGCGCGGGCCGATTCCTGAGGGGTGTGGCTGGGTGAGGTGATGATTATCCGTCGAAATTCCGTACCCGGTTATCTCCGCCAGAATCGACGCTCCACGCGCAAGAGCAGAGTCCCATTCCTCAAGAAAAAAGACGGCTGCCCCCTCGCCGAGCGCGAGGCCCGAGCGATTCTTGTCGAACGGGCGCACCTTTTCAGCCGTGGACGCCTGGAGCGAGTCGAACCCGGCGAAGACCATCTCCGAGAGCGCGTCGTACCCGCCGCACGCCACTCTCCGGTGCAATCCCGCTCGGATGAGCATGAAGGCATGCCCGATCGCATTCGTCCCGGAGGCGCAGGCGTTTGCGATAATCTGCGACGGCGCGGAAAATCCGCAGGCTGCTTGCGCGTCGAGGACCGCCTTTTGCGGCATATAGTTCGCCAGCAGGAAAGCGCGCTCACGGAGGGGGATTCTCGTCGTCTGCGACCTGTAGAAACTCTCGCCGCAGCTCATGCCGCCGCTTGTAGTGCCGATCACCATCCATTCCGGGATGAAGGCCGGATCCATTGTCTGCGCTTCGCGCGACGCCGCAGTCAACATCTGGCTGGCGCGATGCAACCGCCGCCGGGCCGGGACAGCGTCGGCTTCCGGGAATGGCGGCGCGGCGCCTGCTGTTTTGCATCGCGTCTTGCTCACGTCGAACTGCGCGACAGGACGAATCGCATCGCGCCCTTCGATCAACCCCTCGAGATTGGCTGGCGCGCCGAGGCCCAGCGGGCTGACGACGCCGAACGCAGTGACGGCCACACGGCGGCGCGGAGGTGCGGTCGTGGAACTCATGGGTGCTGGGTAGAAATCATCACTTCACGCACTCGGCCATCCTTATTTCGACTATGGAGCGGTATTTGGTTTAGCGGCGGGCTGAACGCTGCCACATCGGGGATGTTCGGGCGCGTTTAGGTTGCGAAATTTCGCTCTCTCTGTATGCACGTGAGGCGCTCCACGAGCGCACGCATCCCAAACTCCATTCTCTCTGTAATATCCCCATGCCAAATCCCTGGACCGGAAAAGGAAACCCGTACACGCGTCAGGAAGTGCGCGATCGCCTCCAAGCATCGCTGGATCGCGGTGAACCGATCATCGCCGCCGGAGCCGGCACGGGCATATCGGCTAAATTTATCGAAAAGGGCGGCGCGGATCTCATCATCGTCTACAATTCGGGCCGCTTCCGCATGAGCGGGCATGGCTCGACGGCAGGGATGATGGCGTACGGCGACGCAAATGCCGTGGCGATGGAGATCGGCGAATATGAGGTGCTGCCCGTGGTGGAAGAGATTCCCGTGATTTGTGGAGTGCATGCGACCGATCCGCGCCGGAGGATGTGGCACTGGCTGCTTCAAGTGAAGGAAATGGGCTTCTCGGGTGTAAACAATTTTCCCACCCACACGATCGTGGACGGTCTTTTTCGACGGGTTCTCGAGGAGACCGGCATGAGCGTGAAGAAAGAGTACGAGATGGTCGCGCTCGCCCGGAAGATGGATCTTTATTCCATCGTCTATGTCGGCGCTCCGGACGAGGCCAAAGCGATGGCGGAGAGCGGCGCCGATGCCATCATCGCGCATGTCGGCACGACAGTGGGAGGGTCGATCGGCGTGAGCGGCGCCTCCTGCTCCATGGACGATGCGGTGCGCAGGACGGAGGCAATCATCGCGGGCGGCAAAGCGTCCGGCCGCACCGATATCCATTATCTTTGCCACGGCGGGCCGCTGGCGTGGCCCGAGGACGCTCAGCAGCTTATGGATCGCGTGCCCGAGTGTCTCGGCTTCGTCGGCGCCAGTTCGCTCGAGCGCCTCGGCGTTGAGCAGCCGCTGATGGACATTACCAGGAAGTTTAAAGGAATTCGGACGAAAGGCCTCGCCCAGCGCGGAACGTGACCATCGCCGCGAAAAGCGTCTCGGAAGCGATCGACACCAAACGCGACGGACTGCGCATCCTGGCCGCCCACTTTCGAGGGCGTCGGCTTCCAACAGCAGCGTGCGTCTGACCGGGTCATTGTGAACGCGACTGCAATTCACTGGCTAATGTAGCCGCACATGGCGGGTTGCGCCGAGTGCACCCCCCCGCTCTTCCTCCCCTCTGCCCATGGCACCGCCGCTCCTTTTGCGTCCCGTCTCACTCCTCTTCGCACTCTTTTTCACCGGCAGCGCCAGCGCCGCGGAGGTGTCGGCGCGCGGCACGATCGAAACGGTGGGACGCGTGGGTGAGAACCGCTACTACACGCCGGCAAACCAAATGCTCACTCCAGCGGGGATCCAAGTCGATCTCCCCGGCTTGCGTCCGCAGGCAATCGCGCTCAGTCCCGATGGACGTCTGCTCGTGACTTCGGGAAAGACCGCGGAGATTGTAGTCCTCGCTCCTGCTTCAGGAAAAATTCTGCAACGTGTCCCGTTTCCCGCGACCCCGCGGATCACGGGCGAAAAGAATCTGTCGGACAAGCCTGCCATCTCGCCAACGGCCCAGTTGGAGGAGAAATCGGGCGAGCCGCTCGGCACGCAGATAAAGCCAGACACCGGCGCGCAACTTTCCTTTACAGGACTCGTCTTTTCGCCCGATGGCGCGCGCGTTTATGTCTCGAATGTCAACGGCGACATTAAAGTCTTCTCCGTAGATCGGGAACGCGGAGTGGCCCCGCTCACGACCCTGCCGCTGCCCGAGGTGCGCGGCAAAAGGAAAGCCGATATCCCATCGGGAATCTCTGTCTCAGAGGACGGGAAACGGCTCTACGTGGCGCTGAATCTCGGCAATCGCCTGGCGGAGATCGACGCCGCAAACGGCGAACTGCTCCGCATGTGGGATGTCGGCGTGGCTCCCTACGATGTCGCCCTCGCAGGCGGGAAAGTATATGTGAGCAATTGGGGCGGTCGCCGGCCCGGGCGCGGCGACATCACCGGTCCCGCAGGACGCGGCACAGTCGTGAGAGTCGATTCAGTCCGCGGGATTGCGAGTGAAGGTTCGGTTTCCGTAATCGACCTGAAGACGGCGTCCGTAACGACGGAGATTCTTACGGGCCTGCACGCTTCCGCTCTCGCTGTATCGCCCAACCAACGCTATGTAATTGCCGCTAACGCAGGGAGCGACACCATAAGCGTGATCGAGGTGAAGAGCGATCGTTTGATCGAAAACATACTCGTCCGCGACACACCGGCCGATCTCTTTTCGGCCACGCCAGACGCCGTGGCGTTCGACAAGACGGGCAAGCGAATCTTTGTTTGCAACGCAACTCAAAACGCCGTCGGCATCGTGCGCTTCGAGCCGATCGAGCACGACTCGAAGCTGGTTGGGAGCATACCGGTTGGATGGTTTCCCGGTGGAGTGGTGTTTGAGCCGACCACCAAGTCGATCTGTGTCGCCAATATTAAAGGACTCGGCTCGCACCGGGTCGGCAAGGTGACGGACAAGCCGGGCAAACCATCGGAGACGGGCCAAAATTCCAAGGATTACTTTGGCCTCCTTTCGATCGTGCCGCTCCCCGATGAGAAGGGGCTTGCCGAGTATAGTCGTGCCGTCGCGCTCAACATGAGGCAGGGCTTGGTGGAGGCGGCAAAAATGCCGCCACGGCAAGATCAACCGCCGCGGGTCGTTCCGGAGCGGAGCGGCGAGCCGAGTCCGATAAAGCACGTTATATATATTATTAAGGAGAATCGCACTTACGACCAGATTCTGGGCGATGTCCCGCGCGGGAAGGGCGCGCCCGCGCTCTGCACCTTCGGGGCGAAGATCACCCCCAATCAACACAAGCTGGTGGATGAGTTCGTGCTTCTCGACAATGCCTACTGTTCCGGCGTGCAAAGCGCCGATGGACATCAATGGACAGACAGCGCAATCACCACCGACTACGTCGAGAGGGAGCACGCGGGCTGGCCGCGCTCCTATCCCAACCTGAAGACTGGCGATGCGATGGACGCGCTCGCTTATTCGCCCGCCGGATTCCTCTGGGATAACTGTCTCGCGCACGGCGTCTCCATCCGCAACTTTGGCGAGGCGTGCGTATCGGATTGCGCTTGGACGGACAAGAACAAGAAGGGAAAGCCAAGCTGGCGCGATTTTTATCTCGATTTCGTGGCGGGCACCCACCAGACGCGCCTTCATTCCAAAGTGGGAATCAGCGCCCTGGGCGCGATTTCCGAACTCGATACGGTTGGCTGGGATTTGAACATCCCGGATGTCTGCCGGGCCGCCCGCTTCATAGGAGCCCTCAGGCAATGGGAAGCCGATGGAGCCATGCCCCAGCTTATTGTGATGACTTTGCCCAATGACCACACCGGGGGAACCGCGCCGGGACACCCGACGCCGGCCGCGCAGGTCGCTGACAACGATCTGGCGCTCGGCCAGATCGTGGAAGCGCTTTCGCACGGCAAATATTGGAGTGACACCGTCCTCTTCGCACTCGAAGACGATCCGCAAAATGGTTGGGACCACATCTCCGGCTATCGCTCCACCGTTTATGTCGCGAGCGGATACGCTCGGCGCAACACCGTGGTAAGCACGCAATATAACACTACGAGCGTGATCCGCACCATCGAACTGATGCTCGGCCTGCCGCCCATGAATATCATGGATGCCAGCGCCACACCCATGTCCGACTGCTTTGCCGAAGCGCCTAATCTAGCGCCGTTCGATGCGGTCCCCGCGCAACAGCCGCTTGACGAACTCGGAGCCGAGCCGAAAAAGATCGCCAATCCACAGCTTCGCAAAGATGCCGTCGTCTCATCGAAGCTGCCTCTCGCAGAGGCCGACCGCTGTCCCGAGGATGTGCTGAATCGCATCCTATGGCGCGCCATGAAAGGGACGCACATCCCGTATCCGGCGTGGGCCGTGGATAAGACCGCCGACATTGACTAGGACAATGATGGATCATCCCATTGCCGTCTTTCCTCTTCTCGGCCTGCTCGCTTTGACAACAGGCGCACTCGCCGCGCCGATTGCCTCGGAGCATTTCGATTACGCGCCCGGAGCCATCGGGGGATGCAAGGGCGGCGCTGGCTTTTGGGAGGCGTTTGTGGGCAAGGGACAAGTGGCAGCCGGCACGCTCGACTACACCGACGCGGGCGGTTTGCGGCTGGCCTCTGGCGGCAATCAGCTCATCGCGGGAACGGACGGCGCCGCGATTTGGCGTTCGCTAGATAACCAGCATTGCCCGCCCGGCATGCTCGACGCCCGCGGCAAATTCGGAGCCGACGGTTCGACAGTTTATATCGCGTTTCTGGCGCGGCTTCACTCGGGAGTTGTAACGGCTTTCGGCGATTACGGCGGCATCTCTTTTTTCGACAACGGAAAGGAGGAGCTTTTTATTGGCGACCCTGGATTTGGGGGCGAGCACACATTTTGGGGTGTCGATCCCGAGGAAGGCTCGAGACGCGTCCAAGACAGTAAGATCCTGGTCGATGCCACCGTTCATCTCCTCGTCACTCGAATCGATTTTGCTCCGAATCATGCAACCCTCCGATTTTACATCGATCCGCCTTTGAACGCAGAGCCCGCGGAGCCAGTGGTCGGACCGATCACGATCCACAGTTTCTGGTTCGACCGCCTGCGGATTCAGGCAGGCGGACACGGCGAGTACGAATTCGACGAGAACTTCCTCGGGACAACCTACGCCGACGTGACTCCATCCAAGCCTCCGGCGCCGTGAAGTTTGTTCTTCATCCGCTGCTTCCGCGGAATCGCCACGAGTGGATGCGAATCTGGTTTGCCGCGTCGATCCCCGCAGCGCCTGTGCTGGTGATAAGAGACCTTTATAGCGGACAGCGACTTGACTAAGGGTTTTACCCAGCCATCCTTTTGTCGATTGCGTCTTTGATCGGCGCTTCCGTCGGAATTGGCCGGAAAAATCCGGATCTTGCCATGGTCGGGCATTGTATTGCGGCTGCCTGTTTCGGCTACGTCGTCCTCGCTGCGCGTCCGGTTTATTAAGCCCACGCAGAGAACCACAGGCCGATCTGCGCAATCTGGCGGGGTTTCCTCCAAGACCCGTCGGGACCGTCGGGATTCCAGAGGCACATTTCCGCTTTGCATTCCCGCGCGCCACGGTATCTTCCCACCCCATTTTTTATGACAGCCGTCGTCGAACCTCTTCCCAATTGTCTCGCCACCATTCGCGTCGAGGTCGAACCAGAAAAAGTGGCCGCCGCCAAGGAGAAGGTTGCGCGGAGTTTCGGTCAGTTCGCCAAGATTCCAGGATTTCGGCCCGGCAAAGCGCCCCGTGCTGTGATCGAAAAGAAATTTAAAAAGCAGATCCAGGAGGAGCTGGAAAAGAATTTGCTCGGCGAAAGCACACGGGAGGCGATCGCCCAGAATAAGCTCCGCGTCCTGCAGGTGGCCAATATAGACGATGTGCAGTTTGGCGCGGACGACCGCCTCAGCTTCACAGCGACGGTCGTGACACAGCCCGACTTCGTGCTGCCACAGTACAAGGCGATCCCGATTAAAGTCGCGAGCACCGAGGTGACTGAGTCCGAGGTGGACGAATCGATCGAAAACCTGCGCGAACAGATGGCAGACTTCATCGACCTCATCGAAGATCGCGGTGCGCAGATGGAGGATTATCTGGTAATCGATTATACTGGGCTGATCGACGGCAGGCCGGTGCATGACGTATTTCCGAAGGCAGGCAAGCCCCTCTCTGGAAATGACGATTTTTGGATTAAGATGACCGAGGAGGCATTCTTTCCGGGCTACTGCGCCGCGTTGCTGGGAGCCAAGCCTGGCGAGAAGCGCGCGTTTGAGATTGAGGTCCCCGCGGATTTTCCGATCGAGGGAATGCCAGGACAGAAAATTCAGTACGAGGTGACCGTGAAGGCGATCAAGCAAAAGACTCTTCCGGCCCTGGACGACGCCTTTGCGGAGACCATCGCCAGCGGGAAGACGCTTGGGGAGTTGCGTCAGATGGCCCGCGAAGAAATCGAGCTACAGAAGAAGGTGCAGGCCGAGGAGTCGAAGCGGAACCAGATCATGAAGCATCTGCTCTCCGGTATGGAGTGCGAATTGCCAGCGAATCTCGTCCGCGCCCAAACGCAGCGCCTGCTCTCGGAGATCGTTCGCGAGAACAAAGCACGCGGCGTGGCGGAAGAGACCATCAAGGAGAGCGAGAAAGAGATCGTCGGCGTGGCGTCGCAGAACGCTCGCGAGACTTTGAAGGGCGTCTTCGTGCTTCTGAGAATCGCCGAGCAGGAAGGCATCAAGGTGAGCCAGGAAGAGGTGTATGGAAGGATCGCCTCGCTCGCGCAAAAGCACGAAGTGCAATTCGAGAAGATGCTGAAGGATCTCGAGAGCCGCGGCGCGATCGATCAGATCCAGGAAGAGATCGTCACCGGGAAGACGCTCTCTTTTCTCGCAGCGAACGCGCTCGTTGCCGTGGAGTAGCGATTTTGCTCCCAAGGCGCCCGCGATACGGAGCCGGGGATGACACAGTTTCCTCTCATCCCGGTCACGATTTCGGTTGCGGCGCATACTTTAATGGCTCGTATTCCCTTCCGCTGAAACACCTATGATTATCCAGCCATCACGCAGAGTCGAAACGCCCCGGAGCAATTACTACATCCCGCGCGTGATCGAGCAGACCCGCAACGGAGAGATCGGGTACGACATCTATTCCCGGCTCCTGAAGGATCGCATCATATTTCTGGGGACAGCGATTGACGACGATGTGGCAAATGCCGTGATCGCGCAGCTTCTTTTTCTGCAGATGGACGATGCGAAGAAGGACATCAGCATTTACATTAACTCGCCCGGCGGATCGGTCACCGCTGGCCTGGCGATCTACGACACCATTCAGTTTCTCACGTGCGACGTGAACGCCTATTGCATCGGCATGGCAGCAAGCATGGGAGCGGTGCTCCTCGCCGCCGGAACGAAGGGGAAGAGGTTCGCGCTGCCCAATTCAGACATCATGATCCACCAAGTCTCCGGTGGAGCGCAGGGAACGGCGAGCGATGTGGAGCGAACGGTCGAGTACATGTTCAAGCTGAAAAAGCGGCTGATCCGAATCCTCGCTTTCCACACCGGAAAACCGGAGGAGCAGGTAAAATTCGACTCCGATCGCGATTATTACATGACCGCCGAGGAGGCAAAGGCATACGGAGTGGTCGATGAAGTCGTGAAAGGCCGCAAAGCGATTGCCGTCCCCAGCGAAATAGCCGAGGCCATCGGGGGCAGTTCCGCGGCGCAGATCACGCCCTAATTCCAGAATGTGGCCGCTAAAAGGGCGCTGCGGCCCGAAATCCGCTATAAACTCTTCCATGCTATCCTCTTGGCGCGTTTCGGCGCTCGATATTTTGGACCGACCGCTTTAGAGTAGCTTTATAATGGCACGCGCATCGAATCTCACCATGTGCTCCTTCTGTGGCAAAAGCCACGCGGAGGTGCGCAAGCTCATCGCAGGCCCCGGCGTGTACATCTGCGACAGTTGCATCAACGTCTGCAAGGGCATCCTCGACAAGGAGCTGAACGAGGAGAGCCGGCGACAATCGACGGCGCTTCGAGTGCCGAAGCCCGTCGAGATCCGGCGTTCCCTGGACCAGTACGTGATCGGCCAGGAGCGCGCCAAGAAGGTGCTCAGCGTCGCGGTCCACAATCACTACAAGCGGATCCTTCATAATGCCTCGATCGGCACGGGAACTTCCGTGGCGATGGACGCGCTCTCGGATGTCGAGATCGAGAAGAGCAATATCCTGCTCATTGGGCCGACTGGTTCGGGAAAAACGCTCCTGGCGCGCACACTAGCGCGCGTGCTCGACGTGCCATTTTGCATAGCCGACGCCACCACTCTTACCGAAGCAGGCTACGTCGGCGAGGACGTGGAAAACATCATCCTGCGCCTGCTGCAATCCGCCGACTACGACGTAAAGCGGGCAGAGATCGGCATCGTGTACATCGATGAGATCGACAAAATCGGCCGAAAGACCGACAACGTGTCGATCACGCGCGACGTGAGCGGCGAAGGCGTGCAGCAAGCGCTGCTAAAGATTTTGGAAGGGACCGTTTGTAACGTGCCGCCTCAAGGCGGTCGGAAGCATCCGCACCAGGAGTACATTCAAGTCAGCACGGAAAAAATCCTGTTTATTTGCGGCGGCGCATTTGTCGGTCTCGACAAGATCATCGAGCGGCGGCGTGGGAAGAAGCTGCTCGGATTTGGGGCGGCTCAGAACAACACCGAGACGAAGGAAGAGGCCGAGGTGCATGGAAGCGAAGTCCTGCGGTACACGGAGCCGGAGGATTTACTTTCCTTCGGTATGATCCCCGAATTCATCGGGCGTCTTCCGGTCGTCACGGCGCTCGACCAGCTTACTGCCGACGAGATGGTAATGATCCTCTCCGACACAAAGAACGCGATGGTAAAGCAGTACACGAAGCTGCTTTCTCTCGAAGGGGTGAATCTAACGGTCACGAAGGACGCTCTCCGTGCGCTGGCAGAGCAGGCAGCAAAAAAGGGCACGGGCGCCCGCGCCCTTCGCTCGCTGCTAGAGCGCCTGATGCTCGATGTGATGTACGATATCCCGAGCCGGGAGGACGTAGCCGACGTGACGATCAACCGCCTCGTTGTGGAAGGGAAGCGCCAGCCTCTCATCCGCCGCAAGCAGGATAAAGACGCGGCTTAGAATTTCGAAAGGCTGGCCGACTTTCGCGCTGTCTCGCAAAGCTACTGCAGCTGCTGGAGATAGTTTATCCGCAGCCGAATTGCCTGCAACCGTCGCGGGTCGTTTCTCGGAAACGACTCCTTTTGCTTGATCCATTCAATCTCGCTGGCCTTCAGATTGTTTTTTGCGAAGGCGTTTAATCGGGCGCGCACAGCCGCATAGGTTGCGTTGAGGTCCTGCTCGGCTTTGGCAATCTGCGCATCGAGCGGAGCAGCCTCAAAAGCGGGCGCGGGCGAAGAGATGGATTGAAGGTAGGTAATCCGATTTCGGATGAGATCCAACCTGCGTGGGTCATTCGCAGCCAGACTGTCCTTAAGATTAATCCATTGGATTTCATCAGCCTTTAACCGCTCTTTCGAAGCGGCGTCGAGATTGCTCCGAATGCGGCGATAGATCTCCGTCAGTTGCTTCTCGTCGGCGCTGGCTTGTTCCTGGACTGATCGCTTCTGGGGCGGCTTGTTATCGATTGATGGGCTCTGGACGATCGCCGAGTTGTGGGGATCCTCTTGGTACCCCGGAGATTGCACCTGCGGTCGCATGCTCGCCTGCGTCCGAAGTTGTACAAAGAGCGCGGCAGCCGCTGTCGCGATCGCCGGGTCGGAGCACGTCTGCACATCGGCGAGCAGAGGTTCCGCGTCTTTAGCTTTCCCGGCGAAAATGAGCGCCCTCGCCGCGCGGAATTCCGAGTCGAACCGGCTCGGATTCTCATGAAAAGCGGCAAGATACTCAGCCGCCGCCTCTTCGAAGCGTCCCAGTTTCGCAGCCACCTCAGCAGACTCGATATGCCGCTTCTCGCCGGAGTTCTCGATCGCGGCTGGCGCCGGCTCGGCTGCCAGAGTGGAGGAGGGAACGACTGGTTCATTGCGCGCCGTCGCCGCCGCCGCTTCTTCTAATGAAGCTCGGTTTTCAACAGCAGCAGCTTCTGGAACTGGCGAACCGGGCGTTGATCCCTCGCTTCGCAAGCCTGCTGCCGCCGCCTGGGCTGACCGAGCGGGCGGCGATTTCCTCCAAGGGCCGATCCATCCCGCAGCGTACCCGGCAAGCGCCAAAGCGGCGGCGGCCATAGCGATCGCAGCCAGAGTGCGGAAGGGCTTCGCACGCTTTGTCGCGGGCGAGACCGCTTCGTGGGCGGCTCGCTGCGCCACTTGGATTTCGGAAGGCGGCGCCATCGAGGGCATGCCAGACTCTCGGTTAGAATTTTCGGCCCGCGCCGGAGCATCCATGGTCGAAGCCGTCGAACCCCTGCTGGCATCGTAGAGAAGCCCCTCGTTTGCACAGAGCGACCGCAGCATTTGGGTCGCATTACGCGATACTTTGCGACGGCAGATGCAGTCGCGCAAAAGCTCGTTGGACGCCGCGGAGAGAGCGATCGTGGGCGGATAGCCATCGGGCGAGAGCCGCGCGACCGCCGGCGCTTCAGCTCCATTTACAATGCGATACACAAGGCGCGCGAATGCCGCGACGGGATGGCGGTCTTCCGCCGATAACGCGAGAGAGCCGGTGTTCGTCTCGAAAGCGGCTTCGTTTTCCGGCGCCAGTGCGGGAAGGATGAACATAATGCTGAAGCCCCCTTCCAACCCTTTGAAGCTTGCGAAATCGGATGCGCGCGACGGCAGCGGGCCGCCTGCTGCCTCGCTCGGATGCTTCACCCAGATTTCGTCGGCTCTCAGCAACACAGACGATTGCCCATTTTCGAGAAGATGATCCAATCCATCGGCGATTGCGCGAAGAATGGCGGACGCCTCCACAAACGTGGTGGAACGGCGGGCTGTCGCGCGTGCCTTAAGAATATCCGCCAGGGTCGTTTCGGAGAAGACCGGTTCGACGCATGCAATCTCGGACTCCGTCTCCAGAAGAGCCTCGACACGGAAAATCGTCGGCGGGCACGACGGCATCCGGCTAATAAGCGCAAGCTGCCGGAGATGGCGCTCCACATCGGGGCCGCTCGGTGGAGCGAGCGACGTAAGGCGGATTTTCCGGCCCGTTGATTGATCGACTGCGGCGTACGATCTTCGCGGTCCTTTCGACGAAAGTGTTTTCCCCGCGGTGAAGATCGCGTCCAACGGCTTGGCCAGGCGCACAAACCGAAGATCGGGCGCCGTCGATGGCATCGGAAGCGCCGCCATCGTTCTCGCCAGATAGGCGCGGAGCGCGGATACGCGCTCGGCCGCGTCGGCGAAGCGATCCTCGCGCTTCTTGGCAATCATCCTGGCGAGAAGACGTTTGAATTCCGGGCTGAGCGATGCGGGAAGCGCCGCATCGAAATCTTCCTTTGCCAAGTGCCGGCAAATCGCTTCGCCGAGACTGGCAACCGTCGTTCCCGTAGCATCGACAAACGGGGGTTTTCCCTCGAGAAGATGCCAAAGGGTCATGCCGAGAGAGTAGATGTCGCTCCGGGCGTCCAGAGGCTGTTCGCGCAACTGCTCCGGGCTGGCATACATGGGCGAACCGGCAAACCCCTGCCTCGATTGACCCTCGTCCTCCTGGGCGTTTACAAGACCGAAATCGACAAGCCGGATGATCGATTCATGCGCCTCGAAACAGCGCGCCAAATCGCCTTCGCCAGTCGTCGGATCGATCTCCTCGGCCAGCATGACATTCGACGGCTTGATATCGCGATGGATCAAGTTGCGCCGTGCGAGTTCGCGAAGCCCGCCCGCGACTTGCAATCCAACTAAAGCAGCGGCGCGTTCCGGGAGCGGCCCGCAGCGCGCCACCAAGGAAGTCAGGCTCCCGCCCCGGCAAAGCCCCATCGCATAAAAGATCTCACCCTGCTGCTCCCCGCAGCCGATATACCGAATGAGATTCGGATGATCGAGTTGTGTAAGCGCCTCGACTTCGCGGATGAGTTGTCTGCGCTTACCCTCGTCCCAGAGAAGCTGCGGGTTCAGCACCTTGAGCGCGGCGCGCGTTTGAATCTCGCTCCCGGCAATTTCGTCGATGCGCACCGCCTGAAACGTCTTTCCAAAACTTCCTTCGCCGAGGAGAACCGGAGCGCCGTCCGCCGAGCGAACGATCCGATACTCCCCGTACTTGGAATGTGTGGAAATCATAGGTTTGCTCCAAGACAGCGCTTCCCCCAAATTCTGGGCTGGCGCTTCCATTTGCCAAGCCAAATCGACCGCCGCAGGGCGCCAGCCGGTTATTTCGCCAGAGCCGGAGCCAACACAGGCGCGGGCGCTTCGTCCGCCGATACAGCCGGAGCGGGAGTGCCCGGCACGCCCGGCTTGGGCTTGGCGGCGCGCGGCTTGTCTTTCAGAATAAGCTCCGAGACCGTCACAAATTTAAATCCTTTCGCGATCAGCGCATCCAAGGTGGATGGCATGGCATCCACGGTCGTCTTATGAATATCGTGGGAAAGTACGATGGATCCCGAAACCGTCTGCTTCAAAATCTCACTCTCCACATGGGCGGAATTTCGCACTTTCCAATCGAGCGGATCCACATCCCAAAGAATGATCTGGTAGCCAAACTCACCGTGGCACCAGCGCTGCTGGCGCGGAGTGAAGGCCCCGTATGGCGGGCGCATGATCGTCGGGACGACACCGCACGCGGCGACAATCGCATCGTGGGTTCTCTGAAGTTCGTCGTGCACGGAAGCGTCGGTCATCTTCGAGAGTTGCGGGTGCGACCATGAGTGGTTTCCTATTTCGTGGCCTTCCGCGACGATCCGCTTCACAATCTGCGGGTATTGAACGACGTTTTCGCCCACCAAAAAGAAGGTCGCCTTGATCCCGCGCTGTTTGAGCATGTCGAGCAGCCGCGGCGTATTCTGGATGTGGGGGCCGTCATCGAAAGTCATCGCGATGAACGGACCATCGACGTGGCAGGCGCTAAACGTAATTTTGGGCGCGGTGGCAGCAGGAACCGCAGCGGGCTGAGCGCTGGGCGCTGCGGCAACATGGACCTCGGGCGCCGCGCCTGCCGCGGCGGATTCGCCTTGCGCCCTGGAAGAAAGAAGAAGGGCCAGCGCACAGCTAAAAAGAGTGATAAATCGATCCATGGCGTTCGATGCGGAATGAGGAATGAAGCCCGAATGGCTAAGGAATCAAGGAAAGAGGCGGCCCTATCGCACCGTGAGACACTTTGCTTGACGTGGTGGCTCCTGTCTCGAGTTCTAGCAGCACTTCTTGCCGCGATCTGTTTTCCACATGCGACGGCGCGCGCAAGCGAACCGTGCCGGATCGAGGTGCGCGAGAAGGCAAGCGGCTGGCCCGTCCCTCTGGTCGAAATCGAGACCACCAGCAAGGCGCGCTTCGTGACTGACAATGCCGGAATGGCTGCCTTCGATTTGCCGGAGGCCATGGGGCGCGAGATCTGGCTCGGGATCTCAAGCGATGGATACACAGTGCCTGCGGATGGGTTTGGGAATCGTGGGGTGCGCGCCACTCCACAGCCAGGCGGTGTCATCCGAATCGAAGTATCGCGCACACAAATTGCCAGGCGTCTGGGACGTCTCACGGGCTCCGGACTGTTTGCGGAGAGTCAAAAACTCGGGCAGATGGCGCTCTTGCCGGAATCGGGCATAACCGGTTGCGACACCGCACAGCTCGCTGCCTACCAAGGCAAACTCTTCTGGGCTTGGGGCGATACCATCCTGCCGAACTATCCGTTGGGAGTCTACGACGGGACCGGCGCCACAACCCCTCTCCACCCGCTCGCCAGCTTCGAACCGCCTTTGCAGATGCGCTTCGACCTCTTCAGGGACCCGGCCGGAGCGCCGAGAGGAATCGCAAAGATGCAGGGAGAGGGCCCGACTTGGATCACCGCGTGCGCGGTCGTGCCAGATCAGCACGGCACGGAACGCTTGGTATGTTCATATAACAAGATCCGGTCGCATCTGGACGTGTACGAGACGGGTCTCGCGGTGTGGGAAGACGGCGCGGCGTCGTTTCGATCGATCCGCACCATTTGGCGCGCCGATCAATCCGCCGCGAAGCCACGGCATCCCGAGGGGCACGCCGTGCGCTGGAACGACGCACAAAAGCGGGAATGGCTTCTTTTTGGCGATCCTCTCCCAACTTTGCGGTGTCCGGCAACCTTCGAGGGGTGGCAGGATCCGGCGCAATGGCAATCGCTCACCCCGCAAGAGACTGTGGCGGCTGCCGCCGGCGGCGAGTCGGTGAAATTCCATAGCGGATCGATCGCATGGAACGGGTGGCGCAAACGATGGGTCGCGGTGTTTATGCAACGCTTCGGCAAACCGTCTGCTTTTGGTGAAGTCTGGTATTGCGAAGCGCCCAGTCCCGAAGGGCCTTGGGGACCGGCCTTGAAGATATTATCCCATCGTAACTATACTTTTTACAACCCGCTCCTGCATCCTGAACTCGTCCCCGAAGGCTCGCCCATTTTGCTTTTCGAGGGGACATATACGCAGGAGTTCGCGGATCGCGCGGCGCCTGTCCCGCGTTATGACTACAATCAAATGCTTTACAGGCTCGATCTGGATGACCCTGCGCTGGCGCTTGCCCAAAGAAAAGAGTGAACGCGGCGGCGCGGGAAGGGGTTGGGACCGAATGTGCATAAAGTAAAGTACGGTCAAGACCGCGTTCGCGACGGCAATGAGCATGGCGCCCGGCAGGATAAGACTTTCCAAATCCACAAGGGCAAGACCGATCGTGACAAACAGCAACACGAGCAGCGCCGCCCACACCTAGATGTAAACTTTTGGCTGTAACAATCATACGCGCGCTCCGGCAAGGTAGAGCGGTGGGTGAAGAAAGACCGAGATGATATCGATAAAGTGCCAATATAATCCGCTGATTTCAATAGCCATGCAGCGCTCCGAAGTGATCCGACCTCGATGCTCCAAGAACGCGATCGTCGCCAAAAGGCAGACGCCGCCGATTACATGAAGACCGTGAAGTCCCGTCATGCGAAATAAAGCCAGAAGAACATCTAAGCGCGTTCTGGCGAGACGCCCACACAATGGAAATGGGCGCCCGGAACGAGATGCTCGACCCACTTCTCATCGTGCTCATAACCCTTGATGCAAAGGAATGCGACCCCTAGGACCGACGTCGCAATGACGCATCCGATCGAGCGTCGCGCCCGATTTCATTCTCGATCTGCAACGTGTTGCCTTCCCGCGCTATTCGAATGGATTCACGCACAACAATCGCCATGAACGAATGGGCGAGGATGCGCCGAAACGTTCTTATTCACCGTTGCGGGATTGTGCGGATTGCACGAGAGTGCGGTGCGGATCAAACTTAAAAGCCTCCCAAATCACGATGCGAAGCACTGATGAAGAGTATGACGAAGAGCGTTCGATCGTCCCGCGTGAAACTCTAAACTCGCTTTGACGGCGGGGACAAGCGTTCGTCTCCGACCCATTCCCACTGGTGACGCAACATACCCGCCAATGAATAAACGATCCGACGCTCATCGGCGCAAACAAGAGGGACACCAGACTTCACCGACTGTGCTAACCATCGGCCATTCCACCCGGACGATTGAAGAATTCATTGCCCTTCTTCGGACGCACGAGGTCACGCGCGTGGTGGATGTGCGCACGGTGCCGCGCTCACGGCACAACCCGCAGTTCAACAAAATCTTACTGTCGCGATCATTAAAGAAAGCCGCCATAGGATACGTTCACCTGCCACAACTCGGCGGCTTGCGTCACGCGAAACCTGACTCCTTGAATGCGGGATGGCGCAATGCTTCTTTTCGCGGCTACGCGGATTACATGCAAACGCCGAAGTTTGAGAAAGGCATCGAAGAATTGATTGAGTGCGCGAGTCACGACCGAATCGCCATGATGTGCGCCGAAGCGGTGCCCTGGCGCTGTCATCGTTCGCTCATCGCGGATGCCTTGCTGGTCCGCGGAATTCGGGTCGAGGACATCATGAGTCCGACTCGACGTCAGATTCACACGCTCACGTCATTTGCAAAAGTTTGTGGCGTCGAGGTCACCTATCCCGCCGAAGAGTTGCCGTTATTCAGTAAAAAGAAACCGTCGGCTAAGTCCTCGGTCTCGCCGCGGACCGGTAAAGAATGATAGCTTACAAGACATCAAAGAACGCGAAGATACTGTTCGTGGGCATCAATCCGCATCCGGGTTCTTATCGGCGCGGCGTGCCATTTTCCAATAACAAGATGTTTTGGTATCTGCTGAACCGGGCCGGCTTGGTGAACGAAGCAGAAAGTGATCTGAAAAATGACCAATTGCTCAAGGAGATTTACGACAAGAAGTTCATGGAGCACTACGGACTAAATTTCGTGAATTTGGTCGATCGGCCTACGATAGACGTGACTGAATTAAAAAAAGGCGAGGAGCAGCCAGGAGTCAGTCGAGTCTCAAAACTCATCCAAGTTTGTAAGCCGAAAGTTGTTTGCTTCATCGGGAAAATCGCTTTCAACACGTTTCACAGCAGCCGGAAATGTGATTGGGGATGGCAGACGGCGATTGCTGACGTGAGAGTTTATCTGATGCATTTTCCAATCCGAGGGCCGGCCGAAGTGCGAGTGAACGAACTCAGAGAACTGAAGACGGCGAGCGATCAGGCTTAAACGCAGATGGAGATTCAAAACCGGGAATACAAGAGCAAGATCGACTCGTAACATTTATGACACCTTCGACGGACCGGCCAGCAACAGAGCAGCACCGCCGGATGATCCTCCCGCCCTCGTCGCGTGACTTCCTTAATCCTGCCCACGAATGGCGGCGGGTGTTCGCAGAAACTTGGGGCACGTTTCTGCTAGTCATGGTCGCCGCAGGCGGCGGGATTGTCGCTGCCAGCAGCGGTGGGGCAGTCACGCCCGGCATGATCGTGGTCGCCCCGGGGCTCATGGTGATGGCAATCATCTACTTCATGGGCTCGGTGAGCGGGGCTCATTTAAATCCGGCGGTCACTTTGGCATTCGCGGTCCGGTGTAATTTCCCGTGGCGGCGGGTGCCAGGCTACGTCCTAGCCCAAGTAGTCGGAGGCGTCGCGGCAACGCTCTTTCTCCGAGCCATGTTCGGCACGTGCGACGACGCCGGGGCGGGGTGTAGGCAGCGGGAAGGCGCTCATTATGGAAGCAGTGCTAACAGCGGGGTTTGTGAATACGATTCTGGGCACGGCCTCCGGAGCGCGAAACATCGGCGCCAACGGTGCTATCGCAGTAGGTGGATACATCGTTTTGGCGGGCCTTTGGGCGGCGCCGGTTAGCGGCGCCTCAATGAATCCGGTGCGATCGTTGGCCCCAGATTTAGTTCGTGGCAACTTCGACACGACTTGGGTTTACATAGTCGGACCGGTCATAGGCGCGCTAATAGCGGTCGCTTTTGAATGGATTTTGAAATGGAAACCCACCGCTGCCGGTGCAATCGCGGCACAGGGCACGCCCGGCGACGACGATTGAAACTCAATCAACCCGTTCGCGTCGTGCCGTCGACTCGATCTGCCAACAATGCCGCGGGATCAGCCCTTGGGTGAGCGTTTGCTTTGAGTGATCTTTTTAAGAGCAGAACCTTTGTGCATGGCCATGTGATCGGTCTTGTCGCTTTCGATCAAATACTGCGGCTCCTCTTTGGAAGCGTGGACATTGTAGCCTTTGAACGTGATTTCGGAAGTGATCTTTTTTTTGATCGTTCCTCGAACTCGACCGGCTTCTGAGTTCCACTCAACGTGATCGCGAACTTTGAATGCGTGTTTCATTGATGTGATTTTATTCTTCATATTTTCAGTTCTAATAGCCACTAAAACCCTCTGTTCGGATATCGTCGTCATCGACACCCGACTCATTGAGCATCGTCTTCAATCCGCTTACCATTCCTGGCGGTCCGACGACGTAATAAATCGGAGATCTGGCGTCGCTCAGGTATTTCCCGAGCAACTCTTTGTTGATCTTACTTGTTTCTCCGCTCCACGGCCGATGTGAGTTCCCCATGTCGGTCATGGTAGGGACAAACGTGAAGTTTGGATTATCTTTTCGCAACGCTTCCATCTCCTCGAGAAACGGCGCTTCCTCCGGCCGCCTGTTCGAGAAGAAAAACACGATTCGGTGCGGCAATCGTTGCCGGGCTGCATGAAGAAGAATGCTTCGGATGGGAGTGACGCCGATTCCACCGGCAAGAAAGACGGCCGTCATGGCAGAGTTGTTGTGCAAGGCGAGACTGCCGCCGGCCGCCGAGATTTTAACTTCGGTATTCAACGGCATTTTTCCCAGTTCACGCTTGAAGGCCGTATCGCGCATTCGAGTTGCTGCCATGAGCAGGTCTTCTTCGGGCGCACTGGCGAGCGAAAATCCCCGCACATTGCCCTCGGCGTCCGTTTCGGAAGGGTTCAGCAACGTAATGTCGATCCACTGTCCGGGCTTGAAGGTAAAGTTCGCCGGCTTCTCGAACTGAAATGCCATCGTGCGTTCGGCGACAAGGAAGCGATTCTTCAGTTTCACCACATAAGTTTTCGTCTCAGTGCTCATTTATTTTCCTTTGATTGATGGGATTTGTATTATGTCCCTTGGTTAGGTGATTAGCAGCAGTTCACGTCCTCGCTAGGTGTGATCGCGCCAGCGCCGCGGCACGTTGGCATACATTATCGACGGTAAACCCATATTCGCGGATTACGATCTCGCCTGGCGCTGATGCACCGAAGCGATCCACTCCGATCACATCGCCTGCATCGCCCACATACTTGCACCAGCCTTGGGTCGCACCAGCTTCAACCGAGAGTCGCCCGCGCACCATTGGGGGCAGAACTGACTCGCGATAGCTCTGCGGCTGCGCCTCGAACAAATTCCCAGCTCGGCATCGAAACAATGCGAGCTTGAATCTTTCGCCCCAGAAGTTGCTCGCGGGCCGCGACGATCAGGCTGACTTCCGACCCGGAGCCGATCAAGATAACGCCCGGCTTGCCATCGGGAGCGTCAGCTAAAATATACGCGCCGCGTCGCAATCCCTCTGCCGACGACAATTGGACGCGGTCGAGGGTGGGCACATCCTGCCGCGTCAGGATAAGTGCGACCGGATTTTTCCGAGTTTCAATGGCAACACGCCACGCCACGGCCGTCTCGTTTGCATCGCACGGGCGGATGACCAACAGGCGCGGGATCGTCCGCAACGATGCGAGTTGTTCAATCGGCTGGTGCGATGGACCATCTTCGCCAAGGGCGATGCTGTCGTGGGTGAAAACAAAAATTACGCGCTGCTCCATCAGTGCCGCCAGCCGAATTGGTGGTCGCATGTAATCGGAGAAAACGAGAAATGTCGCGGTGAATGGGATGACGCCCCCATGCACCGCCAACCCATTTGCAATGGATCCCATCGCGTGCTCGCGGACTCCGAAGTGCAGGTTGCGTCCCGCGTAACTCCAACCGCCGCCCGCCGATCCGTGCAGGTCACCGCTCGCCGCACTCGGGTTCTCGAAATCGCCCATTGCTTTAAGCGCGGTTCGCGTGGACGGGTCTAAATCCGGCGAGCCACCGATCAACGAAGGCAGCCTTTGATCGATCGCGTTCATCACTTTGCCCGACGCCACGCGCGTCGCCATGCCTTTCGGGTCGGTAGGGAAAACCGGAATGTCAGCGTCCCAGCCTTTTGGCAGTTCGCTCCGCATGATCTGCTGAAATTCTTTGGCGAGTTCGGAAAATGCTTTGGAATACTCGGCAAATTTCTCGTTCCATTCCGCTTCTACGTTTTTGCCGTTTTCAACTGCCCGTCGAAAATGCGCGAGCGACTGGTCTGGAATATGGAACGCTGGATCGAGCGGCCGGTTGAGCGCTTGTTTCGTTAATTTTACTTCTTTTTCGCCGAGCGGCGCACCGTGCGACTCGAAGGTATCTTGCTTGTGCGGCGAGCCGTAGCCGATATGCGTGCGCACGAGAATCAGCGACGGACGTTCCGCCTCCGCTCGCGCAGCACGCAATGCGCGATCAATCGTTTCCAGATCGTTTCCATTTTCAACCGTTTGCGTGTGCCAGCCGTATGCTTCAAAGCGTCCGGCGCGGTTTTCCGTGAATGCGATGTTGGTCGCAGCGGAAAGCGTGATCCGATTGTCGTCGTAAAGATAGGTTAGTTAGCCGAGCTTCAAATGTCCAGCGAGCGACGCGCCTCAGAGGAAACGCCTTCCATCAAATCGCCATCGCTAACGAGGCCGTAAGTATAATGATTAACGAGCTGGTGGTTCGGGCGATTGTAGCGCGCGGCGAGATGCGCTTCCGCGATCGCCATGCCTACGCCATTAGCAAATCCCTGACCGAGCGAGCCGGTCGTGGTTTCGACGCCAGGAGTCAATCCTCGTTCGGGATGCCCCGGAGTCCGGCTGTCCCACTGACGAAATAATTTCATTTGTTCGAGCGGCAGATCATAACCGGTAAGGTGGAGCAGAGCGTAAAGCAGCATCAAGCCGTGCCCGGCGGAGACAACAAAACGGTCGCGGTCAGGCCAACTAGGATTCGTTGGATTGTGTTTAAGGAAGCGCGTCCACGAGACATAGGTCATCGGCGCGGCGTCCATCGGGAGACCGGGATGACCGCTGTTGGCTTTCTGCACCGCATCCACTCCCAGGAATCGGATCGTGTTGATGCACAGCAGATCCGATTGCGCTGGATCGAGTGTTGTCGGGGCGGCGACGTTCATATGACCCTTTAAGTGCTGGCTCGTCGCGTTTAAGATTAGGGCGATGATCTCCCGCTGCGCTCCCTCATTAGAAGTCGAAACCTCTTTTCGCGTTCACAATTCATGGTCGTCACCACTCAATTCGCGTCGAAACCCCGCGTATGCGGTATTCCGGTGCGTGCTGGATGACTTCCTTCGTCACGCTCACGAATACCTTGGAGTCAAGGTAACTGATCTTCAGAGAGATTGCCGAAAGCATGTGGAAAGATGAGAACCATGCGTCCCGGAATCCATGTGCCAGGAGACCGGCGGCGGGGAAATGGGGGTCGTTCGGGCAATTGCCATTTTCTACTTTTTCGCACGCGTCAATGCCTCGCCAGAATGGAATACGACAGCTGGTTCGCCGGGATGGTGGTCATGTTCTGTGATCGAGTACGTCGTGTTGGCGGCCGTAGTGCCGCGCTTGTGGACACTTTTAACTGTGCCGTGACCAATAGCGCTACGATAGTGCCACGATACGGAGGTGCCAGCGGGAATCGTCTTGAACGATCGTGTTTTCTTGGTAGGCATAATGGCTTATTACTAGGAATTTGCTTTTGGCGGGCGCCTCCTGAAACCCTGAGGGGTTTCCGTTAGGTAGTTCGTGCATTTTGTTTCTTTTATTACGCCCGTGAACTTCAAATTGGTCGTATGGCGGCATAAAACGTCACAATCCGAGGGGAAACTCGTCAACTACGAGGCGGCGGGTATTTCACCGAACATCGAGGTGTTTCACGCCGGGGCATTTCCACTCGTGCGCGATCTCGTGATCGATCGCAGCGCGCTTGATCGCATTATCCAAGCGGGTGGGTTTATCTCCAAGCGCACCGGCTCCGCACCGGAAGCGAACTCCATCCTTGTTCCGAAACACAAAGCGGAATTGGCGATGGAAGCGGCCGCGTGCATCGGCTGCGGCGCGTGCGTGGCGGCGTGCCAAAATGCGTCGGCAATGCTCTTTACCGGGGCGAAGGTTTCACACCTAGCATTCCTACCGCAGGATGAACCGGAACGAACGCGCCGCGTGCTCGGGATGGTGCGCGCAATGGACGACGAAGGCTTCGGTAGTTGCGCAAATATCTACGAATGCGTGGCCGTTTGCCCGGCCGCCATCCCCGGGAGCGTGATGGCGAAGCTGTATCTCGAGTATGCGGGCGCGACGTTACGGGAAACGGTCGGCGAGTGAATCCGCGCGCCATTCGGTGAACTCCAAGTGGTAATGAAAGTTTGCCAGTTGCTGTTACGGAGAGTAGATTGCCTCCACGCCATGAACGTCCTGTGCGACATAAGAACACCGGAAGACATAAAGAGGCTCGTGGATGCCTTCTACGTTAAAGTGAACAGCGACGAGTTGCTCGCGCCCATTTTTAACGAGGCAGCCGAGGTTGATTGGCCGGCGCATCTCCCGACAATGTATCGTTTCTGGGATTCGCTGCTTCTTCGCGCAGGCAGCTATCAAGGCGCGCCGTTTCCGAAGCATTCGGTGCTTCCGATTCAGCAGAAGCATTTTGAGCGGTGGTTGACGCTGTTTGTGGAGACGTTGAACGAGAATTTCGCCGGGGGAAAGAGCGATGAGGCTAAAGCGCGCGCCGTCAGCATCGCCGACACGTTTGCGCGACGGATGGGAGTGTTGGTCGACGCTTCTGCATTTCTTGGCCAGCGAGATACGGTGAAATGAGCATCCATCTCAAATAGGCGTACGAAAAGCCCGACAAGGTCGACGGCACGCGCATTCTCGTTGATCGCCTTTGGCCGCGAGGTCTCACGAAGCAGAAAGCAAGCATCGACCTTTGGTTAAAAGAGATCGCTCCGAGCACGGAACTGCGGAAGTGGTTCGGGCACGATCCAAAGAGGTGGAGAAGTTTCCGCGGACGTTATCAAACTGAGATCAAACGTCATGCCGATTAACTCCAGTTAATATGGAACAAGGCTAATGAAGGAATGGTCACTCTTATCTACGGAGCACGCGATCAAGAGCACAACGAGGCAGTAGTCTTAA
>JBBSFI010000049.1:0-33927 GCA_038238905.1 Chthoniobacterales bacterium | reverse complement strand
GGATGGACGTTTGCCCGATCTTAACCGATCCGGTAATCACGATGGCGAGATTCGACGATTGCTGGCGCTTGATCATCAACCCTTCATCCGGATAAATGACCGTCTTGCTGGCGTCCACAAAAGGTGCTCCCGCAGCGCGCCCTCGGGGGCGAAGTATTTGCGCGGAGGCCCATGGCAATCCAGCGCCGTTAATCGCTATCGCAGCGCCGTATAAAAAACAGGATGTCGGGAGGGCCATTGCCCTTTCGTATTGCGTGGACCATTGGCACGCAAGACCCTTTTAGGTGATAATCGTGCGTCATTCGTCAGGGCGAAAACGGAGCGCCAGCCCTTCCAATGAACGGATGGCGAGGGATAGGGTAAACAAATCGTATTCGTTCAGGCCGCGGACTGGCTGGGATTGTTACCCAACCCGATGGGTTGGGCCGAGGGATTGGCAACCCCGCGCAGCCTCCGCAGCCTTCGGGGAGTACGGTTTGCCAAGGCGGACTACGAATTGCCATGGTGGGCTGGAATCGACGCGCGAGAAGGTTGAAAGGCGGCCCCGGCATGGCATCGCTCCGCGATTGGGAGCGGCAGGGGCGCCAGCCTGAGGCTGGTCCAAACGGGATCTTGGGACCGAGGGGTAAACGATCGCATCCCTTCAGGCTGCGGACTGCGGGGATTTGTTTACTCAACCCGATGGGTTGGGCTAAGGGATTGGCGCCTCCATGGGGCTGGAAGCGACGGTTGAGAACGGTAAAATCCCGGTTGCCGGCATGGCATCGCTCTGCGATATGGGGATGGCAGGGTGACGGAGGCCGGGCGTTCCGCACGTTGGGGTAGATTGAAACGGCTCGGATCGAGGACCGCGCTATTGCGGCTGGCCATTTGGCGCCGCTGGCCATAACGGTTCGGGGAATGATCGACGATGTTGAACGGATACTCTTTCACGAGCAGACGATACTCTCCCGGCTGGACGCGCTTGCGGCTGAGATCACGAAGGATTACCGGGGAAAAGAGTTGAGCGTGGTTTTGGTATTGAATGGCTCGCTCATATTTGCCGCGGATCTCTTGAGGCGCATACCGCTCCCGCTCCAGCTCGACTGCATCTCGGCGGCTTCGTACGGCGGCGGTTCAACGAGCAGCGGCGTCGTCACATTCCGGCATGCCGCTTTCCCGGATGTGAACGGGAGGCATGTGTTGGTGCTGGACGACATCCTCGATACGGGGCTCACGCTGCGCGCCATCCGCGACAAGCTGCAGGCGGACGGGAAGCCGCTTTCGCTCCGCATCTGCGTCTTATTGCGAAAGACGAAAGCGCGGCTGGCGGAACTCGATGCCGACTACGCCGGGTTCGATATCGCCGACGAATTCGTGGTGGGGTATGGCCTCGATTACAAAGAGCGGTACCGGAATCTGCCGTTCATCGGAGTTTTGCGGGCCAAGCCTGGGAATTAAACAAAAGGATTTTGCATGAAAATTTCCTAAGAAAGAGTCTGAGTTTCAGTTCGTCTGCTCAAAGAAGAACTGTTTGCAGAAGTAATCGGGAGTCGTCTTCCGACCAAACCGAACCACCCTCGAACGCACTACAAATACCATGAGCGATATCAAACCTGTAACTTGGAACGAAGATCCCGCACATTTCCGGCACACCTCCAGGCGCGAATTCATTTACGCGGGCCTTATTGGAGGCCTCGGTCTCACTCTGGGCGACTATTTCAAGCTGCGGGCCGCCGAAGCCGAACTCACTTCTCCGCTGAAGGCCAAAGCGCAGTCGCTCATCCATATTTACCTGCCGGGCGGGGCAGCGCATCAGGAACTATGGGATCCGAAGCCGCTGGCGCCGATCGAGTTCCGCGGACCGCTCGGAGTGGTGAATACGGTGATTCCGGGTGTGCAGTTTTCCGAGAACCTGAAAAACACGGCAAAGATTGCGGACAAAATCTGCGTAGTGCGCTCGATGACGCATGGCGAGGCCGCGCACGAACGCGGAACCCACAACATGTTCACCGGCTATCGCCCGTCGCCAGCGATCCGCTATCCGTCGATGGGATCCGTCGTGTCCGAGGAACTGGGTTCGCGCAACAATCTGCCGCCGTACGTTTGCATTCCGAACGTCCCGAACGAGTTCGCAGGGACGGGATACCTTTCTAGCGCGAACGGGCCGTTCGCACTGGGCGGCGATCCAGCGAACAAAGGCTTCAAGGTGCGCGACCTGAGCATGCATGACGGGATCAACGAACAGCGGTTCGACCGGCGCCGATCGATATTGAACACGGTGGACGAGCATTTTCGCACGCTGGAAAAAAGCGACGCGCTGACGGCGATGGACAGCTTCTATCAATCGGCCTACGCGCTCATTTCCTCGAAGGAAGCGCGTGAGGCATTCAATCTCGCGGCTGAACCGGAGGCGATGCGGAACGAGTACGGCATGAACGAAGCCGGCCAGCGGATGCTGATGGCGCGCCGCCTCGTGGAGGGTGGCGTCCGCTTTGTGTCGCTCACGTACGCAGGATGGGATCACCACTCAAACATCCAGCAGGAGATCAATCGCCACACCCCAAGCTTCGATCAGGCATACGCCGCACTCATCCGCGACCTTGACCAGCGGGGGATGCTCGACAGCACCCTCGTGATGGTGTCCTCCGAGTTTGGACGGTCCCCGAAAGTGAACAAGGACGCCGGACGCGACCACTGGCCGCGGGTTTTCTCGGTTGTCTTTGCAGGCGGCGGATTCAAGCGCGGACTCGTGTACGGCGCGAGCGATCCTACTGGCGCGGAGCCGGATCACGACCCGCTCACCGTCGAGAACATGGCAGCTACCGTCTTCAATCAGCTCGGCATCTCGCCTGAGAAGAAGCTTATGTCGCCCGGCAATCGCCCTGTCGCGATCGTCAAGGACGGCCAGGTGATGAAAGATCTACTCGCCTAAGAGTCTTTTTGAAATACCTCGCGAGACGCGGTTTTCGGCGCGAGCTGGAAACCGCGTTCCCATTCCAACCTCCTGCTTTATGAGAATCTCCACGAGTCTCCTCCTCTCGAGTGTTCTGGCCGTCTCGATGCGCCACGCGACGGCCGGATCGCCGAAAGTAACGCATATCTACCCGAGTGGCGGGCAGCGCGGCGCCGAGATCGAGACTACCTGCAGCGGAAGCAACCTGGAGGATGCGAAGGGGATCATCTTCGATACGCCGGGATTCGAAGTGACGCCGGGCGCGGCTGAAAAAGGGAAGTTTAAGGTGAAGATCAAGGTCGCTGCCGATGTGGCGCTTGGCGAGCACAGCTTCCGCGTGATGACGGCTTCGGGTCTCGCGGACCTCCGGCTATTCTACGTGACACCGTTTCCGATGGTGGAAGAAGCGCCTGAGAAGCCCGCGGAATCGCCGGAGAAGGACGCGCCGCAGCCGATCGCGCTCGGGACGACGGTCTATGGGCACACGCCGGCCGAAGATCAGGACCGTTTCGAGGTCGAGGCCAAGAAGGGCCAGCGGATCACGGCGGAAGTAATCGGCGCCCGTCTGCAAACGCAGAATATATACGATCCGGCAGTGACGATTGCGACGGCTGGGGGGAAGATCCTCGCGAATGTGGACGATTGCGCCTTCAGCCGCCAGGATCCCGTGGCAAGCATCGTGGCGCCGGAGGATGGGAAGTATCTTGTAACTATTAAGGACGCGACCAACTCGGGGCCGGGCGAGTGCCACTATCTCATGAGCATCGGCTCCTTTGCGCGGCCTCTTACCGTTTATCCGCTCGGCGGAAAGGCCGGCCAGGATTTGAGCGTAAAATTGCTCGGCGACCCATCCGGCCCGCTCCCGAAGACGATCAAGCTGCCGGGTGAGCCTCGGGATAAGTTCGAGATTTTCACGGAACAAGATCAACCCGCTCCGACGCCGAACGTGATACGGGTGTCGAACTTCGACAGTGTGGACGAGGTCGAGCCGAATAACGATGTCGAGCATGCGACGGCTGGGCCATCGACGCTGCCGGCTGGATTTAATGGGATTATTCAAGAGAAAGGAGACACCGACTTCTTTAAGTTCGCGGCAAAGAAAGGGCAGGCGCTCGATGTGAATGTCTATGCGCGACAGCTTCGCTCGCCGCTCGATTCCGTCCTCTCGATCTACGATGCGAAGGGAAATCGCATCCAGCAAAACGACGACGATGGGCAGCCCGACTCGCACTTGCGGTGGAGCGTGCCTGCCGATGGCGATTACTATATTTCGGTGACAGATCAGCTTGGACGCGGCGGGCCGCTCTATACCTATCGTGTCGAGATAAAGCCGGCTGAGCCCAGGCTGCTAGTCTGGTTGCCGGAGATCGTGATCAACTCCTCGCAGGAGCGGCGTGCGATTGTCGTGCCCAAAGGCAACCGGTATGCTTCGCTCGTGCGTGTGAAGCGCGAGGATGTGGGCGGCGCGGTGCAGATCGATCCAAAGGATTTGCTGGCGGGCGTTACCACTCAGCCGGGCGCCATGCATAAAGACGTCGATACGATTCCGATGGTATTCGAGGCGGCTCCGGACGCCGCCGCGGGTGCGAGCCCATTCAGTCTTGTCGTGAAGCTGGCGGAGCCGCCGAAAGATGCGCCGCTCCCGCCAAGCCAGGTGCGCCATGAAGTGGATGTGGCAGAAAACGGCAATCAAAAATCGTTTTATAGCGTGCTTGAGAATCGCCTGCCTCTTGAGATCACGGATGAGGCTCCCATTAAGCTGACTCTGGCGCAGCCGAAAGTTCCCGTGCTTCAAACAGGCTCGATGGAATTGAAGGTCGCGATCGAGCGCAAGGCAGAATTCAAAGGCCCTGTGACGCTGTCGCTGCTTTATTCGCCTCCGGGAATCGGTTCGCCGGGAACGGTCCAAGTCAAAGAGGGTGAGAACGAAGGGAAGGTGATGATCAGCGCGAACGACAAGGCGACTATTGAAAAGTGGAAGATCTGTGTCGTCGGCAGCGCTGACGCTGGGAAAGGGCCGGTCTGGGTGAGCACGCAGCTAGCCGAGCTTGAAATTGCGGCGCCGTTTATTGCAGGCAAAGTGGAACGGACGTTTGTGGATCAAGGGACGGACGCCACGGTTACCGTGAAGCTCGAACAAAAAACGCCTTTCGATGGAAAGGCGAAGATCGTGCTGCAAGGTTTACCGCAAGGATGCACTGCGGAGCCGCAGGAGATCACAAAGGACGATAAAGAAGTGAAATTCACGGTAAAGGCCGCGAAGGACGCGCAGCCTGGCCAGCACCGGAATTTATTCTGCCAATTCATCCTTGAACGCAGTGGTGAGCCAATGAACGCAACCTTTGCACAAGGCGGCATTCTGCGAGTCGATAAGGGGTCCGTGGCGAGCAAATAACCCCCCGGATTGTTTGGCGCTCCGAGATGCGACGGCGCCCATTCGCATTTCTGGCCGCCGCTGCTATCGTTTTTCGCGATATGAAGCGATTTTGGATTCCGGGTTTTTTCGCGCTGGCTGTGTGGGGGCTTCTACCGGGCGCTTCCGGCGCCGAGCCGCCCCGGCAGCAACCGAAGCTTCTGCGCCCGGCTGACTGCGGAATCGGCTCGCGGGTGGCGGACATCGACTTGTGCGATCTCGGCGGGAATACGATCAAGCTATCGGATTTCTGCGCGGGCCACCCGACGGTGATAGCCATGGTCAGCACGAGCTGCCCGGTGAGTAAACGGTATCTGCCGGCCTTGGCGGCGCTCCAGGCGGAGTATGCCTCGAAGGATGTGAAGATGTTGCTGGTGTCGAGCGATGCGACTGATTCTGAAAGCAATCTCGAGGACGCGCTCAGCAAAGCAGGCGCGGGCGCGCCGTGTGTGCGCGACAAGTCGGGCGCCTTTGCGCGCTCGCTCGGGGCGACGAGCAGTACCGATGCCTTTTTATTGGACAAGGCCAGAACGCTCGTTTATCGCGGCGCGATCGACGACCAATATGGGATTGGGTATTCTCTCGATGCGCCGCGGCGCCGGTTTCTCGCCGAAGCTGTGACTGCGCTGCTGGATGGCAGGAGGCCGACCATTTCGGCGACCGAAGCACCCGGCTGCGCGCTGGATTTGAGCAATGCGCAAGCGGCAGCCGTTGCGCCGACCTATCACAATCGCATCTCGCGCATCGTGCAATCAAACTGCGAAGAGTGCCATCGAGCCGGTGGCATCGCTCCATTTAGTTTGCAGACCTATGAGCAGGTGCGGGCGAAGGCTGGCATGATACGGAAGATGGTCGGCGGCGATCTCATGCCGCCCTGGTTCGCGCAGTCGCCCGCAGCGGCCACGCATACACCATGGGCCAACGACCGTTCGCTTGCGCCGAAAGCCAAAGAGGATCTGCTTGCGTGGCTCGCGTCCGACAAGCCTGCTGGCGATCCGTCGGATGCGCCCCTGCCGCGCACATGGGCGGCAGAGTGGCAAATCGGAGAGCCGGACGCGATTGTCGAGATTTCCCACCCGATCGACGTACAGGCGAGCGGGGTGATGCCTTATCAAAATGTGATCGTGGATACGCACTTCGGTGAAGACAAGTGGGTGCGTGGAATGGAAGTGCGACCGAGTGCGCGTGAGGTGGTGCATCATGTGCTGGTTTTCGCTTTGAAAAAAGGCGAGGGCGCCCACCGCGGAGACGGACTTACCAACGGTTTTTTTGCTGCCTATGTTCCGGGAGGTGGCAGTGTGATCTTTCCCGACGGCCTCGCCAAGCCGCTCGAAGAAGGATCGCGGCTCGTCTTCCAAATCCACTACACGCCAAACGGCACGGCGACCCACGATCAGGTGCGGCTCGGTCTGTTGTTTTCGAAGGAGCCGCCCGAGCACATTGTGCACGTCGCGGGCATCTTCAATCCGTGGTTCAAGATCCCACCCGGCGCCGAAAACGAGCGGGTGACCGGGGTGATTCCTGTGCTGCGGCCGGTGAAAGTCACCGCATTCATGCCGCATATGCATCTCCGCGGAAAAGCGTTCCGATTTGAATCGATCCTTTCCGATGGAACGACGCGGACACTTCTGGACGTGCCGCGATATGACTTTAACTGGCAGATTTGTTATCGCTACGTGGAGCCGCTGGACCTTCCCGTGGGAAGCAAGGTGACCGCCACGGGATGGTTCGATAACAGCGCGAAGAATCCTGCAAATCCCGATCCTTCCAAAACGGTTCACTGGGGGCAGCAAACCACCGACGAAATGATGCTCGGATATGTGGAGTATTATTTCACGGACGAAACGCCACGGGCCAGGTTGAGCGCCAGCGGAAAGGCTGGCGGCGGAAACTAACCGCGCCGCGCAAGGAGGGCTGCGCGCATCGCATCGATGGGAGCCTCCCTGGTATTCCAAATCTCGAATGCGAGGGCGCCTTGGTAAAGGAGCATCCACAGGCCATTTGCAGAGCGCGCGCCTGCTTCATCCGCGGCCTGCATAAGCCGGGTCCGCTCGGAGGTGTAGATCGTGTCGTACACCATGAGTGACGGATCGAGGATCGAGGCGGGAATCGGAGAAGGGTCGCTTCGCTTCATCCCAATGGGTGTGCAATTGATCACAAGATCGATCTGTTGGAGCTGGAATCGGAGGACTTCCAAATCCCACGGGACGACCTCGACCCGCTGACCCGGACCGATCAGGCGGGTGCTTTGAAAGATGAGCGACGCGGCAGAGACGAGCTCGGTCAACTTCTCCGCCGTGCGATTTACGAGTACGAGGCGCTCGCAATTCTCGATCGCGCATTGCATGGCGACCGCCCTCCCGGCGCCACCCCCCGCGCCGAGAATCATGATGCGCAGATCCCGCAGATCGACGCCAAATTCCGCTCGAATGGCCCGCACCAAGCCCGGCCCGTCTGTGTTATATCCGAGCAGACCATTGCCCTCGACGGCGATGGTGTTGATGGCGCCGATCCGCGCTGCATGAGGGTCCACTCGATCGACGAGCGGCAATGCGGCCGCCTTATGCGGTATGGTGATATTGACGCCGCTAAGACCGTTCGACGCCAGACGCTTGACCGCTTCCGGTAATTCCGCGGGATGAATGTGCAAGCGGGTGTACCGGGCAGCGATCCCGCACTTATCCAGCGCGGCATTGTGCATCGCTGGCGAAGCGGAATGCTCAACCGGATCGCCTATCACAGCAAAGCGGATGGGCGGATCGATTCCGGCGGTGGACTCGCTCCAGGCACACCAATCGGAGGAGCTGTACACTTCTTTCACCATAGCGGGTTCGAGGGGCGCAAAAGATGACTGCCCGGATCGATGGTCAGGGCAATTGTCGAAGGGGCTGAGCAGCAATCGCTCCGGTTACTTGATCAGACGCAGCGTATAGGGATGCCGGAAGGCGATCCCGTCGTTTGCCTTGAGGGCGGCGATGATCGACATGGCGAGGAAATAAACCATAAGCATGCCGCTCAACAAATTCCCGACCACGCCAAGCTTCACGGCACTGAGTATGGTCGAGATGGTCCCGATTGCGATTCCCGCGATGAAGACGCTGATCCAGAAATTCAGCGCCTCTTTTCCCTGGTCGTTCACAAATGCCGAAGCGGCTTTCTTTTGTGTCCAGAGGATGAGAGTGATCACGACGCCGACGCAGCATACGAGGTTGGTGAGGTGCATGATCATCGCCCACATCCGCTCGTCCTTCGTGGAAGGAATGACCGGCGATGCGCTCTGGTCGAGTACGCTCTGGAGCGAGAAGGAAGTGGATGCGGGAGGCGGCGTTCCGGCTGGGGGAGCCGCGTTCGGTTGCGGCGGGATGGGATGAGTCGGTGCTATGTTCGGATCAGGAGGTATCGGAGTTTCCATAATTTTCGGTGCAAGGTAATATCCCAAACCGGTGGGAACACAATCGCAGAGTGACGCTTCGCTTTATGGTCATTTGGCGAAGCCTCATCGCGGGAGGCGCGCATCGAGAAGCTCGCGGGGGGGGTGATTGCGAGCACCCCGGCAGGATCGGGCAATTCACCGGCCAATTGCCGGTCGGGTACGCAAGCCGGATGTTCGGCTGCGAGCTTGTGGCGGCGCTTCTATGCGGTTCCACATCGATGGGAGGCAGCGGGGCGCGCAGCATGTTGGAGGGTATCGGAGCGGAGCGGTTGGACAATATTATCGCTTTATTTAGAATAATTCTTGATAAAGGCGGCAGAATTCGCCATAATGAGACTCGTTCTCAATGAAACCGCAATCGGAAAGCCCCAACTACGACGCCACGATCGCTGGCCGAGGCTTGCGCATGACCGATCAACGGCGCGCCGTGTATGACACCCTGATGGGGCAGCGGGATCATCCGACAGCAGTGGAGGTCTTCATGCGTGTGAAAGGCCGGATGCCCAGCATTTCTCTGGCGACGGTCTATAATTGCCTCGAGACGCTCGTCGAGTGCGGCTTTGTGCGCCACGTGCATCACGACCGCGAGCCGTCGAGATATTGCCCGAATCTCGAAGAGCATGCGCACCTATTTTGCGAATCGTGCGGAGCGGTGACCGATGTGCCCCTGCGCGCTGAGCGGACGCTGGAGGACGTGTGGGAGATGCCGCGCGATACGATCGTTTTAAAGCGGGAGGTTTCCTTCCGCGGATTCTGCCCGGAATGCGCGGCCCGCAAGCAAGCGGAAGGGGAAGGGGACACTGCGAGCAATCTAAAACAATGAGTTCACTGATAATCAAAGATCTGCGCGCCAATGTGGCGGGCCAGGAAATCCTCCGCGGGCTGTCGCTCGAAATCGAGAAGGGGAAAGTGCATGCCATCATGGGGCCAAATGGCTCGGGAAAGAGCACGCTCTCGAAAGTGATAGCGGGGCATCCCGATTACGAGGTGACCGGCGGAGACGTGCTCCTGGATGGCGAAAGCATCCTGGGCTTGGAACCGGATGAACGCGCGCGCAGGGGGGTCTTCCTCGCGTTTCAGTATCCGATGGAGATTCCCGGCGTGACGAACGCAAATTTCATCCGGGCGGCGCTGCAGGCGCGGTTGGGAGAGGGCGAGGAATTGGAGGCAACAGAATACTACGCGAAGCTCTACGCGAGGATGGATTCCCTGGAGATCCCGCGAAGCTTCACAGCGCGCTCGGTCAACGAAGGGTTCTCTGGCGGAGAAAAAAAGCGGAACGAAATATTGCAGATGGCCATGCTGGAGCCGCAATATGCGATTTTGGATGAAACGGACTCGGGTCTGGACATTGACGCATTGAAGGTCGTGTCACGCGGCGTGAATTCATTGCGCGGACCGAATCTCGGCGCCCTGGTGATCACACACTATCAGCGCCTGCTTAACTATATCCAACCGGATTGCGTACACGTGATGGCGTCGGGACGGATCGTCAAGAGCGGAGGTCCAGAACTGGCATTCGAACTCGAAGCGAAGGGGTACGACTGGATCAAGGACGAGCCGGTCGCCGCCGGAGCAGTATAACAGACGGAATTTTATAACAATTATGAGCATGGAAACTGTCAACGATATCGACATCGACCGGAGCGCTGGTGATTTCTCATATCCGGAGAGCCACAAATATGACGCCGGCTACGGACTTACATCGGAAACGGTGAACTATATTTCCAAGGTGAAAGGCGAGCCGGACTGGATTCGGGACTTTCGGCTTCGCGCGCTCGACACATTTGAGAGCCGGCCGATGCCGACCCACTGGGCGAGCGAGGACCTCAATGCGATCAAGTTTGACGACATCCGGTACTACCTTGCGAATGGGCAGCGTCCGACTCGCTCGTGGGACGAGGTTCCCGAGGATGTGAAGCGGACCTTCGAGCGGCTTGGGATACCGGAGCAGGAGCGGAAGTTCCTCGCCGGCGTGGAGGCGCAATTCGATTCGGAAGCGGTCTATTCCAACATCAAGAAGGCAGTCGGCGATCAGGGAGTGATCTTCATGGGATCCACAGAAGGGTTGATGAAGCACCCTGAGATCTTCAAAAAATGGTTTGGAAAGGTCATACCGACCGGAGACAACAAATTCTCGGCGCTTAACTCCGCCGTGTTTTCCGGCGGCTCATTCATTTACGTGCCTCCGGGTGTGAAGGTGAAGCACCCGCTTCAGGCGTACTTTAGAATCAACGCTGAGAATTTCGGTCAGTTTGAGCGCACACTCATCATCGCTGACGAGGGAAGCGAAGTGATGTACATGGAGGGATGCACGGCTCCGCGCTTCGAGACGGCGACATTGCACTCGGCTGTGGTGGAGCTCGTGGCGCTCAAAGGGGCCAAGATTCAGTACATCACCGTGCAGAATTGGAGCCAGAATGTGTTCAACCTGGTCACCAAACGCGCTCTGGCGCATGAGGAGGCTGAAGTGAAGTGGATCGATTGCAACATCGGTTCGCGGCTTACGATGAAATATCCAGGTGTCGTGCTGAAAGGGCGGAAGGCGCGCGGAGAAGTCCTATCCATCGCGCTGGCTAACAATGGGCAGCACCAGGACACCGGAGCCAAAATGGTTCATGCCGCGGATGAGACGACGTCCAATGTGATTTCCAAATCGATATCGATCGGCCGCGGACGGGCGACGTATCGTGGGCTCGTCCACGTTCCAAAGCATCTGAAGGGTTGCAAAAATAACACGGAATGCGACGCGCTGCTCATCAATCCGGAAAGCCGCACCGACACGTATCCGGCGATCACCGTTCGCGGGGCTGGCAACTCGGTGCAGCACGAGGCGAGCGTGAGCCAGGTGAGCGCGGAGCAGATCTTCTATATGCGGCAGCGAGGCTTGACGGAAGGCCAGGCCATGAGTTTGAGCGTGAATGGATTTGTGAACGATTTGGTCCGCCAATTCCCAATGGAATACTCGGTGGAATTGAAACGCCTGATCGATCTGGAGATGGAAGGCTCCGTCGGTTGAGCCCAGCGCCGCGAGCTAAATGAATATAGCAGCATTGGCCTCAGACGAGACGCACGCTGGCAGCGGAGTCCTGCAGGGTGAACCGCTTGCCAGCTTCGATTTCGATTCCGCGCCGCAATGGCGGCACGAAGTGAGGCAGGAGGCGTGGCGCGCGTTTCAAGCCACTCCGGCGCCGACGCGCACTGATGAAGCATGGAGGTTTTCACCGCTCAAAGCGCTCGATCTGCGGGCCTATGTCCGCCCGTGCGCCAACGCAGAAGACGAGGGCCGGGATTTGCTGGAGCGGTCAAACGGACTGCGGGAGATCGCGGGTCGGATGGTATTTGCAAACGACCGGCTTCTGAAGCGCGAAGTCCGGTCGGACGCGCTGGCGCAGGCCGGTGTGATCTGGCTTCCGCTTGCTGAGGCGGCGGTGAAGCATCCGGACCTGCTTGAGAAATATTTCATGCGCGAGGAGGCGGTTCTTGGCTCGCGGAAGTATGCCGCGTTGCACGAAGCGCGGGTCTGCGACGGCTCCTTTCTTTATCTGCCTCCCGGAGTGAAAATCGATCTTCCGATCGAGTCCTTCCAATGGCTGCACGGGGAAAATGCATCTTGTTTCCCTCATACACTGATCGTGGCATCCGAAAATAGCCGAGCGACTTTCGTGGATCACTTTCAATCGAGCGCCGCTGTGGCCGGGTTTGCGTGCGGTGTAAACGACTTGTGGCTCGGCGCCGGCGCCAGCATAACCTATATCAATTGCCAGCAATGGAGCGACTCCACGGTGGCGGTGCAAATCAATTCGACGGTGCTGGGGAGGGATGCGACGGCGGTTGCGCTGAACGCACAATTCGGCGGCGGCTATGTGCGCAGTGAATCGGTGAGTCATCTTCGTGAAAAGGGCGGCCGCAGCGATATGCTGGCCCTTGCCGTCGCCGACGGACGGCGGGAGATCGATCAGCGGACGCTGCAGATCCACGAGGCGCCCCACACTGCGAGCGATTTGCTATATAAGAATGCGCTAGACGATCGGGCGCACACCATCTTCTCGGGTCTCATTCGCGTGGCTCCGAATGCGCATTTCACGGATGCTTACCAAAAGGTCCGCAACCTTCTGCTTTCAGAGGAGGCGGAGGCCGATTCGGCGCCTGGTCTCGAGATCAAGGCGGATAACGTTCGATGCACGCATGGCGCGACGACGGGGCAGATCGAGGCGGAAGAGTTATTTTACCTTCTTTCGAGAGGCATACCGCGCTCCAAAGCCCAGCGACTCATTGTCTTTGGCTTTCTAAACGAAGCCATCTCCAGATTGCCCGCGCGCGACGAAGCCGTGAGGGAGTATCTGCGCCGGACGCTTCAGGATCGATTTTCACCAGGGGATTTAGGACGGCCGGAAGTGCTCGGAGTATAGGATTGCAGTCCGATCCGAATCGGAAAGCGAACGCCACTCGCCTGCTGCGAGGCTGCCAAGCTCGAAGTTTCCGATCCGCACGCGGATGAGCCGCAGGGTCGGGTGCCCGACCGACGCAGTCATCCGCCGGACTTGATGATACTTGCCTTCTGTCAACTCGAGGGAGATCCAACAATCGGGGACGGCTTTTCTTGCGCGGATGGGAGGATCGCGCGGAGGGAGATCCGGCTGCGGGTCAAGCACCGACGCCCGGCACGGCTGCGTGGTGTACTTGCCTAGATTCAGTCCCTTCTCGATTTGCCGCAATACTTCGACGGCGGGAATCCGCTCGACTTGCGCCCAATAAATACGCCGGTGGCCATTCGCTGGATCGAGCAGCCTTGCATTCATGCGCGGCTCGTCCCCGAGCAGGAGAAGTCCTTCGCTCGCCGCATCGAGACGCCCGATCGGATATACGCGCGGTGGAAAGCCAAAGCGGGCGAGCGCGGCGTGCGGTGATCCCGGCTCGATGGTGAATTGAGACAGGACACCGTACGGTTTGTGAAATGCGATGAGCACAGGGTCGCTGCCTTGCGGCTATTTATCGAGCTTCCGCGCCGCGGCGGCGGCGCTATCCATTTGCGATGTGAGATCCTTTTCCGCGAGCCGCAGTCCCTTCTCGTATTCCTCGTCCGCCTCCTCCGAGCGTCCTACTGTGCGCAGATGGGCTGCGTAAAATTCGTGAAGAATGCCCAAGTTGGGATCGAGATCGATGGCGCGGCGATACGCGTCGGCGGCTTCTCCAAACCGGCCAACCCCATCGAGCGCCCGGCCCATTTGAGCATAAGCGAAATCATCCTGCGGAAAGATCTTCAACTCATCCCGGTACGCGGCGACCGCAGCTTCGTAGAACGCATTTCGCTTCAGTGCAAAGTCCAGCCCACCGGCGACGGCGCGGTTGCCTTCGCCAAGGATATAGAATGCCTCCCAATTGGCGGATTCCTTGGAAATCGCCCGCTGGGCGAGATCGATCGCGTCGGTGAACCGCTCCGCAGACAAAGCAGTTCGAGCCTCGTTGGTTAACTTCTCGCCATCGAGCTTTGGGAAGCCGAAGTAAATTACCGATGCGCCTAGGAGCGGCAGCGCAAATCGGAAGAGGCGTGCGGCGCCTTCCTTTTGCCCGACACTCGGGCGTGGATCGCCATTAGCGAGGATCCCAAAGAGGATGGCAAACAGCAGGGCATTCGCCGGTATGTGAAGGTTGAAATCGACGACGGAATGCGCCAGGTAAGCCACGAGCGCTGAAAGCGCCGCGATCTGGAGCGCCAGCGCGCAATCGCGCTCCCGATACCGGTCGGAAACCTCCGTGGCCACCATGGTGGATAGGGAGCGAAATCCGGCGCGAATGTGGACGAATAAAAAGCCGCCCATCAGCACCGCGCCCGCGACACCATACTCCGCGAGCAACTCCAGGTAGTCATTGTGAGCGTGCTCGGGATCGTGCTGAATGGTCGGCCGCCGGAAAAGCCGGCCATAGACAAGATGCGTTCCCGCGCCGGTGCCGAGCCATGGCGATAGGCGAAATTGATCCAGCGCCGCCTCCCAGTTGTATATGCGCACATCAAGGCCGCCCTTCGTAAGTTGCGCGGGTATCGTATCGAGTCTCGCGCGGATATCCGGGTTCAGACTCATGAGACCGATCGCGCCGGCAAAGAACCCAGCGACGGAGAGCGCGGATAAAACCGCAACCCTGCCAAAGTTCTCCGGCGAAAGCCGCCGCACATGATAAAGGCTAAGCACCGCGAACGCCACGAGGGAAACCGCCGAACTGATATAGCCACCGCGGCTTCCCGTAATGCCGACGCCGACGTAAAAGGTCGCTGCGAGATAGGCCATGGCTCCGCGGCTCCAAACGGGCCAGCGGCTCCAGCAGGCGAGGCTGAGTGCAAGGAGCGCCATCACTTCCAAGTAGCCTGCCAACGAAATGGAACTCACATAGAAGCCGCTCGCGCGCCATCCATAATGAGCGCGCGTGAAGCCAAAGAGCATAAAGTCATCCTTGAATGCAAACTGGCGCAGACCGATCGCAAACTCCGCGAGTCCGATAAACAGAAGCAGGACGGCAATCGTGCCGCGGTCCTCCGAGCTTGTTAGATAAAAGCCGACGAGGAGATAAAGAATAAGGCACGCAAGAACCATCAGAAAATCGGACCACCAAAGATACCCGATCGGCGACAGGCAGGCCCGCACGAGGACATACCCGAAGAAGAGCGCGGAACCGGCGAGGCAAACGAACGTGGGACCCGTGGCCTTGCGCCGGGCAAAAGCCGAGAGAACTCCCGCGATCGAAAGCCAGAGATACGGCGGAATGCTGTATATCAGGCGCGTGCCGCCGGCGCGGCACTGAATCCAAATCAGAGCCACGGCGATCAGCAGAAGCAGGATCCCATTCATTGGCTTGGAAAGTAGCGGCGAAAATCGTGTGTACAACCCCGCTGCCTGACGCTGCCGGGTGTATTGCGGTGGTGTTCGATGCGGATTTAATGCGTCCGACGGCTGCGTGCCGTGTATTTTGCGCTTCCCACTCAGAAAGCAAAGCCATGCGCTGCCATTCTCCTCCCAACGCGAAAAAGACCACGCTCTTGGGATTATTGGTTCGAAAAAGAAGGCTGGCGCCGTCGCTGTTGGGGTGGGCGGGAATGCTCGGGGCGATCGTCGGAGCGGGGTTCGTGGCCGTGCATTCGATATACCCGTTTCTGTCGGCCGGCAGTCCGGTTCCAGAAGCGCCGATTGCCTTTTCCGGGACGGCCGACGACGGAGCCCTCGATTTTATCATCGCGTCTTGTCGATCGGACGTTCGCATTCCGATCTACTCGCTTGGAACGGAGATCACTTTCGGAGCTCCGTTTTTTCGTCCCCGTACGTGGGCGGAGTATGGCGCGGACCGGCTCAGGGAGCGCTCTCAGGGGCGGAACCGCGCGGAGCCGATCGCCGTTCCTCAGTGCGATCTCGACGCGGACTACGCCGCCGCACTGGCTCTCCGCGATTGGATGGTCCGGCGCGGCGAAGCGCCGGCTGCACTGAACGTGGTGGCGAATCCTGCCGATGGACGGCGCGCGGACCGTGCATTCCGCAAGGCATTTGGCAAGGGCACGCGTATCGGCGTTATCCTCCTTCCCCCGGGTGCGGTCGATCTGGAGCACTGGTGGCGCACGAGCTCCGGCTTTCGGACGATCGTGGACGAGGCTCTCTCGTACACCTACGCACGGTTCACGCTTTGATCGCGTTCCATTGGATATCCGAATATTTTGGGCTTGCGGCGCGACTCAATCGATTGAAATTGCGCGCTCTCTTCAAAATCCACCCATGAATCGAATTCTCGTTTGCGGCGCCGGCGGTTTTATCGGCGGCCATCTCATTTCCGATCTCCGCCGCCAAGGGTTTGCGCTCCGCGCGGTAGATAAGAAGCCGCTCGCGGAGTGGTATCAGCGCTTTGACGATGTAGAGAGTATGCAGCTCAACCTGGAGCACCTCGCGGATTGCGAGAAGGCAGTCGAAGGATGCGATTGGGTGTATAATCTTGCGGCAGACATGGGCGGCATGGGGTTCATCGAATTGAATAAAGCGCTCTGCATGCTCAGCGTGCTCATCAACACGCACCTCCTGCTCGCGGCGAAAAAGTTTGGGGTGAAGCGCTTCTTCTTTTCATCGAGCGCCTGCGTTTACAACGGCGATAAGCAGCGCGACCCGAACGTCACCGCGCTCAAGGAAGAGGACGCATACCCTGGCCTGCCCGAAGACGGTTATGGCTGGGAAAAGCTCTTCAGCGAAAGGATGTGCCGGCATTTCCGCGAGGATTTCGGAATCGAGACGCGGGTCGCGCGCTATCACAATGTGTACGGCCCGAATGGAACTTACGCCGGCGGACGCGAGAAGGCGCCCGCGGCGATCTGCCGCAAAGTCATCGATGCGAAGCTAAACGGAACGCACTCGATCGAGATCTGGGGCAGCGGCCAGCAGACGCGCAGCTTTATGTATATTGACGACTGCGTCCACGGCACGCAGATGCTCACGAAGAGCGACTTCGTCGAACCGATCAATATCGGCAGCAGTGAGCTGGTCTCCATCAATCAACTCGTCGATCTGGCGGAAGAGATCGCCGGAATCACCCTAAAGCGGGAGTACAACCTCGGCGCGCCGAAAGGTGTGAACGGGCGCAATAGCGACAATACGCTCATCCAGAAGACATTTGGATGGGAGCCAAACACGCGGCTCAAAGACGGACTGGAGCTGACCTACCGCTGGATCTACGACGAAATGGTGAAGGATCGAGCGAGCGGGCGGACGTCGGTCGTGAACAGGGCCTAGGAGGCTGCCTCTGGCTGCAGCCGCCAGCGGAAGGTCGGCTTGCGCACATCGAAGTGCACGCGGCGCTCGCAGCCCTGTGTGTGGATATCGTAGCCAAAAGGCTCCTGCCGGTACACGCCATGGACGAGCTTCCGCAGGCGGTGCGAAACGATCCACCAAGGGCGAAGTGCCCTCACCCAGCCGGGTGCCCGTCCCACAAGATCAAGTCTTTCCCTCGTGGCATTTGGGGAGGCCATCATATTCGCGCCGGTGTCGGTAAATGCTGAGAGAAACCGCGGAAGCACCGCGCAGCGGAGGCCGGCTGCCAGCGCGCGAGCCACCCATTCACCATCCCCGCCGATCCGCAGCTTTGGATCGAAATACAGGTCGTGCTTCTCGATGGCCGAGCGCCGGACAAACATCGCGCAGGTCAGTGCGGACAAGTGGCACACCTGCGTATGGTGCAGGTGAGGCGCAATCATCTTGCGATGAAACCGGTAGCTTCCATCCGGTCCCACGACCACCACATCGCCAAATAGCAAATCCACATCCGGGCGCCGCTCGAAGAACGCACGCACGGACGAGAGCGCGCCTGGAAGATACTGCTCGTCGCAGTTTAGATAGGACAAAATCTCACCGCTACTTCTTCGCCAGCCGCGGCTGATCGCGTCGTACATCCCGGAATCTCGTTCGACAAAAGAGCGCACCCGCCCATCCTGCGGAAGCCAATCAAGGGTCCCATCGTCCGATCCCGCATCTTGCACGATGTGCTCGAAGGCCGCGCCCTCCTGATCCGCAACGGATTCGATGCAAAGCTTCAGCCACGATCCGCTGCGGAAGCTCGGAGTGGTGACGGAGAAAAGTGGGGCTGGCATCGGCTGTCCTTTTTCATCTCGCACGCAGACGCCCCGATGTCGAACTCATCCCCGTCCTCCTCGACAATATGAATCGCATCCTGCCCAAGGGTGAATTGTTGCCCGTCCCTCTTCTTAGCAGTCTCAGCTTCGGCTCCCCAGTTCGCATCGAGGATGGTGAGAATAAAGCCGAATTTCTCGCGCGCGCCCGCGCCGCTGTGAATAGTCTCCGGGAAATCTGACGCACCACTTTCCCCGCGCCCATCCATGCCGCTTATCGCCGATCCTCCTACCTTATGGCTCATGGGCAGCATCGCCGGATTCCTCGCCATCGCATCGATTGTCGGATGAAGGCTGAGCACCAACGCCAGCAAGGCAAGTAAAGGCGCCCGGGCGACCATCGAAAATCTCAATGCGCGCCTGCGGGCGTGGTGGGTGATCGTCGTGGTCTGCGGCGGTGCGCTGCTTCTCGGGCGGATCGGCGCAAATGTCTTCTTCGGCATCGCTTCCTTTTGGGCCTTGCGCGAGTTCCTCACGCTCACCCCGACCCGGCGCGGTGATCATCGCGCCCTCTTCTGCTTGAGAGCGTGCGTTCCGCCGATTGCATTTCGTTGACTCGAGGAGCGCGGTCCTCCCAAATTTAAAGCAGCGCGGAACCTAGCTAGGCCTTCTGTCGCGTTAATCGCCCTTTGCCCAGGCGAGGCCGTCCGCATTCTTGCCGACATCGATGAGGCTCGTGACCTTCCAATCTTTCAAGTCAATTACAGCGATCTTCGCGCTGGCATCGCACGAGACGTAAGCGTCCGCGCCGTCGGGGCGAATGAGAATCTCCTGCGGCGCGCGAGGCGTCTCGATTGTGCGCGCCACTTTCATCGCCTCCAGATCGACCACCGCCACCTCTCCCAAGCCGACGCACACGAGCAGCCACTTGCCATCGGGAGTCGCCGCGGTTCCGTATCCGAAGTCAGGAAGATCGACGCGATGCGCCACTTCATTTGTCTTGGTGTCGATCACTGCCAGTTGCGCCTTGGTCTGATCTGAGGTGAAGGCCCATCGATCGTCCGGCGACAACGAGATCCGCTGCGTCTTCGCGGCAATCGGAATCGTAGCCAGGAGCTTCCGTGCTTCCAGATCAAGCACCGAGACGGTGCCCGAGGCGACATTCGCGGTGTAGCCGCGCTTCCCGTCCCTGGTAATTGCGAGCATGTGCGATTCCGTCTGTCCTGTGGGGATGGCGCCGACGATTTTAAGCGTCGCCGGATCGATTGCCGTCACGGAATTTTCCAATTCCGTCGTTACGTAAAGAAGCCCTGTCTTGGGCGAAAGCACCGCGCAATGTGGACGCACCCCTTTTCCAAAGTCGAGCGTATCCACGATCTTCCGCGATCCGATATCGATCACGCGCATCAATTGGCCATCGGTGCCCGGCTTGCCCACTCCGGAGTTGCCGTAGATCGGCACAAAGGCGCGCTTGCCATCCGCGGAAGCCGCCAGCTCGTGTCCCGTGGCCCCGTCCTCGGCAATCGTCGCGATCTGCTTATTCGTCGCGGGATCGACGAGTGAAAGGGTCTGGTCTCCTTTATTCGTGACGAGCAGCAGTCCGCCAGGGGCGGCCTCCGCCTTTGCGCAGCAGAGCGAGGAGACGCAAAAAATGGTCGAGAGCATCGCGGCGCGGCACGATGGAAAAACGAGGGAAACAGGAGATGGAATCTTCATCGGAGGCCTGCTCTTTAATGCGGAACGGAAAAGCTGGCGAGCGGGGATTGCGAAAGGAAACGAAAAGTTGCATCTTTCAAGCGATGAGCCACGAAGTTTATCGATCGAAGATCGCTCGCAATGGCTGCGATCGTTGCGTAGCGCCTACTGGACGATCCTGCATTGCTCGACGCCACGAGGGCGAATATCGAGCGCTGGCTGCCGAACTGTTCACCGAGCGTGCGCTTTACCATGATTGAATGGCGCGAAATACTGGAGCAGGGGATGACCGCTGTGATTGAGACTCTCACCGGACGCGACGAACGGTGCACCCGCCTGCGGCAGTCGAGCCCCTTTGTCGGGGAGGCATTCATCTCGCGAGCGGAACGATGCGGAGCAATCGCCGAATTCTCCCAGTCGACACTGGGAAAGAAAGAAATTCTCCGCGTTCTCCTTGCGCATGTGGATCGATGGGGGTAGAAACGCACTCCCGATTTCGGTCGGCGGCGGCATTCCAAGGAATCGTTTCGCCAAAACGGGTTGGTAGCTCAATGGTAGAGCAGCGCCCTTTTAAGGCGTTGGTTGAGGGTTCGAGTCCCTCCCAACCCACTCCTAAAAACACTCTGGAGACCGCATGAATACATGCGCTTTCGCCGATTTCCCTCGCTCGGCCTGACAGGGACCTACTTGCGCAAGTTCACGCGTTTTCACGTATCCTATTGGCACTCAGCATTGCTGGGGTGCGGCGCGCAGCACAGCGGGTCTTTGACAGAAGGCGCGCCCGGTGCGGAGCGTGCCGTAGGCGGCAACATGGGCGCATGCGTCAGCGTAGCGCAAGGGAGCCGGAAGGCGCAGTCTCGCCCGTCCTGGCACATCCTTCTGGGGGTCTGCGCGGGTGTAGAGACACGGGCGGGGTCTCGCCGCGAAGCGCGTCATGCAAGCTCTGGTGGGAGGGATTTCCAGAAATCGGCAATGGCCGAACGGCTATGGCGGATCGGAGCAGTCTGGTCGGCACTTGTTCCTAGCCGTAGAATCGGATACGATGCTCTTATGAACCTGATGGCTGAACTCCCAGACGCCATAGCACACTGCCTACGGCTCGACGGTCCGGACGCGCGGGCGCGAGCGCGTGAGCTTTTGGCGCTGCAGGGGTACAACAGCGGCGAATTGTCTCGACGGCAGGTGGGCGATTTGTTGGGGATCTCCTTCTATGACACAGAGGAATTCCTCAAGGTGAACGGTGCTGAAATCCCGGTCACGGTGGATCAGGTTTATGGCGACGGCCGCGTTCTCGAGGATCTGATTCGACGGTGACGACGGTCGTCTCCGACACATCGCCGATCAATTACCTCAGTTCCAGCTCGTCAGCCCATTGGGCGCAACGGCGGAGGACTTTGCTGCGGGAACAGGCCTTGAGCAATTGGCGCAGCACGTCCTCGCGCACAGTGAAAAGACCTTCCATGATGTTGCGCGCATCCTCGAAAGGGATGACAAGGTTGAGGAGAGTTGAGGTTATTACCGATGTGACTACATTAGCGGTGTGACTCTCGAACTTAAGCTGCGCAAAATCGGCAATTCAGTCGGCATCGTCCTCCCAAAGGAAGCGCTGGCGCATCTGAAGATTGGCGAAGGCGACACCGTGATGCTGACGGAAGCGCAGGATGGCGTGCGCTTAAGCGCCGGCAATCCTGAGTTCGCGAAAACAATGGCGGTGCTTGAATCCCTAAATCGCCGCTACCGCAATTCTCTTCGCGAACTGGCAAAATGAAGGAGCCGTACTGGCTCACGCGGGATGAATGCCTCGCGCTGCACGACATAATGCTCTCGGAGTACGGCGGTTTGGCAGGATTGCGTGACGAAAACTTACTGGAATCCGCGCTCGCTCGGCCAAGACAGATGTTTGCGTACGGCAAGCCTGGCATAGTAGAGATGGCCGCTGCATACACGGCTGGCATTGTGAAAAACCACCCGTTTCTCGATGGGAACAAACGCTCCGGCTTCCTGCTCGGCGCGGGCTTTCTCGAACGAAATGGTTTTGAATTTTATGCAGAAGAAGCAGACGTCGTAATGCGTACTCTGGCGCTGGCCGCTGGCGAGATCACCCAAGCCGCATACGCAAAGTGGATGAAGTCGAACTCGAAACGCGCATGATCTTATGATCGGAGTCGCTGGAGGCCGTAGGGGCGCAGGGTTGGGTTCGTAAGGATGAGGCAGAGGCAGCTCATTTTGGCGTTCCTCCCAATAACCTCCCGTATGAACTGGCCCGATTTCAGGTTGAGCAAGCGATTGCTCCTTTTTCCGCGCGCGTCCGCAAGAAGATTTTGAACTGCCCGGACCGTGCGAGCCGAGGTGTCCTAATCCGCTGCTCGCCGCCACATCCGAAAATGCGGCCCCGCTGCAGGGATCTCAAATTCGGCGCCGACGGTGGACCAGCCCGCCTTTTCATAGAACGAACGCGCAGGGGTGCGCGCGTTGCACCAGAGCGCATCCGCGCCGGTTGCGATGGCGTGCCGCACGCACGCGTCCAGCAGCGCGCGTCCGACGCCTTTGCGTTGCTCATCCCCGGACACCGCCATCCCGCGGAGCTGCATGCACCCCTTCAGTTCAGGCCGCTCGGGAAATGGCGCCCGAAAGAGACTCGCGACCCCGGCCAGCCGCTCGTCGCTAAAAGCCCCGAAATGCCGCGTCTCGTGGTCGTAATCGCCGTCGAATACCGCCGCTTCCGGCGCCATGCCCGCGCGCAGCACCGGCAGACGGATGGCTTGCGCCTCAGCCGCCGAAATGAGCCGCACCTGCAGCGCGCCACTCACATCTCTTCGCTTTCCTGCTGGCCGCTCTCGCCGTCCTCGATCTGTTTCAGCACATCGCTGCGGTCCTCGACCTCATCCCACACATCGCGGCTCACATAAATCGGAGCCTTTTGCTGGATCGCCATCGCGATGCAATCGCTCGGGCGCCCATCCAGTTCGATGATCTTCTTCTCAAAAAGTTCGTTTTCACAGCTCACGATCATGCGCGCGAAATAGGTCTCGCTTTTGAGGTCGTTGATGATCACGCGCTCGACCTTGGCGCCAAAGGCCGAGAGCAGGTGCGCCACGAGATCGTGCGTCAGCGGGCGCTCCTTTTGCGTTCCTTTCATGAACATCTCGATCGCCAGGCCTACTCCTTCGTCCACGTAAATGACGAATACCTTTTCGTCGTTGCCGATGAAAACCGCCCGCCCTGCGTTAAATCGCAGAACGGTTCGCACTTCCACCGGCACTACGGACTTGTTCATGCAGGAAGAGTACCGCCGCCGCGCAAATGTCTCAAGTTTTTGCAAGCGCTCTATTGCAATCGAAAGGGCGGCTCCTAAAGTTCCCGCCCCGTTCCAAAAAATGAATCAGCCCTGGGATATTCCTGCAGCCATTTCGCTCTACAACATCGACCGATGGGGGACGGGCTACTTTACGATCAACGAACGCGGCAATATTTCCGTGCTGCCGACGCAATCGCCGAAGACGCCGATCGACATCATGGAGTTGATCGACGAGGCGAAAATCCGCGGACTTACGTTTCCGCTCGTGCTTCGTTTCCAGGATCTGCTCCGGCACCGCGTCGAGAAGATCAGTCAGGCATTCGCCGACGCAATCACCGACGCAAACTACCGCAATGTCTATCGCGGCGTATTCCCGATCAAGGTGAACCAGTTGCGGGAAGTCGTGGAGGAGATCATGGATGCCGGGGCGCCATCGCATTTCGGGATCGAGGCCGGCAGCAAGCCGGAACTCCTCGCGGCTCTCGCGATCCATCGGGATCCGGAGAGCCTTATCATCTGCAATGGCTACAAAGACGCCCTCTTCGTGCAAAACGCGCTGCTTGGCCGCAAGCTTGGCAAGAAGGTGATCCTTGTCGTGGAGAAGCTGGAGGAGCTCGATCTCATCCTCTCCATTTCCCGTGAAGTCGGCGTCGAGCCGATGATCGGCGTCCGCGTGCGGCTTGCCGCCAAGGGAGCTGGCAAGTGGGCCACCAGCGGTGGAGAGAATGCAAAATTTGGCTTGAGCACCGCCGATCTCGTTGCGGCCAGCCAGATGCTAAAGGCGGCTGGCCTCGCGCATTGCCTCCGGCTGGTCCATTTTCATGTCGGTTCGCAGGTGCCGGATATCGGCACGATCAAGCGCGCCCTGCGCGAGGCCGCCCGCTTTTACGCGAAGCTGGTGAAGATGGGCCACGAGATGGGATACATCGATGTCGGCGGCGGTCTTGGCGTCGATTACGATGGGTCGCGCACAGCCTCCGAGAGCTCGACCAACTACACGCTCGCCGAGTACGCCCGCGACATCGTCTGGAATATCATGGATGTCTGCGATTCGGAAAAGGTCGAGCATCCGACCATCGTCTCGGAGAGCGGCCGCGCCATCGTCGCGCACCATTCCATTCTGGTTGTGGAAGCCTTTGGAGCGATTGAAAAGGATCGCGCGCCGATTTCCGTGGAGGTCACCGATCACGACCCGAAGACCGTGGGCGACATCCTGGACATCAAGCGCAACCTCACGCAGCAGAACCGCATGGAAGGCCTGCACGATGCACAGCAGATCAAGGAGCAGACGCAATCGATGTTCGATCTCGGCCTGCTCGATCTCGAGTCGAAGGCAAAGGTCGAGATTGTCTTTTGGCAGATCGCCCAGCGCATCGTGCAATTTTGCGCTGGCATGAAATACGTTCCCGAGGAAGTGAAGGAATTGGAGACCGCCCTCTGCGATCAGTACGTTTGCAATTTCTCCGTCTTCCAGTCGCTTCTCGATCACTGGGCGCTCGGCCAGCTATTTCCCGTGATGCCGATCCATCACCTCAATGAATATCCGGAGCGACAGGCCACGCTTGTTGATATCACCTGCGATTCCGATGGCAAGGTGAGCAAATTTATCGATATCCAGGATGTGAAGGACACGCTGCAGTTGCACAAGCTTCCGCCGAATTCCCCTTACTATATCGGCTTCTTTCTCGTGGGCGCTTACCAGGATATCATGGGAGATCTGCACAATCTCTTTGGGCGCGTGAACGAGGCGCATGTATTCCTCGATTCTGACGAGGAGAACGGCTGGTACATCGAGGAGACCATCGCAGGCTCCACCATTGCCGAAGTGCTTACCATGACGCAGTGGGATCAAAACGAACTGATCCGGCTCGTGAAATCCCAGGTGGATGCCGCCATTAAAAGTGATCGCCTGAAGCCCAATGAAGCCATGCGGCTCCTTGCCAGCTACGATCGCGCCTTAAAAGGGTACACCTACCTCCACTTCAACGGGGCCGAAAAAGCCGCCACCCCCAAAGCGTAAGGCAACGATCCAACTCACGATGTCATGCGGACGCGCTGAGAAGACTCTTTCGTTGGGCCAGCCTTCCGCCGCGTTAAACCCAACCGTCGCCAAACCGTCCTCCTCCGCGCCCTCCGCGCCCCCGCGTGACCCAGCCCACAGCCTGGACGCACACTGCTCAACCCCGCTCCGCGTGACGCCTCAGTCGTGCTTCTCCACCGGCTTGCCCAACTCCGATAGGTAACGAAAAAGATCGCCCAGATCCTGTCTCGATAAGTTATCCAGCAGCCCGCCCGGCATCAGCGACCCGATCTCCTTCGTGGAGACTATCTCGCTCTTCTGTAAGGCGACCTCCTTTTGCTGAGCCACGTCGCGGATCGTCAACTCCGACGGAGTCTCGCGCTGGCGATAGCCCTGCATCATCCGCCCGTCTTTCAGCGTCACTTCCACCGCCTCGTACCCTTCCTTCACTTCGCGTTGCGGCTCCAGCACCGCGCCGATGATAAACTCCATCGGCTGGGCCGACCCCACCGCATCCAGCGGCGGGCCGATGTTGCCTCCCTGTCCCTCCACACTATGGCATCCCGTGCAGGATAGTTCCGGACGGTGAAAAATCGTCCCTCCGCGTTTGGCGTCGCCCTTCGTCCGCGCCTCGCCGGCAAGCTTTTGCACATATTCCGGCGTCGCCCTCAGTTTGCCCACCGGTTTCGCAGCCGCAGTCCGCATCATGGCGAGCGTGCGCGCATCGGATGCGGGCCCGAAATTCAGTGGCACCAGTGCATCGCCATTCTTGGCGAGAAACTGAATCCATTCCGGCTTCCACCCCAGCGTTTCCGCCTTGGGAAGCAGCGGTTCCCACTGTGGCTTTAGGGCGACCACCGCCTGGTGCAGCGCGCTGTCGATAAAGCGGTCGCGCGGTTGTTCCGCCGCACTCAGCGCCACGACGATCGACTCCGGCGAAGGAATGTTTGCGGCCGCCACGATCGCGCACAGGCGTACGCGCGGCACTTCGTCATGCGCCAGGTCGGTCAGCGTCGCGACGGCGTCGAAATCGGCGGGAAGCTCCGGCATCCATCGCACGATGGCGCCCGCGGCATGCGCACGCGCCTCGGGCAGCTTCGCCTTTACGAGTCGGCGCAGAAGTTCCGGTTCCACCAGATCGTGCGATTCCAAAACTCCGAGAGCCTCGATCAGCGCCCGATCGGTTTCCGGTTCGGAGTCGTCGAGTTGCCGCAGCCATCGGCGTATCGCCGCGACTTGATTCGACGGGCGCGATGCCAGCACGCGCTTCGCCTGGTAGCGTGTCCAGCGCTCGGGCGATTTCAGGCAGTCGAATAGCTGCTCGATCGGTGCATCCGCGAGCGGCTTCTGGTCCGCCAGCGGGCGTCCCTTGTATGTCACACGCCAGATGCGCCCGTGTGTCTTGTCGCGGTTGGGATCGCGAAAGCTCGCCTGGTAATGCCCGATAATCGGATTGTACCAGTCAGCGATGTACGCCGCCCCATCGGGGCCAATCTTCAGATCCACAGGGCGGAAGCTGCGATGCCCGCTCGTGATGAGGGGCGGCAGATCCTTTGCCCGAAACCCCGCGCCATCGTCTTCGATCTTCAATGACCACACCGCATTATTTATATAGCCGCCATCCAGCATCACTCCCTGCCATTCGGGCGGAAAATGCGCCGTCCCCACGATATCCGGTCCGCTGCTCTTCCTTCCGCGCGCATTCACCCATATATTTCCAGCGCGCCGATCGTCGTGCCCCGCGATCATCTCTGGCACGGGATAGTACACCCCGCCGTTGTTGCCAGCCACCACCAGCGGCTCTCCGCCATCCGTAAAGACCCAGCCCCAAGGATTCTGCGGATCCGCCGCGCTGCCCCAAAAACTGGAGAGCCGCACGGCGCGCGGGTCAAGCCGCCACAGGCCAGCCTGGTCGAGCTTCGCGATCCCATAGCGCGTCTCCACGCGGGCGTAAGAATGCAGCCCCTGGCAAAACATCAGATCGCCTTCAGGCGACCAAAGAAAGGAGTTAAGATTTTGATGGTTGTCGCCGGTGCCGAAGCCGCGCACCACGATCTCCCGCTGCTCCGCGTGCCCGGAGCCGCTGATATCCCGGAGATGCCATAGCTTCGTTCCTTCTCCGATATAACAACCGGCCGCGTCGCCATCCACTTCCAAGCCCGTTGGAATCATGAATCCATCCGCAAAGACACTCACCTTTTGGACATGACCTGTCCGCTCGGGATCTTCGAGGATCAGCACTTTGTCATTCGGCTCCTCGCCGGGCTTTATTTGCGGGTAAGTCTGCGACCCGATCACCCATAGGCGCCCGCGCGAATCCCATTGAATTTGCACTGGCTTCACCACGCCGTCCGCCTCCGACGCGAAGAGCTCCGCCTGAAAACCCTCCGGCAGATGGAACGAGGCAAGCTCCGCCTCGGGCGAGTCATGATCGGGAGCGGCAGCAGTCTCCGCCGTGCCAGCAGGCGCTCCAGTGGCCAGTCCGCCTCCCAGTATCAGGAGCGCCCCGAGCTGTGCCGCGATCCCCAAAATGTTTCGCATCGTCATCACTTTGATTCCGTCCCCAGTTCAGCGGCGAGCTTTGCGATCTCGGTCTCCTTTTGCTCGATCAACGGCAGCCACTGCTCCATCTCGCCCGGAAACCATCGCTTGGACGGATCGCGGTAATCGCGGCTGCTCGGTTGATTCGTCCGATCCCCAGCGAGAAAGGCCCAGTTTTGCGGTCGATAATATTGGAACCAGAGCAGGTTCTTCTTCTGGATGAGCTTCCGCAGCCGATCGAGCGATGCGATGTGCGTCGGTATTGTTTGGTACGGCGCGTCCGCGTCCGGGGCGAGATGGAGCAAGCCCCACGAATCCACATTCAGTTGCGCCGCAATAACCACTGCGGCGATTGCGTGCCCGTGTTCGGTGAAATGGATTCCGTCGCGCCAAAGCTCCGAGGCCACGTCCGCATCGGGCACCCCAAAGTCATCCACCGGATTCTTCAGGATGTCGATCGCGGTCATCCCTTTCGTTGCGGCAAGATCCAGGATCGGCTCCGAATAATCCGCCGTGGAAGCTGGATCACCATGCGGCGGGTTCGTGGTCAACTCGATGGAACTCGGCGTGAGCACCACCACGCGCCGGCCCTTGCCGGAAAGCCGTTTTAGCATCTTTTCATAGGCCGCGAGAAACGGGGCAAGCCCCTGCTTTCCCTCCAGGCTCTCCATCTCGCCAAATTGCGCGAAAACGACCGTGGCGCCGGTGCTGGCGAGTTGCTGTTCGAGCGTCGGGTAATTCAAATCACGCCGCTGCTCAAATACCGTATCCCCCTCCCAAGCCAGCGAACGAAAGCGAAGATGCAACTCGGGCATCGCTCGGGTCAAAATCGCCTCCAGATAGCTGTACTCCGCCATTGCCACCATATCCTCCCCACCCACGAAGGCGATCACGTCGTCGTGCTTCAGCAGCGGCTCCGCCCGTCCAATGCCGAGCAAGACCGTGGAGCAGAGAAGAAGTGATATGAGGAATCGCATCGAGGGGGCAGGGACCGTAGGAAGAACATCCAACGCGTCAACGTGGAATCCCAGCGGAGCCGCGGTATTAGAACGCTTGGCTTCTCCCGCTGCCCTTGGTCACACGGAATCCAGCACGGAAAACCTCGCCTAAGCCTGCAGCGATTCCCGCGCTTCTTATGGGAACGTCATGACCCCCCAAAGCGCGATTTGCGTCCTCTTCGCCTTTTTCGCGTGCGCCGTTGCATCGCGCGCCGCCCCTTCGATTGTGCGCAATCTCGTAACCGACTACGGCGCCGGGGAAGGGGACGCCTCGCCCATTCTACAAAAAGCGCTCGATGAAGTCGGCGCAGCCGGCGGCGGCACGGTGGTGCTCCCGGCGCGCGCTGGGGAGTGGCTCCTCCAGGAGCCTATCTATATAAGCGATCCAAATGTGACCGTCGCGGGTGAAGGGAGCGGAACCCGCGTCAATGGACCGGGCATCCTCTTCGTTCTCGGCGCCAGCCGGCGCTACCCCGAGGCGATCTCACCCGGGCATTTCCCGCCAATCACAGACGACTCCGCGATGCTCGATCCATCCGTCACCGAAGCGAAATTCGGGCTGCGCACGTTCGATGGAAAGGTGCGCGCTTCTGGCTACTTCCCGGCCTGCGCACTCGCTTACGGCACAAAGATTGCCCGCGACCCGAGCGGAAACTATTGGAAAGACTACGAGATCGGAGCCGGCAAGCCTGGCTATTGGCGGAATTGGCCGCGCTACACGATCAATCTAGCCGTTTGCAATAACTCCGCGTCGCCCATGCGAGGCGTGATTTGCGGAGTCGGCGCCGGCGGCTTGTCTCGCGCTCTTACTACCGGTGGCATAGCTGATCCACTGACAGTCTGGACGATCGAAAGCGACGCCGCCGACGGTCGAAACCTGGCTTTCAAGTTTAACGTCGTCGATCGGGAGGGAAAGGAGTCGATCCGGGTCCTGCCGCTATCGACCGCTCCGGCAGGCGAGGGGATGCTTCGCATTTCCATCCAGCTCGATATGGAAAAAGGGCTCTGCCGCGCCTGGTGCGGCTCTGTCTCGGCACCCGTGCTGAGCGGCTCGCTCGAACTCGGCGCGGGATATAAATTGCGCGCCTTCGAGTACGGGGCATTCCATCTTGGTCGTGTTTCGGGACATTCCTTTTCCGGTTCGCCCAGCGATGGAGGCGCCGGGGGCGATTGGACCTATTGCGGCTACAGCCTCTTCTCCGAGTCGCGCTATTCCATCGGCGGAACGGACGATCGAATCGGTTCGGCGCAACATCGGCTTGGCGGCGCGGACGCGCCCGCCGACGATCGCTACCGGTATTTCCCAGAGCCCAAAGATCCGGGCCTCATCGCCTTTCTTCCACTCTCAAAACAAGAGCCCGGCGGCGCGATTGCGTGCCGGGGCGGCGCGGGGTACGACGGCGCCTCGGCGGGTCCAGGGTACTGGCTGCCCGATCGTGAGAATCCATCCGTCGGCGGGGTGATCACACTGCGCGATATGCATCTCTTCGGTGACTCGATGCCGATAACAATCGCCGCCGCCAGCCATGTCGTCCTCGAAAACATCTACGAAGGGGGAGGCGGTTTCCAAGGCGTAGGCAGTTTCCATTGCGAGCCGGAAGGAAGCGTTCTCGAATTGCGAAACTGCCGGCTTGTCGGCTGGGATGCCTCGCTCTTCGCCCGCGGACAAAATATCAAGGCCGAAAACCTGAGCGGCGGAAGCGGCGAAACCATGCTGCGTCTGGTCGGTTGCCGCGGCTCGATCGATCATGTGGTCATCACAGGATTCATTGCTTCGGATTACTATGTGAAATTACACGCTGGAGAGCGCGGCGGCTCGATGCGGATCAGTGAGTTTTGCATTGATAACGAAGGCCTCGATTGGGCGCCCGGCAAGGCGTGCTTCTATGCTGAGCCGTCTCTCGACGGAGGTCCCGAAGGCAATCGGCTCTCTTTTCGCGGCACGATTTATACTGGCTCTCTTTCCACCGGGCAGGCGGTGATCGAGCTTGCCGATACTCCAGGCCTTACGCGGTCGGCTTCAAGGCTGGATATCGATGGCATCGATCTATGGTCCAATCCAAAGAAGCCTGCCAGTTCCGTGATCCGCTGCAAAAGCGATCTGTGGACGGGCGATATCCTGCAGGCCGAAACGCATTGGGCGGAGGTGCTGAGCCGCGGAATTATCGATTTTACCGGCGTCGGCAAGTGCGGCATCGTGAGCCATCACGAAGATGGCGCCGCACTTCCATCGAAAGGCGCGTGGCTCGCAGGGTGCCATATCTTTCGCATGGCCGATGCCCGCGACGAGACGACTGGAGCGTGGGCCTTCGCATCGTATCGCTGCACCCAGAGCGGCGTTTACGGCAGCGATCGCGAACCGAAATGGGAAAAGATCAGTCAATGAAACGCTGCCTCCTCTCCATCGCTCTCGCATACATCGCATGGGCGCCCGCTCCGATTGCACATGGGCAGGACCGCGTCCCGCCGACGGCGTCCACTTCGCTCGATATCAGTGCCTCGACCGGCGATTTCCAAGCCGTCACGCCGCAATCTTCTCCAGCCGAGATCGCCTCCGCGATCCAAGGCCGCCTCGATTACCTCCACGAAAAGAATTTGGGCGGCCGTGTTTATATCCCTCCCGGACGCTGGCGCATCGACAAGCCGATATTCATGAATGGCGATAACAAGGCAATCGCCGGCTCCGGCCCCGATAGCATTCTCGAAGCCGCCGACGGTTATCGGGCCATGCCCATGCTGAATATCGGAGCCCGCTCTTCCTATGACGGGCGTCCCATGCAGCAATGCAATCGCGTCCCGCTGATGGACCCTGCGGCGCGGCTGCTCGACACGAGCGTGCAGGGCCAGCGGTTCGGCTTGCGCACTTACGCCGAGTATCCGAGCGACCGGTTCCCCGAGACGAGCCATCAGGCACTCTTCGCTCCAAAAGAGAATCCGTGGAAGAAGGGAACCCTATATAAGGCGGGCGATGTCGCTACGATATCGGCCCCCGGAACTCTCCGGTATATCGAAGCGATCTGCACACAGGAGCACACTGCGTGCGATCTCGATCAGCCGTTCAAAGGCGCTAACTGGAAATCGCAATGGGTCGTGAAGCTTCCTTTTCATGTGCAATTTTTTGCCGATCCCTTCAGCGCCGGCGCCTATAATCCGGAGACACATCGCGCCTCCGATTGGAAGAGGATGGACGCCTTCACCCTCGACTTCGCCTATGCGCTCAATGCCTCTGCAAAACTCAACGAGGAGCCGCGCATGCTCTGTGGGACGGTCATGGGCGGCGAGAGCGGGCCGCCCGCAAATCACGTCTGGATGTTGATGCTTCATCCCGATGGCCGTCTGACTTTTGAAATGACGCTCGCCGATGGAAAGGGCAAATCCTTCGAGATCGCAAAGGAGAGCGGCATGCCCGGCCTTTACCGTCTCGCGCTTCAGATCGATTTTAAAACGGGAGCCATCGATGGCTGGTTGGCGCGCCCCGGATCGAATGCGATGGCGCGCACACTCGAAGATGCAGCCGCGCTTCCAGTCGGCGCGCGTTTCAATGAAATGGAGTACGGCTTCTTTGTGATCGCAGGCGGCGACGATGGCAGCCCGTCGGGATCCAATGGCCGCTGGCATCCGCCGATCGATATCACTGTGTGTGGACTCCACATGTCGGCCGATTGTCGCTATGCACGCGCGCCGGGACTTGCGCCATTGGACGGATCGCCTGCCGCCGACGCATTCCGTTACTTTGCAAACGACAAGGGGACGATGGCTTTTCTGCCCCTCACAGATCGTCCGGCGGACAAAGATCTGAAAACCGCGGGCGCGCTGGTCACTGTCCAGCACGGCCCAGCTTCTGGCGACGCAGGCCAGCGCGGGTTCGGATACTTCAAGGCGCCCGCCGGCATCTATGGCATCTCACATCCGACCGTCTGCAATCTCACCATCAAACCCGGCCCCGTCTGGGGCGCCGGAATCGTGACATGGCATACACTTGATGCGAGATTGAGCGATCTCGACATCCACGGCGGATTCTACGCGATCGGCGACCTCTTTTACGGCGCCCAATACACATTCGACATCCGCCGGTGCTCGCTCTCCGGGAGCGAAGCCGGCTTCAATGGCTCTTCCTGCATTGTGTACATGCGCGATGTCACGATCGATCCGGTCGGCCGCAATGCCATCCTCGTGAGCGGGTCGAATATGATGCTCGAACACGTCCGCTTCGGCGATCCGCAGCTTCATCGCAGCCAATACTATTTCCGCCACATCTCCAGCGTCCTCTACGGCGGCATGAATCTGCTCACGGACGTCCGCGCGGAAGCCCCCGCCGGGAGCATCTACCCATCCGAAGCCGCGTTCAGCCAAAAGACGATCTGGATCTACCACACCACCCTGGTCCTGCGAGACTGTATCGCAGCCAATATGGGACCCGCCGCCGCGTTCGTCGATCTGCAATTCTCCGGAGGCCCAGGGAATGGGCGCATCCTCGTCGAAAAGTGCGCCTACCGCGGCGCCCCCATCGCCGCATGGATCAAGTCCGATTCACCTTGGTGGAGCGGCTCCTTTTCCGCGAGCGCCCCAGACCATTCCGTCTCCAAAGCCCTCGATCTTCGCCTCCACCCATCGCCCGAATGGAAGGCCGGAGCGACCTACACCCACGGCTCCCTCGTCAATCTCGAAGGCGCCGCGTGGCTCGCCGCCGCCGATCACATCGCGACGGAGGACAACAAGCCTGGGGCTAGTTCCTCTAGTTCAACCTGGACCCGGGCAATCCCGAGGATCGCATTCGATCGCGCTGCGGAATGACGGGCAGATGCGGGTGAAGTCGAGAGGCACGCGGCTGTTCCAATGGGAGTCAGGCTGCTCGCGCCAATCAGGTTGCAGCGGGTTGAACGCACAGGTAGAGAGATGAAGTCGGTCATGCGGAGGCAAGGGGAATTTATCGGCTTTCCGGTGTGTTTGCATGAGCCCAGTGCTGTAACCCGCGGGCGGATGCGGCGGTTTTGTTTGGATG